>JAQUYC010000028.1 GCA_028692105.1 Eubacteriales bacterium | reverse complement strand
TCGAGGACATCAAGTATTACAAGGATACAGTCGATCAATTGATGAAAATCACGGGATTCGTACAGATCGGTGCCTTGGTAGTGATCCTGTTTTTAATCATTGTATCAGTAGTCGTTGTATCAAATACCGTGAAGCTTACAGTGCTTGCCCGTGAACGGGAGATAAGCATTATGAAATACGTAGGAGCTACAAACTGGTTTATCCGCGGACCTTTCCTGATTGAGGGCATACTTATTGGAATCCTGTCAGCATTGGGTTCAGCAGGTATCATCAGTTATATTTATTATAAAATATCAGAATTGATAGGACCGGATGTTTTCGTCATGCTTTCTACTACTATGGTTCCGGGTGATTTTCTTGTCAGCCATCTGATCTGGATATTTCTTGCTTTAGGCATAAGCATCGGTGCATGCGGCAGTATTATTTCAATGAGAAGATTCTTGGATACATAAGGGATTAGGGGGGGAGTACATAGTGAAGAAACTTATTTCATATGCTTTAATTTTTGCGTTATGCGCCTCTGTAATTACAATAGGCGTGACCTATGCTGACGAGCAGGAGGAATTGAACGACATCAACAGCAAGATTAACAAGACGCAGTCAGAGCTTAATGCAGGCAAAAAGAAAGAAAAACAGCTGAGCGATCAAATCAAAGATCTGGAATCCAAGATCAATGCAACGGAAAAAGAAATTGCGGAAATCAAGGGGGATATCAATAAGACAGAACAGAATATCGCAGTTGTTGCAGCAAATCTCGTAGCTGCTGAGGCGGAAACAGCAGAACAGAACGACAGCCTTAAGAAACGTCTGAGAGCTATGTATAAAAACGGTGATACAGGCTTGGTACAGATTCTGTTTGGGTCGGAAAGCATAACAGATTTCATGTCAAACATGGACATGATTCAAAAGATATATGATTATGATGTAGAAGTACTTAAAATCATGGAAGAACAATGTAATAAAATAGAACTCCAGAAAAAGGAATTAGAATCATTACAGGCTATGCTGCAGTCGGAAAAGCAGAGAGAAGCCGAAAGACAGGCTTCACTTCAGACAAATCGGGGGCAGGTTGCACATCTGAAAACCGAGGTCGCGAAAAGCAATGCAGAACTGGAAGCCCAAATCGACGCACTCAATGCTGAAGCTGATCGTTTGATCGAGGAAATCAGAAGACTGCAGGGAGATGGTGCGTACACAGGCGGTGAATTTGCCTGGCCGGGCGTCAGTACCTATGTCACATCTGATTTTGGAATGCGTTTTCACCCTATCCTGAAGGTGAATAAATTACATACAGGTATAGATATCAGAGCAGCTTCGGGCTCCAAAGTCATGGCAGCCAACAGAGGGACTGTTATCAAAGCCGGTTGGAACAATAGCTATGGCAATGTGGTTATGATAGATCACGGCGGTGAGATTGTTACCTTGTATGCACACAACAGCAAGCTTGAGGTAAAAACTGGTGATGTGGTCTCCAAAGGCCAGACTATCGCTCTTGCAGGCTCCACAGGCAACTCTACAGGCCCTCACATCCATTTTGAAGTGCGTGTCGACGGAAAATACCAGGATCCGAAAAAGTGGCTATAAAGAGTTGAAAATGCTGTCTGCCACGTATAGTATAGTACAACGGAAATCTACTGCAGAGGCGTTATATTATGAATAAAATTCATCCATTGATACGCAAAATTTTAGAGAACAGAGGAATTACTGAAGAGGAAGAAATCTTTGAATTCCTGTCAGATAAACCAACCAAAACATATGATCCATTCCTGCTGAAAAATATGGAAGCGGGGGTGGATCTTCTATTGTCTTCAATAAGACAGAATCGCAGAATCTGTATCTATGGGGACTATGACGCTGACGGAGTGACATCCGTCAGCCTTCTTATACAGATACTATCGCATCTCACCGATAATCTTTTTTATTATATACCCTCACGTTTTGATGAAGGCTACGGACTTAACAAGGATGCAATTGATATAATAAAAAAAGAGGGTGCGGGACTTATCATTACTGTTGATTGTGGAAGTATATCGTATGAGGAAGTGGAATATGGTAAGAGTATCGGAATAGAGTTTATAATAACCGATCATCATAATATCAGCGACAGACCGGCTGAATGTATTTTGATCAATCCAAAACAAGAAGACTGTCTCTATCCGTTTAAACAACTGGCAGGCTGCGGTGTGGCATTTAAGCTGGCACAGGCAATTCAGCGCAAATCGGGACTTCCCGGATCGATCCTTTCCGGCGTGCTTGATTTAGTCGCATTAGCAACGATCGGAGATATCGTTCCTCTCGTCGATGAAAACAGAACGTTAACAAAATACGGAATGAGAAAGCTGAACAGCAGAAAACGTCCGGGCTTGAAACGGCTCATGGAAGAAGCCGGTATTCCTGCAGGTGAGATAAATTCAGATTATATTGCATATATTATAGTGCCGCATATAAATTCTGCCGGGAGGATATTGGATGCTAAAACAGGAGTTGAACTTCTGATATCATTGGAAAGAGAAAAAATTGAGAAGCATACGGCTGTTTTAATTCAAAATAACAAAGAAAGAAAAGAATTACAGGAAGAAGCCTTCCTGAAGTGTAAGAAAATCGTTGAAGAAGAGATGAAAGAGGATTTGTTCTGCATTATTGCTTCGAAGGATGTGCATGAAGGCATTGCCGGTATTGTTGCAGGCAAAATTAAAGATGAGTTTGGGAAACCAACCATAATCCTGACAGAATCAAGTAAGGACGGCTATCTTAAGGGAACAGGGAGAAGCATAAGAGGATTGAACCTTTATGAAAGCCTTAAAAAATATGAAGCATTATTTGCAAAGTTTGGCGGACATTCGGAGGCCTGCGGATTATTGATGAAATCTGATCATCTGTCAGAACTCAAGACCTGTCTGAATCGGGATATAGAAAATCTCTATCGTGAGAATACTGCTCTATTTGATTTCGACTTGCCTGTTGACCTTGTTGTGGAAGAAGAAAATATCGATCTGAATCTTGTATCAGAGTTGGAAAGACTGGCTCCTTTCGGCTGCGGGAATGAAAGGCCTTTGATTGAAATAAGAGGAGTAAGGCCAACAGGAATCAATTATATGGGAGATAACAGACAGCATGTCCGTTTTTTTGGATCGAGAAACAGAGGAAACGGAATCCCATGTGTTTTGTTTCAAAAAGCGCAGGATTACAGTCAAATCCTTCAAAGAAGCGATTTGATTAACGTGTCAGGATATCTTGATATCAACACATGGAACGGTGAAACGAAAATTCAGTTTGTATTAAAATCTATCACATGTTAAACTAACTATCGTGGAGGACAATGAAAATGTTCATGATAAAAAAGCGTAACTTTATTTTTGTAATAATTGTTTCGGTGTTAGTCGGAGCTTTGGCAATAGGCGGTTCGGTTTTAGTGGCCGGCCAGGCATCAGGCGGGTACCGGACAATAACAAATGAGGAATATGAAGATTACAAGCTGATGAAACAAAAATACGGTAAGCTTGCTGAACTGGAAAAATATATACAGGAGAGATATTATGTCCCGGTAGATGAGAGTGCTTTGATGGAAGGTCTTTATAAAGGCTTATTTTGGGGAATCGGAGACCCATATTCCGCTTATCTTTCCAAAGATGAATATGAAGAAATAATGATTTCCACTACAGGTGAATACCAGGGAGTGGGAGTGACAATTGCGCCTGATGAGAGGGGTCTGATTAATGTAGTGTCTCCGATTGACGGATCGCCTGCAGATAAGGCAGGAATAATGACCGGAGATAAGATAATAAGTGTTGAAGGTGAAGTTTATGACGGAAGCAGCATTGACCAGGCGGCAGCTGCAATGAGGGGAAAACCGGGTACAAAAGTAGACCTTGTGGTAATAAGGGGCCAGAAGGAGCTCCAATTTACGATAACCCGTGCAAATATTATAATGCAGACCGTACGATCAGAGGTTCTTGACGGAAATATCGGATATATAAGGATCAGTTCATTTGAAGAAAAGACGGCGGATGATTTTAAACAGCATTTGAGAGACATGGAATTGAAAGGTGTTCAAGGCCTTATTTTAGATCTGAGGGACAATGGCGGCGGACTGGTTGAAGTCAGTATTGAGGTTGCCGATGCGCTTCTGGACGAAGGAACAGTCACTTATACCGAGGATCGGCAGGGAAATAAGGAATATTATAAATCAAAACCGGGCAAGACCGGACTGCCTTATATAGTACTTGTGAATGGCGGAACCGCCAGTGCTTCAGAGATCGTGACCGGAGCAATCAAGGACCATAATTCCGGTAAAATAATCGGAACGACAACTTACGGCAAAGGTATAATTCAAAGTATCGAGCAGCTGTCGAATGGCGACGCAGTAAAGCTGACTATCATGCAATACTTTTCACCGGACGGAAATGTAATACACAAGGTTGGAATCAAGCCTGATATAGAAGTGGAGGAGCTTGCTGATGATGAGGTGGATCAGCAGCTCGAGAAAGCAAAAGAGCTGCTGAAATTGCTTTAAAGAGTTGATCTATTCTATTTAAGCAGCTTCAAATAAGCTTCCACACCGGTCGCGAGAATATCTTCATCAAAATCGAAAGTATTACTATGGAGAGGGGTATCCGTGCCGGTTCCTAAAAACAGCAGCAAACCGGGAATGAGCTGCTGATAAGAGGAAAAGTCTTCTGACAGCATTAACGGTTCTTTGAAAGTATGAAAATCAAATTCACTGAGAGCCACTTTTGCTTCTTCAAAGAGGTCGGGATCATTTATTACCGGCGGATAACCAAGTGATTGGCTGATATTAATTTTGCATTGATATTTCTTCTCATATGACTGTGAGATTTCCCGAATTCGACGACCAAGAAATTGGAACGTATCGTCGCGAAAGCTGCGCAGGGTTCCTTGCAATACCGTTGATGAAGAGACTGCATTCCGTACCGACCCGCTTTTCATTCTTCCAAATTTCAACAGTCGATATTCCGTTTCAGGTAACTCTGCCTGAACCATATTATATAACTCAATGACAAGCTCACAGCCGATTGCAAGGGCATCAATACCCTGATTCGAAAAGGCAGAATGTGAGCTTTTTCCATGTATCGTTATATCTAATTCACAGGACCTCGACATTATTTCATTAGCCCTCGAACCTATCGCATGTTTTTTAAGCATGGGCAACAGATGAAATGCATAAATTCTGTTTACCTTATATGTGGAGAGTATTCCTGAGGCACAGATATCCTTTGCACCACCGATGGTTTCTTCGGCAGGCTGAAAAATGAGAAGAACATTGTGCGGGATTGTATGCATGGTATGATCAAGCTCCCCGGCTAAGGCTAGCAGCATTGCCATGTGACCGTCGTGTCCGCAGGCATGCATTGCACCCTCATGAATGGAGGCATATGCTGCATCAGTTCCCTCAGTCATGGGAAGTGCATCCATATCACTCCGAATTGCCACGGTATATGTTTCTCTGCAATCCGAAGAATCCTTCATTTCGGACCGGAAGTAAGCGCAGACGGCAGTTCCGCATAACTCAGTTATTTCGCAACGATACTGCCGCAGCTGTTCCATAATGTATGCTTTTGTTTTATATACATCATATCCGATTTCCGGGATACTATGAAGGTCACGACGATATTTTTTTAATAAGCTTTTCATATCAGAGAGCAACTCCTTGTCATCGAGGGATGGATTTTAACATAAATACTGTTTAGGGTTTTCTTTGCTCATTGACACTATAGAGCAGTCTTGTAAATTAGTCAAGTCAGAAGCCTGAGTAAACTGATTTGTGAATTTATGTTAAAATGTTAATAATTCTGTAAGTGAATTTATGTTAAAATATTAATAATTCTGCATGTGAAATTTTGTAAAAAAGCAGAAAACACTTGCAATTATTTAATATATACAGTAAACTAAATGCATTATTGTTGATAGAGGTCGCGAAGCAAATGAAGATATGATGAGCCGGCGGGTAATGACTCATATCGGAGGTAACCTTCGCCGAACCGGGTTTTTAGGCATAAATACCCAGGTGGGTTCATGGTAAATAGCCATGGAACTGTCTACAGAATGTAGATGCGCTATCCTTGATGACGAAAAGTAAATAGTATAAATATTGCCTTATACAGGAAAGAAAATACTATTGAGTCAGTAAGGATGCTTACTGACTTTTTTATTTTTTTAGATTCAGTGCAGAATGTGAGGAGTCAAACAGATGAATTATTGTGGTTTAAATCAAACAAGCAATGAAATAAATAGAGCAGCAGAAAAAGGAACGCACAAGACAGTAAATAACGGTATCCTTGAAATCGGCGGAGTATCATGCGAAAAACTGGTGTCTGCCTGCGGAACACCTCTTTTCGTATATGATGAGGCAGCAATAGAGGAGCAACTCCGGAGCTATAAAGAGCATTTCCGCTCCGATAACTTTGAAACCGAGATTATATATGCATCCAAGTCATTTACCTGCATTGCGATGCTTCAGCTGCTGAAAAAGTATGGATTCGGGCTGGATGTTGTAAGCGGCGGAGAGCTTCATATTGCAGCACATGCGGACTTCCCAATGGATCATGTTTATTTCCATGGAAACAATAAAACATGGGACGAATTGGAATTGGCTCTAAACCTTGGATGCAAAACAATCATAGTCGATAATGACATGGAATGCAGAATGCTCGTAGATATAGCGGAACGAATGAAAAAGCCCGTGAATGTGATGATAAGAGTCAACCCCGGAGTAACCGCTCATACTCATAAATACATTATAACAGGCGATATGGATTCTAAGTTCGGAGTAGCATTGAATGATGAAAATCTGATACTGGGAATGATAGGGCTGCTTCAAAGCAGCAGGTATCTTTCTTTTGAGGGCCTCCATGCACATATCGGCTCTCAGATTTTTGATCTCAGGGCGTATGACGCATTGATTGAGAGAATGATAAAGCGAATAAAAAAATTGATAACAGAACATAAAATAGAAATTAAAGCCCTTGATCTCGGAGGTGGCTTCGGAGTCCGTTATACTGAAGATGACAAACCGAAGTCAATACGGGAAGTCTGTCAAAGAATCATTGCAAAATGTGAGGCGGAACTGAAAGCAAACGATCTATGCCTTCATAAGCTGATGATTGAGCCTGGCCGATCTATTGCAGCTGAAGCCGGTTATACTCTCTACCGGGTAGGATTTATGAAACGGACACCAAACGTATCTTATCTGTTTGTTGACGGAGGTATGACGGATAATATCAGAAAAGCTTTGTATGATGCCCTTTATGAATGTGATTTGGCCAATAAAATGGGATTGAAAAAATCAGTCAAATATACAGTTGCCGGAAAGTGCTGTGAATCGGGGGACATTCTGATAGAAAATGTTATGCTTCCCGAAGCAGAACCGGGTGACATCTTAGTTGTTTACGGAACGGGTGCCTATTGTTATTCCATGGCAAGCAACTATAACCGCTTAAATAAACCGGCTGTGGTTTTTGTCAAGGACGGTAAAGCCCGTATTGTAATAAAAAGAGAAAGCTATACGGATCAATTACGTTTTGAAACAGATAAGGAGGTAATCGTATGAACGTAGTGCAAAAATATGGAGGAACAAGTTTAGACAGTATAGAAAAAATCCGTGCCGTTGCGAAACACATTGCTTCCTTTCGAAAAGAAGGCGATGGAATAGTAATCGTTGCGAGCGCAATGGGCGGCATCAAAGATGAACTTGTTTCCCAGGCTAAACAAGTCGGTGAAAATATTCCAAAAAGGGAATTAGATGCGCTGTTGGCTACAGGAGAACAGAAAACGGTTGCACTGCTTGCTATTGCTTTACAGAACCTGAGGGTGCCGGCGGTATCAATGACGGGGTTTCAATCCGGATTTATTACCACGAATCAGCATTCAAAAGCACGGATCAAGGAAATCAATACGGAACGTACAGAACAATTTTTGAAAGAAGGTAAAGTCGTTGTACTTGCAGGCTTTCAGGGAATCAGTGAAGATGGAGATATTACTACCCTGGGAGGAGGCTCTGATACCACAGCGGTAGCTATCGCAGCACAATTGGGTTGGGATTGTGAAATATATACAGATGTGGATGCAATTTTCAGCATTGATCCTAAAATCTATCCGAAAGCGAAAAAACTTGATCGTATCACATATGAAGAAATGATGGAGCTTGCATCAGGCGGAGCAGCCATACTTGAAACGAGAAGTGTTGAACTGGCTAAAAAGTATAATGTAAAGTTATATATAGGTAAATCGTTGGAAAGTGATAAAAGAAAGGGAACATATGTCATGAATGATACTTTTTATATTGAAGAAATGCCTGTAACCGGCATCAGCATATCGGATGATTGCTCTATATATTCATTGCAGGGTATGAAAAATGACGGAATTGTGATTGCAAGCCTTTTCCAGCTTATGGCGGATCACAATATCAATGTCGATATGATCTCAAAACAGATATATGGTGATAACCTTTGCACAGTATCCTTCAGTTGCACGGATGCTCAATCCGAAGAACTTGATGCAGTGATTGAAAACAGTGATATCTTAGACGGAATTACACTGAAAAAACAGACGAATCTATCCATAATCTCACTGGTGGGAGTCGGAATGGCAACATCTCCGGGGGTAGCAAGCAAGGTATTTGCAATCTTAGCAAGAGAAGGCATTACTTATTATCAGATTACAACATCTGAAATCTCAATCTCTGTTACGGTTAACCAAGATGAGAAAATTAAGGCAGTCATCGCACTATGTGAAGCCTTTGGCCTGTAAGTCATAGAAAGGAGAAAAAAATGATAAGAGGATCTGTAGTTGCATTAATAACACCGTTTAATGAAGACGGCAGTATAAATTATGAAAAGCTTCGCGAATTAATATTATGGCATATTGAAGAAGGAACTGACGGGATATGTGTTTTAGGAACGACAGCGGAGACACCGGCTCTTTCAGTATCTGAAGGAGATAAAATAGTAGAAATTGCCATTAAAACCGCAAACAAAAAAATTCCGATCATAGTAGGCAGCGGTTCCAACAATACTATGGTTGCAAGAGAACAGAGCATAAAATATGAAAAGATGGGGGCTGACGGTCTGCTGGTAATCACCCCGTACTATAATAAAACCAACAAAGCCGGCATGATTCACCATTTTACAGATATTGCCGATGCAGTTTCAATTCCTGTCATATTGTACAATGTACCGGGCAGAACAGGCTGCAGTCTTACTTATGATGCATTGAAGGTATTGAGTCAGCATAAAAATATTGTGGGGATAAAGGAAGCAAGCGGAGACATATCTCTTGTATCGAAGATAGCGAGGCTGACCGGAGATAATTTTGCCATGTATTCCGGAAACGATGATATGATAATACCGCTTATGTCAGTAGGCGGAATGGGAGTAATCTCTGTTGCAGCAAATATCATACCTAATGTCATGCACCGAATGGCAATGGCATATCTGGACGGCGATGTCGAACTGGCAAGAGGGCTTCAGTTGAAATACCTGGACTTTATCAATGCGCTGTTCATTGAGACAAATCCAATCCCGATCAAAGAAGCAATGAATATTATGAATATGAATGTCGGGAAATACAGGCTGCCTTTATACGAGATGGAGAGCGATACCAGGAATTGCCTAATCAATGCCATGAAAGAAGTATTCGATAACATCGAATAATCGGACAATCATAAAAAAATAAATACTCAACTTCACTGAAGATGGAGTTGAGTATTTTTGTTATCTTGTCATTAAAGTTTTCATATCATGCATTCTTTTTTTTAATATACCTGATGAAAACAAACAGCTCGTGGAACCAAAGCGGTGCTGTGGATAATGCAACAAGTGTCATCCACTCATTTAAGCTCAGTCCCATCGTACCGAACATATTAATAAGGAATGGTATTTCAGTAACGGCTACCTGCAGAAAGATACCAAATATAAATGCAAATATCATCATCCTGTTTTCCAGATGATTAAAACGAAAAATCGAACGGTTTAAATTTCTCATTCCGATCGCATTAAACAGCTGAGAGACAGCTAATACCGTAAATGCATAAGTTTGAGACTGAGTATAGATACCTTCATCTAACAGTATAAGCTTTAGATTCTCTAAAGTTATGGATTGTCCCGCTCCCATAAGTGTATTGATTGGTGTAAACAGGAAGGCTGACAAAGTTATTGCTCCGATAACAAAGCCGAAAAACAGGATTATTGTAAGACCGCCGTGCGCAAACAGGCTTTCCTTCGGGTTTCTGGGAGAAGTTTTCATTATGTCGGGATCACCTGAGTCAACACCGAGTGCAAGCCCCGGCAGAGAGTCGGTGATCAGATTGACCCATAGAATATGGATCGCTTTTAAAGGTGATGCCAAGCCTGCTACAATCGCTATGAACATAGTGAATATTTCACCTAAATTGGATGACAATAGAAAGAGAACTGATTTTCTTATGTTATTATATATATTTCTTCCTTCTTCAATAGCTTTTTCAATAGTAGCGAAATTATCATCAGTCAGAACCATATCTGCAGCACCCTTCGCCACATCAGTCCCGGTGATACCCATTGCAACACCAATATCTGCTGTTTTCAGAGATGGTGCATCATTGACACCGTCTCCTGTCATGGAGACTATATCACCGTGTGAGCGGAAGGCATTGACTATCATGACCTTATTTTCCGGTGATACACGTGCAAATACACGAAGCTGAGGCGCGGCGGCATTAAGGTCTTCCTGGGTCATACGATTTAAGGTGTCTCCAGTTATGCACTGATCCTCACTTTCAGCTATGCCAAGTTCCTTAGCAATTGCAAAGGCAGTATCGATATGGTCTCCGGTGATCATTACTGTTACAACTCCCGCCACCTTGAATCTTTCAACGGCAGCTGCAGCTTCAGGGCGCGGCGGGTCGATCATTCCCACAAGGCCTGTGAATATAAGGTGTTCTTCTTCCGCCGAGTTATCGTCAAATCTAACGGCAAGAGCCAGAACACGCAAAGCCAGAGAAGCCATCTCTTTTGCAGCGGATTCGATTTTTTCTTTATCAGCATCCGTGATTGGTCTGACGGTTCCGTCAATAATGATTTCATCACACTTTCCGATAATTCGATCCATAGCACCCTTTGTATAGGAAATCAACCTGCCGGAAGGATCTTGATGTACAGTTGTCATCATTTTTCGATCAGAATCGAAAGATTTTTCGTTGATACGAGGTGACGAAGCTTCCAATGACTGTTTAGTCACATTTACATTAACGCCCATATCCAGCAGAGCAAGTTCCGTCGGATCTCCAAAACGAGAGGTCCCTTCAATGGAAGAATCGGTACACAAGACAAATCCATCTACCAACAGTTTATTTGTATCATAATCAAGATTTGATACCTGCTGCAGCGATTCATTTACATAATACTTCGTTACTGTCATTTTGTTCTGTGTCAGTGTTCCTGTCTTATCTGAACATACGATACTGACTGAACCGAGGGTTTCGACGGCAGGAAGCTTTCTTACAATAGTATTGACCTTTACCATTCTTTGCACGCCTAAGGCCAGGACAATAGTTACAACAGCCGGAAGACCTTCAGGTATTGCGGCAACAGCCAACGCAATAGCGGTAAGAAGCATCGCCATTACATCTCTGCCTTGTATGAGAGCAACTGCAAAAAGTAAAACACATAGTACAATAGCAAGTATTCCCAACAATTTCCCAAGCTCACCGAGACGCTTCTGAAGAGGTGTTAATTCATCCACGCTTTCGCTGATCATCCTGGCAATTTTTCCGATTTCGGTATCCATGCCGGTTCTGACAACAACGCCTTCGCCTCTGCCGTAGGCTACACTGGTCGACAGATAAGCCATGTTGAGACGATCTCCCAGAGTGACTTCGCCATCAGCGATAAATTCAGCATCCTTCTGAACCGGTACAGATTCTCCTGTAAGAGCCGATTCTTCTACTTTCATATTAATAGTGCTGATCAGCCTTAAATCCGCAGGTATAACTCTGCCCGCTTCTAATAGAACAATGTCACCAACAACTAAATCTGCGGCAGGTATTTCTACAGTAGCTCCATCTCTTCGAATCATAGCGGTAGGGCTTGATAGCTTTTTTAATGCCTCCAGAGATTTTTCCGCCTTTGATTCCTGAACCATACCGATGGTAGCGTTCAACAGGATAACCGCCATTATAATGATTGCGTCGCTGAATTCCCGGAGCAGTACAGATATTACTACCGCTCCCATCAATATATAGATCATGGGATCTCTTAGCTGTGACAGGAACATTTGCAGCTTTGTTTTCGGTTTCTTTTCCTGAAATGCATTTGGACCGTTTTTTTCAAGACGGGCTTGCGCTTCATCGCCGGATAAGCCTTTATTACGGTTTACATCAAACTGCTCCAGAACTTCATTTATTTTTTGTTGCTCAAACATTTTTACCTCCGCTAAAATATGTGTATTTTTTAAATCTTGGGTTTGTTCAGCAGCCCCTAATTATGATAGCTTTCCCATTTTTATAAAAAAAAGAGACTTTTCATAACACTCGAAAAACCCGAATATACATGACAAAGTCTTGTTACCTTGTGGGCTCATGGCCAGACAGCTTTGTGTCGAATTGTTGAACCATAAACTAAAAACTACTCCCTTTGTGTACAATAAATTTTAATGGAAAAATTATCTGTTGTCAAGATATGAAGATAATGATATAATTACTGTAAGACATTAAAGTATTAAAGCATACGGTGGAGAAGAAATAAGGAGAGGTTTTTGAGGATGAGTTACGAGTCAAAGTTTAAAAATAAAGAGGTCGATGAACTCTTTAAAGCGATTTTAGCACTTGAAACAGAAGAAGACTGTTATCGTTTTTTTGAAGACATCTGCACGATTAATGAAATCCATTCCATTGCGCAAAGATTGCATGTCGCAAAACTGCTTTATGAACATAAGACATATAATGAAGTTGAAGACATCACAAAAGCCAGTACTGCCACTATCAGCCGTGTCAACAAGTGTTTAATTTACGGGGCAGACGGCTATCGCAGGATCCTGGAGAAAATCTACCCTCAGAAATGAGAAATTTAAGGATTTACAAGGGAGGAATTATATAGTAAAATAACCGTGTAGGGTGTGCTTGACACACAAAGTAGTTTTGAAGGTGGGTATATAATTATGACACAATTGATTGCAACGATTTCACTCGTAGTTTTTGTAATTGTAATGCTTTTAGTAGGTATTTACAGCACAAAAAAGGCAGGTACATTAGAAGGATTTTTACTTGGCGGCAGGAATATGGGTCCGTGGCTTTCGGCATTTGCTTACGGGACCACTTATTTTTCGGCCGTTATTTTTATTGGCTACGCCGGTATGTTCGGATGGGATATTGGTATAGGCAGTATGTGGATCGGTATAGGAAATGCTATAATCGGCTGCCTGCTTGCCTGGATTTTTCTTGCTAAAAGAACGCGGAGAATGACAAGGACACTTAATTCCCGGACTATGCCGGAGTTATTTGCCGCAAGATACAACAGCAGACGGATGAAGCTATATGCAGCATCTATAATCTTTATATTCCTGGTTCCGTATGCAGCCGGAGTTTATAAAGGCCTCGGAACCATGTTCAGTGCCATATTTACAGGTGCAGATCCGAATACAGTTATGTTTATAGTGGCCGCACTCACCGGGATATATCTGGTACTGGGCGGATATGTGGCAACAGCTACTAATGATTTTATTCAGGGAATCATTATGGTTTTCGGAATTGTGGCAATGGTATGCATCCTTATATCAAGGCCGGAAGTGGGAGGATTCGCTGCCGCTTTTGAAAGATTGGCAGCTATTGACCCGCAGCTTACAGATTTCACCGGAGGCAGCAGCCGAAGTTTTCTGATAACAAATATTTGTCTGACAAGTTTTGGTGTATGGGGGCTGCCTCAAATGGTACATAAATATTATGCAATCAAGAAAGAGAGTGACATAAAGATTGCAACGATCATTTCTACCCTTTTTGCAACGTTCATTGGCTGTGGAGCATATTTTTCAGGCTCACTGTCCAGACTC
The DNA here is from genome assembly GCA_028692105.1 of Eubacteriales bacterium. Classification (GTDB taxonomy): domain Bacteria; phylum Bacillota; class Clostridia; order Peptostreptococcales; family Anaerovoracaceae; genus Anoxybacterium. Next base: position 6,986 of record JAQUYC010000028.1, on the reverse strand, counting down.
TTTCTGGAAGCGGATGCCAACGGATTTCCTAATGTGGCAGGCGGTTACGACAATGTAATGCCGACTCTGTTAATGAAAGCTTTGACAGGGAGTATCTTTTCAATGATTGTTCTAAGTGTAATTTTGCTTCTGCTCCTTTCGGCTTCTATGTCAACTCTATCTTCCATAGTTTTGTCGTCAAGTTCGGCAGTATCGGTAGATCTGGTGAAAGAGATACATCCTGATATCAAACCGCAGCACCAGGTGATGATGCTGCGGGTTTTATGTGTGGTTTTCATTGCATTCTCATATATATTTGCTACTGCAAACATATCTTTTATAGTAAATCTGATGTCTTTTTCATGGGGTGTAGTTGCCGGCTCATTCATCGGTCCTTATCTCTGGGGTTTATACTCGAAAAACGTCACAAGGGCAGGGGCTTGGGCAGGAATGCTATCCGGTATTGTGGTAGTTGGATCTATGCTGATATTCTATACTGCTACAGCTGGATTCGATACAGCAAAATCAATGGCCCCGGTTTTTGGTGTATCAGCGATGGCTGTATCACTAATAGCAGTCCCGATAGTCAGCTTATTTACACAACAGTTCAGCGATGAGTATAAAAGAAAAGTATTTCAAGTAACGGAATAAAAAGGAGTTCCTTATAATTGACAGCTTAGCAGCCATATGATATCATAAACATATGAATATATATTCATATGTTTAATTATTTAAATGGAATGTTCGGTCTGCTGTGTTTTAGAACCATACAGACAGTACAGATCATATGTTAAATGGAGGAGCAGATCATGAACAAGCAAAACAGTATAGCAAAGTGTGAAACTACTGTGATACATGATGATGTTATAGATCGGGTTAAAGAGGAAATGCCTGCAGCTGAGCAGATGTACGATCTCTCGGAATTGTTTAAAAGTCTGGGAGACCAGACGAGGCTAAAAATACTATTTGCTTTATCAAAAAACAGAATGTGTGTCTGCGATATTGCTGCATTGCTTGATATGTCTCAATCTGCGATTTCGCATCAACTGAGGGTTCTGAGAAATGTAAGACTTGTCAAGTTTCAGAAGGAAGGTAAGGTCGTATATTATACACTTGATGATGACCATGTGAATGAAATATTTAAGCAAGGTTTGAATCATGTCAGACATCGATGATAGCATATAGGGAAAGCGGGGAAGGTGAATATGACTGAATTAATTACAGAAAAGAACGGATGCTGCTGCCATGGTGATAAATGCGTTTTACATGAGGATGAGCGTAAACCCAAAAGTTTTTATGCCGGAATCGTATTATTTGTTATTGGAATAGGAATAAGCCTCTTCCTGAAACAGATACCTCAATATGTGATGGTTGGAATCTATCTGATTTCTTATCTATTAATAGGTAAAGATATATTATTGACTGCAGGTAGAAATATATTAGCAGGTAAAGTCTTTGATGAAAACTCTCTTATGTCTATCGCCAGTATAGGTGCATTTATTATCGGCGAGTATCCGGAAGCAGTGGCTGTAATGCTTTTTTATCAGGTCGGAGAATATCTGCAGGATAAAGCGGTTGCAGGTTCTCGGAAATCCATCTCCTCTCTTTTGGATATCAGACCGGATACGGCAAATATCAAGACTGCGGAAGGGATTCGGGTGATAGCGGCTGAGAATGTCCGTCCGGATGATATCATCGTCGTGAAAGCAGGAGAGAAGATTCCGCTTGATGGAATAGTGACTAATGGTGAATCCGCTATCGATACAAAAGCTTTGACAGGTGAATCCCTGCCACGTGATGTAAGCGTCGGTACGGCAGTGCTTTCGGGTTCTATAAACGGTCAGGGTTTATTAGAGATAAAAGTAACTAAGGGATTTGAAGAATCGACTGCTTCAAAGATAATTGAACTGGTGCAGAATGCAAGCAGCAAGAAGGCGAAAACTGAAAACTTCATTACAAAATTTGCCTCATATTATACACCGGCTGTTGTAGGAATAGCCGCAGCTCTGGCAGTTATCCCTCCATTTGTCCTAAATTCAGGAAGCTTTCAGGATTGGCTGTACAGAGCACTTGTATTTCTTGTGATTTCCTGCCCCTGCGCATTGGTGATTTCCATACCTGTCGGCTTTTTTGGGGGTATTGGAGCAGCATCATCAGTAGGTATCTTGATTAAGGGAAGCAACTATCTGGAAGCATTGAATTCTGTTAATGCAGTAATATTTGATAAAACAGGAACACTGACTACCGGTGTCTTTAAAGTAACGAAAGTCATAAACCAGGTGGGACATACAAAAGATGAAGTATTGAAATACGGTGCTTATGCAGAATATAATTCCACTCATCCAATCGCCGTATCAATTAAAAACCGGTATTGTGAGAATCCGTTGAATACGATCGACGAAGAGCAAATATCGGGTTTGACAGAGAGGGCAGGCTTTGGAATTAAGGTTCAGGTTGGCAATAAAAATATACTGGCAGGAAACTACCGGTTAATGCAGGAAGAAGGGATTTCCGTCCTAAAGGAAGATGAAACCGGTACTGTAGTATATATTGCAGCAGACGGAAACTATGCAGGGGCAATTATAATTTCTGATGAGGCAAAGAGCGACAGCTCAAAAGCTATTCGTCTTCTTCATACACTAAGAATAAATAAAGTCGTAATGCTCACCGGTGACAATAAGCAGATCGGGGAGAAAATCGGTCAAGACTTAGGAATAAATGAGGTTTATTCAGAATTGCTTCCGCATCAGAAAGTAGAGGTTCTGGAGTCTATCATAGAAGATGATTATAAACAGAATGCGGGAAAGAAAAAAGGAAATATCATATTCGTGGGAGACGGTATAAATGACGCACCGGTACTTGCACGGGCAGATATAGGAATAGCAATGGGAGGAGTCGGCTCTGATGCTGCAATAGAAGCGGCAGATATAGTAATCATGAACGATGAGCCATCCAAGGTCATAACCGCAATAAAAATAGCCGGCAGAACCAGAAGGATAGTATGGCAGAATATTATAGGGGCTCTTACAGTGAAAGGAATCATTTTATTGCTGGGAGCTTTTGGTTATGTGACTATGTGGGGGGCTGTGTTCGCCGATGTAGGTGTTGCGATTCTTGCAGTTATGAATTCTGTCAGGGTCGGCCGGTTTTAACATCGTGTCAGTAAATCGAAATCGGTATTATTTCGGATAATGCCTGTAAAAACAACTGTTATCCGTGTATAATTAAATTCTGTAAGAATGAGAATTATGATCATATTTTAAAAGGATGTAATATGTACCTTTATCTATATAAAAACGAAGCTATCAATATAAAATCGCAATTGGAACCGGGCAGAGAAAAACAATCTGATTTCAGTGAGCGCATGGTAAAAAAAGCTTTAAGAGATTACGCTCCAAGGAAAGGGATTGCGATTACCGAAGAAGAATTAAAGTCTCTGATAATTTTGCGAGACGAAAAAGGTAAACCATATTTTGCATTCTCTGATTCAGCAGGGAGACAATCGGAAAAATTCCCGATTCATTACTCCGTAAGCCATTCCGGCAGCTTTTGGGGTTGTCTGATGGCACAAGAACCGGTAGGGTTTGATATGGAGGAGTTTCGTGACAAAGTCAATCATATTAAGATTGCGAAGCGCTATTTTACAGAGGAGGAATATCAGTATATCCTTAAGATGGGACTTGAGGGGTTCTTTGATATTTGGGTGAGTAAAGAAGCATATGTAAAATTTCTGGGACTTGGATTGTCAAAAGGGCTCGACAGTTTTTCTGTAATTAAGGATGGAAAGCTTTCCCCATTCGTGAGGATGTTAAAAAATGAGGATGAGCCTGAAGCACAGCTTAGCCGCATTGAAACTTATAGTATTCAACATGGTGTAAAAGCAGCTCATTGCAGCGGAAGCGGTAAAGCGATCGAAAGCATTTTAACAATCGTATGAGGTACAGCACCAATGAGCAAAGATAAAGAAATAAAAAATGAATCAGCTGCATCTGACAGTATCAAAATAGATGAAGAGAGCAAGCTTAAGGTTTATGGGAGTGCAGTGGCTTTTTCTTTCATTATCGGTTTCTCTTTTTTAGGTATTAAGACCTGCCTCGCTGTAGCCGATCCCTTGGAAACTTTAGTATATCGTTATAATTTCGCATTTCTGGGAGCCTTGATACCGATAATTGCAGGATTCATAAAAGTAAATCTTGCAGGCAGGAGGAAAGGCAAGCTGATAATAACAGCCGGATTTTATATAAGCTTTATGGCATTACAGACCATTGGACTTGTTTTTGCAACTTCAATTGAAAGCGGAATTATTTTTGCAATGGTACCTATCCTTGTTAAAATCATGGCTGGTTTTTTCCTTAAAGAACAAACAAACTGGAAGCAGAATGTTTTTATATTTCTGTCGGTTGCTGCAGTCATAACAATGTTTATTCTTGGGGCTGCCGATATCACTGTGAATTTCATAGGGCTTGTAATATTGTTTGTTTCCAGCTTATTATCTGCCTTCAGTAATATTATGATGCGGTATGTAAGGGGAACTTATACACCATTTGAGATTACACTGTTCATAACAGGGGGCGGTTTTATTGCATTTAACCTTGCTGCAATTATAATAGGGCTGAATAATGGAACACTTGTGAATTATTTTGAACCGCTGACACATATTAGTTTCATAATAGCAGCTGCATATCTCGGCTTACTGTCAACCTTGATATCTTCAATACTAAATGCCTATATGCTGGCTCATTTACAAGCGGTAAAGGGGACTATTTTCGGTAATCTTTCAACTGCTATAACAATTGTTGCAGGAGTCGTTGTTTTGGGAGAACCACTGGGAATTTATCATATAATCTGCACGATACTGATTATTATCGGGGTAGTCGGACTCAGTATGGCATCTCCCGATTAAGAAGAAAGAGTGTTGGCACGATGAATATCAAGAAAGAATGCCGTGAGGCAGCGCTGCGTTATTTGGAACATAGAGAGCGGAGCGCATATGAAATAACATCACACCTGACTTCCAAGGGATTTTCAAAGCAAGAAATTGATGAAGAACTTATGTATTTAAAAGAACTTCATTATGTGGATGATGAGAGATATTGTGAGAGCCATATACGATATGCAATGAGAAAGGGCAGAGGGCCTCTCAGGATACGATACGAGCTCAAAGAAAAAGGCGTTGATGAAGCCTTGATTCAACAGACACTCCGGCAATATTTCAATCGTCAAACGGAGAAGGAAATTGCTCTTGCTGAAGCAACAAAGATATTGGAACGCAACTTTGGGGTAAGCGCAGAATTTGAGAACGAAATACTGATCGATGAAAAGATCATTGCCAAAATCGGAAGACGTCTTGCCTCTTTGGGTTATGAATCAAATGTGATCTATGACATTATCGGACAGCTGCGGAGGTGACGAAAGGGAACGCCCATATTCGCCACTGACTTTGAGAGAGCCTTAGTATTTCCTTGACATAATAAGCCGGAAGAGTTTAAAATAAATAAGTTAGCGTGTTATATAAAATTAATATAGAAAAAGGAAAATCTATCATGTTTGAAAATTTATCAGAAAAAGCCATTGCGGATTTGCAGAACGAACAAGCAGAACAATGGGAAAAGGAAAACCTCTTAGAAAAGTGCGTTATCACCAGAAAAGGAATGCCTTCTTTTGTATTTTATGAAGGACCTCCGACTGCAAATGGCAGACCCGGAATACATCATGTTATCGCCAGGACATTGAAAGATTCAGTGTGCCGCTATAAAACTATGCAGGGTTATGAAGTTAAGAGAAAAGCAGGCTGGGATACTCACGGACTTCCGGTTGAGATCGAAGTGGAAAAACAACTGAATATGACAGGAAAACAGGATATTGAGAAGTACGGTATTAAGCAATTCAACCAAAAATGCAGGGAATCTGTATTCACATACGAAAAGCAGTGGAGAGAGATGACAAAGAGAATGGGTTACCTTATAGACATGGACAATCCGTATATTACTCTTGACAACGATTATATCGAGAGCTGCTGGTGGATTCTGAAGGAGTTTTTTAAGGAGGGATTGATATATGAAGGCCATAAGATACTGCCATATTGCCCTCGATGTGGGACAGGTCTTGCATCTCATGAAGTAGCACAAGGTTATAAAGAAGTTAAAACTAATACGATAACTGCGAAGTTCAAAAGAAAAGATGCAGATGAATATTTTCTTGCCTGGACGACGACACCCTGGACATTAGCTTCAAATGTTGCACTTACCGCCGGAGCAGATGTCGATTATATCAGAGCCTCACAGGACGGAAAGGTATATTACGTTGCCAAAGCCCTTGCTGATAAGGTGCTGGGAGCCGGATCATATGAGGTACTTGCTGAAATGAAGGGCCGTGATCTGGAATTTATGGAATACGAGCAGCTCATGCCGTTTATCAAGGTGGATAAAAAGGCATTCTTTTTAACCTGCGCAGATTATGTAACCATAGAGGATGGTACGGGAATAGTTCATACTGCGCCGGCTTTTGGTGAAGATGACTATAATACAGGCAGAAGATACGACTTGCCTGTTCCTAACCCTGTGGATGAGCAAGGACGTTATACAGACACTCCATGGGCAGGAAGATTTGTGATGGATCCTGATCTTGATGTGGATATCATCAAGTGGCTGGCAGCAGAAGATAAGATATATGCCAAGGAAAAGTTAGAGCATAATTATCCTCATTGCTGGAGATGCGGCACTCCGTTGATCTATTATGCGAAACCGAGCTGGTATATTGAGATGACTAAACTGAAAGATCAGCTTGTTGCAAATAATAACGAAGTAAACTGGTTCCCTGATTTCATAGGGGAAAAGCGATTCGGAAACTGGCTGGAAAACCTAAAAGACTGGGCGATATCGCGAAACAGATATTGGGGTACCCCGATTAATATATGGAAATGTGAATGCGGTCATCTTGAATCAATCGGGTCCAGAAAAGAGTTAGCTGAAAAGGCGATTGAAACTATTGATGAGAATATCGAGCTT
>JAQUYC010000048.1 GCA_028692105.1 Eubacteriales bacterium | reverse complement strand
ATATTTTTACCTCACTGGTATGGCAACACTTTTTCTTACAAAAATTATAGTTTCATCGCTTTAAATTCCGTCCAGTCAAGTGTAGCCGATCCATAGCTTTATTTATTCTGATAAGGCTGATATAATAAATTTGCCGCAGTCGCATATGCTTGTTGATTGAGGCAGATTTTATTTAAATAGAGTGGTGAAAATGAATATACAATTTAAAAATACAGTAACAGCAGAAGAATATAACAAGTTGCGTAAAGAAGTAGGTTGGCATCCATTAGAAAATCATCAGGCCGAACGAGGACTCAACAATTCATATTACATTATCGCTGCATCCATCAAGAATTGTATAATTGGTTTTGTCAGAGTAATAAGCGATGGCGGCTATATGGCTTTGATTGTTGACGTAATGGTTTCTCCTAAATATCAAGGGAAAGGGATTGGCAGTATATTAATGAAAAATGCAATGAATTATATCAAGACCAATTTAGCTGACGGATTAACCGTTATGATTAATATCATGGCCGTGCAAGGGAAAGAAAATTTTTATAAAAAGTTTGGCTTTATAGAGCGTCCAAACAATATGGATGGTGCAGGAATGCATCTATGGCTCAATCCTTTCAATTAAACCTTTAAGCTATCTTTCTTGTAATATTTTTATCCGTCCTTGAAAAACTCAAAAACAATCTTCTTGACTATTGAAGACTATTTTCTAAAAGGATGATTTTGAGGTTTAGGGATTAATTGATATATTCCGAAATAAGCCCATGCAATAGGAAGCAGGGACACAGCATTACGAATTTTCGAGAGCACGCCAACGGCCAAAAGAATTGCACCAATAAGGATAACAATCGCCCAGACATCATCTGCAAGGCCAAAACCGTTCCATTTTAGTCCATTTATCCATGCCTTTTTTGTTGTTTCCATAATTAACCTCCTTATTTTTCTAATTTTATTGTGTTTTTGTTACCTGTATTGTTTCCTTCATTATAACAACTTCATAAAGTAGAGGGAATCCATCAAGTACTGTTGTTGCTGATCCTTCGCAAGCCTCAAAAGTAAGCGTTTGATGGGGGTTGTTGATTCTCCCATACGTACTTTATCAATGATCTTTTCAAACCTTAGCCTTGTACGTGTATCAGATGAATCTTTAAAATAACCCCAAACGTGCTGGGCGGCATTTACAGCATTTCCAGGCTTGACCGGACTCATCATCGCGTCATCAATCAGTCTATAAAACTCTACAACAGGATATGCGCTCTTGTCTTTCAATAGCTGCCTTAACTCTTGGTATGCTTTCGGAGAATGCTCCAGAACCAAGTACTTATAACGCTCCCATTCTTTTTCCAATCGTTGGATTCTGGGAGAAGCAATTGTATTGATACATTTTATAGCAGACAAATTCTTGTCTTTTACTTCCACCATGATGTCCACATCCTGCTTTGAAATCCGTTTATAAAACTGTAAAAAAACATCGATATCCAATGTGGTAGAATGCGAACCCAGTCGTTTTTCGGCATTCTGCTGTGAATAATGTAGCTTTTGAAGACCGTCCGACTGTTTCCATGTGTTTCTGCATGCATTGATCCATTCAATCTCCGAATTCTTATTGTTAGGATTCACTTGATGATGAAGATTGTCAAATACAACGGGAATGCCTTCGCTTTCTCCAATAGAAAGAACGTCTGATATGTCATACTGACAATCATCGTTTTCAATCACCAGTCGCTGCCAGATGTTTTCATCCAGACAACGGTATTGCTTGATGAATCGTTTGAGGGCTGATGTCTTATCCCCATATATTCCACCCATGTGGAGAATTATTTTGTGTTCTTGTCCTAAACCCATTGTGTCCAAAAATTGCGTATGATATTTCAAATCTTTCACTGCTCGCTCTACCACGGCTTCATCCGGTGAATTCAGTACAGTATACTGCCCCGGGTGCATTGAAAGACGTATACTATTTATAAGCGCTTTATTTCCAATTCCCTTTAATTGATCATTGAATGTTTCCCACCATTTTAACGTATTTACAGGATGTGATCCGAACGGTATGATGTCTGAACTGATACGAAACAGTTTAATGCCGTTTTTTATGTTGTAGTCTAATATATTATCTAATGCTTCCAAGTTTGATTGAATTAAGGTTGACAGAATTTCGGGAGTAGCATTTTTAATTAAACAGTTTCTTATCTTTGTTCCCGAAACGCCAACAGTAAGACAGGCGTAACCAATGCTCATTGAAGTCCTCCCATTTTTATCTCTGAAGCAATTTCCTCATTCATCCAATGTTGTTGTGAAGTAATTTAGTTAACATTCTTAATTTTATATGTGTATTCTTCCTGAAATTCATATTATCTGCTACCTTTTAGATCAGCTTGACTTACTGGGATAATTATACAATAATTTCACACCAAATGGGGTTGATTTATTACAACCTTCGCCAGCATAATAAAAAAATCATTCCCGGTTGGAGATTATTTTTTTATGAGCTCCCGGCCGGATTCGAACCGGCGACCTCTGGTTGTTCGTAAGGTAGTATAAATTACAATGCACTCACCATCTGTAAATGACCCGTGGACGGCTTTCCCAATCAGATAACTCTAAACGCCAATATCCTGCCCACTGTTTCATTTGCTCGTAATCCTCGTGCTGCGGATTTTGCATTATCTTGCGGAATTCGATATACCCGCCAACGCCGCCGACATCTTCGGGCGGGGCTTGTCCAATCGCTTCGAGCAGATACGGCGATTCCTCGTTATGCTCGTCAATCACGCGTACAAGTTCAATCAGATGCTCCCAGTTGTCGCCCATATCGTAGGTATAGATGATACGCTTGTACTTTGGTAAAAACTCCGACAGCTTGTGACTCGCTTCAAGAATCGCTTTATCGTCATACGACAAATCCTCATCGGTCATAACAAGACGGGCGACAGGCTCACGGTTTTTTTCGTCAAACACATTCCAGTCGTGCAGGTGATAGTCTTTCCAATGAAACACTTGCTGCAAAATCTTATGCAGCTGCGGAAGTTCAATGTCCGCCGGAACGATTAGCCGCCGCGTCGCCTGAAAAATCTCCAAGTCAAGCGTAACCAGCAACTCAAATGCCCGATATTTGTAGACAGGCTTCCCGGTAAGTTCGGCGAGCGCATCGAACATCTTTCATATCCTTGCGTTTTACCTGATAGATAGCAACCGTAAACCGTGTAGCATTATTTACCAACACAAGCATATCCTCGGTTCGGCGGTTGTCCCAGACCTTCGTCCAGTTTGCTGTCCAAGTAAACAGCGGATTTATAACTTCGCGGACGGGTGAGGGCTTGATTTCCATAGCCTCCGCGAGTTTCTTTGTTAGTGCGATTTGCATATTGATATTCCTCCGCATTCCGAAGTCGAGCTTGGCATCCTTTGTCATAATTGTGCAAGCGCCACCTGCACAATTTAATTTCCATGGTATAAATTATAAAACTAACTGCCGAAGATTTTTCGGCAGTTCCTATCTGTCCAGCCCTTGCAAAACCTCATAAAGCTTGCTCATCTGCCTTATTACTTCCGCATACGGGATTATATCGGTATCGTTAAAAACGTAAACCCTTTGCATTTCAGCAAAAGTCGCCTGAAGCTTGGTGTCATTTTCAAGAGCTTTAAAAAGCTGAAACTCGTCAAAAGGCTTCTCCGCCAAGTCGCTGCCGATTCTGTGTTGTTCCTCCCGCCGCTTATATTCAAGCATTTTCAGCAGTTCGTCCTGTCGGGCAAGGAGGGCGGCGATTCTTTTGGTGTTCATCAACAAAGTCAGGTCGTATAAATGCTTTGCCACATCAAACAGCATCTGCCGCTGATAATAAAATTCCGCCGCCAGAATCTTGTCCGCAAAGATACGCTCCATTTTGATAGTTTTGACTTCAAAAGAAAACACGTCATAGCTGTCATGGAGGATGCTCTGCTGCTCAGTGGTTGCCTCCGAATACAGCAAGGGCAAGACCATTAAGGATTCCACAGGCTCGCTTATCGTGAAGGAAGTCGCTTCAACTTTTACATATCCGAATCTCTGCAGGGCATCGTCAACATCAATCTTCGTAACCGGCTGATATTCATAAACGCTCGTGATACTTCCTTTGGCATTAATCTCTCTTGCTTTGTCGCTCGTCCTGGACAGAGAAGCATATCCGTTTGCCGCCGTTTCCAGTCTCTTTTTGCCCTGAGATTTCGAGCAGTCCTGTACCTCAACCGTCAGATCTATATCCTCAGAAAACCTTTTCAAGCTTCCGATTGCTTTGTATAATGCGGTACCACCTTTGAAATACGCAGGCAGTTCTGCCTGCCATGAAGCAAGCTCAGAAAGAAGCAGGGTAAGATAGTAATCCTTCTCGATGATATCCTCCCTGATTCCTGTCTTTTCTGCTATTACCGAAAGCAGCGCCTGAAAAGCGTCTTTGTCTTTATGAAGCTTCATAT
>JAQUYC010000006.1:31929-86547 GCA_028692105.1 Eubacteriales bacterium | reverse complement strand
CGAAAACCGCTTGTTATCATACTCATTGGCTCTATTCCCAAACTTATTTCCATTGATTTTTCAATGGAAATTCTACTATCTACTTACTGTGGAACTTACTTTGGGAATTAACCTAATGTAAAAATAAATCTAATTTTCTTGTCATTTTTTTCAGATTGTATTATAATTTAAAAGTATATTTACAGGAGGTGTTCTCTTGATAGGAAATATAAATAATAAAATAATAAAAACCAATAATTTCAACGAAACTATGCTCGTGACAAATCCGGAAGTAATTGCATTCAATCACCAGCTGGAATCAACTTTTGTTAATTCTATGTCTGAACAATTGAAGAAAAACAATGCTATCGACGCAAGCCTGTACACGAAATATAATGTAAAGCGCGGACTTCGTTACTCGAACGGAGCCGGTGTTGTAGTCGGCTTAACTAAAATCGGAGACGTCCAGGGTTATAAGCTTAATGAAAGCAACGAAAAGGTGGCTGTTGCAGGAAAGCTTTTCTATCGTGGCATAGATGTTGAAGATATAGTAATCAGCTGTAGGAAAGACAACCGTTTCGGATATGAGGAAACCAGTTATCTTCTTCTATTCGGTGAGCTTCCGAATGAAAAGCAGCTTGAGGATTACAAGAAACTTATCGGAGCGAAAAGGGAACTTCCTTTAGGCTTTACAAGAGATATGATTTTGACAGCCCCAAGTAAAAATGTTATGAACAAATTAGCAAGAAGTGTTCTTGCTCTTTATTCCTATGACGAGAATCCCGATGATATTTCGATACGCAATGTCCTTCGCCAATCCATGAATCTGATTGGATATTTCCCATCTCTAGTTGCTTATGGATACCAGGCGAAACAATCATTTTATGATAGTCAGAGCCTGCATATACATTATCCCGATCCGGAATTGAGTACGGCGGAAAACTTATTGAGAATGATGCGTCCGACAAGTGAGTATACTGATCTTGAAGCAAAGCTTCTTGATATATCTATGATACTGCATGCCGAACATGGCGGCGGTAATAACTCTTCTTTTACTACCCATTTGGTTTCTTCCAGCGGAACTGATACATACTCTGCGGTAGCTGCCGCGGTGGGTTCGTTAAAAGGTCCGAAGCATGGAGGTGCAAACACCGAAGTCCTTCAGATGGTTGCAAACATAAAGGAAAATGTCAAAGATATTACTAATTATAAGGAAGTAGAAAAATATTTAATCAAGATCCTGAAAGGAGAAGCCAATGACGGCTCCGGCCTTATTTATGGACTTGGTCATGCTGTATATACCATATCGGATCCGCGAGCAACTTTGCTGAAAAAAATGGCTAAAGCGCTTGCGGTGGACAAGAACCTTATGGACGATTTCATGCTGTACGATTTTATCGAACAGCGTGCTCCATCTTTATTCATGGAGATTAAGGGTGTTAAAAACCTGATGCCGGCTAATGTGGACCTGTATTCCGGTTTTGTTTACAGTGCCTTGAATATACCGATCGATATTTCGACCCCCATATTTGCCGTAGCTCGGTTGCCAGGCTGGTGTGCTCACAGAATCGAAGAACTGGTTGCCGGAGGCAAAATCATGCGTCCGGCTTACAAATGTGTACAGCCTCACAAGAAATATATACCGATGTCGGATCGAAAATAGAAGCCGTTTAACAGATTCTCGGGAGTCCTTCCCCGTACAGTACATCGACTATACGGCTTCCTCCCAATCTTGTCTTCATTATGACACCTTTTCCGATTATCACCCTGGCAATCAAAGCTGCTTCCCTACCGGGAGCGGTTTTTTTCATGAGTTCAAGGGCTTTTTCTCCGTCCTCTGCGGCAATCACTGCCACCATCTTCCCCTCATTTCCCATATAAAGAGGATCCAGCCCTAATATATCGCAGAAACTTCTTACCTCAGGGCGAGCCGGAAGCGCTTCCTCTATTATCTCGATCCCGCATCTTGACATGTCTGCAATTTCGTTCAAGACCGTGCCGAGACCGCCTCGGGTAACGTCCCTCATTGCCTTTACTTTAATCCCGTTTTTAAATAAAGTATTGACAATTGGATTCAAAATCGCACAATCACTCATTATGTTATTGTCGATTCCCATTCTTGCACTTAAAATACAGGCGTGGTGGTCTCCTAAAGTTCCGGAGAGCAGGATCACATCTCCCTCATCACAGTTTCCGGCACTTATCTCCCTTCCTTCCGGTATCGATCCAATTCCGGCTGTATTGATATAAATGCCTCCTTTTCCTTCCACAACCTTTGTATCGCCGGCTATTATCACAACCCCTGCTGCTGCGGCTGTTCTGGCCATAGATGATACGATATTATCCAGCAGTGAAAGTTTTAGTCCCTCTTCAAGTATGAATCCCGCTGTTATATATTTGGGTTCGGCTCCCATCATGAGCAAGTCGTTAACAGTGCCGCATACTGAGAGTTTTCCGATATCCCCTCCTTTATAGACTATTGGAGTCACAACAAAGGAGTCTGTGCTGCAGGCAATTCTTCCATGCAGTTCCAGTACTGCGGCATCTTCCATTTTATTAAGTATGGAGTTTGAAAAATGTTTCCCGAAAATATTATTCATCAGCTCAGCAGAAGCTTTACCTCCGCTTCCGTGAGACATGTTTATTCTCATAATTTTCTCTCCTACATTCTATCCGATGCTTGGCTTAATTTGTATTCCTGTGCCAGATTCCGCAAGCACCTTCAGAAGAAACCATGCATGGTCCATATGGGGTAAGCGGATTGCAGGCTTTGCCGAACATCGGACATTCATCAGGATTAATTCTGCCTATGATTACATCCCCGCACCGGCAGGATTCCGGCAGCCGGATATCGCTGTCCAAGCCCTTGCTTCCCGCATCATAATCAGCATATTCCGGCTTCAGATACAATCCCGAATCCTTTATCATACCGAACCCCCTCCACACAGCATCTCCCGGTTCAAAGCATCGATCTATGATTTCCTGTGCCTTTTGATTGCCCTCTGTCCTTACTGCATTTTTATATAGATTGTGAACATAAAATCCCTTATGCTTTTTAGTTCGCAGCTGCCTTACAATATCATATATGGCTGCAAGAATATGCTCCGGTTCAAAACCCGCCACGACAAATGGTTTTTCATATCTCTGCGCCGTCAGTTCATAGGCGTTACTTCCGATTATTACACTCACATGTCCCGGGCATATAAATCCATCGATCCCGTCTTCGTTTTCACAGATCCAATTTAATGCCGGCATTATAAGTTTTAATGCTGTCAGCAGGCGAATATTCTTTATTCCCTGACGGGCCGCCTCCTCTATCGTTAAAGCATACGCGGGAATCGTAGTTTCAAATCCAACTCCTGCAATAATATACACTATATCAGGGTTCTCCTTCGCTTTTTCAATCACTTTGAGCGGGGAATACATCAATTCAACTTTGGCGCCTTCTCCTTTTGCACAGGAAAGACTTCCGCCCATTCCCGGAACCTTCATCATATCTCCAAAGGTCATTAGCACATGCTGTTCTCTCTTTGAATAATCAACGCAACGGTCAATATAGGAAGCCGGCGTAACACATACCGGGCAGCCTGGTCCTGATATCAATTTGATCTTATGTGATATTAAGCTTCTTATTCCGCTCCTGAATATGGAGGAGGTATGGGTTCCGCATACTTCCATTATCTTAAGTTCGGGTCCACTGTATTCCTTTAGCTCCTGTATAATCTGTTCGATATCCATCAGGCAAGATCCTCTAATTCCCGAAACAGTTCAATTAATTTTAGGGCTTTATCTTTTGCCATAACCTCAATGGCACAGCCTGCATGAACGAGCACATAGTCACCGGCTGCAGCTTCAATAAGACCCACATTCACATCAACTATATTACCGTCAAAATCCACTTTGGCATTTGGGAAATCGAGGGAAGTGATTTTACCCGGTATTGCAATACACATACGTATATATCTCCTGACTTTATACCATTATGGTAGGTATTATGCCCGGTGCTACTGTCTCCACATTCTTTTCACAATAATAGCCTGCTCCGGACACATTTCCTGGCAGCAGTAGCAGCGGATACATTTCTTGTAATCATAGACCGGCACTTCTTTTTCACCGGTAGCCGAAGCCTTCTCCCTGATTTCAGGGAAATGAAGCGCTTTATCCGCAAGCGGGCAGGCAGCTATACATGCTCCGCAGCGGATGCATTTGTTTCTCAGTATGACAGGCTTTCTGCCTTTTACAGTCAACCTGCCAAGTACGGCCCATTTCCCTGAATATTTTTTCTCCCTTGATACATCAAATTTCGGATTGCAGTAATCTTCAAGGTTTTCGACGCCGACGATCTCTATCTCTTCCTTTTTCCAGTATCCAAGCCCTAATACAGGCCCGTAATACACTGTTGGAATATCTGCAGGATTAAGGTCTATCAATCTGCAATATGTCGCATCCAACGCAACGGGATCTGCTGACATTAAAATCACATTCATATTTACCGGGGTTCCGGAAGCAGGACCGTTGCCCTCCATGGCTACCACACCATCCATTATATGAAGCCTTGCTTTAAGCAGGAGGTTTAGGTCAGTCAGCATCTGTGCAAAACTTTCCGCATCAGGATATTTTACATGAGAGGCGCCTTTATTCATTCCATAGACACAGCCGAACATATTCTTTACGGCTCCTGTGATACGCTCCAGCTGGTGAGTTTTCATTTTGCATATATTTATAATCCCATCAGAATCCAGTACACCCTGACAAATTTCAAATTTCCTTGAGGTTCTGCCTCTCACAAAATCAACAGTTATGCCCTGAGTAAAATCCGCAAGGGGGATTTGCATGCGGTCTGCAATTTCCTTAATGCCGCAAATTTCCGCTGTCTTTTCCACATTTCCCGGCTGCCCCGGTGAATCGCCATAGGACAAATGCAAAAATCCATTTCCCTGAAGGTGACGGGCAACTGCTCCAAATACTGCCGGATGTGTCGTTACTGCTCTTTGTACGTTGGCTCGGCTTAATAAATTAGGCTTTAAAAGGATTTTTTCTTCCTCTTTAATAAAGGTTTTCCAGCCGCCCAAAAGTGAAATGCCTTTGTCAATAGCTTCATAAACCTCTTGTTCCTCATACCCTGTACAGGGAATAACTGCCACCATGCTTTTCATCCGCTTACCTCTTGCCTTTCCTGAATTTTCCCCGATTATGTTATATCGATATTAACATTATGCTGTTTTGTGGTCAAATATTTCATTCCTATGAGATTCTGTCCCAGGCATATGCCGCCATCGTTAGGTCCAACCGATATGTTACAATAGACTTGAAACTTTTCTTTTCTAAGCAAAGCAATAGTCCGTTCGGTCAGCACCTTATTCTGAAAGACACCGCCGGTCAAAGCAATGATATCAAGACCATACTGCCGCCGGATCCCGGTACAAATCTTCAGGATCAAGTCCGCTGCTGCATAGTGAAAACTCAGAGCAAGTCTGCGCTTATCGACTCCTTTTAGCAATCCTTCCTCTATTCGGATAAATATGCTCCTTGCAGAGATCAGTATTTCATTGATTTGACCTGCAGCCTTTTGCGTTACTGTAAAATTCATGTTCCAAGGGTCCAATCCTTCTGTTTCTGCCTCAGCAGCTGCATTTTCAAGCATTGCTGCACATTCTCCTTCATACCGGTTTACATCGTGGATGCCTGTAAATGCAGCTATTGCATCGAACAACCTACCCATACTTGAACTTTCTATCGTATTAATATGATTTTCCAGCCCCGCTTTGACTGCAGGCCATCTTTGATCTTCAGGTTCCTTTAAGTCATATTGGGTACCCATCAGCTCATTTTGCTTTCGATAGTGATGCACATAACTCAAGGCTGATTTCCAGCCTTCCTTTATAGAGGAATCTCCTCCGATCATACTGATGTATTCCAAATGCGCGGCACGTGTAAATTCCATTCCGCTGCAGACCAAAAATTCGCCTCCCCAAACAGCTCCGTCACTGCCGTATCCGGTTCCGTCGAAGCTCACTCCTATTACTGTTTCATTTAGATCATGCTCTGCCATCACTGAAGCCACGTGAGCATGATGATGCTGTACCTTTAACAGTTCAATTTCATGCTTCTTTGCATATTGTTCCGCATATTTTGTTGTAAAATACAATGGATGAAGATCGCTTACTATTAGTTTCGGCTGAATACGGAAGAGTGATTCCATTCGATCCACATTCTCTTCAAAGATACTGCAGGCTTCTCTTTCTGAAAGATCACCGAAATACTGGCTTACATATGCGAAAGGCCCCTTGCTCAGAGAAAATGATGATTTAAGCTGCCCTCCCACAGCTAATATCATGTCTTTCTTGCTTAACGTGTTGCTTATATACAACGGTATAGGTGAGTATCCCTTTGATCTTCGTACCATCTGAGGCTGGCTGTCTATCACCCTGATAACAGAATCATCCAGTCTGACTCGTATCTCTCTTGTATTATAAAACACACCTGCCAGCAGCTTTTCGCCGTAATGTTTCAAATCCATCGTTTTCTGAATCTCGAACATTCCCTCATCGTCCTTTATTATCGGCATGTCCGAAAGGTTGGCACTTGTCATGATTAATGGTCCGCATATATCTATCAGCATATGCTGAACACCCATGCTTGGTAGAAATGCACCTATATAACGGCTCGTTTTATATACCTCTCTACAGATCTCTTTTTTTTCAGTGGCATTTTTTTCTTCAGCTATTTCAGCTTGATCCGGTTCTTGTTCCGATGCATTATTGTTTATAATCTTTTTTAGGCCTGTATCAGGTTGTTTCCTTTCGAGCAAAACAATTGGTTTTGCGTTGGAAATGAGCAGTGCTTCTTCCTCATGGCTGACATGGCAGTATTCCCTTATCTGGTCCAAATCACGGAACATGACGGCAAATGGCTTTTCTTCTCTTATCTTTAGACGGCGCAGGTTTTTCACCGCAGCTTCGTTGAAAGGACTGCAGACAAAATTATATCCGCCTACGCACTTGAGCGCGATTATCCTTCCATTGTTAATAAGCGATGATGCAGCAAAGACAGGTTGAACAGCTCTGTCCATGACCTTTTCGTCTGCTTTTATACCGATCATCCCAACAGATTGTGCTCCCTTTGTTTCGCTCTTTTTCTCTGTCAGTATATATTTTAGCATCGGTCCGCAGTCATGGCAGGATATGGTCTGAGCATGATAGCGCCTGTCATGACGGTCTATATATTCTTTATGGCAGAAATCACACATAGGGAACTCTTTCATGGCCGTGTTTTCTCTGTCATAAGGGATCCTGTCTATGATGGTATATCTTGGCCCGCAGGTCATGCAGCTTATAAAAGGATGCATATATCTGGGGTTTGTTTCATCCTTAAGTTCTGCAAGGCAAGCGGGACATATTGACATATCCGCCGGTATCATCGCAGCTTCATCATCACCGTTATCACTGTCCTGTATCGTAAAACTGCTGAATTCCCGGTGTTCCAGTTCTTCAATTTTAATGTGTACAATCTCTGCAGGAAGCGTTTTTTCTGCTATCAGAGTCTTCACGAAATCATCTATTCTATCCTGTGTGTCTGTCAGGATAATATCAACAAGACCGCCAATGTTAAGGATTTCACCCTTTATCCCATAGCGGTCCGCCAATTTAGCTACAAAAGGCCGGAAGCCGACCCCTTGAACGATTCCCCATATTTTAACTTTTACAGTCTTTCTGATGGACAATTTCTATCCTCCAAAGTTTGCGGCTCGTTCCCGGATCCAGGCTGCAACCTCCGTGAAGCCATCTCCTGTTTTTCCCGAAACCTTAAATACCGTCACATTTTTATTTAAAGCCCGTACACCTTTAATAAAAAATCCCTCATCGAAATCAATGTATGGCAGCAAATCTGTTTTATTTAGGATAATCACATCGGCCTTTTCGAATGCAAGCGGATATTTATAAGGCTTGTCACTTCCTTCAGTCACCGTTGAGATAAGCATTTTGCAGTGTTCTCCGATACTGAATTCCGCAGGGCATACAAGATTTCCGATATTTTCAATAAACAGAATCCCTTTTTTATCAAACCTTATGTTCTGAATGGTGTTATGAATCATCGGTGCGTCCAGATGACAGGCTCCGAATGTATTTATCTGATAAGTATCTATACCGATTCCCCGCAGATCCTGTGTGTCGATATCGGATTCTATATCGCCTTCGATAACATAGGATTTCAGGCCTTTTAAATTCTTAGTAATATTTTTCAAGACTGTTGTCTTTCCGGCTCCGGGTGCTCCCATGATATTGATAGCATATATGTGCTGTTCCGCCAGGTCTTCGCTTGTATGAGCAGCTATATGATCATTTTCATCGTGAATGTTCGCCATCATATTAACTTTTAAAACGTCATGCATGCTTTCCTCCATATTTTATATTGATCTAAAAAAATTGTATATGCATTATTGAGCGGTTGCCTCGGGTATTCGCACCTGCCAAGGGTAATAGTTTGATAAGTAGCATTCAAAGACGGCGGTTTCCGTGAAAATACTTTTCATCTTTCGACTTCGATGTATTCAATATAAAATTCTTTGCCTATCTCCGTCGGCTCTCCATCAGCTCCGCATTTCGGACAGTTAAAGGAGAGAAATTCACGTTCAAACAATTCACCGCAGCCGGTGCATCTCATTTTAGATCTTATATTCTCGATCTCAATGGCAGCTCCTTCGCATACAGTGCTCTCTGAGATCACATCAAAATACATTTGTATGGAATCACCGACAAATCCGGAATAATCACCGACAACCAGTTTTATGGATTTCACCTGGGAAGCACCCAACTCAGCTGCTTGCCACCCGACAATTTTGATTATTTGCTGGGTAATTGGAAATTCATGCATCACAATGCCTCATTACAGCACTTTTTCACCGACAGCTTCATTTTCTTCTTCAGGCGCTGCCTTCGGAACCGGTTTCGACTCTTGTGGTGATCCCACATACCTATCCACTACTTTTTCCGTGCTTGGCGAAGTGTATATGTTCATATTCTTCAAGCACTTCTTTGGGCATACCTCAATACAGCAGCTGCATTGGATGCACTGCATTCTTGCGATGGTCCAGGACTTGCTAATTTTATCAACTGTCAATGCGTTTGCTGGGCACTTCTTCTGGCATATACCGCAGAAAATGCACTCATCTATTTCATTTTCAATGTGCCCTCTTGTTCTTTCCTGCCACTCCCGCTGAATAACGGGGTACATAAGGGTTGCCGGTTTTTTGAACAGACTCCTCATGACCATTCTGCCTAATTTAAACGATGCCACAAACTCCCACCTATCTTTCTGTACAGCTTATACAGGGATCTATTGTCAGAATTAGCATAGGGACATCAGCCAAATCACACCCCTGTAGTATCTTAACAAGTGCAGGGAGATTTATGTTTGTAGGAGTCCTGACCCTGAATCTTTCCAAGAACTTTGAGTCGGCTCCTTTTGCATAATAGAAACATTCGCCTCTCGGCTGTTCCAATCTTGCTATAAATTCTCCCTTCGGCAAATTCCCCTTTACCGGTACTGCTATCTCTCCATCGGGAATCATTTCTGCCGCTTTTGAGATCAAATCGATGGACTGATATATTTCCCTGATTCTAACAATGCATCTGGCATAACAATCGCCTGCAGTTTCAATGCAAGGCTCGAATCCAAGCTTATCATATACTCCATGCCCTGTAAGTCTCATATCCAAATAAACCCCGGAGGCTCGTGCCATCGGTCCTACCGTACAAAGTTCAAGGGCATCTTCTTTTGAAAGAACTCCGATGCCTGCCAGTCTGTTCTTTACAGAATAATCCTTCATAAATGTATCTGCCAGTTCTCTGAATTCCTTTTCCATGCCTCGGGTAACATTTACAATTTCTTTTAGATCTGCTTTATCGATATCTTTTCTTACTCCGCCAACCTTGCATACAGAGAAGATAACTCTTCCTCCTGTAGTCTTTTCGAATAAATCGAGTACCTTTTCCCTCAGTCTCCAGCAATGCATAAACAGGCTTTCAAATCCGAAACCGTCGGCTAAAAGGCCAAGCCATAGCATATGACTGTGCATTCTGGAAAGTTCATGCCATATAGTTCTGAGATAATTTGCTCTTTCAGGTATTTCTATATTCATAAGACTCTCCACGGCATGGCAGTAGCCCCAACCATGCCCGAAGCTGCATATACCGCAAATCCTTTCGATGACGTATACCAATTCTGTATACTCCTTTTTTTCCACCAGCTTTTCCAATCCCCTGTGTATGAATCCGATCGATGGAATTGCTTCAATAACCTTTTCATCTTCGATCACAAGGTCAAGATGCACCGGTTCGGGGAGAACAGGATGCTGCGGACCGAAAGGAATAATAGTTCTCTTACCCATTTCTTACTCTGCCTTCCCTTCTGTTTCTTTTGGATTCCACGGTGTTTGCTGTGAAACCTTAAAGAAGCGACCGCCATAATTTAGGGCCATATGCTTGAACTTTACGCCGAACAAGTCCTGCATTTCATTTTCAAAGATGAATGCGGGCCAGTAAATGCCTGTAACGCTCATGATCTCTTTTTCTTCGGGAATAATAAGTCTTAAGTTTGTCAATATGTGATCCTTATCAAGGGAATAAGTGAGTTCAAATCCTTCTGAAATCTTTGTGCAGTGAATCTGTCCCAAACGATAGCCATCTGCCTTTAAGTCCTGAACCTTTTCTATTAATTGGGCAGGCTCAATAACAATAAAGTTTTGAATTCTCCATTTTTCGGTCATTTAAGCCTCCTCATTATCTTCTGTTTGTACGGTGGCTGCAGGTTTTTTATCCATAATTGCAGGTTTTTTATCCATTGCTGCACGTTTTTCAGCCAGTACGCCTATACCCTTTACAACACCGTCAATAATAGCTTCCGGTCTTGCAGCGCATCCCGGAACATATACATCAACAGGAATTACTGTATCGATGCCGCCCATGACATTGTAGCATTCCTTGAAGATTCCTCCGGATGCTGCACAAATGCCTACGGCAACGACAGCCTTAGGTTCCGGCATCTGCTCATATATCTGTTTTACAACGTTAACATTTTGCTCGTTTACAGACCCCGTAACCAAAAAAATATCTGCATGCTTGGGATTTCCTGTATTGATGATGCCGAATCTCTCTAAATCATATATCGGTGTAAGGCATGCCAATACTTCTATGTCGCATCCGTTACAGCTTGAACCATCATAATGAATTATCCATGGTGACTTTGTTACATATGACATTTATTACACCTCATTAACCTATAAAATATAGTATCAGCAGATTTACAAACCCAAACGTGAGAGCCACGACCCATGAGGAATTAAGTGCAATCTGCCACTTCATTCTTGCATAATTGTTATCGATAAGAATTTCCAGGAAGTATATAGCAAAGCATACTATAACCGCAATGACAGGACTCCATACGGCTGAGTATGCGATAAACATGTATACAATACCGAGCAGAAATATGTTTTCATACCAGTGTGCGATTTCGATAAATGCCATCGTCTTTCCGGAGAACTCGGTAGTAAGTCCTTTTACTAATTCCTGATGGGCATGATGAGACATACTTAAATCAAAAGGTGATTTTCTCAGCTTAATGGTTAGAATAAACACAAATCCGAGAAATATACCAGGTAAGTACTGTATTGCCATGACTTGTGAAGTAACAGCATCTGCAACATTAAAGCTTCCGTTCACCAGATAGAATCCCACTGCAGTCAGCAGGGCCATCGGTTCATATGCCATCATTTGCAAGAGTTCTCTTTCTGCACCGACCTGTGCGTAAGGAGAATTAGATGAAAATGCTGCAACTACAAGAAAGACGCTTGCAAGTGTCAGGGTAAAGATGACAAGCAGCAGGTCTCCTCCGGCAAAAAAGAAACATCCGGTAATGATAATAAATAACAAAAAGCACATGACATAAAAATCCTGAACTTTATTTACTGTGATCGGTTCTTTTTCCAAAAGTTTAAAAAAATCATAAAACGGCTGTAAAATAGGAGGTCCGAATCGTCCCTGCATTCTTGCAGAAATCTTTCTGTCTATCCCGGCAAGCAATCCTCCGGCCACAGGTGCAAGTATCAGATATGCTGTAATTCCGATTATGCTTGTTGTTAAATTCATTTATATCAACCCCCCAAGCAATAATGCGAAGGTACTTACAAGTACCGCAGCTGCAGCAATTATTCCGATAAGGTTCATTTTCTTCTCACCAAAATATTCTTCCATATACCAGTTTTTTAGTGACACAGCCACATCTTTCTGCATGGAGCCTCTAAATGTCAAGTCGTCTCCAAGGTTTGCCCCTGACATATATATAGGGACAATCCTTCTGTTTGATTTTCCGTTAAACAGCAGTGGAAGCAATACAACCAAAGCAAGCATTGCGGACATGATATACATGTTGCCTGAGGATAATGCCATAACCGAAACAGAAGGGAAAACTGTCTGTAGGTACGGTACTATCAATAAAGAAGAAATCATCGGAAATATAAGACAGATTATTATAGTAAGGAGTGTCAACAAAGTAAGTACGTGCCATTCTTCTTTGTGTACATTGCTTTGAATATTTTCTCTCTTCGCCATGATAGCAGCCATTTTTCCCAGCCATTTTGTCCAGTAAAACAAGGTTGCTGCGCTTCCGAATGCAATTATCATAACAAGCAGGATATTTCCCGAATCAATAAAGGCTTTCATTGCCGCCCACTTTGAAATGAGCATTCCAAAAGGCGCAAGGAACATTCCTGCGATGCCGACTATCATAAATGTAGCCAGTTTTGGCATTCTGCCAAACAGACCGTCCATATCTTCTATATCTCTGCTTCCGATATTATGTTCTGCAGTGCCCACACACAGAAACAGCAATGATTTTGTAACTGCATGGAATATGATAAGCATGATTGCTGCCCAGACTGCCGCATAAGTTCCGATTCCCGCGCATGCTGCTATCAGGCCAAGGTTTGCTGCCGTAGAATATGCCAGCACCCTCTTAGCATTGCTTTGTGAAATGGCTGCAAAAGATGCTAAAAGGAAGGTTATGCCGCCCACCATCGTTACCATAATACCGGCAATATTCCAGCCAAGTACCGGCGACAGTTTTACGATAATAAAGACACCGGCTTTCACCATTGTGGATGAGTGAAGTAATGCGGAGGTTGGTGTTGGAGCAACCATGGCTCCAAGCAGCCAACTGTTGAACGGCATTTGTGCTGCCTTTGTAATGCCTGCGAATGCGAGCAACGAAGCAGGTATTACCACGTTGATTCCCATTGTCCCCATTGCAATCATCTGGTTTAATTCCAATATGCCATAGAATCTTCCCAAAACCACGATTGCAAGAACAAAGCCTACACCTCCAAAGAGGTTCATTATCAAGGCCCGGAAAGCATTGTTGATTGTTTCCTGAGTTTTTGTATAGCTGATGAGGAAGAAGGAACACAGG
The DNA here is from genome assembly GCA_028692105.1 of Eubacteriales bacterium. GTDB lineage: Bacteria > Bacillota > Clostridia > Peptostreptococcales > Anaerovoracaceae > Anoxybacterium. Next base: position 73,104 of record JAQUYC010000006.1, on the reverse strand, counting down.
GTGGTTATCTCCCAGAAGAAATACAGCCATACAAGATTATTTGAAAACACGATACCGAACATTGCCGAAATGAATAAGAACATCAGGAAAAAGAACCATGGTCTTCTGTCTGGTTCTTCATGGTGATGATGTTGAAAATCTTTCATATACCCGATTGAGTACCAGCAGATCGATGTACCGATAACTCCAATAATTAGTCCCATAATGATTGAAAATCGATCTGCATATAAATTGTTCACGACAGTAATACTGTGCCCGATGTTTAACTCAAACCATACCATAACAGGTGTCTGAATAGCTGCAAGAACTGAAGCCAGATACTTCTTATTCTTGATGCCCAAATAAAAGATAATGATAGCGAGACAAATTTCAATAACCATCATTAAGGTACTCAGTGTTACATTCCCGAACTCAAAATATTCTTCTTTAGAGTCAAAGTATTGCACTGCGAGATAAATGGAAGCCGCTGCGATCAAGATCGAAGAAGCCTTCACTATTATATCTCTTGCTGCATCAGTCTTAAAAACTAAAAGAGTTAAAGCTGCAATAAGCGGAAACAAGATTAAAAATAAAACAATGGTCATTCAATCCTCTCTTTCGGATTTCTTTATATCCTTAGATTATTTGCTGATATGGTATGTATTATACTTTGAGCATTTTTAATAATTTTTGCCAAGAATCATCCGAATTAAAAAGATGCAAAGCTTATTGCATTGCATCTTTTTTTCATTTGTTCGATATGCAGTTTTGGGCTTAGATCAATATCTTTTTCTATTTCTTTTTCGGTTCCACCTTCATTGCCGTAATTGCACAGACAATCCCGATTATGACAAACAAAACAGAGCAGATTTGAATTGCATTAATCATACCATCAAAGTTGCTGAAAAAGCCCGTTTCATATGTTTCCAAATAATAATCAGGGCCCCAGTCTCCTTCAAACCATGGGAGCCATAGGAGGGCAAGTCCTCCCATAGCGGAAAGGCCGAAGAAAATAGATGAGATTCTCTTTATATCCCCAATAGCAAGACCTGTTCTCCGATTTACCGGATACTTGACTGGGTCTTTCTTCGCAAGGCCGCCATACATCTTCTTCCAGACAATGTATAAAATCGGACCTGAGATTATACCGATCATACCTCCGATAAAATATTCTGTTCCGTTGATAAAAAAGGAACAAAATGCGATGAAACATGGAATAATGCATAGGATTACAAGGAATCCATAGCCGCCGGGGATTTTAAATTTCAATTCTTCATCCGGGATCTTCTTTCTGAGAATCAAGGCTGATATGAATATCATAACATAAGCAGATACCAGCAGGAATACATCAACAACCACTATAGTTGTGAAAGCAAACTGACATAAGATGATATTAACTATAGCAACAGAGATAACCGATACATAAGGCACTCCGTGTTTTTTATCGCATTTTACGAGTATCGGCGGCGCCAGATGGTCGTCCGCTAAAGCAAAGAATCCTCTGGATCCGGATGCAATATAAGTATTATATATGGAACATTGAGCCAATACCGCTACGATTGCAAAGAAAACGCCGAAAGCGGGTCCCCAGTATGTGAGCACCACATCAGCATAGCCTATCGTCCCGGGCACAGTGCCCCAATTTTCCCAGTCACCTATGGATGCCAGGCCGCCCATTGTCGGGAAGATATAAACAGCCATTATCAGTGGTATAGTTATCAGGGTCGCTTTTGGTATAACCTGAGGATTTTTAACCTCACCTGCTACTGTCGACATTGATTCGTATCCGGCATACATCCACATACCTATAGCAATCCCCATTCCAATGTAATAGATCCAATCAGCAGGAGCAATGCCTGATACCCCCAAGATTTCTCCGTCCGCTGTAAAGGGGATGAAGGGATTTTGTTTCCAGTTCATGAATCCACATACTGCAACCATTCCAAATGCGACAATAACCAGAATGGATAAAACTGTGCTTACAATGCCTACATCTTTAATGCCCCTTATATTGATATAAGTAAAAAGAAGAATCATTCCAATTTTAAATGCCATCTCTGTTTCCCATGTTAAATCAAATTCATTGGCCAGATAAGCTCCTGCAAGTATGACGTAGAGCGTATTATCTATATATATAGAAATGGTCCTCCACCAACCTGCCTGAAAGCCCCAGAATTCTCCGCAGGCTTCCTGCACCCACTTATAATACCCGCCTTCCTGCGGTCTTGCAGATCCTAATTCTGCCGCAACGAGCCCAAGAGGTGTACTCCAGACAAACGGCAATACTATAAGCATAACAAGCGTCAGGCCTGCGCCTGATTCAGGTATCATTTCTTCGATGCCGTATGCGCCGGCAGCACAAAGACAGAAGATCATAAATACAACAGTAGTAACTTTAATATCATATTTTTTTAAGCCATGATCATCAGTATTTAATGCCGCCGTTCCCCTTTCAATATCGCTCAATAACGTTTCCTCCCTTACAGAATACTTAATTGTGCCACTGAACAATTCAGGAACAGTGACGTTATATCTTCGTTCAGTTTGCCTATTCAAAAAGTTCGAGCTTCCATTGATTCTAATTAATTTTTAGAAAATAGGCAATGAAAAATTTACTTAATTACTTTTATTTACTTGCTATGCCATCCTGTTATTCAAAGTAATGAACTTGTCCATAAAATGAGCAGGTAACTTTAAGAGACCAAGGCCTTGGGGGTTGCTGCTTACTAAATCAAGATATAGTTATAGACTGCAAGCAATATGACTCCCGGCACTCCCAATATGCCCACGATCACAGCTGTCAGGATGTTCAGCGAAATATGAATTCCCCAAAGGGAACCGATCCAGTTTATCAGAAGGATGGATAAAGCTCCCGCAGCACTGTTTATCAACAGCCGAAGTATGATTTTGATTGGGAGCAGAAACATATACCCCACCACATAAAGAGCAAAAATTCCAAGGGCATACGCAAGTAAAATCCCGATTTCTGTACTCATATCCATATTATTTGCACCCCCATTGTATATTTTATGTTTTTTGGGAATAAAATAGAATTGAGAACTTGTGGAAAGGATGTGAGACGTATGCGCCCACCGTTTGAAGGTATTGCCGGCACAGCAAGCAAGATTTACCATCAGGTTCTGAATATTCCATATCCTCAGACTGAAGATGAGAAGCTGATCAGCTCAATAAGAGCAGCCCATTCAGACTGGCAAAGAGCAGAAGCTATGTTCCATGAAGTAACAGATCCCGACTTAGTCGACTACACTATTTATGATGTAATGGCACAAAAAACAAAATACACTTACTTAATCAAAACAGCAAAAAATAAAGGCCTGCACTGGTAGGTAGGTCTTTATTAAAGCTCTCGTCTTCCTTCCATAGCCTTTGACAGGGTAATCTCATCCGTGTACTCTAAATCGCCCCCCACCGGAACTCCGTGGGCGATTCTGGTCACCTTGATTCCGGAAGGCTTTATCAGCCTTGCGATATACATTGCTGTTGCTTCTCCTTCAATGTTTGGATTGGTAGCAAGAATTACCTCACTTACATCGCTCTGCTGTAATCTGATGATAAGCTGTTTCAGATTGATGTCGTCCGGACCGATTCCGTCCATTGGAGAAATTGCTCCATGCAAAACGTGATATAGTCCCTGAAATTCCTTAATTCTTTCCATAGCGCTGACATCTCGCGGGCTTTCCACTACACAGATGGTGTTTCGGTCTCTTGCTTTATCATTACATATACTGCATGGGTCGATGTCAGTCAGATTGCCGCATACAGAACAGTATTTCATATTCCTTTTAGCTTCAAGTATAGCTTCCGCAAGCGCTGATGCATCCTTATCCTCTTGGGACAGAATATAAAACGCAAGCCTTTGCGCGGTTTTCCCGCCTATTCCCGGCAATTTGGACAATTCGCTGATCAAATTGCTTAAAGGTCTGGCATAATGCTTCATGATTATTCCCTTACATTATTCCGGGAATCGATAATCCGCCGGTCAGTTTGCCCATTTCATTTTGAGTCATTTCTTCTATCTGTCTTAAAGCCTCATTTGACGCAGCCATTATTAAATCTTGCAGCATCTCAACATCGTCAGGGTCCACGACCTCAGGTTTAATGACAACTTTAATTATTTCCTTTTTTCCGTTTACTGTTATGCTGACAGCACCGCCGCCTGCAGCAGCTTCAACCTCTCTCGTCTCAAGCTCTGCCTGCGTCTCTTCCATCTTCTTTTGCATCATCTGCATCTGCTGTATCTGTTTCTGCATGTTTCCGGCTCCGCCGGGATTGGGCTTTTTTCCTGCTCTCATTCCTTTTCCCATATCTCGATCCTCCTAATCTACGTCTATATGTATTCCAAATTTATTTCCAATTTCATTCGCCAGCTCTTCAGCTGTCTTTTCCTTTTCATGTCCGTCATCCGCAGCTGCAATGCTGCAGCATTCCATATGAAGTTTTTTGCCTATATGCTTTTCCATAAGCTTTTCCAGGTTGGATGCATTTTCCTTCACATAATGCAGAATCGTCTCGTCGGATGCTTCAACTGTAAAACTGATGTCATTTAATTTTTTCAATGAAGTTCTGTCGCGAAGAAGGTTAAAGCTTCCCTTAAGCGCTTCCCCCTCTTCAAATACCGCATTCCAAAGCCTGTCATAGTCAAGGCTGTTCTTGTCAATGCTTTCTGCATGACTTGATTCAAGATGGGTAGAAGTTCCTGTGGCTTTTGTATTAGAAACTGATATGAGTCTATCAGCAGCAGCTTCGCCTTTTTGGATAAGACCTGTAGAAATTAGCTGAGCCTTTTCCTTGCCGCTTTGATCCGTTGCAAGCTTAACAATGCAAAGCTCCAGTAAAATCCTGGGTTGAGTCGACCATTTAGCATCAGAAAGTGTCTGGGAAAGGCGTATAATACTGTCTTTGATAAAGGACAGTTCTGTCTCATCGCTTTGTCGGCGAATTCTTTCCACATTTTCCATTGACATATTGAGGATATCTTCGGGGTTTTTTATAAATTTGGTCATCATAAGGCTTCTGAAATGAGCGATCCAGTCCTTAATGAACTGGCGCACATCTTTTCCGTCCGCTATTATTCTGTTTAATAGCAGCAGTGCATCCTCAATCTGATTATGGGCAACAAGATCGGTCATTTCGATAAAAACTTCATCGCCTGCAGTTCCAAGTATCTCAATCACATGCTCCCTGATTACATTATTTTCTCCTGAAGAAATGCATTGATCCAGCAGACTTAATGCGTCTCTTACGGATCCATCGGCATTGGAAGCAATCAGCCCCAGGGCGGCTTCTGAGATTTTGACTTCCATTTGGCTGCAGATATCTCTCATGCCTTGCCTCATTGTATTCTCCGGTACCCGTTTAAAATCAAGCCTCAGGCATCTGGAGAGTATAGTTGCGGGAATTTTCTGTGATTCAGTTGTTGCCAAAATAAACATAATATTATCAGGCGGTTCCTCTAATGTTTTCAGCAATGCATTAAAAGCCCCTGAAGAGAGCATATGTACCTCATCTATGATATAAACCTTGCAGCGGCCTGCAGCCGGAGGATATTTAACACTTTCACGGAGCTCTCTGATATTGTCTACCCCGTTGTTGGATGCCGCATCTATTTCAATGACATCAATAAATGTACCTTCCCTGATGCTCACACAATTTGAACAAATGCCACAAGGTCTTTTACCTTCCTCAGATAGGCAATTCATACCCTTGGCCAGAATCCTTGCGGTGGATGTTTTTCCTGTGCCTCTCGTTCCACAAAATAGATAGGCATGACCTGTGGTACCGGTTTTCAACTGGTTTTTTAATATTTTTACTATATGTTCCTGACCCAGTATTCCATCGAATGTCTCTGGTCGAAAGGAGCGATATAAAGCTGTGTACATCTTCCCTCTCCTGTATTATTACTTTTTCCGTGCTTGATCGCGGGTGTTCTCACTGAAACCGCTCACTCTTCAAATAATAATTACTATCAAAATGGATAATGCCCTTTAGCAGCTTCGCGGACATAGAGAAGGCTTGTCTGCGGCACATAAGAGATTCCACTTATCGCTGCTTCCTTCCGGACCTGACGAGGTTCGCAGGTTCTTATTGCGCAGGACCCAAACCATGCCAAGCGAAGCTGCTAAAAGGCACTACATAATTATAGTGATATTATTATAAAAAGTCAATGCAATAGAATTTTACAAATCAAAGAAATTGGGCGAGCTAGTACAGGAAACTACTTTGTACAATTCATCACTGACCGGAGGGGCTATCACTATCTTTTCGTCTTCTATAACCATACAAACCCCCTCTTCACGATCACGGATCCTGCCGATACAAGCGACCGGAACACCCGCCTCATCAAGTGCTGCTACCATCTGCTCTTTAACTTCGGGATGTACCATTATCATCATGCTACCGCTGGATATCAGTCTTAAATAATCGATATCAAAATGATCGCAGATCTTTTTTGTGACCTCAGCAACAGGGATCTTATCAATCCATACTTCAGCTCCTGTATTTGCTATGTCGCACATTTCCCAGACAGCACCCAATACACCGCCCTCTGTGATATCATGCATTCCCGCGGTTCCTATCTTCCCTGCGATAACACCTTCTTTTACAACGCTGACCTGTCGCAGCATTGATGCTGCTTCCCGAAACTCATCTTCGGTAAGGAGTCCGATTAATTCTCCCTTAAAGTCTGTGGCAATGATTCCCGTTCCTTCGAGTCCGGCTTGCTTAGTAATCAGTATATAATCACCCGGTTTCATGTTTTCTGCCTGTTGTGATGCCCACTTCTCTCCTCTGCCGATTGCAGTGGAGACAATGACAGGCTTTGTTACTGCAGGAGTAATTTCTGTATGCCCGCCGATAATTTCTACTCCTAGTTCCTCTGAAGTCTCTCCTGCCTGCTTCATGATCATTTCCACATCCTCTTCGGTTATACCTTCGGGGAGAAGCACGGTCAACATGATTCCAAGCGGTTCAATACCGTTGGAGGCAATATCGTTGCAGGAGACATGCACGGCAAGTCTGCCGATTTCGCTGACTGCGGCAGTTATGGGATCAGTTGATAAAACGCACTCATACGTTCCAAAATCTACCACTGCGCAGTCCTCGCCGATACCGGGGCGCGTTAAAACTTCCGGTCTTTTGAATTTAATATTCTTAAACACGATTTCTTCAAGAAGTCTGCTGTCCAGTTTTCCCGTTTTTAACATTTTCATCTACCTCTGATATTTTTCATTTATCGGATTAATATTAGCCGGCTGCCCCTGATAATATCTACAAAAACCATTCCGGTTCCGCTCTGCGTGTCAATCCCTCTTCAAGCTCATTCTTATGGTACAGGAAACCGGCATCCTCATAATACTTTGCATGCAGCGGGCACTTCTTGATGCATGCACCGCACTTTATGCATATACCGGTATACTCTCTTACATCGTCCCGGCTTATGGAACCCATGGGGCAGACATCTGCACAGATCATGCAATTGTTACAATCTTCATTTGTCAAAGGTTTCACCTTTCGGATATCAACCGGGTTTCCGGCACGATCCCTGGGTTGATAATAGCCCCTGTAAGGATTCGGTATACCTTTTACGAAAACAGGTTTCTCTAATCCGGTGTCATTTAAGGCTATTACTTTATCCGCAGTTTTTATGGCAAAGTCAGCGGCTTTCAGCATATCCTTTTCATCAGGTCTGGCATTAGCCAGTTTATAAGAAAAAGAATGCTCTCCAATAAAAGCTGCCGCTGCTATCGTATGTAAATTTCCCTTTTCCAGTATATCCCTCAGTTCAATCAGGGCATCGTCGTAATCCCTGTTACCATATAAAACCACCGGAACGGCAGCAGCATTGTTACCTTCGATTGCTGCAAGATATTTAAGCAGGACATTAGGCACACGACCGGCATATACCGGGGTACCGAATATGACCATATCACCGGCAAGAAATTTCAAGGGGTCTTTTCTTGCGTCCGGCAAAGTGAAATCATAAGTGTCATATTCTGCATTAAGCTTTTGAGCTGCGGCTTTTGCAATACATTCTATTACTTTTTTTGTCGTGCCTGTAGCGCTGAAATATACAGCCCATACTTTTAAAATCATTATGCTTTCTCCGCTTTCGAATATTATTGCACTATATTATATTATACGGTTATATTGTTTATATGTCCAGTTCATGAACATCATAGCCCTGATCCTCGATCGCTTCTTTTATACTTTCAAGAGAGACTTCATTAGAGTCATACTCGACTGTTGCTGTTTTGCTTTCCAAATCAGCATAAACATCTGATACACCGCCAAGACCGCCTGCTGCTTTTTTAACCGCCTCTATACAATGAGAACACGACATGCCTTCTACTTTTAATAATACTTTCTTCTTCATTTTTAACCTCCAAAATATGGTTTGAATCCTTTAAGCCTCAACGCATTTGCCAATACGGATACGGAACTTAACGACATTGCTGCTGCCGCAAACATGGGATTGAGCAGAGGTCCGCCAAAGATATAAAGCAGACCGGCTGCAATCGGTATCCCTATCACATTGTATCCAAATGCCCAGAACAGATTCTGCTTGATATTTCTTATTGTACTATTGCTTAGCTGTATTGCGGCAGGAACGTCCATCAGATCGCTTTTCATAAGCACAATATCCGCAGACTCCATTGCAACATCAGTCCCGGATCCTATAGCAATTCCTATATCTGCTTGAGCAAGAGCCGGTGCATCATTTATGCCGTCACCTACCATGGCTACTGTTTTGCCTTCAGCCTGTATTTTTTTTACTTCATTCGATTTATCCTGCGGCAATACTTCCGATAGTACACGGTCGATTCCCGCCTGTTTTGCAATCGCTTCCGCCGTTCTTCTGTTATCCCCGGTTATCATAGCCACTTCAAGTCCCATAGATTTCAGTATTTCGATAGCCCTTAAGCTGCTTTCTTTCATAATATCCGCAACTGCAATGATACCTGCTATTTTTTGATCCATGGCTATATACATAGGAGTTTTTCCTTCAGCAGCAAGTATATCAGATTGAGCTTCTAATTCTGCCGTTAAAATGTTTCGATCGTTCATCAATTTTCTGTTTCCAAGCAAAACATGGATCCCATTTATCTCCGCCTCGATACCGTGCCCCGGTATTGCCTCAAAAGAATCTGTTTTAAGAACCTCGATGCCCTCTTTTTCTGCCTCCTTTACGATTGCTTCAGCCAGAGGGTGCTCCGAGCCTTTTTCGGCAGACGCGGCGATTTGGATCAGTGTATTCTTCTCTGTATCATTTGCTGTGATCACATCGGTTACTATCGGCTTTCCTTCTGTAATCGTACCGGTTTTATCGAATACGATTGTATTTATTTTATGAGTTGTCTCAAGTGCCTCGCCGCCTTTGATCAAAATACCATATTCAGCACCTTTTCCGGTTCCCACCATGATAGCTGTCGGAGTTGCAAGGCCAAGCGCACATGGGCACGCAATTACAAGAATTGATATAAATATCGTCAAAGAAAACACCAGTGATTCACCACTGATAAACCAGCCCAAGGAAGCAGCAACAGCAATCAAGAAAACAATCGGAACAAAATATCCGGAAACGATATCCGCCATTTGAGCTATCGGTGCTTTAGTCCCCTGCGCTTCTTCAACCAATTTAATTATTTGCGAAAGTGCAGTATCTCCGCCAACCTTTGTTGCTTTAAATTGTATCGTACCGTTCTTATTGATGCTTGCAGCGTAAACCGGATCACCGGCCTTTTTCTCAACCGGTATGCTCTCCCCGGTGAGCATAGATTCGTCAATTGATGTGTGGCCTTCTGAAACCACACCGTCGACCGGAATTTTTCCTCCCGGTTTTACAAAAATGATATGATTAATTTCCACCTCGTCGATCGATACTTCATATTCTTTTCCGTCGCGAATAACTGTTGCTGTTTTGGGGGTCAGCCCCATCAGTTTTTTAATTGCTTCGGAGGTTCTGCCTTTGGATACTGCTTCAAGCGACTTGCCTAAAAGGATCAGGGTAATAATAACTCCGGCAGTCTCAAAATATAAGCCTTCCACCGCATCAGCGTCACCGGTCGAAATTTGATAAACAGAATACAGGCTGTACAAGATGGCTGCCGAAGTACCCATTGCGATCAAGGAATCCATATTAGGACTTCTATGGATGATGGCTTTATAACCAACAGTATAGAACTTATATCCCGCAATAATGATCGGCAGAGTCAGCGCTATCTGCATTATTGAATAGTTTAACGGATGCATTGGATCAAAAAACGCCGGGATCGGTAAAGAAAGCCACGGGATCATGGGTCCCATTGCAAAATACAAAAGCGGTACCACAAAAAAAGCCGAGATGATAAACTTCGTCCAAAGTGTTCTTATTTCCTTTTCTTTTTGTTGTCTATCCTCGTCAACTATCTTTTTTTCTTTATATTCTATAGCGCTGTAGCCCGTTTTTTCTATTTTTTCTTTTATTGCATCTAAATCTGTTTTCTCAGGATCATATGACACTGCAGCCTTTTCGGTTGCCAGGTTTACAGAAATCCGGTCTACTCCTTCCATTTTCCCGACGACTTTTTCAATTCTGGCGGCACAGGCTGCACAGGTCATTCCTGTTATTTTTATTGTCTCTTTCTCCATGAAGTCGCCTCCGTATGATATTCTTCCCGAAACTCTTATCAATTAATGATCATATCCAAAAATTCCTGCTCCGTAATTACCTTTATACCCAATTCCAAGGCTTTATTCAATTTGCTCCCTGCACTTTCACCTGCAACGACAAAATCGGTTTTTGGAGAGACGGCTCCCGTCACCTTGCCTCCCCTTGCTTCTATTGCTTCTTTCAGCTCATTTCTGTTCTGGAACTGCTCTACCGTTCCTGTCAGAACAAAGTTCAGCCCTTTCAGGACTTGTTCACGGTTTTGAATAGATGATTCCATTTTCTCGAATTCAATTTCCTTAAGCAGGCTTTGAATCAGCATCCTGTTGTTTTCATTCTGAAAAAAACGTATATAATTGTTTGCCATGATTTCACCGATTCCCGCTATTTGGACGAGTTGACCATACTCGGCGTTCTTGATGGCATTCCAATCGTTATTGAAGTGTTTGCCTATATTTTTCGCATTGGACAAGCCGATATTCGGAATTCCCAGGCTGTAAAGCAACCTGACAGGATTTGTTTTTCTGGCTTTATTTACAGAATTTATAAGATTTTTAAATGACTTTTCTCCAAAGCCCTCCATTTTTACTATCTTATCCCTGAATTGCTCCACATGAAAAATATCTGCATATTCCTTGATCAAGCCCACCCCAATGAATTTTTCAATCGTTGCCTCAGATAAACCGTCAATTCCCATGGCATCCCTGCTGACAAAATGAGTAAAAGATTTAATGTGCTTTGCTTGACATGCTGCATTTGGGCAGTACAGAGACTTAACACCGTTTTCCTGCCTGATCGCCGTCTTTTCACTGCACGCAGGACAGTTCTCCGGAATTTCAACTGCTCCGCTCCTTGTGAGATTATCAGATATCTGAGGTATGATCATGTTTGCTTTATATACTTCGATGGTGTCGCCGATTCCAAGTTCCAGTCCCTCCATGATGCTTAGATTATGGACACTTGCCCTGCTTACTGTCGTTCCCTCCAGTTCGACAGGTTTAAAAACAGCGATAGGATTGATCAGGCCGGTTCTTGATGCACTCCATTCGATTTCAAGCAGTTCTGTCTCTTTGATCTCGTCGCGCCATTTGAAGGCTATGGAGTCTCTTGGAAATTTAGCCGTTGCTCCCAGCGATTCACCGTACAGAATATTATCAAAAGTCAGCACCAAACCGTCTGAAGGCAAATCATTTTCGCTTATATGCTCTGCAAACCATGAAACAGTTTCCTCAATGTCTGAAGACATCACTGCTTTATATTCCACCGCTTCAAAACCCTGGCTTTTCAGCCACTCAATCTGCGTGCTTCTTGAATTATTAAAATCGATACCGTCAGCCCTGACCACGGAGAATGCTAAGAAATGTACATTTCTCTCTGCCGTGATCTTGTTATTCAGCTGTCTGACTGAGCCGCTGCAAAGGTTCCGCGGATTCTTATATCTTACTCCTACATCTTCAATTTGCTGATTGATTCTGTAAAAATCTGAATACCGGATTATTGCCTCGCCTCTTAATACCAAATCGCCCCGGTAGGATATGGTGAGGGGCAAATTTGCAAATACCCTGGCATTGTTGGTAATGACTTCACCGACTTCTCCGTTTCCGCGGGTCACAGCCTTGGTCATCCTGCCTTCCGCATAGGTCAGGACGATTGTAAGACCGTCCAGCTTCCAGGATAAAAGGCCTGTTTCGTTTCCCAGCCATCCCTTCAGTGCTCTGATGTCCTTGGTCTTATCAAGAGAAAGCATACTCTTTTCATGGACTTCCTTCGGCAGCTCACTCAAAAGCTCATAGCCCACGTGAATCGTCGGACTGTTGGACAGCACGGTTCCGGTCTCTTTTTCAAGTTGAAGCAATTCATCATATATCCTGTCATATTCTATATTTGGCATCAGCTCCTGATCTTCCTGATAATATGCTTTTGCAGCCTCATTTAATAGCCTTACCTTTTCCTTCATAATTAGGATTTTTTCGTCCATCCCGTTTACTCCTTAATTGCATACGCATAAAATTTCGACTTTACATTTTGTATCTTAGACTTTCTTAATCGGCGCAATGTCCCTTGCAAGTTTTTTCACGCCTACTGAGTCAAAAGCTACACTAACGGTGCTTCTGTCAAGCGAAAGAACAAGACCTTCTCCAAATTTGCTATGAATCACCTTGTCCCCTTCTTTTAAATCGGATAAATCCGAGCCGGTATTGTTGCTGTTCGATGACCCGGCTGCCCTGTTCTGCTTAATATATTTCAGCTGTTCAAAAGGTCTGAAAATTTCAGGATTGGAATATCCGTCATTCCCTCCGCCTTGGCTCCAGCCTAAATTCCTGTCTGATGTATGTTTCTTTTCATATATTGCATCTCCGTCAATCAGTGATTTGTCCAGCTCCTTCAAAAATTGAGATTCTTTAGTATAATCGGTCTTTCCATATAACGTACGCAGTTCGGCGCTGGTCATATAAAGCCTTTGCATCGCTCTGGTCATGCCCACATAGCAAAGCCTCCGTTCCTCTTCAATTCCGTCCGGCTTTTCAAAAGCACGCCAACCGGGGAACAAACCGTCTTCCATGCCGGGCATGAATACCACCGGAAACTCCAACCCTTTCGCACTGTGCAGAGTCATAAGCACAACTGCATTTTCTCCGGCATCGTGGTTATCGATTTCAGCAAGCAATGCAACCTTTTCCATGAATTCCGACAGGCTAAGCTTGGGATCTTCATTTTCATAATCGAATATTACTGATTTGAACTCCAAAAGGTTTTCGATTCTTCCTTCAGATTCGACCGTATTCTGTAATTCAAGATTTTTCAGGTATCCCGTCTGTACAAGAAGCCCGTCATATATATCAGAAACCCTTAAATTATCTTTCTCGCCGCTGAATTGGCTGATGACCGATATCATTTCCCGTACACCTTCTGCCGCTTTGGACGAAAGCCCTTCCACGATTTCATCATCTGATAAAGTATCGAACAGGCTCTCATTCCTGACAGACGCCAGCACTCTGAGCTTTTCCAGCGTTTTTTCGCCTATACCGCGCTTTGGCTCGTTAATGATTCTGGTCAGGCTGAGATCATCTGCCGTATTTTGGACCAGTCTCATATATGCCATGATGTCCTTGATTTCCTTACGATCATAATACCTCGTGCCGCCCAGTACTCTATAGGGTATTTCCCGCGCCGAAAGTGCTTCTTCGAATGTCCTCGACTGGACATTTGTGCGGTACAGAACTGCAAAGCCGCAATATGGCAGTTCTCGTGAATTGAGGCGGTCGATTTCCTGTGCAATATACCTGGCTTCATCCTTTTCGTTGTCCGCTCTATAATATTTTATCTTCTCGCCCTTTTCCTTATCCGTCCAAAGTTTTTTGTGTTTTCTGCCTTTGTTATTTTCAATGACGGAGTGTGCTGCTGCCAGTATATTCCCGTGGGAACGGTAATTCTGTTCAAGTTTAATAACCTTAGTGTTTTTGAAATCCTTTTCAAATTCAAGGATATTCCTTATATCCGCGCCTCTCCACTGATAAATGCACTGATCATCATCTCCGACGACGCAGATATTATTGTGCTCCTTTGCCAGCAGTTTGACAAACCGGTACTGCATCAGATTTGTATCCTGATATTCATCTACCATGATATAGCGGAATTTTTGCTGATAGTAAGTTAAAATCTCATCATTTTTTTCAAAAAGTTCAACCGTCCTTAAAATGAGATCGTCAAAATCCATGGCGTTATTTTTCTTAAGTACCGCTGAATATGCTGAGTAAATATCGTATATTATTTTATTCTTGAAGTCCGACCCGTTTATCTTAGAATAATCTTGAGGGCTGATGCCTTTTTCTTTGCAATCGCTGATGATGCTGAGAACATAAGCAGGCGGAAACTTCTTATCATCTACATTGTGCTCTTTTATACAGCTCTTTATGACAACCTTTTGATCAGTAGGGTCATAGACTATAAAATCCTTATTATATCCTGTATATTCAGCATTCTTTCGCAGAATCCGAAGACAGGCAGAATGAAAGGTGAGTATCCACATATTGAGACCTCCCCCTATCAGGTCCTCTACTCTGTCCCTCATCTCTTGAGCCGCTTTGTTTGTAAAGGTAACTGCAAATATATTATAAGGGGAAACACCCTCTTCTTTAATCAAATAAGCGATTCTGTGTGTCATTGTGCTGGTTTTGCCGCTTCCCGCACCGGCCAGAATCAGCATGGGTCCGTTCTTATGTATAGCAGCTTCTTTCTGCTGCGGGTTTAGTTTGTCCAAATAATCCATATTACCCCCTAATAAACTTTTTTCTTTTGTATTTTATCATACAAAGGCATCTTTGAGAACTGATGTTTTCAGGCCAAGACGTTAAAAAGAACCTGACAGTATTTTATAAGATAATTAAGGAAGATGCTTTTCAGTATCTTCCTTAATTATCTTATCTTCGTAATTTAGTTTCCGGAGCTATATCTCTCTCCGGATATATGTTCTTAATAATTTCTTGCCTTTAATTCAAAATATGCCTTCGGGTGGTCGCATACGGGACATTTCTCAAAGGCTTTTGTCGCTGTGTATGTATATCCGCAGTTTGCACACTTCCATTCTACTACGTCATCCTTTTCGAAGACTTTGCCCTCTTCAATATTCTTTTTTAATTTTCTGTACCTGTCTTCATGTTCTTTTTCGACTTTTCCAACGCCTTCCATTTGAGCGGCGATTTCAGGGAAACCCTCTTCTCTTGCTGTTTGGGCCATTCGTGCATACATTTCGGTCCATTCATAGTTTTCGCCGTTCGCGGCATCTTCGAGATTCTCAGATGTGGTCCCGATTCCATGAGCCAGCTTGAACCATAATTCTGCATGTTCTTTTTCATTGGCTGCTGTTTCAGAAAATATAGCGGAGATCTGCTCATAGCCCTCTTTCTTTGCTTTAGAAGCATAGAAAGTGTATTTATTTCTGGCCATCGATTCGCCGGCAAATGCCTCCATCAAGTTTTCAAGTGTCTTTGTTCCCTTTAAATCTTTCATTTACAATTACCTCCATTTCAACTTTAATAGTAATATTAAAACGGCTTGTATTTCTGGGTATTTATCTTATATTTTCAAGCCATAATGTTTATTTATACCACTATAAGATAATAATTAATCAAATAATATTCTTTTCATACAAATATACTGCCGCCGATGAATTCCCTGATAATTGAGTTGTTCGCAATTACGGAATCATCAGTTATGGTTTTGAAAAACTGCAGATACTTCCACATTCTGATCGCTTCACCATACTCCGGCTCCTCACGCTTGATTTGCTGAAGTAAAGGTTCCGCATATTTTTTTAAAACTGACAGTTCATAAATATGCTCTGAATTGAAGAAGACATCTGCCTCCCCATTATATGGAAAGATGTTTTTATCTTCTCCTTTTCTTACCTTTGGCCATTCCCTTATGGTGCTCTGCGCAGTGTGTCCTCTGAACTGATAGTCTCTTACGAGTCTTCGTAGCATTCTGGCATCTGTCGTCGGAATGCGGTTATGTTCGTCAATATTGAGCTGAGTCAGCGGGCTTATATATATTTTGAATTTTTCCTCCTCCGGCATATCCTCAGTCAGCTGCCTGTTCAGTCCGTGTATCCCCTCTATAATGATTGGATGTCCTTTCTGTGCCCTGGTTATTCTCGTGCCAAACACCTTCTTGCCGTTCAGAAAATCAAAGGTAGGAATGTCAACTTCTTCTCCCTTGAGCAAACTGTTCATATCCCTGTTAAAGAGATCAATGTCAAGCGCTGTTATATCTTCAAAATTCTTCTCTCCGTTTTCGTCAAGAGGCGTCTGATGACGCTCCACAAAATAGTCATCGGTGCTCAGATAAAGCGGTATCAATCCATTGACTCTCAACTGAATGTTAAGTCTTCTTGCAAAGGTTGTTTTCCCTGAGGAAGAGGGCCCGGAAATCAAAATAATCCTCTTCTTCTGCTTCGTTATCATGTCGGCAATCTGAGCAATTCTCTTCTCATGCAGCGCCTCCGATATTTGAATAATTTCTTTATACTCTCCGCTCTCGACCTTCTCATTGAGATCTCCCACAAAAGATATTCTCATCAGCCGTCCCCAGAGTTTCGCTTCGCTGAAGACCTTATAAAGCTGTACTTCATCCACAAAGGGCTGTATCTTGTCAGGCTGTGACGGATGGGGGAATCTAAGCAATACACCCCTTCGATACCTTCTGAGTTCAAAATATGGGATGTAGCGGGTGGAAGGAACCATCTGTCCGTAAAAAAAGTTACGAAATCCCAGTAAAGAGTAAAAAGGAAGCTGTTTTACGTCCGACCTATGAAGCATTCTTTCTTTTTCCTTGTAATCCTCTGCAAGAAGCACTTGAAATGCGTCTTCCCTGTTCATTACTTCCCTTATAAATGGGATGTCCTGCTTTACGAGTTCATGCATCCTTTCTTCAATATCTTTTACCTGTTGATTTGTGATGGGCTCTTGTGTTCCTATCTCTGTATAAAGACCTTTGTTTAATGAGTTCTCGATATGTGTGGAAACTTTACCAAGAACATCGTCAATCGCTTTAAGATAAAGCAATGACAGACTTCTCTGGTATATCAGGGCAGCCGCCTGGTTTCTCATGTCCATGAACTCGATGCAGGCGGGGCATTCTATTACTTTCGTCAATTCGGTGATTTTATTGTCCACCTTTGCCGCTAAAACCATGTAAGGCAGATCATTGTATTCTGCCGCCAGACTTTCTATTGTCGTTCCCTGCTTTACCGTCCTTGAGACGGGTTCCTCCCAGGGACCTGTTTTAACAGTGATGTTAATCTCCATAGTCCGCATCCCTTCAACATATTTATTCTGTTTTAACTGCTTTTACCAGGTATTATCGGTTATGAATAACCATTTTGATAGTTTTAGGTTAGTTATTTTTTTATTATAACATATTTTTAGAATTAATTGGGCATAATTGCATTAGAAAGGAGTGATATATCATGAAAAATTTAGCCCTTATTTTAGTCATTATCGGCGCTATTAACTGGGGACTGATCGGGTTTTTCCGATATGATCTGATCTCAAGTATTTTTGGTGGTGATTTTGGAATTGTAAGCAGGGTTATTTATGCGATCGTAGGGTTGGCAGGAATATATGCAATCTCGTTCTTTTTTAGAAAAAATGAGACTCTGCAGACATAATCCGGAAATTGTCTTTATTTTTTTAAATTATTATATCTCTGATATCTTTTATTGACAAACTCATATTCTAACGGTATTATATTATCATTATAACATATGATGTTAAGGGCAATGACAGGGCAGAGTAGGTTATTCTGTTTGTTCACAGAAAATCGGGTATGATGAGAGCCGATAACCGACAAGTAATTGAAGTTCCCCCTCGAGCTTGCATATTGAACAAAAAATTTTTTAAGTAGATATGTACGGTTTCCTCCGTTATCGGGATACGGATTCTATGTCCTGAGTGGCTATATAGCAATTAGAGTGGTACCGCGGGTTTCCCGTCTCTTATGAGACGAGAAACCTTTTAATTTATTGCGGTTATGTCTTACTTAACAGCGGCGGTCACATCTGTCGCTGATACCGAGTACACCCGGCATACAGAAAATTATAACCAGCAACAGGAAGAAAAAGAGAAGGCTGTCATCGATGCCCCCAACAGCATTGCAACCCATATGGTAATACCTCCTTATGATTGAATTAAATTGGATTGATTTATAGTATTACTATATGACGAAACAAAAAAATGGTTACATCAAAAATATACAGACAAGGAGTAAGATAATATGATTTGGAATGAACCTATGGAATGTATGAGCAGAGATCAGATGTACGATCTTCAAAGCAGACGTCTGAGAAACCTGGTAACCCGAGTTTATCACAATGTGGAGTTCTACAGGAAGAAAATGCAAATCTTAGGACTTGAACCGGGCGATATCAATACAGTGGATGATTTGGTCAAGCTGCCCTTTACAACGAAGCAGGACCTGCGTGACAATTATCCTTTTGGTTTGTTTGCGACTCCTAAGAGCGAAGTAGTCAGAGTCCATGCTTCATCCGGTACGACTGGGAAATCTACGGTTGTAGCATATACCAGAAAGGACATAGATATCTTTTCAGAGGTAGTCGCACGAGCCTTAAGCTGTTCCGGTGTCACCAGAAATGATACTATTCAGATATCCTTCGGATATGGCTTATTTACCGGCGGGCTTGGTATCCATTACGGTGCAGAAAAGCTTGGTGCGGCTGTTGTTCCTGCATCAGGCGGAAATACGGCGAAGCAGATCACTCTGCTGCAGGATTTCGGCAGCACAGTACTGGCTTGTACACCATCTTATGCCGCATATCTTGCGGAGGCAATTACAGAAGCCGGGATTAATGCCGAAGACCTTCCTCTGCGAATCGGTGTGTTTGGGGCAGAGCCCTGGAGTCAGGAAATGAAGGTTAAAATAGAGAATGGATTGAAAATCAAGGCTTATGATATATATGGTCTAAGCGAGATCATCGGTCCCGGCGTAGCTAACAACTGTGATTGCCAAAACGGTTTACATATTGCCGAAGATCATTTTATCCCAGAAATTATTGACCCTGTCACATTCAACCAGCTTGCCCCCGGAGTTACGGGCGAACTCGTATTTACTACTGTAACAAAAGAAGCAATGCCGCTGCTGCGTTACCGTACCCGCGATTTAAGCAGTCTTGATTACGACCCCTGCGGATGCGGCAGAACCAATGTGAGAATGGCTAAGATATTCGGCAGATCAGACGATATGTTGATTATCAGGGGAGTCAACGTATTCCCGTCACAGGTTGAAAGCGTACTTCTTGAGATTCCGGAAGCAAAACCTCATTACATGCTTATAGTTGACAGGAAGGGAACTATGGATACCCTTGAGATCCAGGTGGAAATTGATGAGAAATTCTTTTCCGATGAAATCGTTCAATTAAATAACATCCGAAATAAAATTAAACATAAAGTAGAAAGTGTACTGGGAATTAGTGTTATAATAAGTCTGATGGAACATAAGACGATCCAGCGAAGTGAAGGTAAAGCGCAAAGGGTCATTGACAAGCGTAAAATATGAGGAGGTGTCTTGTATGGTAATTAAACAATTATCTGTTTTTCTCCAAAATGAACAGGGAAGACTGGAGGAAGTAACAGACATACTTTATAAGCATAACATCAATATTTCCGCCTTGAGTATCTCGGAAACTGCCGATTACGGCGTATTAAGAATGGTTGTCAGTGATATCGACAAGGCGGCTGCCGCTCTGCATGAAGAAGATTTTTCTGTTAAAATATCAGAAGTCATTTGTCTTGAAACTCCGGATCTTCCCGGTGAACTTCACAAGAGCCTTAAGGTGCTGTCAGGAGCAGGAATAAATCTATCCTACATGTACGGTTATTCAAACGGCGGGACGGCACGTCTGATATTGAAGGTCAGCGATCCTGCAAAAGCGATCCAGCTGCTAAAGTAGATGTAATAAGAGAAAATATAAATAAAATACATCATCGGCCGGGTTTAAACCCGGCCGATGATGTCAGAAGTTATAACTGCAGTCCGTTCATAATGTCCGATAAGGCTTTGGCTTCATCCCTGGTCATTGTGACTCCCTTGCTCATATGAGAATGGTCTTCATCCCATTCGCGAAGATCGTATTTCGCAGCATTTCCGTTCCATGAGACTAAATTGAGTTCTTTTTTCCAGCCAGTAGGGGATGTGCCGATCACACCGAAATGTTCCGTAACTTCAAATGTGATTTCGCGGTCCTTATCTCTTTCTTTACCCGCCATAGTATTTATTCCTTTCTAATCTTGTATTCAAAACACCCCTTTTGATTGTCCATATCGCTTGACGCTTCATGTTTTGTAGGTTAATAATACTATAAATGGCATTTAATGTCAATTGTTATTTTGCTATATGATTACATATTTCTTGTGCAATTTTATCAAGCGGCAGCTGTTTAACGATGCCCCCTGCGTTAAAAGCTGCCATCGGCATCCCGTATACTACGGATGTCATTTCGTCCTGTCCGATAGTATAGGCCCCCTGCTGTCTCATATTTAATATCCCCTTAGCTCCATCTTGACCCATTCCAGTCAGGATGACCCCTATCGCTTTATCCTTAGCCGTTTCTGCAACTGAGTCAAACAGCACATCAACGGACGGGCAGTGACCGTTCACTCTTTCTCCCATAGTGCTTTTCACGAAGTAACCCGAATCGTTGCGGCTCAGTCTCATATGGTAATCTCCGGCAGCCACAAGGACTCTTCCTCGCCTTACCTCATCTCCATTCTGAGCTTCCTTTACTTCGAGCATGCATGAATTGTTCAGGCGATCTGCATAGAGTTTTGTAAATACAGGAGGCATGTGCTGTACAATCAATATTCCGGGCATATCTCTGGGCAATGCCGTGATAATGCTGTATATCGCTTCCGTCCCGCCGGTTGATGCTCCGATTGCCACTATGATATCTGACATCCCTGCTTCGTGGTCGGATTCCGTTTTAACCGGTGACTCATACTGCTTTTTATAGCTGCCGACCTTTGCTGTAGAAGCAATTTTTATTTTTATAATAAGTTCGTTGATAAAGGAATTTAACCCTCTTTTTGTTTTAGTATCTGGCTTTGTAACGAAATCCACAGCCCCTGCATCCAATGCCTCGAATACGTTATTCCCCGCAGAGCTGACAACAATAACAGGCAATGGATATTGAGACATCAGCTTCCGCAAAAATTCAATTCCGTCCATCTTCGGCATTTCAAAGTCTAATGTTATCACATCCGGCTTCAGTTCCAGGATTTTATCTCTAACTTCATATAGATCTCCGGCAGTTCCGACTACTTCGATCCCAAAATCCTTGGATATCTCTTGGGACAGAGTTGCCCTGAATAAGAGTGGGTCATCCACAATTAGCACTTTGACTCTGTGCGGCACTTTCATATAATATTGTCCTTTCGTCATTCTTCAATAGTTTTTCACAATCAAGCAATAGCTGCACTTTGTCACCGGCCTTGCCGATACCCTTTATGTATCTGTTATCAAATCCTGTTTTATTATTCGGAGGAGCAGCAATATTCTGCTCATCTATTGTTAAAACCTCATCCACTTTGTCTACGATCAATCCAACCAATACATCTGTTATATCTATTACAATAATACAGGTTCTGTCGTCATATTCCATTGGTTCTTTTCCGAACTTTAGTCTTACATCGATAACAGGTATTATCTTGCCTCTTAAATTAATTATACCTTTAACGAAACCAGGAACTTCGGGGACTTTGGTGATGGATTGGATTCCGATGATCTCCGTAACATATTTGATTTCTATTCCATACACCTCATTCTCTATTGTGAATGTCAAGAACCTTCCCTGTTGTGTATCTTCCTCCAGTATTGTGTTTCCCTCAAAAATATCAGCCATTGTTTTTCCTCCTTATTAATATACCTTATTATCAGAGTTCCCTGACACTTCTGCTGAGTGACTGAACTCTCATTGTTCCTGTTTCCAGATTAAGGTAGACGGTCCTTCCAAAATTTGAGCCGGTATCTTCCGCTATTATAGGGATATTCAGAGCGCTCAGCGTCTTTCTTGCGCTAAAAACATTCCTGTCACCAATAGATCCGATAGGGCTGCCCGGCTGCGTCCTGAACATCTGTGCTCCGCCTGCAATTTTTGCGACCAATCTAAATCTATTTGCACCCATCTTGACAAGATCTCTTACCAGATCCTGAATGGCGGTATCTGCAAATTTCATTCTATTTGTATGTTCATTCTTGGGGAACATATTGCTGTCAGGAAGCATTATATGAGATAATCCGCCGATTTTTGTCTGATTATCATATAGGCAAACGCCGACGCATGACCCAAGTGCATAGGTCACTATCACTTTTGGATGTCTGGCCAGCTTATAATCAGAAATACCGACAACAAGCAGTTCACTCATATTTCAATTCCTAATCTTGTCATAATAACTTCCAATGTGTCGATCTCTGCAAACATAATAATATTGCTGGCCAATTTATTTTCTTCAGCAGAAAAACATTCCTCTATAAACATTACTTTTTCTCCGATGGAACCAAATTCAATGATAGGAACGCTCATCAATGCACCTGCCATATCGATGGCTATATATGGAACTGAAATATTTATCGAAAGCCCTGTAAGTGTTGATATGGAGTTGATGTAGGAAGAACTCAGGATGTTACCGATCTCCATGATCGCAGAAAGCTCCAACTCACTTAGTGTGGCGTTCTTTTCCTCATCTTTATCCTGCAGAAGCATGCTAAGTATTGCTGCCGCATCCTCCATGTTTAAGAGAAGCATAATCATTCCTTGTGCTTCACCGGATAAATTTACCAGTACGCCGACTGTCATGGTTTCAGCCCCGCCTAAAGCATTCACTGCAGTATTAAAATCAGTTATCTGTACCCTTGGAAGACTGATAGACACTTCCTCATTCAGAATCATGGCCAGTGCTGAAGCAGCATTGCCTGCACCGATATTCCCGATTTCTCTTAATACATCAATATGCATATCATTCAGTTCTTCATAATTATTTATCAAGTTTTCACCCCACATTATGTCTCGGTATGGCTTTTACGCGCACACAAGACTTTGCCAATGCTGCCAGCATGTCCATTTCATGTTTTTCCTTATATATTTTTAGTTGGGATTCGAGCTTCGCTTCATCAGTTACATATTTGGCAGGGAGTGAATTCAACGCCAAAGCAAGTACATCATTTGTGCAGGTTGGACAAGTGCAGACATTCATCTTTCCCATAACCAGCCCAAGCTTTTCCCGGGTTAGTATCTCAGCAAGATTTATAAGATTATTATTCTGTTTTAGGCATGCGTTATAGTTCCCGCTTTGTTGTATATCGGCTGTTACTTCATATTTCTTTAGCGCTGGTTCATATTTCGTATCTTTTATCTTATCTATTGAGGTTACCGGATTTATGTCTGTAGACGTGTCCTTTTTTATCCCTGCCTCTGCATCTGTATTAGTATCCGGTTTTATGTCTGCTGCTGCATTCGTTTCTGTTTTTATATCCTCATCCGTATCCTGTTTTGTTCCTTCATCAATATCCTGTTTTTTACCTTTTTCAGTATCCTGTTCTGTAAAAAAATCGTTTGCACCAACATCTTCATTTTTAGTAATAAGTTTCAGAACATGCTCTGTTTTATTGCTTCTTCTGGCCATCCGGTATCATCCCCTTCTGTGATAACAATTCCTCTGTGAGATTTTGATAATCCCTGGTAGAATTTGCTCTGGGAGAGTATTTATAAACACTTAAACCATGAGCCGGCGCCTCTGCTACGGAAACAGATGATCTTATTTTGGTGTCAAACACCTTTGTATTCAATTCTTTGGCTATGATTTCCGCCATTTCTTCCACATCTCTTGTCAATATCCTGCGTTTATCGTATTTATTTAGAAGTATACCAAGTACCTCGATGTTCGAGTTATAGATCCCTTTCACCAGATCTATCGTCTCCCGAAGCTGAGATATCCCCAGAAGGCTAAGAATCTCGGGAATCATTGGAATAATAAGGCTGTCCGCTGCAGTATATGCATTGACCGTCAGTATATTTAACGCTGGAGGTGTATCGATTACAATATAATCATAATTGCCCCGAATCGAGGCAATTCCGTTTTTCAAAAGAAATTCTCTTCCCAACCGGTTAAATTCAAGTTCAGCTCCACTCAGCAGAATATTTGAGGGAATAATATCAATATCCTCTTTGCTTTGAATAACCTGTCCGATTGAAGCAGATCCATTCATCAGCTCATAGACCGTCGGGCTGTTGTCGATTTCAGCACCAAGGCAAAACCCCAAATTCCCCTGTGGATCGAGATCGATAGCCAGTATTTTATACCCTTTTTCTGCAAGGCCGCTGCTCAGTGCACTGGCTGTTGAAGTCTTTCCCACTCCTCCTTTTTGATTCGTTATGACAATTGTTTTAGACATTAATACATCCTCCGTTCAACGCATAAAGCTTAGCTCGATTTATTCGATTTGAATTGGCTTTTTCTATTTGAACCCGTGCTCCATTCATTCCTCTTCCTGCTCTGTCAGTTTTCTCCGGTTTTTCAATTGGGCCTTTAATACAAATTCACAAAGAACCCTTTCTTCTTCTCCGCTTACATCAAGAAAGCGGCATCCGTATTTAAACCGGCAATCCCCCGGGAAAGGGCCTTTTTCTCTTCTAAGTACTTCGGCTTCAGCAGTAAATCCGGGTTTTATTCCGCTAAAATCCATGGTTATTTTTTGCTTTTTTAATAAAACTTTATTTGAATAAAAACCGACACCTCCAAGGCTTAGATCTCTGATTACTATTTTTTCGCCGACTGCATAAGAACGGCGGCTCTTCCCCTTGGAAAAAGCCCTTAAAAGCACGCTATTCAATTGAACCTTTTCTTTAAGATACATTCTGCGCTCTTTCTTTCCGTCTGACTTAATAATCTCAAAATTAAGCTGTGATTTAGTGGAAAGCGAAACTAAACCACTCATAAATTGAACTCCATCGTCACGATACCCGACCACATCTACTACAACCCTGTGAGGAATTAAAGCAAAATCCTCTCCAAGCAGCGTAAATTTATCATCCTTGAATTTGATCATGCCTGAAGTCACTGTAGTCTGACCTTCTGCGTAAATTACATTTATTTTAATAAAATTATTACCCAGCAAAGCCAACCCCCTTTCTCGTTATAGCGTACCTTGAATAATCGTGCCGTTGCACCAGAAAATTTTGCAGTGTTCAATATTGTCAAAATTAAAAGAAAAGCGTTCTTCACCAAAATTAATTTTAACACCCTGATACATCTTTCTCCTGCAGGATACGGATCCGGGATATTCCATCGTCCATTCTCTTTGAAGCTGCTGAATCTGATTGTTCAACAGTTCGATCTTGTCTTTGACTATTATAATCTGCTTTTTTAGCACAGCCATTTTTTCTATAAAATCATCACCGGCACTCAATCTGCTTTTACTGAATTTTGTAAAATAATCGGTCAGGAGTTGCTGCTCCTCCGCCAAGTCATCTCTGTCCTTTGTCAGGCTGCTAATCTTTTCTGTATCAAGAATCTTTATTCCAAGTATTTCGATTTTTGTGATTCTTTCGTTCTCTGCGCCGATATCCTTAGCGAAGAGCTCTCCAAGTACTTTGATTTCTCCACCGGCAATCAATTCTCTGCTTCCGGACAGTTCAATATTTCCCATACAGAGTACGTTACTGTTTATAATATAATCTGCGCAGATATTCCCCTCGACATGGATATTTGCATTTTCTATATACTTGCAGCGCAAATCTCCTCTTACTATAATCTCATTATTTCCTCCTCCTCCGTTGATACCTTTGGAAATATGGACATTTCCGTCAGCATCAATAGCGGCATCGGAAACTACCCCTTTTACTATAACGTTCCCTCCGGAACGCACAGTAAAACCATCGCATACGTCTCCTTCAACAGAAACATCACCGCTGAAATTTATATTTCCTGTAAGCTGGTCAACATCAGAGTTGATCTTCAATATTTCATTGACATCAATAGTATCGCGAATAAATCGTATAACACCGTCACAGTCAGACACCAAGACAGTCCCATCTTGAATCAAGCGTGTATTCTTACCTGCAGGAGACGATTCCGGCCTCCCATTTCTGGCGGGGACAGCAGCACCGAATATGTTAATGCCCTCTTTGCCTTCTGTTTTCTTCATTATTTCAGCTAAAATCTGATTCTTTTTTACGATCTGGAAATAATCCAGGTTTTTATAATCTACCGATCCTTCAAGACTATATTCCGGTTGATATTCCATGTCACGCTTGACATAATATGTGACTTGTCCATCTTGACCGTCGACCGGACACAAGCCTTTGGCTACCTCAATCTTTATATTATAGATCGGCCTTGCCGCCAGCTTCTCAATAGAAGACTCTTTCAATCCATAAATGACGCCGTTTGCAGTCAATGCTTCAATCATCTTCTCTTTTGTGGCAGGCTCAGGATTTTCGCCCTGCTTCGTCAGTTTAATAAAACCTGTCATCCCGTCACTGCTTGATAATACCTCAATTATGGTCAATGGTATATTTTCCGGAACTTCTCCCTGATTCATATTATTCTCCCATCAGAACAATTCTTGCTATCTTAGTTGATTAATGATTTTTTCCATTTCATCCGCAGTCTGTACGATCTTTGAAGCAAAAGAAAACCCTTTCGAAGCTTCGATCATCCTGACCATTTCCTGTGCAAGCTGAACTCGTGAGTTTTCCAGATATCCCGCTTTTATTTTGGGTTTTTCCAAAGCTTCCGCTTCACCTGATGCTTCAGTAGCCCGATACTGGTTCCCCCCTGCCAATTCCAGTCCGTATTTGTTAGGAAAAACAAAGGCACCTATTTTTTCCGGGTCAAAGCCTCCTTCTGTTTTAACCCCTCCCTTGGAATCTGCAGCGGTATTGACCGCCTTGATTTCTATCCGGTTTTCGTCCTCCCCCAGCACAAAGTTTCCCGCGCCGTTTACAAGGTAGGAGTTTGAACCGTCTACACTGAGTTTAAAGCATCCGTCGCGGGTATATGTAATAGTTCCGTCCTCACGATCCTCGATGGCAAAAAAGCCTTCTCCGAGGATCGCACAATCTGTAGGTATATCAGTCCTGTTCAATTCACCCTGGTTAAAATCAATTCCCGTTTTCTGAATTCTTACACCATTTCCTGTCTGAATTGTATTGCCTTCACCTGCGCCTCCATTAATGGTCTGATACATCAATGAAGAAAAAGCGGCCTGTTGAGGCTTATAGCCTGTCGTGCCTACGTTGGCAAGATTGTTTGATATCGTATTTAAATTAATCTGCTGGCTGGTCAGACTGGAAGCGCCTGAGTAAAATCCTCTGATCATTGTCTTATCCTTTCCTATACGCCTGCCGGATGTGTCTCCGCACGGCGTTATCACAGGATCGGCATATTTGTGAAAAAGGAATGGCTTGAGCGCTTTTGTTTATATTATCAAAAGCGTGAACGGAATTCCGTTTCACATTATGCCAACCTTCTATCCGATTCTTCCGATTTGATTTACGGCAAGCTCATTGATTCCATCGTATATTTTCAATATCTGTGTGCATGAGTTATATAGATTCTGGCCTGCCATTATCTTGCTCAACTCTTTGGCAATATTTGTGTTGGGCTTTTCCAAAGCGCCCTGTATCACGTTGTAGATTCCCGGCTCTGCCTGCTCATAGCTGCCGTCCTCACACAAGAATACTCCATTGCCCACGCTCTTTATTTCACTATCCTCACCGGGTACAGCGATGAATAGTGTGTCTGCCTCATCCCCGTTGATGCTTATCATGCCTGTTGGGCCGATTGTGAAATCTCCGCTTGCAAGATTGATGGTGTCTTCGCCGTCGTTCAGAACCTTGCCCGTCCCCGGAAGATAAAGATCTCCGTCCGCATCTATTTCAAACTGACCGTTCCTTGTAAGAACAGGGCCGTAAACCTCACTTTCCACAAGGAAGAATCCTTCTCCGTTAATTGCCATATCAACAGCTCTTCCCGTGTTTTCAAGGCTGCCCTGTGTAAAATCCGTATATTCATTGCCGTTTACGGTTATAAAAGAGCCCTGCCCTATATTACTGCTGGAAATATCCGAAAGATCGCTCAGACGTGAAACCATGTGTTCACCAAAGCTCGATTCCATAGTCGATTGACTCTTATAACCCGCAGTTGTTGAATTTGCAATATTATTTGAAATTGCATCCAATGCTTTCTGCTGGCTGAATACTCCCGCCGCTGCTGAATAAAATCCTCTGACCATATTGTTACCTCCTTATATGATAGTCCATGAAAATCTTTAATGCAAGTTCTGCGATTTTCAAATACTAATAATGGATCAATTTATTTTTCATTTTTATTACGGCTGCCGAGTGAATCTGCGAAACTCTTGATTCGGTTATGCTCATTACTTCTGCAATTTCCCTCAGTTTTAAATTTTCGTAGTAGTACAATGATATCACCAGCCGCTCCTTTTCGTTTAGCTGGCCGATAACCTCAATCAGTTTTTCTTTCATCTCATTATAAAGCAGTCCGGCTTCCGGTGAATTCACATCACTGTCATTGATAATCAAAGGAGCTGCAACCATCATCTTTTCATTGATCGCTTCTTCATATGACAAAATTATCGAATTATGACGCTGCTCTAAAATTTTTTCCAGATGAACAGAGGTTATTCTCATCCTGTCAGCTATCTCCTGTTTTGTCGGTTCATGCCCGTAAGAGGTATAAAGCTCTTGATATACATCATCAAGCTCCTTAGCCAGATTTCTCTGGTTTCTCGGTACCCAATCCTGCTTTCTCATAAAATCAATGACTGAACCCCTGATTTTCAAGGATGCAAACGTTTCGAATTTATTCCCCATATCAGGATCAAATTTCTCAACTGCATCGATTAAGGCGATGATTCCTTGATTCACCATGTCGTCAAGCTGACCGAAATTGCTGTAGCTACCTTTAAACCGAAGTACAATTTTTTTAACAAGGCCGGTATATTGCAGCACTATTTCGTTTCTTAATTCAATACTTCTATGTAATTTGTACTTGTACCATAGCTGCAGTGCCTTGTCTTCTTCCTTTAATTCCGCTGCGTTCATTTACCTCACCCCTTTACACTCAATCTTTAAGCTGTATCACTCCGATAGCCTGAATCTGTATATTAGTATCTATTTCATTGAATGACAGCACTGTCAGATTAGGCAGGAATTGATCGATCAATCTCTTGAAATAAATTCTTACGATTGGTGATGTAAGTATAATCGGCTGATGTATAAGCTCTTTCACCTTTTCGATCTGTTCTGATACCCCTTCCACTATGTTTTGAACTGTCTGGGGTTCGATAGCAAGATACGTCCCATGATCGCTTTTCTTGGCTGAATTGAGTATTGTATTTTCAATACCCTGATCCAGTGACAGTACTTTGATGCTGTTGCCGTCAGTATACTTTCTGCTTATAGTTCTCTTCAGCTTTTGTCTGACGTATTCCGTCAGCATATCTGTATCTTTGATTGCAGCGCCCTGGTCTCCTATGGTCTCAAGTATGCTTTCCATGTCTCGTATCGGAATTCCCTCTTTCAGCAGGTTCGTCAGGATTTTCTGGAGGTCTGATACGCTTATGACGCCCGGGATAACGTCATCCACAATCGCCTGATTTGCTTTTGCTGTATTCTGCAGCAGTATGTTTATGTCCTGCCGGCTGATCAGTTCATGGATATGCTGCTTGATTACTTCTGACATATGTGTCACGATGACCGAAAGAGCATCAATAACCGTATACCCGTAGACCTCCGCCATTTCTCTGTCGCTTTCCGTGATCCATTTGCCCGGAATTCCATATGCCGGTTCTATCGTGTCGATCCCGACAATTTCTCCGCTGATGTTCCCCGGATCCATTGCAAGATAATAATCCACCAGTACCTCGCCTCTTGCGACTTCTTCTCCTTTTATCTTAATCAGATACTGATTCGGATTGATCAAACCGTTATCGCGAAGACGAACCGTCGGTACAACGGCGCCCATCTCCAATGCAAATTGTTTTCGGAAGATTACAATCCGATCAATAAAACTTCCGCCTGCACCCTCATCCACAAGAGGGAGAAGAGAGTATCCAAATTCCATTTCGATGGGTTCAACACCCAACAGATCATATACGTTGTCAATGTTTCTGTAGTAATTTGCTTCATTGCTTTCTTCCTCTAAAAGCTCCTGCATCTCTCGGATATCTTCCTTTTGCTTAACAGATGAGGTGGTTCTGATAAGTGCAGCCCCAAGAGCAACTAAAATACATCCCAGTATCGCAATCTGAATTATCGGAGCACCAGGAATCAAGCACATGCACAAAATAGTAAGCCCTGATAATAACAGTACTTTAGGCTGAGATAAAAACTGCGTTTTTACATCTTCATTCAAATTTCCTTCCGATGCTGATCTTGTAACGATCATACCTGTAGCAGTTGAGATCATAAGTGCGGGAAGCTGGCTTACCAGGCCCTCTCCCACCGTTGCGATGGAATATACATTAAGTACCTCTGAGAAGGGCATGTCGCCCTGAACCATACCGATTACCGTGCCTCCGACAAGATTGACCACGGCAATAATCATTGAGGCGATGGCATCACCCTTAACAAGCTTGGTGGCTCCGTCCATTGCTCCGAAAAATTCAGATTCGCGCTGAATCGTTTTTCGTCTCTCTCGTGCTTCCTGTTCATTAATCAAGCCGGAGCTCAGATCTGCATCAATAGCCATCTGCTTACCGGGCATCGCATCTAAAGTAAACCTGGCCGATACTTCGGCTATTCTTTCGGCACCCTTTGTTATCACAATAAACTGCACAATTACTATGATGATGAATACTATAAAGCCGACTACAGCGTTGCCGCCTAAAACAAAGGATCCGAATGTTGCAATTACCTGTCCCGCTTCGCCGCCGTTAGATAAAATCAAACGTGTAGATGAAATATTCAGAGACAATCGAAGCAATGTCGTTATCAGCAGCAGCGAGGGGAATATCGAAAACTCCAAAGGCCCTTTAATAAACATTGTTGTCAGCAGAATAATCATCGATAATGAGATGCTGATGATAAACATGAAATCCAGAAAAAATGGAGGCAATGGTATGATGATCAATGCCACTATCATTATTACAAATACAACAACTGCATTACTTAAAATCTTCATATTGCCTTTCCGCCCTTTTTCTTAGTGCTGTAAACCCATGCCATCACTTCCGCAACAGCCTTGTATAATTCGGCCGGTATATAATCATTAACTTCAACAGTCTGAAACAAACTCCTGGCCAAGGGCTTATTTTCAGTCATCAAAATATTGTGCTTCAATCCGATATCGATGATTCTCATGGCCATGTAATCCTGACCTTTCGCCAGAACAACAGGCGCCTGATCATTTTCAAGATCATACTTCAGAGCGACTGCAAAATGAGTAGGGTTTCTGACTATAACATCCGCCTGTGGAACCTGTTGTATCATCCTATTCATGCTCATCTTCCGCTGTTTTTCTTTGATCTTTCCTTTGATAAACGGATCACCCTCGGTCTGCTTATATTCATCCTTAACCTCTTGCTTGGTCATTTTGAGCTTCTGTTCATAATCGAATTTCTGGAAAGCAAAATCCAGAACAGCGATCACTATAAATATCATGCATATCTTATACACGATCGCCATCACACGATCCATCATAAAGGCGATGCTTTCATCAAAACCGCTGTTGAACATGTCCGGTGCCACGACCATAAGGTCTTTAAGACTCGTATATATCACCCACAAGATCACGGCTACTTTAATGATGGATTTTATAAGCTGTACCAGGGATTTCAGTGAAAACATCCTCTTAAAGCCTTGTACAATACTTATCCTGCTGTATTTAAATTTCAGAAGATCTCCTGAAACGAGAAAACGTGTCTGTGCTCCTGTCAATACGATTCCGGTAAGTGCAAGGGCAATCATGATCGGTACAGCTGAGATAAAGAATACTATGATTGACTCTCTTAATATCTGCATGCAGCCTGCAATCGTCAAGTCGTACGTTGTGCTTACATAACTTAGCTCATGAATATACAATTCTCTGATCTGTTTTGTTATAAAGCTTCCAAGCCGGCTGATCAGGATAAAGCCCACAATCAGCATACCTACGCTGACTATGTCCCTGCTTTGAAACGCATTACCTTTTTTTCTCTCGTCCCGCTTTTTTTTAGGGGTCGCTTTTTCAGTTTTATTCGATTCTGCCATTATGAGATCCCCTCTTTGTCTCCGATTTGCTCAAATGAAGTACCGGAGGACATCTCCGACTCTGTCAAGCATAATCAAGTTCAGCTTTCCCAGATAATGAACAAGTACAGGAATTATTGTAAACAGCATGACCATTCCTATCAGAACTTTGAGCTGTAAATTTACTACAAACACATTGATATTCGGAACCACTCTCATGAGTATTCCCACCGCTACTTCCGTTAGAATCTCGGTCACCATGATCGGAAGAGCTAACTGTACGGCATAAATTAGTATATATCCGAACAGTTCAATGAAATAAACCGCTGCCTTGCTGCTGATTCCTCCCAGTCCTATAGGGACAACGCTATAGGATTTTATAGCGATCATCAGTAATGTTATATGACTGTTTGTTATAAAGAACAGCATTGTATACATTATAGTGATCAGGTTACCGGTTATGGATATCTGAGAGTTGCTCGTCGGGTCATACATCTGCGCCATACTGAATCCCATCTGAAGATCTATGATTTCCCCGCCTATATGGAATATTGACAGAAACAGCTGTATTACGAATCCCATTGCAAAGCCTACGGCAAATTCCCTGATAATTGCAAGCAGCAGTTCAAATGCTGTATAGTCTACAACGACTGTGTCAGTCAGTCCGTATACCGCATTAATCGCAATCCCCAAAGAAAGCCCCACCTTGACGACACTTGGGATGTTTCTTCTTCCAAAAATCGGATTAAAGAAGATCACGCCTGCCATCCTGCAGCACACGAACAGAAAAATATAATAACTGTTTAAATCATCCAGCACCTTGCCACCCGCTATATAGATGTTCCTATAAATTCAAATATCCTGTTAAAAAAATCCACCATTTGCTGCATCATCCATCCGCCGAAAACAATCATGATCAGTGCAGTGACGATAAGTTTAGGTACAAATGTCATTGTTTGTTCGTTGATCGAAGTCGCAGCCTGGATAATCGAAATAAGCAAGCCGACCATAATACTTACAAGCAGGATAGGCGCGGCTACCTTAAGACCGGTAAAAACAGCATCTCTGAAGATTTCAGTTAATTGAAATGTATCCATCAGATCGTTCCTTCCTTCAGTTATATGTCATAACGAGGGTCTTTATCAGGAGTCCCCAGCCATCTACTATTACAAACAGCATTATTTTAAACGGCAGTGAGATCATTACCGGCGGCAGCATGATCATACCCATTGACATCAGGGTACTGGACACTATCAAGTCTATTATCAAGAATGGGAGGAACAGCAAAAATCCTATCAGAAATGCCCTTTTTAATTCACTTGTTATAAATGCCGGCACAACTATATGTAATGGTATGTCTGCTCCATGCATAGCTGCAGCTTCTTTATCAGCGGACAGACTTTTAAAAAGCTCCACCTCTTCGCCGCCTGTCTGTTTCAGCATAAATTCTTTCATCGGAACTGCTGCCCTGTCCAGAAACACCTCTGTTTCGATCAATCCGTCATTATATGGCTGCAAGGCGGTTTCGTTGACTTCAGTCAATACCGGCTGCATGATAAAGAAGGTGATAAAAAGTGCCAGACCGATCAAGACCTGATTTGGCGGTGTCTGTTGAAGACCAAGCGCATTCCTTAAAAAGGACAAAACGATTATGATTCTTGTGAAGCAGGTCATCATAAGAAGTAGGAATGGCGCCAGACTGATCATGGTCAGCACGATAATTATTTTTACAGCATCTGCACCCTCTCCGTTAAGGATGAATTCCATAACTAGTCACCACTCCTCTGTTTTTTTATCGAATTGAACATACTTTTAAAAGTGCTGCCGTTAACAAGCTCCTTCATTCCGCCCTGCCTCGGACCATTTGCCGGGGGAAGGGGGATAAGTTCGGGGAGCTCCGTTAAAATCTGCACATTCTGGTCGCTCACTCCTATTAGATACTGTTTTCCCGAAATATCTACAATTAAAAGTGACCCCGTCTTACTAACAGCCATTCTGTCAACCGCCTTGATATGTTTTCCCCCGGCAATGGGCCCCATCTTTCTGCCATACCATCTGCTGACATAATAAGTAAGCAGAATGATACAAATCATCGCAATCAGAGCAAACACAAGTGAAAAAATATCTCCAATCAATTTCCGACCTCCAGCTAATCACCTAAAACATTTTTGACGGTCTGAATCAGTCTTTCTGGTTTAAATGGCTTGACAATAAAATCCAAAGCACCTAACCTTATGGCCTCTACTACCATTTTTTCCTGGCCCATAGCAGAGCACATGATTACCTTTGCCTGCGGATTAGCCTGTTTAATTGACTGCAATGCCTGAATACCGTCTTTCACAGGCATAGTAATGTCAAGAAGAACCAGGTCCGGTTTGCTTTCTGTGTATTTCGCCACAGCTTCCTCGCCGTTTCCTGCTTCAAGAAAATCAGAATAACCGGCTTTAGACAAACTATCCTTTACCATCATCCTCATAAATGCAGCATCATCCACGATTAAAATTTTAGCCATTCTTTTACCTCTCTTTTTTGACGAATCCTGTAACTTATGTTTATATTAATTGATTTACTTGATTTCCTGGATATCATCCTTTGCCTTGACTATTTCTGTTATTCTTACGCTGTAATAATCATCTACAACAACGACATCGCCTTTAGCTATCAGCCTTCCGTTTGCCACAACATCTACCTGATCTCCGGCCAATCGGTTCAGCTCAACAATATTTCCGACAGTAAGATCTGCAATATCACGTATTTTCTTTTTTGTCTTGCCGAGTTCAACAGTGATCTGAATCGGAACTGTCATGATTAGCTCCAGGTTGTTCTCATCTATTCCCAAATCAACAGCGTTTCCATCTATTAAAGGCTTTAGATTATATGGAGCAGCATAAACCCGTTCTTTTGGGGCTTGTTCTACATACTGCGATGAAACTGGGGCAGCTGCAGTTACAGCATCCGCGGCGATTTCCGGCTTTACTTCACCTGCCGAGTTTACCCGTGTTGCTGCAGGCTTTACCTGTACGGTTTCTGCCGGCTTAGTCTGTACCGTTTCCGCAAGCCCTGTACGCTCTTCAACTGCAAGATTTGCCTCTGCTTCCTCCGCAATATAGTTGGCGCCATATGACATTTTAACGATTTCCTTTGCTAACTGAAGCTCCATCACACTTATAAATTCGCTTTCAATAAGGCCGTCAATACTAAGATTAAATTCAATGTTGACCAAGGTATCACAGTCTTGTGAGAATAGCTCTTTTAAATTACCCGTAGTGTCTAATACTTCCGGAGGTGAAATGTTTATTGCCTTTCCAAAGAAAGCTGCTAAAGCACTTGAAGCCGAGCCCATCATCTGGTTCATGATTTCGCAGACGGCGCTCATTCCGATTTCATCAAGCTCAGCTATCTCTGAAGGATCCATGGAGAGCAAATGACCCAGTATCCGTTTTAAATCATCTTCCTTTAACAATAGGATATTAGTACCGGCAATTCCCTCAATATACTTGATCAGTACACCAACAACCGGTTCCATGTTAGAGAACTCAAATTCGCTGACCGGCTGTGTTTGTATTTTCGGTGTTGTAATGCTTACTTTTTTATCCAGTATAGTCGACATAGCAGTAGCAGCAGCTCCCATACTGATATTCATCACTTCTCCGATTACATCAGCCTCCATTTCCGTTAGTTTGTACACAATGTCTTCATTGCTCATTTTTTCAGGTCACTTCCTCTCTTAACAGATTCTCTAATTGCTATGGCCCTTTTTTTATTATAGGATCCCATTTCACCCCGGAACCAGACGGTTTCTCCTACAGCCAATTCAACCAGGGAGTTTTCAGGTTTATTCAATTTGATGATGTCTCCCACCTCCAGACCAATCAAATCCTTTGAGAGGACTTCAATGCTTCCGAGTATGCCTTTTACCTCTAAATCTGATTGGCTGATCTGCTTTAAAATGTCTGTTCTCCGCTGAGCATCTGACAATTGATCACCTCTTCGCTCTTTTTTCTTACTTAGTGCATCTTTCATTTTAAATATTGCGTCAAGTGTTATGGCCGGAATGCAGATGTTCATTTTTCCATGAGTCTCGTTTACCATGATATTCATAACGATGATCACGACATTATCATCCGCTCCGATCCCCTGCAGAATCCTTGAGTTTGTTTCAAGCTTGAGGAGTCTCGGCTTTACTTCAAGATAATCAATCCATATATTTTTCATGAGGTTGACAATCCCTTTCATCATATGATCTAAGATTCCAAGCTCTATTTCCGTAAACTCTCTATCTGCTTCAAGCGGTTTGCCTGAACCTCCAAGAAGCTTATCTATGCAGCAGTAACCGATATCCTTTGATAAATCTACAAGAATAAGATTCTCTTCATCATTGTTTTCTTTGATGGCCAAATCCACGAGACCGATTAGTACTGAGTCGGGCAGAGCATTGTTGAACTCATAATACTGCTGTTCTTCGACCTCAATAATCTCAACGAGGGAATAGGTCTGCAGGATACCGGTAATATAGGAAGAAAGAATTCTGGCGTAATTTTCATAGATACTGTAAAGCAGCTTCAGCTGCTCCCTTGTAAAGAGCTTAGGGCTTCTGAAGTCATAATTCTTGATTTTTTTTCCTTTTTCCTTTTCTACCGGTTCAATTTCCTGGTTTCCGCTCGCCAAACTGCTCAGCAGACTGTCAATTTGACTTTGTGAAAGAATCTCGCTCATTATGCGGCCTCCTGCTCGCTGTCCTTAAGATTTTCGAAATTAAGCTACTTGCAATAAATGCTGCGTTTAAATGCTATTACCTTTGATATAACTTCTGCGGAGCTTTCTGCTACTACAAAATGCTTGCCATTTATCAAATGAATAGTAGTATCCGGCCTTTCTTCAACTGTTTCGATAAGCTCGCAATTCAGAATAAATGTCTCATTATTGCTGCGGTTTAATTTTGTAAGCTTTATCATACTTATGCTCCTTCCAATGAGGCTTGAGGACGTAATAACGCCCTCACTGCCTTATATATTTATTTATCTCTTCATGCTAACCAGCTCTGACAGCATCTCATCTGATACTGTGATCATTCTTGTATTTGCTTGAAAACCCCTTTGCGCAATAATCATCTCGGTGAACTCCCTGGAAAGGTCTACATTTGACATTTCTAAAGCTCCCGCTCGGAAAGTCCCTGTGCCGCCGTTGCCAGGAATGGTTGCAATTGCTTCACCGGAGTTTGTAGTTTCAACATAATAGCCTTGGCCGTCCTGAGAGAGCCCGTTCTGATTTGTAAACTTCACCACAGCCATGTTGGCTATCTTTTCGGGTTCTCCGGGCCCCGGACCGACTGTACCGATATTGATATTCGTAAAACCTGCGTCAAGTGCATCCTGAAATTCAGAAGTATCAAGCGGTATCATCACATCACCAAGTGCAATAGATGTAGCGGAACCGTTCCAGGTTTTGTTAAGGGTTACAATTGCCCCGGATTTGTATGAAGTGGTTGCCCTGATGTCGTATGTATTAGGTGTATCAATTGTTCCGATACTGACTGCCGCAGCCCCGTCTGCAAATGTGTACCCCAATGCAGTGTCGGCAGGAGCTGCTTTGATTGGGATTCTGACCACTGCACCGTTTCCGCCATCCAGATCATCGAGCCCTGAAAAGGTCACAGTATTGGTTGTGGGATCCAAAGTGCCCGCTGTACTTCTGGCAACGCCGCCATTCAAGTAGTTCAGAGTATACGGCGGAGTATTTGCAGAATTGTAAGCCACGGTCATTGTATCAGCAGTTGTATCTATGGCTGCATTTGAGCTGATGAACACAGCTTCCTGAGACCCGGTATACAGAGTTGACGGAGTGAAGCCCTTGCTTACAGTCATGGTCAACGATCCGCTATAAAGCGATGCTTCAGTTACCGTCGGTGTGCCATTCATCCAGCTGGTATTAGCACCGGGAACGAAAGTGGGATCTCCTTCTTTGATGGCGGTGATCTCTCCATTCTGCCCGATAGCGATACCTGAGTATTTATCCATTTCCTTCGGATCGACCTTGATTGCAACAAGGTTTTGAGAGGATGTGGTTCCGTCTGAATTCAGCTGAGCATTCTTTGTGGTATTATCCAGTCTGAAACCAAGAACCTGATTCCCGTTAGAGTCGACCAGGTTTCCGGATATATCAAAGCTTAAAACGCCTACTCTGGTAAATCTGACTATTCCTTCGCTGTTTTTGACAGGCAGATATCCGTCTCCGTTTACATATACATCCAAAGCTCTGTCGGTAGTTGCGCTTCCCGCACGTGTGTTGAGAACATCAACGGAATTGACCTTTGCGCCGTATCCGAGCTGTGTTGGATTTGTTCCGCCGCCCTCTGTAGTAGGAGCGGATGCTGCCCCCATGGTCTGATAAAATACATCTGAAAATGTTACACGGCTCGACTTGAAGCCATAAGTATTAACGTTTGCTATGTTGTTACCGATTACGTTCATCTTTGTCTGATGTGCTGAAAGTCCTGAGACTGCTGAATACATTGATCCTAACATTATTTAATCCTTTCTGTGCCCGGTGTGCGTCTCTCTGTCAATCAAAGCGCACTATAGCTTCCTGTCTTAGGTCCGGCTATATAAATAAGGCACCGTCAATATTAGTGAATACGTTATCTTTCATTTCATTTTTATCTACTACAGTTATTACGACTTTGTTCGGCGCATTGATAATAAAAGCCGAATTTTCCATTACGATCAAGGCTTCCCTGATTCCCTTTTGCTGTGCCTTGTCACAGGCATCCCCTAAACGGCCCATATCATTTTCGCTGATCTTTATGCTTCTTTCCTCAACCCTCTGATTAGCGTGTTTTGAAAATGAAATCCCCTGATTAAGCTTTTCATTCAGTATTTCCTGAAATGAGCTGCTGTTGTTGATTCTGCCGTCAGCCGTTCCGGTTTTATCAACAGAAGAATTTATACGGTTGCTCTGTCTGACAATGGAATCATTAAGATTGTACCGACCGCCTGAAATTTGATTGACCATCACTGTCACCTCCTAAATGTCAGCTGAGTTATCGATTTTTTCAGCCGCATCTATTGAGTTATCGGTTTCATCTATTGAATCAGTCAAGCCGTCTGTTTTTTCGATTGAATCAGCCATGCCATCTGTTTCGTCAGCTTTATCAACTGCTGTTCTGTTTGCG
Source organism: Eubacteriales bacterium (assembly GCA_028692105.1). Lineage (GTDB taxonomy): Bacteria > Bacillota > Clostridia > Peptostreptococcales > Anaerovoracaceae > Anoxybacterium. The sequence goes on along the minus strand of JAQUYC010000006.1, from coordinate 33,525 downwards.
TTGATACTGCTGTCCGGTATGATAATATCCGGCTCATTTACCTTCATTACACTGCTCAATGCATATGCTTTCCCGTCAACTACGACCTCGGCATTGCCGTTGAATAAGTTAACGCTCTGGACAATCCCCCTGTAAGTTGATATATTTCCTGCATTATCGGTTTTTGCCAGCGTTACTTCTTTACCTATCAGTCCGACACTGTAGGATGTTGAATATGCCAGGCTTAAATCCGAGAAGGATTTTGAAAATGTTTCGCTCAAATCGGAAATCGCCTGCATCATTGAGAACTGTGCAAGCTGCGAGATATATTGAGTATTATCCATAGTGTTGTACATGTCCTGATTTGAGAGCTCAGCAACCATAAGGGAGAAAAAGTCCTGCATAGTTAAGGCGGTGCTTGATAAGCCGGTTGAACTGTTCGAAGTATCTGCACTCCTGACTGCAGTATAATTATTTAGTGATTCTATTGACATCGCAATACCTCCTTTCACTAAATCCTGTAATTTATTCTATGAGGCTCGTACCTGTAAGCTCCGGTGCGTTCTGCCGTGTCATAGTCCGATATCTCTGTCTGAAACCTGTCTGATGAACCGTTCAATCTAATGTCATTGAGAAATCGCCGGTGATATTGTTGCTGCTGATTTCTTTGTGATAAGTCCATTGCTGCATTCATGTGTTCCTGACCTTGGCTGTAATCTTGTGTCTGTGAATTTATGTGCTGGCTGACCTTTATGCTTTCCACCTGCACATTTTGAAGCCCCATACTCGCTATAAGCTTGTCCACCTGACCCTTCAGCAATGCCTGTGTCTCCTGATTAGCCGCAAGGATATCTATGGTCAGTTTCCCTTCGTTGATCTTGAGCTTGATATTGATCTCACCTAAGTTTTCAGGCTGAAGCTGCATTTTAAACTCTTGCGGTCCTTTCTGCTCTAATTTCGCGAGAATTTCATTGCCGATCTGGCTGTAAGGTTCGGCTTTTTCGATTGATTTAGCTGCCGGAGCCATTTCGGCTGTTTCATTTGTCTGACTTGTGTTCAGTATCGGGATTAAAGTCTCTGTTACAGAATGAACGTGATCAAATGCCTTTTCTCCAATGCCGGCTATTTCTTTAGTTGCCTGTTCTTCACCTGTTCCTCGGGTTTCTGATTTCTGAACTGTGAAGACTTTATTGCCGTCTGAATAGTCCGTAATACCTTCCGGGCTGAATTCCACGCTGTTAAGCCTGTATACTAAGCTATTGTTCGCATAGAGAAGTTGTGGCAAAAGACCGCCACTCTCATCCGGTTCTTTGATTTCTCCGGGTTCATCATTATTTCCTTCAACTTGTTTTGCAGAAGCTGTTGGATGGATGCCGGCGCTCTTTACGTTTTCAGATTGAATGCCGCTGATCTTTATACCTGCAGATTGTAAGACTGTATCCCGAATGTCTGTGAACTTAATATCAGCTTCCTGCATAGCTTCAGGCTGTAAACTTGTTATCTGCCCTGCTTTAGGCTGCTTACTTATTATCTGCAGTATGGCCTCAGGCTGCAAGCTTGTTATCTGCTCTGTTTCAGACTGCATTTCTGTTGTATCTATAGCTGCCTTCTGCGTAG
>JAQUYC010000006.1:0-31829 GCA_028692105.1 Eubacteriales bacterium | reverse complement strand
AAACTTGTTATCTGCCCTGCTTTAGGCTGCTTACTTATTATCTGCAGTATGGCCTCAGGCTGCAAGCTTGTTATCTGCTCTGTTTCAGACTGCATTTCTGTTGTATCTATAGCTGCCTTCTGCGTAGCTTGCTCCGTCATGAACAGCGAAATAAGCTTCTGAAAACTCGATTCTCCCATCTCTCCTGAGGCATCAGGGAACGTAACACGCTGTCCTGCTGCGATTCCGCTTACCCCGGGATTGCCGAAAAGTAAAGAGCTTGCAATTACCGAGTTGATGTCTGTATTCATTGTTTCACCTCCTTTCTTGATAAAATTTCATTACGAAATCCGTGTTAAACAGTTTTTTTCAACAGTTTGGCAGTTGACACAAACTCGTCGATCTGTCGCTCTTCCGCTTTCAGATTCTCTTTTCTATATTCATCAAACCTGGCAGTCTTTAATGTCTCCAGGGATTTCGTCTCCAATTTGAGTTTTTTGATCAGATCAGCCTGTTTTTCGATTTGTCCGCTTATGACTGCGATCTCTTTCTTTGTTTGTGTAATCTTCTCCTTGAGATGCTCAGTGTAAAATATATACATTCTGCAAGCAGCAGGAGTAGTTTGCTCCTGTATTTTAATATCAAATTCTGCCCGGCATTGTTCCATTTCCGTCTGCTGTGCAGACAGTTTCTGTTTAGCGTCCAAAAGCTGGCTGTTCAGCACGGCCAATGTCATAAGCTCGCTGTCCAGCACCTGATCTTTATAGGTCAATAGTTTTTCCAAATTAAATTCAAACTTCTTCATTCGATTACCGCCTTCATCATCTCAACACTGTCTTTAAATGGTATTTTTTCATTCACATCTTGTTGTAAAAATGCGTTAATTTGATCTATTTTTGAGATTGATTCGTCTAACGCCTTATTGCTTCCGCTTTTATATGCGCCTATGCTTATCAAGTCATAGTTTGAATCATATATTGACATGAGTTTTCGGAGGTTCCCGGCTGCCTCTGTCTGGTCTTTGCCGGCAATGTCGTTCATAAGTCTGCTGATGCTTCCCAAAACATCTATAGCAGGATAATGATTTCGCATTGCGATTTTTCTGGATAAGACTATATGCCCATCAATAATTCCCCTGACTGTGTCGGCGATCGGTTCATTTACGTCATCGCCTTCCACAAGAACTGTATATATTCCTGTAATTGAGCCTTTTTCAAATTTGCCCGTCCGTTCCAACAACTTTGGCAGTGTAGAATAAATGGAGGGGGTATAGCCTCTTGCTACCGGAGGTTCCCCGCTTGCAAGTCCAATCTCTCTCTGGGCCATCGCAAACCTTGTAAGCGAATCCATCATAAGCAGCACATCTTTCCCTTTATCTTTAAAGTACTCAGCTATCGCAGTCGCCACCAAAGCACATTTCATTCTCTGCATCGGCGGCTGATCAGAAGTAGCAACAACTAAAACAGAGCGTGCGAGGCCTTCTTCCCCGAGGTCTCTTTCCAGAAACTCCCGGACTTCTCTTCCCCTTTCTCCTACCAATGCAATAACGTTCACATCGGCTTTTACATTTCTGGCAATCATCCCCATAAGAGTGCTTTTTCCAACTCCACTACCTGAAAAGATCCCCATTCTCTGACCCTTTCCGATTGTAAGTGTGCCGTCTATCGCTTTGATTCCAAACTCCAGCACTTCATTTATTCTCGGCCTCGACAGCGGATTAGAACTGGTTGTCTGCACCTCGTACTGAGTTTCATATTCTATCGGTCCCCCGTCATCTATTGGCTTCCCTGCCGCACTGATCACTCTTCCTATCAGCTCTTCTGACATACCGATTTTCAGAGCGGAATGTGTAGTCTCTACAAGGTTGCCTGAGCTGATTCCCTCCGGATCTTCATATGGCATAAGCAGAACCTTGTTGCCCCGGAATCCTACTACCTCAGCACTGATATATTTCTTGCTTCCATATCCGTATATCCTGCAAAGGTCGCCAACCTTACACTCGGGTCCGTTGGATTCGATCATCAGGCCAATGACTTTGTCAATCTTTCCATAATGGGAGTATGTATCCGTATTTCTTATCATGTCGCAATATTTCGCAAGATCCATTTCAATGCTCCTATATCGTCAGGTTGCATGGCTGATCGCCTTTTTCATCTGTTCCAATTGAGCAGGTATACTCATATCTACAATTCCACTATCGCTTTCTCCCATGATGAGATCCTCTTCTTTCAGGAGAACGAATTTTGCACCATTAAACCTATTTTTAATTTTTTTTGCCATGGCTTTGTCAATTCGTATACTCAGAGTCTTCTGATACTCAGACAAATAGATTTTCATGGATTCTTCATTTTCCTGTATGATTTCTGAGAGCATTTTAATTATTGCTTCTTCATCTATCTTTATCTGCTGCTTCATTATTTTTTTTGAAAGTTCAAATGCAATATTGATCAGATTGCTTTCTTCATTCTTCAATCTCTCCCGCTGTTCTGTATCGAAGCATTTTATCAGACTTCTCAGTTCCAGCAAGCTGTCTTCCGCAGCTATTTCTGAAGCCGAAGCGCCGTCCACCAGTCCACGAAGGTATCCTTCCTCATATCCGTTTTTTTCAGCTGTGTTCATGATTTCGCGGCTTCTTTTCACCGCATTTTCAATGATACTTTCCGCCCTCAGTTCTGCCTCATTTTCAATATGTTTAGCTTTTATCGCCGCTTGACTGAGGATAGCTTCCTTTTTATTAATCAATTCCTTTATATCACGGCTTGTATTCTCTATCTTCACCTGTTCCGGCACTTCCGGCAGGCAGTCGATATTGTCTTTAAAGGGCAGGCTGGTCAGCTGCCTTGCTTTCACTATGCTAGACAATGATATCATCCTTTCCGCCCTTGGCTATGACGATCTCGCCTTCATCTTCCAGCCGCCTTATGATTGCAACAATTTTTTGCTGCGCCTCTTCCACATCCCTGACTCTGAGATTATGCAGGTATTCGATTTCGCTTCGCACGGTATCTCCCATACGCTGAGACATATTTTCGAAAATGATATCCGCAACCTCCTTGTTGGTACCTTTCAGTGCAACGGCCATTTCCTTTGTATCCACTTCCCTGAGGAATCTTTGAATCGCAAGCGGATCCAGAATAGTGATATCCTCGAATACAAACATCCTTTTTCTTATTTCTTCCGACAGCTTGGGATCTTTTCTACCTAATTCGTCGAATATAAATTTCTCAGTTCCTCTGTCGATATTGTTCATGATTTCGGCTATATAATTGATTCCGCCAACCTCTAAAAGGTCAATAGCCACAACAGATTCAAATTTTCTCTCCAAAATCGATTCTACCTGCCTGATCACTTCCGGAGAAGTCCGGTCCATCCGCGCGATTCTCTCCACCACATCAACCCGAATGCTTTTCGGCAATTCCGCAATTATGGCAGAGGCCTGATCAGCTCTGGCATAGGAAAGAACAAGTGCAATAGTCTGAGGATGCTCATTCACGATCATATTCATCAGGTTTTTATAATCTGCTTTTCTGATAAACTCAAAGGCCTTGGTCCTCAGTGTCTTGGTCACACGTTCCAGCAAAGCCGTACCCTGCTGAACTCCGAAAGCTTTCTCAAGGACAACTTTTGCATAGGCAACACCGCCGTCAAGATAAACCTTCTGGGCAACACAGAGTCCATAAAACTCATCAATGCTTTGGTCGAAAGACTCAGGTGCCACACTCTCCTGCCGGGTGATCTCATATGTCAGCTTTTCGATATCTTCCTCCTGAAGATGTTTATATATGGTGGATGCAACGTCAGCACCCAAGCTTATTACGACTTGTGCTGCCTTTTGCTTTGGCGACAGTGTTCCGACTATAGTACTCATCAGTGTTATCCCTCTTTTCCATATCTGTCACTGCTCAATCTTCACTGCGGAGCCATGATTTGATCATCTGTGCTGCAATCTCCGGATTTGATTTGGCAAATTCTTTTACTTCATCCCTTCTTGCATCTCTTACAGGGGTAATCGGCTTAATTTCAGGTTCCGGTTCTCCAAACATCGTATTCAATGTCTTTTCATTTTCTCCCGGTACTGCCGTGGGAACCGGCTCCATTAATTCTGCTTTTTTATTCCTCCTCATCAATATCAGTGCAATGATTCCGACAAGGAGCAGAACAGCACCTATGATTCCGCCGTAAATAATCATTTTATTCATTCCTTCAGGAGCTTCTGGTATCAGTTGGTTTTCTTCTTTATAGAACCGGAAGTTTTGGACTGTTATGCTCTCGGGGCTGACACCGGCTGCATAAGCTACAAGCTGAGTTACGCTTTCTCTCTCTCCGGGTTCAAAAGAACTTTTATCGATAGCAATACCGATTGAAATACTCTCGATGTTTGCTCCAGATTTTTGTGATTGAGATTTCGTTTGACTTACCTGATACTTTATATTTTCGTTGCTACTTGTGGAAGAGCTCTGACCGTTCGTTCCTCCGGTGGGATATACAGGGACCTCCGAATTTGAGGAAGTTCCTGCCACTCCTCCGTCACCCTGCATGGAAGTGGATGAATCCTCACTTCTTGTCTCCTCACTGACCACCCCGGTGTTATTCCCTTGCTGTGAAGGGATATAGGTGGTTTCTTCCGTGATAAGGGCATCCGTATCAACGTCAGCAGTTACAGATACGGTAAATTCTTCTCTTTTATAAGGACCAAGCAGCACAGCGCTGATTTTTTTCCTGATATCATTTTCAATTTCTCTGGTAATATCGATCTTTGTATAATCGGGATGATTTCTTGCACTGCTTCCGATCAGATCATTTCCAAGACTGTCAGACAAAGCGATATTATCACTTGTAAGACCCGCAACAGACTTGGCAATCAGATTTTGAATCCCAAGGACCTGACTTTCTTTAAGGGAACTTCCTTTGTCCATATGGATAATGACAGAAGCAGTGGGTTTCTCTTTTTCCTGAAGGTAGAACACTTCATCTTCAGGTACTGTTATAGTAACAACCGCATCTCTGACGCCATCTAAAGTTTTTATACTTGCTGCGATTCTTTCCTGCAGCTGCATGTTAACATACTGCTTCCGTTCATAATCGGTTGTTAGCATTCCGCTGTTTTCTTCTATTAAATAGTAGCTCAGACCGCTTTTAGGATAGCCTGCCGTCGCAAGAGCCATTCTTGCGGTTGATTCGTCTTCTTTCGGTACCATGATAGAACCGGCGGCATCTGTTTTGACTTCAACATCCATACCCTGAAGTGCTGCAAGAATTTCTGTTGTCTCTGACGCTGAAAGCTGATCAAATATGACCACGTATTCTTTTGTATTTAATAAAATGCTCAAAGCTAAAGCGACAATGACAGTCAGTATCACTACACCGACCACAATCTTTTTTACCGTAGCAGAAGTACTGCTCCAAAATTGCGTCAGCGGTATCAGGGCCTTTTTGATTTGCTCATTCATTTTATTTCTTCCATTTCAACTAATTCTGATGTAGAAAAAGAAAATTTCTGCACTAAAATCATAACCTTTATAGGCTAGTCCTCATAATTTCGGAATACGCGTCAAGAAATTTATTTCTGAGCTGTACCATTGTCTGCAATGCTATATCAGCCTTGGCAGCGTTAATAATCATGGTATGCATGTCATCCATATTTCCAACAGAAAGATTATATGCATCCATCTTCGCAGCTGCTTCTGCAGACTCCACATTTCCTATGACGTCCTGAAAAATTTCCTGAAAACCGAGCCCGTCTGCCGATACATCTGTTGGCTTTACGGAACCGGTGGTTAAAGAATTAATACTGCCCGTATTAATATTAGAATTTATAGGAATTATAAACACTTTTGCTACCTCACCAATTACAATTAATAGAAAACTATAACATACACACATCTACATATCTACACATCAAAATTTACGTTTTACCTGCCAATCTCCAATGCCTTCAGAATCATTGACTTTGTTGCATTAAAGGTTGTAACATTTGCTTCATATGACCGGCTTGCACCCATCATATCGATCATCTCCTGCGCTGTGTTCACATTCGGAAGCATTACATAGCCCTCTTCATCTGCGTCAGGATGATTTGGATTATAAACCGGCACCAATTCCGATTTGTCCTCCACAATGCTTCTCACCTGCACTCCGCCCGCCTTTACAGCCGTTGTCCTGTTCAGAATATCACGGAAGCTGTCACCGTTTATGCTGCTTAATACAACCATTTTTCTCCTATACGGTGCACCGCTCTCCGTTCTTGTCACTCCCGCATTTGCAATGTTCTGAGAAATGACATCCATCCGGAGCTTTTGTGCTGTCAAACCTGACCCCGAGATGTTAAGTGAGCTTAAATAATCCATCTGTCATGCCTCCATCGTTTATTTTTTACCTTCGCTTATTGCATATCTTAATCTTGAATACATATCCGTCATGCTTCTGGTCAGATATTGATACTGTATCTGCACCTTTGCCATTTCGATATTCTCCAAATCAAGATTTACATTGTTTCCATCAGCACGTTCTGAAGTGGAATTGTCGGCCATAACATTGATTCCCGCATTCTTAATCGACTCATAGTTTTTGAAAGAGCCTGCAGGCATACACTGTTCAAGTTTACGGATCTCATGATCCAGCGAATCCTCGAAATTAACCTTCAACGCTTTATAACCAGGCGTATCATAGTTGGCTATATTGCCGGAAATTGCCCTCTGCCTTTGCCATGTACCGTCCAAGGCTCTTTGCAGTATTGCAGAAGTAAGAGATTCACCAATCATTTTTCCTCCTCCTTTCTATTGACGATAAGTGCAATTATTTTATTAACCGAATTATGGTTACAGTTTTTAGATTTATTGCAGTTATTGGACAAATATGCCGCTAAATTAAACCATGGGTATGGGTATGGGTATAGGTATAAATATTACATTTCCTTTTTTTGTTCTTCGAGCTGATTTTACTACAATTTACACAATTAGACAATTCTTTTTTTATCCTTAAAAAGAGCCCCATTTTTTTCGATAATTTATTGAAAATTACACAGATTTCGACATAATATTTACCTCTTAATTAGTTTAATAATTTAAATATCTCATAATTTTTTTGACAATTAAACTTGTGGAATAGTAATATCCAATTTTAGCCGTAAATTTTATTTTTTTTATTGAATCACCTTTTTCCTTAATAAATTACTAAAGTTATTTCGATGTACGCCGATAAGCGTAATGTAGATTAATAAAAGGGCAAAAAACAAAGTCAAACGACCGCTTAACAAACTCTTAACGGGAGGTAGAATTATACATGGAAATTTCTTTTATCAACAAAAGTAAAACTATACAGCCTCAGCAGGTACAGGACCAAAATAATGACCCTTCAAAAAACATTGATACTGAAGAAAACAAAAAATATACGTTGAAGAACAAGGTTGACAGTTCGGAAATATCGAGCAGCCATATAGGATCTTTTGACGACAAAAGGTTGTTGGTGGCCAAATCTGCGTTACTTTATGATGTCACGGTCAATACATCCGCCGTTCGTATTGCGGAGCTCAAAGCTTCCATAGGCAATGGCACGTATGATGTACCTGCAAATATGATCGCAGATGCGATTCTAAAAGGATAATTGATTGAATCAGATCCTGGAGGGAAAACGGAATGATTGATAAAACCCAATATGAGTATAGCAGAACTATCGAACAATTCCTGCAATACCTTACCGATATACTTCAGCTTTATCGTGATACCGTGCCGATTTTAAAAAGGGAATTGAAAGCAGTTATAGACGAGGATATTAATTCATTGGATGATAGCATAAAGTCTCAGCAGGCCATCCTGCTTCGGACCAGAAACTTTGACGAACAAACGACAGCTTATTTGTCTAAACTTAATATAAAGGCTGATAATCTGACTGAAATGGCGCGTCAGCTGCCGAAGGATGACGGGCTACGATTCTTTGACATTCTGGGCGAATATGAGCTAATTATGACTGAAGTGGGTTATTATAAGGAAAAGTGCAGGATGCTTCTTTCAAGCAAACTATATACGATCGATAAGACCTTGTCTAAGCTGTCAATTCAGAAAGACAATACAACTTACAATCAAAATGCGGCAGGGGTTCAAGGTACACTGTTTTCAAAATCCTTTGAAAAGAAGATATAGCCTAAGGGGAGTACGATTATGCGACCAACATTTTTAGCATTTCAAACAGCCAGCAGAGCCTTGGCAGCAGGTCAGGCAAATATCGACGTAACCGGAAACAACATTGCAAATGTAAATACGAATGGATATTCAAGGCAAAGAGTGGATTTATCCTTTATTTCCAACAGCGGCTATACGCAGAAATATACTGTTCCCGGTGCCAGTGTAGGTCTCGGTGTCGATGTTACAGGGATTAGCCAGATCAGAGACCCCTTTCTTGACGCACGTTTTCGGATGCAAGCCTCTGAAAGCGGCCGATACGATACCCTGCTTCAAGGTCTGTCAGACCTTGAAGGTGTTTTTGATGAAGTGGAAACAAAAGGCCTTCAGTCTGAGATATCGAATTTCATCAATCAGCTCCAGATATTGTCTCAGACACCCACGAGCAAAGATATTGCCCTTATAGCCAGAACTGCCGCACAGAAGGTGACACAGATTTTGAACGTATATTCCACTCAGACAGATCAGGTACGCAATCAGCAGATATATGATTTAAGCAATGTGGTCATCAATACTGATTTCAATACAATAGTGAAGAATATCGCTGACCTTAACACTCAGATCAGAGATGAACTGACACACGGGAATACACCGAATGAACTGTATGATCGTAGAAATACACTGATCGATGACCTCTCAGGCATCGTTAATATTAAAGTGACAACAAGTCCCGAAAAAATTTCTGAAGATTTGACTATCGAGAATTTACATATAGCTATAAAGGATTCCAAAGGAGGTTCATCTATTGGGATCGTACAGAACGGACTTTATAATACATTGAATGCTTCGCTGAACTCGGATAACAAGATGGAGATAAGACTTGTCAGCAGTTTCGGCGGCATTAGCGGAGATATCACAGATCGTTTGTCCGGAGACTCCATCAGCAGTTATCTTGACCTCATCAACGGAGAGGGAACCTATGCAGATGCCGATGGTAATGCATTCCGTGGAACCTTATATTATAAAACCGCAATCGATACGTTTGCTAAAAATTTTGCATATGTATTAAATGACTTAAATAAAGCAAACGATGGAACTCAAAGGCCTCTCTTTATGGCAAAGGGAGATACAGATCCCGAGATAAACCCGGATTCAATTACTGCCGGCAACATCTCCATATCGACAAATTGGCTTGAAGATTCAACTTATATCAAAACGACAAATACTAATCCTCCCGCTGCGGAAGGAGATAACATATTAAGAATGATCTTTGCACTGGAATCTGATATCAGCTTTGTTCGTGACCCTTTTGACAAAGTTTCACCGGAAGCCGCAAAGGAAATGTTCGCGGGTACTATGAATGAATATATGACCGGTTTAATAGGCGAGTTGGCTCTTGATGTAGAACTGCACCAAAACTTTGCTGATACATCATCGACAGTTTTAAATAGTTTATACTCTTCCAGAGAATCCATGTCGGGAGTCTCTCTGGATGAAGAAGGAATTAATCTGATGGCCTTCCAAAAGTCATATAATGCTGCGGCAAGATATTTTACAGCATTGGATGAAGCTATAGATATAATAATAAACAATATGGGTCTTGTAGGACGTTAAGGAAGGATGAGATAAATGCGTATCACCAATAAAATGATCACATCAAAATATATACGTTCTTTGAATACTCTTTCAACAGATCTTGATAAACTGAACACAAAAGTTGCATCCGGAAGAGAATTCTCGAAAGCCTCCGAGAATACCTCCGCAGCCGTCAAGGCATTCCAGATCAGAAGAGACCTGAGCAAGACAGAAGGCTACCAGGCCAATATAGCACACGCTCAGACTTCCCTGGCCAATACAGAATCATCATTGATGCACATGCAGGAATTACTTCGAGAGGCCAATGTTCAGATCATGTCCGGTAATACGGGGACCTCAAGCGCAGACGAACGAAAAATCATCGCCACCGAACTGAGAGGTATTCAGAATCAATTGCTGCAGACTCTCAATTCACAATCCTCGGATATATACTATTTTGGTGGCTCAAATACGGATGTACTCCCTTTTACACTGGATGCAAACGGTAAACTGGCTTATAACGGCTATACTTTAGAAAAGCCGCTTCCTCTCGGAACAGATATTGAAAATACCGCTTTTATCGATAGTCTGGAAAAGGATTCCCGATATGTCGACATAGGACTTGGTGCAAGACTCATACCGGAAGATCCGCTTGATCCATTGAATACCAACACCGTCGTGGATCCCGGCTCCGTGTTTCAGTATTCTATACCTGGAATCAATATCGTCGGCAGCGGTACGACCACCCTTGCGGACGGTACAAAGGTATCCAATAATCTATATGATCTATTAGGTCAAATAGCCGATGCTCTCGAGTCTGACAATTATAGCCATGATACGGTCACTGAGCTTGGCAGAAAGCTCAGTGAGGCTTCAAGGGAAATACTTTACAATATTACAGATGTTGGTTCAAAGACATCGTATCTAAACTTTATGACAGAACGTTATGAAACCCGTACACTGAACCTACAAGATAATCAGGTGGATGCGGAAGCTGCTGATCCTGCACGAACCATCATAGATTTTCAGTCTCAAAAGGTCGCATACCAGGCAGCGCTTCAGATGGGAACACAAATAATACAGCCGTCTATTTTTGACTTTATGTCTTAAGAATATACTAGTTTGGTGGGAGGTGATTTTATTGAATCCGCTTATCACAATTGAAACTGTACCGATATCCATTGAATATGTTGAAAAAAAGGCAACACATACTTCATCCCAGTCTGCAAGCCTGCGCATATCACAGCAAGATAAAAAGGTGATGATCCAAGGCAATCCGATCCATTTACAGTTTATGGATTGCTTTGAGCCGGGTCCTTCAACAGATTTGCATAACCTCTCATATACTGCAACTGCTCACTATTCGGACAGCGGAAATATCAGAATGAATATAGAAATGAATGATTACAGGGCTGATACATTTCAATATGATCAAGTCAACAGAGGAATCGACAATATCATCGATATTATGCCCCATATCCCTTCGAATTTTTCAGCTTACGGATTTGAAAGCATGCAGATTAATTTCGATATGAGTCAGTTAACCGAGAGTCCGTTAATCTTAGATAATATAGATATGAGTTTTCTTCCGCCCGATTTAGAGTTGAAGGTCATCGAACAGCCAAAAGTAATTATTAAGTATATCGGCGGGCCGATTTATATTCCAAAAAGTTCAGATCCTAATTATGAATCGCCGGAAGATCTAAATCAGGTTTTTGACGGAAAGTCCAATTTTGATGTTAAGGTATGAGGAGGCAGTGATCCAATGGAGGTTAATACGAGAGATTTTGGCATCATTGAAGTAGAAAATGATGCGGTATACGAATTCCCGGACGGATTATACGGATTTGAAGAAGATAAGAAATTTGCGATTATTGACCGGTCATTCGAAGATGTCTCCTTCCTTTATCTGCAATCTGTCGATAATACTGTTCCATGCTTTTTGGTATTCGAGCCCTGGGATCTTCATCCACATTACAAGCCGGTACTTTCAAAGGAAGATATGGATATCTGCCAAGTTGAAAGCATCAATGATTTGATGTTTCTTGTCATTGCTGTTGTCCCTTCCTCTATCAGGGATCTCTCCATCAATATCAAGAGTCCCATCGTACTAAATCCGAAAACAAGAAAGGCAAGGCAGGTCATACTGCAGAATCCGGACTATAATGTCAAGTATTTGCCTTTTCAGCAAGATGGAAAGGCAGGTATATGATGTTAGTGATCAGCAGAAAAGTTGGTGAGTCCCTTGCGATTTCGGATAATATCAAGATAACCATTACTTCCTTATCCAATGACAAGGTCACCATCGGAATCGAAGCACCCAAAGAAATCAAGGTGGTCCGGGAGGAACTGCTGGAAATCATCGAAGCTAACAAGGCGTCCAATGAGAAACTTGGACAAGCCAACTTTCAAGGTATCGCCGCTTTAATAAAAAACAATAATCGATGAGAAATATTTTTAGAAGAGCTAAAGTATGTCCGGCGAAAACCGATATATAAATCGAAGCAATCAAGCTTTGCAACCGTGGTTTCCTTAGCGTACGGAGGGAAATCAGACAAATATGTACTAACCGGGAAGGATCCCGGCAAACGAAGTTTCAAGGAGGAAACAAAAATGAGAATTAACCACAATATCGCAGCATTAAATACTTATCGTCAGCTGTCTGCAAACAACTCTTCAACACAGAAATCACTGGAAAAGTTATCTTCCGGCCTTAGAATCAACCGTGCCGGCGATGATGCCGCAGGATTGGCGATCAGTGAAAAAATGAGAGGCCAGATAAGAGGCCTTAACCAGGCATCCAGCAACGCTAACGACGGCATTTCTTTGATTCAGACTGCTGAAGGTGCATTAAATGAAACTCAAAGCATCCTCCAGAGAATGAGAGAGCTTGCAGTTCAGTCATCCAACGATACTAATACAGCTGAAGACCGTACTGAAATCCAAAAAGAAATTGACCAGCTTACTCAGGAAATTGATAGAATCGGTAATTCTACAGAATTTAATACAAAGAAACTGCTTAACGGAGGAGCGGCAGTCAGTGCTTCCAAAAGCGGGGCAGATGAAGCGCGCGTATCCGTAATTGGAGGATCAGCAAAGACTCAAGCTGCATCTCAGGTTGTCTTGACTGCATGGACTGAAGCTAAAGCAGCTACTGATGTTACCACCAAAACATTTTTAACTTCAAACACTGCTTTAGGGGATGCCGGCGGTGCAATCACCTTACAGGGTATTTCATTCTCGTTCACCGATGCTCATACTGTACAAAATGTACTGGATACCATAAACTCTGCAGGTATTGGTATTACTGCTACTCATACAGCGACACAGGGAATAACTTTCTCAACTAATGCTGTAGGAAGTGCTGCAACAATGACAGTAGGAGGTGCAACCGGTGTATTTGCTGGCGTTGATACCGATTTAGGAGATGATGCATCTGTTACTACGGCCAGTGGAAGTTATTCTGCTGTAGGAAATAAGATAACCATGACAAGCGGCGGTGCTGAAGGGCTTGAATTCACAGTCAGCGGTGCTACCGGAGTTGCAACAATAAAAGTCGACAATAACGGCGGTTTGAACATGCACATCGGTGCAAATGAAAACCAGACAATGTATATTTCTATCAGCGATATGAGGGCAACTGCACTGGGTGTTAATGCTATTGATGTTACTACTAAGACAGGCGCTGAGTCTGCAATCAAAACCATACAGGACGCCCTTAATAATGTATCCAGCGAAAGAGCTAAGATCGGTTCCTATCAGAACAGGCTTGAGCATACTATAAACAACCTGGGAACAACTTCAGAGAACTTAAGTGCTTCTGAATCCCGTATCAGAGACGTTGATATGGCTAAGGAAATGATGGAATTTACAAAGAATAACATCCTTTCACAGGCAGCTCAGGCAATGCTTGCACAGGCCAATCAGCAGCCACAAAGCGTACTTCAGTTATTACAATAAATATAACAGAAGGCATAAGATCTACACATCGGTAAAAGGCCGCCAGATGGCGGTCTTTTGCTTTTTGGGTTTATAATGTTTGAATTCTGTTTAAGCCCTTATTCTATTTAATTTTTTTATTATCCTCTGCCAGTTCCAATAGGGATATGTAAATATTAACTACGATTTGATAAAGTTCCGGGGGAATTTCCTGCCCCAGCTCAAGCTTTGCTAAAAGTGTTGCTGCGCTGTCGTCATGATATATAGCCACCCCATTCTCTATGGCAACCTGCAAAATCTTTTGTGCTACATACCCTGTACCGGCTGCAACTACACAAGGTGCATCCTGCTTGTTTTTATCGTATTTTAAGGCGGCGACACTGAGGTTAGAAAGCTTTTCTTTATTCAGTTCCTTCTGTATACCGGCTCTGGTATTCTCAGACTTTGACATCAATACCCACCTTCCTTGATGCAAGCTCGGGAAACCTCTGCAGTATAGTCTTGCTTTCCTGGTAAACATCAATGCGGCATGCCGCCAGACGATAACCCTGCTCTTCTATGATCCCCCTCCATTTGCTCTTAGCTTCTTTTATCGTCTCCGTCAGAGCATTCGGGCACCGTATGTCCAGATCAATTGATTTATCCCGGACAAGAATATCAACCTCAAAATTTCCGTATTTATCCGATTGTATTGTAAAGAAGATATTTTTTGCATCCTTTGCACCGCCTTTTCTTTCGCGGCTGTCTTTGTCCACAAAAAATTCTCCGTATGTATTTTCATCCATAAAACGAAATGGTATCGTGAAATGCATTACCGGTATCAGAGGACTCTCGCTCTGCACAAGATTCATGAGCAGATTCTGTGCTAAGCTGTGTATCTTTACCGGACCCGACTTATCCATCGCTTTTGACAATAGAGATGCTATATCATTGTTTTCAGGTTCTGCACCATACCTCTCCGCTAACTTATTATTGGTGTTCTGCTTTTCTCCCAATTTTTGCTCTTCTATTGCACTTTCAAAAACAAGCTTCTTCATTTCAATAATATCTTCATCGGTCAAATTGGTCATCTGTTTTAAATTGTCACCAAGCTGAAAAACGGCATCCTCAAGCAGTGCAGGGTCTGCCTTATCATAACGAACGATATTATGTACAATATTCATAACTTGATTGTAGATCCTGTCACTGCCCTGGTGACGTTTTGATATAATTCCCAGCTTAGGAATTATTTCATTTTTCAAGTATAACTTTATTTCCGTCTGACTTGTCTTATCCTGATTAATGATATCCTTTAAGTCTTGAACGGCAAGCTTATCTGGATTTGCTGCAAAGGTCTGACCGGCTATTAAGTTCTGTCTGGTCCTACTGCTGAGCTTGACCATTGCATCCAATGTTTCTATCTGTTGCCTCAGTTCAGAGGCTTCAGCTTTCGTCAGCTTGAGTGCAAGGTTATTCCCCTGCACAATGACGGATTTCAGTGAATTTTCCTGATGAACATAGCAGTCAAAATACTTTAATATATTCACGACAGCCTCCCTCAGCTTTGGCTGTCCTTCTAATTTTGCAAGCATTCTCAGGCTGTCGAAAAATTCCCCTTTAAATATGACTGCCCCTTTTTCCCATGTCAAAAGCTCCGCAAGCATATCCCGGGGTTTCACAAATATTTTTTCAAGAAAGCTCTCTGACAGAATTCCGTCTGAGGTTTCAAAAAGCTTTGCCATGAGAACAAGCTTCCTCACACCGTCAGCCTGAGCACGTGTACTATGTAAAAGCGGTTCGAATATCTCCTTGTTAATATTTTTTAGCAGAGATTGTTTCCCGCTTTCTGAGTCTGCGCCTTTCGTATTTGGATATTCTTTTATAACCTGATTCAGATGTGGATTTTTAATATCAAAGACTGCATCCGTAGGAAGCTTACTGGGTAAATCCTGTACTTTGTTTTTTATGGAAACCGGGGAAGTGATCTTTATTATATCAACCACAACAAGCTCTCCTTACCTTCTTTTTAAAGCCTCAAGAAGTTTGATCGCTACTACTATGTCATCATTTCTGGAGTCAAAGGTTGTCAGCATCAGACGCTTCACTTCCGGCCGGCGATTTATTGTATCGATTATTTTTCTGTTCTCTTCATTCTTCTGAAATTGTTCTGCATCAGTTGAATCAGACAAAACATCCGGCAGTCCGACATCAAGTACATTACAAATCTGGCACAGTCTGTCTATATCAATGGCGTTTTTTCCTATTTCCCAGGCTGATACAGAGCTGTGTGTTACGTCAAGTGCTTCAGCTAAAGCTTTCTGTGTCATCTTTCTGAGCTTTCTGTAACGCTTTATGTTATTCTGGACAATTTCATTGATAGATTCCATATTTTATCCTTTCCGACAAAATTTAATAAATAATGATAAATTATATCTTGAATTTACATGAAAATCAACAATCTGACAATATAATTCGACGAATTCTTCGACGAATTCAACGAAACAGTAAAATCTGCTAATTATTATTGCTCCAAAGCCGATAAAATAAATAAGACTTTAGCATTCTGCTCAATGTTTTAAAAATATACGATGATAAGGTGAAGAATTATGAGTAACTTTGAATACGGAAACGATTCTATGCTGGAAATGTACTTGTTTGAATCTACTTCTCTTCTTATACAGCTGGACGAAATATTGCTTAAATCTGAAAAAGAAGAAGACCTTTCCCAGGATAATATAAATGAGATTTTCCGCATCATGCATACGATAAAAGGCTCCTCCGCAATGATGGATTTTGATACGATTTCACATGTTGCACACAAATTAGAGGATTTATTCTACGTGATCCGCGAGAACGGTATTGACAGAGATTCTTTCCGTGATTTGTTCGACCTTGTTCTTAAGGTATCGGACTTCCTGAAGTGCGAAGTTGAAAAGATACAGAGCGGACAGGAACCTTCATCTGAAAACAGGAGCTTAAGCTATGAAATCAATAATTTTCTTGAACAGATGAACAATAATGCGCAAGCGGAAGACACTGATGCGGGCAGCGGAATAACATCAGATACCGGTGCTCATATCACGGCCTCTGACATCGATACGGATGTAAAAACTTATTATCTTCATATATATTTTTCTGCAGACTGTCAAATGGAAAATATTCGGGCTTATATGCTTGTCAACAAGCTTGAATCTATAGGTAAAGTCCAATCCATCATTCCCGAAGAATTAAGCACTGATAAGGATGCTTCCAGTATCATCCTCCAAAACGGATTTTATTTGTCCATATCGACTGCCCTTTCTGAAGACGAACTTGCATCAATCGTTAAGGGCACCCTCTCTGTATATACAGTTGAATTCATTGATGCCTTCTCTGCGGTTTCAGGTCAAGCTGCTGCTTCTGATAAGGCTGATGCTTCGGGTGGGGCTGCGGATGCCGCAGCTCTTAGCGGGTCCAAAGACAACATCAACCCCGGAACGGCAAAACCCTCTTCCGCATCAACCGTTGATTCATATTCAAATGGTACAGGAAACGGTAAAGCGGGGAAAAACAATCTGATAAATGT
The DNA here is from genome assembly GCA_028692105.1 of Eubacteriales bacterium. Classification (GTDB taxonomy): domain Bacteria; phylum Bacillota; class Clostridia; order Peptostreptococcales; family Anaerovoracaceae; genus Anoxybacterium. Next base: position 14,675 of record JAQUYC010000006.1, on the reverse strand, counting down.
CGACCTGAATAAGCTTGATGCTTTGATGGACCTGGTAGGCGAAATAGTGATCACTGAATCCATGGTCTCCGGCAATGCAGACCTTATGGGTCTTGAGCTGGATAATTTTAACCGCGCTTCCCGTCAATTAAGAAAGCTGACCGATGAGCTTCAGGATATAGTTATGTCAATTCGAATGGTCCCCATAGCGCCTACCTTCCAAAAAATGCGTCGTATTGTCAGAGATATGGGCAAAAAGCTTAACAAAGATGTAAACCTTGTTCTGATGGGAGAAATGACCGAAGTTGACAAAACTATCATCGACGGAATCGCAGATCCTTTAATGCATCTTGTAAGAAATGCCATGGATCATGCCATCGAAGACAGAGCGGACAGAGTTGCGGTGAAAAAAGATCCGGCGGGAAGAATCATCCTTTCCGCTCAAAATATAGGCGGCGATATCATAATAACCGTAAGCGACGATGGGAAGGGCCTCGATTGTGAAGCGATACTGAAAAAAGCAAAAGAGAAAAATATTCTTATAAAACCGGAAAATGATTATACGGAGAAAGAAATTTTTAATTTGCTTACAATGCCCGGCTTTTCAACGAGAGACTCGGTAACAGAATTTTCCGGCAGAGGCGTCGGAATGGATGTTGTAAAAAAGAATATTGAAAAAATCGGCGGTACCGTTACCATCGAAAGTGTAAAAGGAATAGGAACCAACATATTCTTTAAAATCCCTCTCACTTTGGCAATTATAGACAGTATGGAATTCCGCGCCGGAGAAAATATTTATGCAATACCTATATCACATATAAGGGAATCCTTCAAGGCCGAGTCCAAACAGTTGATTCTTGACCCTGACAGGAATGAGATGATAATGATCCGCGGTGTCTGTTATCCAATCATCCGGCTTCATAAAATCTTTCATCTCCAAGATACACTTACGGACATCTTGGACGGTATCCTTATTCTGGTGGATTCCGGAGATCAGCTGGCATGTATCTTCGCCGATGAATTGCTGGGCAAGCATCAGGTGGTCGTGAAACCGCTCCCACTTTTTTTGAACCGCTATGAGTCAAAGGGATCCGGAATTGCAGGCTGTACCATATTAGGTGATGGGAGCATCAGCCTGATATTGGATGTGCCGGGTATTTTGAATCAGCATTAATTCTGTACCGGAGGTATTAATGATTTATATTAATGATGATGAATTTAAAGCCATCACCTCTTATATAAAAGAGAATTATGGTGTGAACCTGACTCACAAGAGACCTTTGATCGAAGGCAGACTTAGTAATCATATAGCGAATTTAGGGTTTGACAGCTATATGGATTACTTTAATTATGCAAAGAACGATATAGTCAATGATGAGATGAGCATACTAATCAATAAGTTAACCACGAATCATACTTTTTTTTTCAGGGAAAACGAGCATTTTGATTTCTACAGGAATCAGGTTCTGCCCTGGATAAAAAATGAGCTGAAAACTACGGATTTACGTGTATGGAGTGCAGGATGCTCTTCCGGGCAGGAACCATACACATTAGCGATGATCACAATGGATTATCTCGGAGCAAATGCTGCGGGCTGGGATCACACAATTCTTGCATCAGATATTTCTGATAAGGTGCTGACTATTGCAAAAAATGGTATATATGCAAGAGAAGAACTTGATGCAGTTCCTGATGACTGGATCACGAAATATTTCAACGCCTATGATAATAAGCGGTTTATTGTATCGGAACGTCTTAGAAAAAGTGTTGCTTATCGCAATTTCAATCTGTTGGCACCTTTTAAATTTAAGAAACCGTTCCAGTGTGTCTTCTGCAGAAATGTCATGATATATTTTGACATACCAACGAAACAAGCAATTGTGAAAAAGTTTTACGATGCGTTGGAACCGGGCGGATATTTCATGATAGGTCACAGTGAATCTTTGTCGGCTTTTACCCATGAGTTTAAATATATCAAGCCTTCCATTTATCAAAAGACTTAAGTTATTTCAAAATCAGACGATATTGTATATAACGGATGAAGGAGGTTTTTATGGTATCGGTTAATTCAAGTACAAGTGCAAGTACAACGTCATTATTAACTGCTAAGACCGGAATCGGCGGTCTGGTATCCGGAATGGATATAGATGAACTTGTCGAAAGCTTATCGTCATCCAGCAGGCAAAAAATTCTGAAGCAGCAGCAGAATGTGCAGAAGCTGGAATGGAAGCAAACTGCGTACCGTTCAGTTACAACTGCTTTAAAGGAATTTCAGGGCAAATATCTGGATGTCCTTTCTAAGACAAATTTCAGAAGTGAATCATTTTTCAATACATTAAATGCCGTTTCTTCATCAGATAAAATAAAAGTTGCCGCGGCTTCGGGAGCGTCAGCAGGCAGCATCACTATAAATTCTGTCACTAAGTTAGCTGCCTGTCAAGTTGTCAAGAGCGCCGCTTCAGTTTCGAAAGGGCTTGTGGGAAAAATGGAAAGTGCTGTCGCAGGCACCATGGACAGTACGGATATCGATAATTTACTCGCAGCTATTTCCGGAAAGTCTGTAAGTATCACATTGGATGGTAAGGTAAAAGCCGTTACTTTTGACAATGCTTTTGCAGATAGCGTAAATGCTGACAAAACGCCGGCCGGTCTGAGGAATGCTTTACAGGCAGCCGTTGATTCTTCTTTCGGAGTTACCGATCCTGCCGACAGGGTCCTGACGATAGAGGTAAATAATGATCAGCTTACCTTCTCTGCGACAGGTTCTAAAGTAATAATCCATTCCGTCGGTGATGATATTGCAACTTTAGACAACTTAGGATTTGCTGACGGCCAGTCGAATACGCTCACGGCGTCAGCCTCTTTTGAATCTTCAAGCTTTGCAGCCGGTCTGGAAGAAATCGATGCCTATAAGTTTACTATTAACTCGATCAATTTTACAGTCAGCAAGGCAGACAGCCTGGCAGCTATTATGAATAAAATAAATTCAAGTGATGCAGGAGTAAAAATATCATATTCTTCAATTACGGATAAATTTACGATGACTGCAAACGAAAGCGGTGCCGGAGAAAAGATTGTTACCTCTGACAGCATCGGAAATCTTATGGAAGCCTTCGGTCTCACCGATACATCCCGGACATTGATCACCGCCGGGGAAAACGCCGTTATTACGGTAAATGGTCAGCAGATCATCAGGAATTCCAATACAATGGATATAGACGGTGTTAAGGTTACTGTTTCAGAAGTCACCGATGCTCCTTCCACGATTACTATTAATGAAGATGCTTCTTCCCTTTTAGATTCGATAAAAGGTTTTGTTGAAGATTATAATTCTATGATCAGTCTTGTCAACGGACTTACGAAAGAAGAAATCAACAGAGATTTTCAGCCGCTTAGTGACGAGCAAAAGGAAGAAATGACAGAGTCACAAATAAAAACTTGGGAAGATAAGGCAAAATCCGGGCTTTTAAGAGGGGATTCCATATTACAGAATATCTCTTCGAAGCTTCACTCCGTTATGACAAGCACGTCTATTGGGGGCATCTCTCTGCATTCAATCGGGATTTCATCGGCGGGATACGGAGAAAACGGAAAGCTTAAGATTGATGAAACAAAGCTAAAGGAAGCTCTGCAGACAAAAAGCTACGAAATAAAGGAACTGTTCATATCATCTAAAGGGATAGGCAACTCATTATTTGACATAGTGAATAGTGCAACAAAAACATCAGGAGTAAAAGGCAGTCGCGGTACATTAGTGGAAGTCGCAGGTATGGCATCGACCATGTCCGACACAGAAAACAGCATCTATGAGCAGATTAAAAGGACAAATAAGACAATTAAGACAATGCAAATTAGGCTAACCGCGGAAGAATCCAGACTATGGAGCAAATTTACAGCGATGGAAAGTGCACTGAATAGCTTAAATGTACAAAGCTCAATTCTGTCCCAGTTCTCAGGAGGCAACTCCTGATATTAATAAACAAAATGTTAAAGCATGAGGTGGAAAATTATGCAGCAGGCAAATTTATATCAGCAATATAAAGCTCACTCTCTGGAAACCCTTACAAAAGGCGAGATAGTCGTAAAACTCTTTGAGGAAACCTCAAAACAGATAAATATGGGTATACTCTTTACCGAAAACAGAAATGCACCTAAAGCCTACAACTGTATCGCCAAAGCGCAGAAAATAATTCAAGCACTGGATTTTTCCCTCGATATGAAGTATGCTGTTTCCATAGAATTGCGCGATATGTATTTATTTCTGCATCAGAAGCTGGGAGAAGCAATAGCAGGCAATAATATTGCTTTAATGAAGGATGTTCTGTCACTTGTAGATGATCTGAAGGTCACTTTTCGTCAGGCAGATAGGATCGCAAGAATAACAAGATGAGGAAATGCGGTTAATATGAGCATCAACACATCATTTGAATATTACCGAAAAAAAAAGGCACTGTTAAAAGAGTGCCTTGCTCTTAGTGAGGAATTGATCAGCAGCATCGAAGACTGGGATGCTATTCCTGTTATTATTACAAAAAGGGAAGCCTTGATTGGTGAACTTAGAGACCTTGAGGAAACAGCCCGGGCTCCCGTAAAAGTTGCTCTCACAAAGGAACTGAAACAGGAATTGGATCAAATGATACGACTCATCCTAAATCTTGATAAGGATGTCGCCGATCTTATCCGTACAGAGCAGCAAAACGTGCTCGATTCTCTGAAAAAGAATACTAAAGGTCAAAAGCTTACTCAGTATGCTCAGACTCAGGATTTAGCACGAGGCAGTAAACTCGATTATAAAAAATAATAAATTATGATCAAAAGTGATTCTTTCCTCTTTTGTTGAATGAGAGTATATCGGTCAACCTGTATTTACCCAACCTTGTCTGTACCTGCTCCAATGATTCGTTTAAGACGGGATCACATTCTTTTTCTCTGAGGGAAACATTAGCCAATGTCCCTGCAATGATCTGTTCCATTTTACCCTCATAAACACGGGCGCTGGCGGCATAAATCCTGAAGTCCAAATACTCGGACGAATCACATAAATTGAGCAGCTTACCCAGTAAGTTTTCCGTTTCCTGCAGCCTGGTCTCCGTTAACAGGATGGCAAATGAACATACATCGCATCTACCGATCAAATCCGTTCTTCTGATATTCGAATATAAAATTTCTGCAGCATAAGAAATACATGCATCCTGATAACCATTATCTTTACATGCTTTGGTATCCTGTATTGGTTCAATTGTTATTACTACAAGAGAAAGAGGATTGCCATATCTTTGGCTCCTCATCATCTCCCGCTCCGCTTGTTCCACAAAACCGTTCAGATTGTACAGCCCTGTCAATAAATCAATTTTTTCGACAGCCTTTATTAAAGCTTTTTCCTTGTCCAGCTTTGGAACAGCCTGGGCAAGATGCTTGAATTTCATGATTGCAGGCTTCAGATCGGTATACCCCAGACAAACACGCCAGGAAGAACCATCGAAGGCTACATACTTCTCAGTAGTCTCATCACTTATCTGCATGTTTGAAATCTTCATCTCCGTCAGCTGTACGGAAAATTGAAAGATTGTCTTATAAATAACTCCGGCGTAATCACAATTTGTATATTTTCTAAAATATGTTATCCTATAATTTCCGAGCTTATATACTTCTGCTACCGCACGTTTCCATGAAAGAAAATCATCGATGGGGATGTTTCCCTTGTCAAGGTTTGTCAGCTTTTCATAAGCGTTTTCCCATCTTTCGTTGACTGTTTCACAAAAAAAATCATCAAGAACACGCAAAGCCTCTTCTTCCTCTTTTTTTGTTTCATTTACAGGAGCAGCAAAAGCCCTTTTATTCAGACCCATCCAATCCGGATGATACTCTTTACGTTTTTTAATGTCACCGACCACGCTGTATGCAATATTGATTTCTTTCATTCGCTCGGTGGCCAATGGGCTCTTATTCACATCCGGATGATAAATCCTGGATAAGCACCGATATGCAGCATCTATGATATCATGACCCGCATCATGATGAACCTGCAGTATTTTGTAATAATCTACGGGTTTATTCATACTCATTATCTGATTCCTATACTATATCAACAACAGTTATATTTAACGATTTGAAGTCTGATAGATCAATTTCATAAGAATCTACTTCCCGGTCATGATCTTTAAACATCCTGATTCTGGGCCTCATGCAAAGATTTTCATAATTTTGGGTAACAATTCCTGATAAGCCATTGCTAAGCCTGACACAGGTTCCGATCGGATATGCGGCAATCCTTTTAACAAATACCTCAACTACATCAGGGTCAAATAACGTAAAAGTAGATCCCATTATGTATTCAATTGCATCAGAAGGCAGCAGGGCTTTCCTGTAAGGACGGTCTGAAGTCAGTGCATCGTAAACATCAGCCAGAGATATGATTCTACCGTACAATGAAATATCAGTGCCCTTCAGATTGTTGGGATATCCGCCGCCATTATACTTTTCATGATGGTGAAGAATGCCCAAAAAAGATGCGTCTGGTATATGATACTTATTTTTCAAATGATTACAGCCTAAGAGGGAATGGGTTTTAATTTCTTCAAACTCTATAGGCGTCAGTTTTTCTCTCTTATTTAGAATTTTTTTATTTACAAAGACTTTTCCTATGTCGTGAAGCAAAGCGGCAAACCCCAAATCACATAATTCCTTCCGATTTAGCTCCAACGCAACGCCAAGCACGATGCTCAATACGGCAACATTAACCGAATGATAGTAGGTGTAGTCATCAAAGGCCTTCATATCGATCATATTTACCATGAGCTGCCGGTTGGCAAAAATCTCATCCACGATTGCTTCTATTTGCAGTTGTATCTTTTTTACATCAGGTTTTACACCGATATTTCCTTTTTCAATCTGTATAAACATATCTTTGATGCTTTTCACAGCCTGAGCTCTTACTTTGTCGTTTATGATATTGATAATCTCGATATCTTTTGATATATCATCATCAATATAAACACCGTTGTAACGTCGTCTTTCTATGGCATTAGCGTACTCTTCTGTAATTACAGTCCCGCTGCTCAACATCAAATCTCCATTATTGTTATAAAGATTATCGCCCAATACCATTCCAGTGCTAATACAGTGAGTCGGAACGTATCTCATAATCTGATTCTCCTGAAGTCAACTGCTATTTACTCATGTAGTCATTATATGAATTTCTATTCTAAATTCCCCTTCTGAATTTCTGATATGATCTTTTTCTCATCAAAATTTTCATCAATAGGGAAACCTCCAAGTTTAATATTGTTATCAAATTCCAATCCGTGAAAATCCGAACCCGCTGTAATAATTAAATGATGTTTATTAGCCAGGTGTACCAGATGCTTTGTGTCCTGAGGCAGATGTCCGCTGTAATAACATTCCATCCCCGCAAGGCCCCACTCCTTCATTTTGATCAGCTGCCGTTCCAGTATTTCAAAAACACTGTCCTCTGCCTGTGCTGCAGAGTAAGCTATCTTCATTGGATGTGCAAGGACAGGTATTCCGCCTGCTTCTTTTATAAGCTTAATCGCACTCTTCGCCGAAATCTTTTCTCTGTGGACCTTCCTGACGGTATCAGACCTCATATAGTGCCCTTCCTTGAAGGCTTCTTTCGGTGAAGAAATATATCCTTTTTTCATCAGAGCCATAGCGATAGTAGGTTTGCCTACAAAGTCCTGCCCTTCTCGCAGCTGCAAATCGTCATTTGTCAGTTTGCATCCGATTTCCCTTAGAGCCGCAAGAAGTTTTTCGTTGCGTTCCACTCTTTTTCTTTTTATGATTTCAACTTCCTTTTTCAGCTCTTCATTTTCACGATTAAAGCAATACCCAAGAATGTGCATATAGAATTCCCCTTCATCCTCTGTGGATAATTCAATCCCAGAGAGCACATTCACACCATACTGCCTGCCCGCCTCTTCTCCTTCACGAAGGCCTTCCATTCCATCATGGTCGGTAATCGCAATAGTGTGAGCCCCTTTTGTTTTTGCATGAAAAACCAGTTCCTCCGGCGACATGGTGCCATCGGAATAATACGAATGAATATGAAGATCTATCATACGATCATCGAAGTCCTTATCGCATCAGATATTTGGCTGCCCTTCAATATTTCAACCAGTTTTAGCGAGAATTCAATTGCGGTGCCGGGCCCTCTTGACGTTATAAAATTACCGTCCTGTACAACTCTATCCTCGGTATACTTAGCACCGATCATCTGATCCTTGAATCCCGGATAGGATGTGGCTTTTTTCCCTTCAAGCAAGGATAGTTTTCCCAGCACGCTCGGAGCGGCGCAAATTGCTGCCAGCCATTTCCCTTCCTCTGCAAATATTCTGAGCTGCCGGACAAGGCCTTCATGCTGACCCAAATTTAAAGTACCGGGCATTCCACCAGGTAATACGATCATATCATCTTTTCCGTAATCTGCATCTTCAAATAACATATCGGCAGTTACTGACATATTATGAGCTCCTTTTACAATTTTTTCTCTCGTAATAGAAACTGTTTTGACCGGAATGTCTGCTCTTCTCAGAACATCAACTACAGTCACGGCTTCAATTTCTTCAAATCCTTCTGCTAAATGAACATAGATCATCATTATACCTCCTCTACTACTATATAATTTCCCCGATCCAAACCGACTTATTCGATTTGAACCGGCAATTATTCAATTTTAACTACCAGAACATTCTTCTTGGTTTTGTCAGCCTCCAGGTAATAGAAGCGAAGATCAGCAATATAACGGCTGCGACAATAGAGTTTGCTGCGATACATAACCATGCAAAGTGTTCTGTGAAAATCAACGGCAAAACATCGTCCGCACCATATGGGTTAATAAAAATCAATCCGTAGAAAAGAGACTTAGCATTGTCAGAATAAAACAAGGCATATTGCAGTATCTGCAGCACAGCAAACACAATAACTCCGCCTTTGAATGCGTTCCTTAATTCAAATTTTCTTCTTTTTGCAAGCATGATCCAGTAACTGACAATGAGAAGAAGAGATGCGACGGCTAGTACATAGATTGTATGGTTCAGTATTTTCCTGGCGTTTTCCATATTTAACTGTTCAATATGTCCAAAAACAGACTGTTCTCTATCTCTATACTCCGCGAACAAATCAAATTTATCGTTCTTCCCCTTCATAAAATCCGAGAAGAAATGACCCAATTCATCATCCGTAATGTCTAAATCGATTTCACTTGCGCTTTCTACACTGTTAAATTCATAAACATAGAGATCAGGTAGACGAAGCACAGCATTTGCAGCACCCAATATTACAACGACAGGTATGCTTAATGCTATGACAACAGATACAATTTTAGTTAAAACTCTCATTACTTAACCCTTTTGATTTTTCGACGCTTGTACTTTATAATTACATAATATAGAATATTCACATAAATTCAAGTGATAATTTTAATTGCGGATATGAGGTGATTCTTTTTAATGGGATATACGGTTGGAATAATAACAGTTAGTGACAAGGGCTATGCGGGAGTCCGAAAAGATCTCAGTTGTCCCGCAATCGAAGAGATCTTGACACAGTTTAATTCATTTACGATCGGAAAGACTGTTATACTCCCTGATGATAGGGATATACTTATAGGCATGATGAGAAAAATGGCGGATGAGGATCATTTTGATCTGATTTTAACTACGGGAGGAACAGGCTTTGGGAAACGGGACGTCACACCTGAAGCAACTTTAGAGGTCATTGAACGCAGGACACCCGGGGTGCCTGAAGCTATGCGGCATGTCTCCCTTGAGATAACCTCCAGGGCAATGCTGTCCAGAGCAGAAGCCGGTATCCGCGGCAATTCACTGATTGTCAATCTGCCTGGAAGCCCTAAATCCATAATGGAAATTCTGGGTTACATCATGCCTTCCATTGAGCATGGTCTGGATATACTTCAGGGGAAGGATGCTGAATGTGCCCGTTAAAGGCAGCTTAGTGTGTTCCCTCGAAAATCGCCATCTTCATATGCTCCGCATAAGGATGGTAATAGGTTTGACGATTTTCTATGGGAACACACTAAGCATATCCTTATTTAAATTCCAGATAAGAAGTCATAAGGTTTATTCACTAAATAGCGGGTTTATTCCCGCTATCTTTCTTCTCGAAAATATGGATTGCTTAAGTCTGCTGGGCCCATATCCTCTTTTCTGTTTTTTCTTGTACTGATTATAACGATCAGAATCGTTGCAACATAGGGGACCATATCTAACAGGTACTGAGAAATATGGATTCCCATGCTCTGAAGCCGGTAGCCGAGGATATTCAAACCACCGAAAAGAATAGCTCCAACCATTGCCTTGGAAGGCTTCCAGGATGCGAATATAACAAGAGCAACTGCAATCCAGCCTCGACCTGCCACTACATTTTCCTGCCACACAGGAACAGTGACAAGAGACATGTAGGCGCCTCCGAGTCCGCAAAGCGCCCCGCCAAATATAATGTGAACATATTTATAAAGATTTACGTTTATTCCGGAAGCATCCGCCGCAGCTGCATTTTCTCCTAAAGCTTTCAGGTTAAGGCCCTTTTTTGTTTTCCATAGATATAAAGATGCACCGATCGTAATGAGATAGCCAAAGTAAATAAAGATATCCTGCTGAAAGAGCATTGGTCCAAATACAGGGATTTTGCTCAGCAGCGGTATCTCAAGAGTAACGAATGCGGATTTTACCGATGCGGGTGCCGGGACGCCCATGAAACTTTTGCCCACAAAGCTTGCAAATCCGGTTCCGAATATAGTCAATGTCAGCCCGGTTACAACTTGATTGGCTCGCAGTGATACCGTCAGTACTGCATAAATTGCAGCTCCCGCAGCTCCCGCTCCGATGGCACCTATGATTGCAAGAAAAGGATTTCCGGTCCAAAGGCCGACACCAAAACCCATGACTGCCCCCATGAGCATCATACCTTCCACACCAAGATTCAAATTGCCTGCTTTTTCCGTTATCAACTCGCCTAAGGTAGCGAACAGCAATGGCGTCCCTGCTATGACTGCGGCTGCTAAAAATGCTGTCATCTATGCCACCTCCTTCTTTTTCGACTTTAGTGCAAAGCCTACTTTATACTGAAGGAAAAATTCACTGCCCAAAACAAAGAATAATATAATACCTTGAATCATATCCGCTACGGCCGCGGGAACCGACATGGCAATTTGAAGATAAGCTCCGCCCTGGAGAAGAATAGCAAATGCAAAACAAACGAACATGATAATCGGAGGCGAGAGCCTTCCAAGCCACGTTGTAATGATTGCAGTAAAACCATAACCGCCGGACAAGGCAGATGTCAGAGTGCGCTCGATTGCTGAAGCCTGTATCATACCCGCCATGCCGCAGAGACCGCCTGAAATCAGCATCGCTGTTATAATGACGGCGTTAATGTTCATTCCCGCATATCTGGCAGTTTGTATGCTCTCACCTACTACGGCTATTTCAAATCCTTTTTTTGTATGATTCATAAATATATATATAAGAGCTACAAGAACGAGAGCTATAACCCAACCTATATGCACCCCGAATAATGACGGGAGAATTGCGTTAGCCTCAAAATTTGCGATTTTCGGGAAACCTTGGGATGCGGGATCCTTCCATGGCCCATACTGCAAATAGGTGACCCATTTAATGGCAATGTAATTCATCATCAATGTAAATATTGTCTCGTTTGTTCCCATTTTCGCCTTGAAGAAGGCAGGAATAAATGCCCAAAGTCCTCCAAAGAATATCGCCGAACCCGACATTGCAAGCAGCGTAATCGCAGAGGGTACCGCAGGCGGAATATTCAATGCAACTAAGGAAGCTCCGAAAGCACCCATTATGATCTGACCTTCGCCGCCTATATTCCAAAATTTCATTTTGAATGCTATTGCAATTCCTAACGAGGTAATCAAAAGCGGTATCGCTTTAAGAATTGTCTGTTGAATCCTCATTTCGGTGCCCAATGCACCAACGATAATTTGATGGAAAATCTTGACTGGATTATACCCTAAAATAAGGATTACCAAGCCTGCACATACAATAGAAAATATTATGGCGAAAGCATTTATTAGGGCTTCTTGTTTCTTAGGCAGTTCTGCACGCTTTGTTATTTTAATCATACTGCTGCCTCCTGTTCTATGCTGCCTCCTGTCATAAGCAAACCGATTTCTTCTTTCGTTACTATTGAAGGGTCAACTATACCTGTTATTTTTCCATTGCATAAAACCATTATTCTGTCGCACAATTCTATTAGAACATCCAGATCCTCTCCGATAAACAGTACTCCTACACCTTTTGCCTTCTGCTCGTTGAGCAGATCATATATCTTATATGATGCCCCGATATCCAGCCCTCGAACGGGATATGCGGTAATCAGCACTTTCGGATCAGAGTCGATTTCTCTTCCCAGGAGAACCTTTTGAATATTCCCCCCGGAAAGTCTTTTTACCGGCGAATGGATACTAGGGGTTTGAATATCCAGTTTCTCTACTATCTTAGTTGCCTTTTTAGCACACTCAGCTCTTTTCAGAAAGATGCCCGGCTGATTCTGATAGTCCTTCAGAATAATATTATGGACAATATCCATACTGCCAACCAGTCCCATTCCGAGACGATCTTCAGGTATGAAGCCCATACGAATCCCAAGCCTTATAATATCCCTTGGGGATTTACCTATAATATTGCCGCCTTCAAAGAAGATTCTGCCCTTCTCCGCATAAACCAGGCCTGCAATGGTCTCGCAAAGTTCTTTTTGCCCGCTGCCTGCCACGCCTGCCACGCCAAGGATCTCTCCCCCCGCAAGTATGAAATTTATGTCTTCTAAAGCAACCTTTTTATCACTATTTATTACATGAATCCCATCCACCTCCATGAGAGGCTTTTTGTTTTCAATTATTTTCTTCTCTATAGCAAGATCAACCTTCTTGCCTACCATCATCTCTATCAGGTTGGGAATACCGACCTTGTCTGTCTCAACAGTTTCGATTGACCGTCCTTTTCTTAAAACAGTTATCCTGTCACTGATTTCCATTACCTCGTTGAGCTTATGAGTTATAATGACAACCGCACAGCCATGTTCTTTCATATTTCGAATGATATGAAAGAGTTTTTTGATCTCCTGCGGCGTCAGGACAGCAGTCGGCTCGTCCATTATTAATATTTTTGCTCCCCGATACAAAACCTTTATGATTTCCAATGTCTGTTTCTCTCCCACAGACATATCATAAACTTTTTTATCCGGATCGATATCTAAACCATATTGATCCGATATCTCCTTAACCTTTTTAGACAATTCTTTACCTTTTGTAAAGAAGCCACCCTTCTGCCCCAAGATGATATTCTCCTTGGCAGTCAGCACATCCACTAATTTGAAATGCTGGTGGATCATTCCGATTCCCATCTCTATGGAATCCTTTGGTGAAGTAAAGCGAACCTTCTGACCCTGTATAAAAATAGAACCGCTGTCGGGGCTATAGATCCCCGACAGCATATTCATCAAAGTACTTTTACCGGCGCCGTTCTCTCCCAAAAGAGCATGTACCTCGCCGTTATATACAGTTAAGTTCACATCGTCATTGGCTTTGATTACCCCAAAGATTTTCGAGATATTTTCCATTTGAATTGCAACATTTGATTGCATTAAAAGCCCTCCGGATGTATTTTTTCTTGTTTATTTATTTACCTGATTCCCTTTTCTTACTCTGAAGCTCCTGTAGCTCCTTCAACCAGATAATTTATCTGCCAGATACCGGCTCTGTCAAGAGTTGTGCCTTCAGGTACTACGACATTGCCTTTATTATCCTTGATTGGTCCAACAAAGATCGGGAATTCTCCGGCTATGATTTTGGTTTCTACTGCCTTTACTGCATCCTGTACATCAGCAGGAACAAGATCCGACATTTCTGCAAGTCCTACATAACCATCTGCCATTGTTCCATAGTAGCTTTCCGGTGCCCATGTTCCGTCTAAAATGTTCTGTACAGTCTCGATATAGAATGCTTCATGGTGCCAGATAGGTGCTGTCAGGAAAGCTCCCGGAGCTGCTTCTCTACTGTCCATATTGTATCCGATCGCATAAGCTCCTGCCGCTTCAGCAGCTATCTGCGGGCCTGTCGTATCGCAATGCTGTTCCAAAACATCACAGCCTTGAGCCAACAGAGCTTCAGCAGCCGCTTTTTCATTAGCTGCATCTACCCATGCATTCGTATAAACTACATGGACTTCAGCGTCAGCGTTTACTGCTCTTGCACCCAATGTGAATGCATTGATTCCGATCAGCAGTTCTGTATATGGAAATGCTGCTACATATCCGATTTTGTTTGTTTCGGTCATCAATCCTGCAACCATACCAGCCAGATATCTTGGTTCTTCCATGGCTCCGAAATAGTTGCCGAAGTTTGTATCGTTCATCTTATTTCCTGAGAAGTGAAGGAATTTTACATCCGGATAATCAGCCGCAAGTGCTTCAAGAGTATCCATATATCCGAAGCTTGTCCCTATGATAACGGTTGCGCCCTGATCGATCATGTTAATTGCCGCACTTTCGACTGCCTACTTTTCTTCAGGTACATTTTCCATTTCAAGGGTCTTTACCTTACCGTCAAAATAGTCTACCATAGCCTGTCTTCCTCTGTCCTGGGCTTCAGAGAATCCACCGTCAGTCTTCGGTCCGATATAAATGAAACCGAC
>JAQUYC010000005.1 GCA_028692105.1 Eubacteriales bacterium | reverse complement strand
TACATTGGAAGGACCGAGCTGGCGCATCGAAAACCGGAAAACAATACTCGATAACCGTTAAGATTGGCTTGAAAGTGGTATCCTTGATATGCGCGTTTTTGGTATCTTTTGTATTGACGTTTACAATACATTCCTGATCCCATAAACTTATTCGGTGCATTAGATTGCTTTCTCCAATGAATATCAGGCAAAACACTATATTCCATAGAAAGGAAATGGTTGATGATCTGAGTATGATTTGAATAAAGCTTAAAATCGCCATTAATGGTTCTTGTTGCATCTCCAACATTAATGCACATAAAGCCGTTATCAGCAAGAACCCTGTTGCATTCTTTCCACACAGCATTCAATAAGTCATGCATTTTATAAAATGCTTGTAAGCCTTGTCCCTTTTCCAAATCTTCAGCAATCTGAGGATCTTGCTGCGAAAACATTGCATCCCACATTTTAATCATCGGATATGGAGGAGATGTTATAATAAGATTGACAGATTTATCAGCTATTCCACTTATGTCGTTACTATTTCCAATGAGTATTTCATGTTTTGTCATATTTACACCTCACTCGATTATTTCAACGCCTTGCATAATAATTCTTGACAATACAGTAGAAAAGCTGCAGGGTAATATTTAATAATTGTTGCCCTGTTTGTAAACTTCAAAAAGCTTGTATGAAAATAGAAAAATGAATAAAGACCGAAAACCCGAAAAAAATGGTGGCTAATTCTATTTATGGTATCTATTGCGAAATAAATTTTTCAACGCTTTTCGCAATTTCCTTTTTCCATGCCGGGGCATGTGCATTTCGTGGTATCAAGCAACAATCCAGCAATTGACGTAAGCCGGAAACTGAAAATGCCTTCCTACGGAACAAATCCATAATTTGAACAAATTGTCGTAAAGTTAACGGTATGATATTAATAAACTCCGGCGTATCGTCATTGTACCAAACGCCGATTCTAAAAGTTTCAGCAGTATTGTTATCAATAGTTCCAGCTAAAAAAAGGCCATAAACAGGTTTTCCGCTTTCTCTTGCAATTCTTTCTTTTTCAACTGCAACATGACGCCTAACGGGTTCACCTTCAGATGCTTCTTGTCTTGATGATGAAGTTAAAGTTACTTCGACAACAAGGGCAAAATCATCAAACACGAAGATCATGTCGGGTCCTTTTCCTGGAGCACAGCCAACCGGATAAAAGTCTTGATCAACTTTAAACCGACGCGCTTCATATGCAGGATTCACAAGACTATCTATTGCTAAAAATGCTCGCCATACTGCCCATTCAAGATATGCTGCTTTGTCATCAATTGTTTCAAGATTACTAGTATCTTCATCTCTTTGGTTATCAAGTTTCTTTAAATATGTAATTATTTCGGACAAATACGGCTCTTGAGCTTGAAGGGAAGCATATTGAAGTTCAAGTTGCTCGTGATGCATTTCTTCAAATCGAAGCCGCAACATATTCATATCAGCCACAGTTGCGTTTGGGGGTAAGGCTGGTAAAGAAGTTTCTGAAATGCCCTCGTTAATAAGAAGGTGTTTATACTTTTCAATTTCAGATAATGCATTTGTCTCGTTGTCAGTTGGCAATATCGCACCAGACCATAATGTTGCGAGGTACTGTTCGTCTTGGTCGCTGATTAAATTAACGCCTTGAAGGAGAATGGCATCAACAATAGATTGCTTATCCGGATTAAATATCAAACGTCTTCCTTTAAAGGAGAAAAGCCCGGTATAGCGTAAATATCTAAAATTTAAATCGGCATAATCTTTCAGGGATTCAAATTGAATACCCATTGGTTGCGTAAATTTGGTAAGTGTTTCACGATCAACGGCCCTTTTAGCGACAGTTCCATTAGCCCCATTGTAGGCAACTCTATATTCTGAAATTGTATTAACAATATTTATTATTTCATTTTGATCGTGAGTTCGAAAAGCTTGCAGTATACCCATTTCAACATATGAAAGGCCTTGATCTGTCCGAGAAAGTAGCTCTTTCAAAACTTGCAGTACAAAGAATAACGGCATGAATGGTTCAGAACCATTGTTTGTTTCTATAGCTGAAGGTATTTCATATGCAAGAAGTGCACGTAAAAAACATTCTTGTTGTTCAGGAAAACTTTCGGCATTAATAAGCCTACCACCACTAGGAGTAACTTCAAAAGGAAGACCAGACAGAGTACAGTTTTCTATATGTTCTTTTGCCTGAAGTATCAGTTCCTCAACTTCTCCGAGACCAGTATTCCTTGAAAATTTATGGGTTATAAAGCCTAGTTGAGAAAAGCACGAGCGCCATTTACGCCCCATATCACTATAATCGCGAGAGTGATCCCTTATTTCAACAACATTTACGGCATCCAACAATTCAGCAAACTTTAATTCTTGTTCCTTTCCGATCAAATGTCCATTGAGCGTAGAATCTTTTAAAGCAATTAAACCACTTCTTATTCTTAGCGGATTGCGCACAGTAGTATTTCCGAAAGCCCATGGTGAAGGCATTGTTCCCACCCCTTAATAACCTACAAAAAGGTATTCTAGCACTCTATTTTTATTTTTACCTGATATTGTACCTTGATTGCCAAATGAATAGCGATAATCAATAGGTACAACATCGACATAATTTTTATATTTTGACATGATAGAAACCATTTCATCTAAGCCCGGTAAACTGTTTGATGAATAGGAGACAATCAAAATACTGCTGGAATACTTTCTGAACAACTTGTCAAACGCATCGGCTGCTCCATTGCGAGTTGAAAAAGGAGTTGGATATGATTTAAACTTTTTTGTAAGAGTATGTTTTTGAATTTCCACACCTTTCCAATCTCGAGCCAGACCTTCCACAAAATGATATCTACGGACATATTCATTATCAGAATAAGGTGAATAGTAGGGAGGATCAATATAAACCATGTCCGGAAGGATTCCTTTATAAGTCATAGCATCACCATGGCGAGATTTATTTTCTTTTCCATTATCAAAAACAGCACCGTTTATAGCTTTGACAGCCTCAATAAAGTGGTCTGCAAGAGATAATTTAATATCCTTACGACCATCATCATATCTTTCGCCAATATAAGTGAAGATACCACGAGGGCGCTTCTTTGTGCAGGCGCGAATCAATGCAGATAACGCAATAGCACGGTTATACGGCTCATGAATATTAGCTATATTTGTACGTAATGTATCAATGAGTTTATTATCTTCATCGGAAAAATACAATCCCTGAAAATTTTGCTCAACAAATCTATCTGTATTTTCTTGTTTCTCCAATAACAAAAGGGCTTCTTGTATAGGTAGTATGATAGAATTGTTTTCTATCATTGCCTTTGTAAATGTAGCAGACATAGCCATATAGTCATTGCTAAAAACAGTTTTGCCGTGGGCTTTGAACATATAGCCGACTATTCCCGAACCGGAAAACAAATCGGCAACAGTATTAAATTCAAACTGGCTTGCAACAGCCCATATTTGATCTATTAATTTGCTCTTTGACCCCATGTACCGTGTTGTAGGATACTTTGATACTTGCTTTGGTTGGGGTTGAGGCACAAGATGCAAATTTAATTTTTTGGCTGGAGGGATATTTACAATAATATCTTCCCCAATACGGTTATTACCATTACAAGATATGTGCCGTTTTGTTTGAAGCACTTCAATGCCATATTTTCCGTATAATTCATGCACTAGCGGATGATTAGAATTAGTCAAAATAACATGACAGCCCAATTCATGCAATCGATCTATTTCATTAGCGAGTTCAACATGATCTTCCTCGTAGAACTGTTCTTTTGTATATCGTTTAAAGTCTGAATATTGAGAAACGGGCAAATATGGCGGATCCAAAAAAATAAAATCATTTGACTGTGCCTGTTCTTTCAAAATATCTTTATAATCACCGCAAAGTATAGTAGCTTTATTCAGCAATTTCGATGCAGCATAAAGAGCTTCTTTATCAATGATTTTAGGGTTTTTATATTTTCCATAAGGAACGTTAAATTGTCCGTTTTTATTGACTCTATAGAGACCATTAAAGCAGGTATGATTAAGAAATATTGTGCGTGCTGCTGCTTTTGAGGGCTCCATTTCCATCCAATTTAAAGCACGGACAGCATAGAATGTTTCATCTGAATTGTCATAATGCATTAAAGACGCAATAACTTTTTCGACATTTGCCGCAACCATTCTATACATATTTATTATTTCAGGATTGCTGTCGGCAATAATGGAGGACTTGGGTTGAATAGCAAAGAAGAGGGCTCCGCCCCCAAAAAATGGTTCTATGTACCTATTATATTGTTTTGGAATAATGGGAAGAAGATCATTAAGTAATTGCTTTTTACCACCGGCCCATTTTAATAAGGGGCGCGCAGTTTCAATTAATGGTTGTTCAGAGACTATTGCAAATTCAGTACGCATTGGACGGCTCATTATTTGCACCCCTTTCATTTATTAATGTTAGTATACAGAAAATACCTTAAAATTACAATATAGCAAACCATCAATAGACCAATAAACTATTTTTCAAATATAAAAATATATTCATGTGCTATCAATAAAAATTCATAAGACAAATTAGTCCAGTAAGATTCCGATCGGCAATTATGCTGCTTCTTTATAACTATTTCTTTAATTTTAAAACCTTCTTTCTGAAAACACTCCATGACCTTAAACCCCAAAGGTACAATGTTCCCTCGGCTCCTTATATCTCCTATCATAATCGCACAATATTTCCCTTTTTTTAATACGCGATATGCTTCCTTTGCTACCGGTTGCATTTCGTTTAAGAAAAAAGGATATTTCATTCGGGATAAGTCATCTTTTATTTCCCTGCTGTATTTTATAATATCAGCATAAGGAGGATGAGTACATACTAGATCAATGCTTTCAAATCTTATGAAATCTAAATTTCTGGCATCACATTTTTTTATAATAATGTCCGGTTGGTGATTGCACTCAAAATCAATATTTTTCCTGGCACTTAATAACGCAGATGAATTAACATCTGTACCAATAGCATTACGAGATAATAATTTTGCCTCTATTAAAGTTGTGCCGCTTCCCAAAAACTGATCAAGAACCCAATCGTTAGGTTGGCTATATCTAATAATTAGATTTCTTGGTATATATGGAGACCAATTGCCTCTGTATATCCCGGAATGGGTTGCCCAATTTCCTCTGTCCGGAAACGACCACATTGTTGTTGTTTCTAGTGCGAATCCTTTCGGCTGCAAATACATAGCGGCACTCCTAAACTTGTAATATTTGGTACATTATAACAAATATTACATCGAATGTCAAGGATATACTACTATCAACTTAGATACTATAGACACTTCGAAAATACAGAACCACCTACAAAATATTGTAAGTGGTTCGTATAAGTGTTTATTGGTACTCCGTCGGGGGTTCGAACCCCGGACACCCTGATTAAGAGTCAGGTGCTCTACCAACTGAGCTAACGAAGCATGTTGATATGTGTCGCTTGATGCTGACCTTGAGTTTTGGCACATTCAATAGTTTAACAGTAGTTATAAAGCTTGTCAATAGCAATTTTAATTGATTTTCGCCATGTCAGCGATCCTTTGCGATCATGATTTTTCAACCTTTAATTTAATTTTTAGAAATGAAAAATTCCTATAATTCCCTCTCATAGTTAAAATGCATTTGAGAAGAATAATGTTTAAGGAGGGATGTAAATGAAAGGCAATCAGAATAAAATGAACAATGCAACGCGTATGAATGAAAAGGTCAAGGGTAACAAAAATAATTCGACATTTGATTCCAAAACCCAAGGTGATATGAGAGAAATCAATAACCGGGGTGACATGAGAGATGCCACAAATAAAGGCGGAAACAAGAACCGAATTAATATGACCAATTCAGACTATTAACCGTAGCAAAAGGTGGCTTTAAAAAATAGTTTGCATCAGCATAAAATTATGCTGATGCAAACTATTCATCAAATCTCTCTTGCAATAATAGAGCGGGTTATGCATACCCGCTCTTTTTATCTTATGAAAGTCATATTTTTGACCGCTTTCTATGCCAAATATTACATTCTGATCCACTTACTACGGAAATTTATTGGGTATTTTTTTCGTCTGCTTTCCTTGTTCCATTTGCTATTACAAATCGAGTGTATTATAATATAATGGATTATAACAAAGCGAAAATATCTTTCTGCTTTAGTGTTATAACAAGACGATACATAATCTTATAAAGGTACCACAAAATGGAAGACATCTTAAATCAAATAAGAGAAGGGCTTGAAAGCATAGGCCTTCCATATATCTCGCAATCCGGAGCATCTCTGTTCCTATTGACAGTACTACTAATTTTACTCTTTATATTATGGATGATTTTCCGGAAGATAAGACTATGGTACTGGAAAACGGACAGCCAGATTAACACATTGAAAGATATAGATAACCATTTAATTAATATAAAAGAAGCATTATCACAAAACACGGAAAAAACCACAGAATCTGCGGATAATGGAAAACACCTGCAAAGCGGAAACATCGATCCGCTGAAGTGTGAATCCGTACCTAAAAAGCCAACACCGGAAGAACAAGGAATGATCGCCATAGGTAAGAGCGGAAAAGTATACACTGAAGCAGAATTGGAATTACAAATCAGAGAATAATTTGGAGGATCGCAGTATGTATTGTAGAAATTGCGGCAATTTACTTGGCGATACAGATAAATACTGTCAGAGATGCGGTGAACCCACGGGGTCTCAGCTTTTTGACAAATCCAAGGAAACGGTAACGGAAGAGGTAGTTTACAATCCTCCAATTAAGGGGGAAGGAAACAACAAATTTTTTTATACTGAGGATGAACCCGAAATAAAGGCTTCAGAAAATCCGGAAGCAGGCATGAAGGACTCGGTTTTTAATTACATAAGCGACACAGAAGAACAAACAAAAGAAGAAAAAGACATTAGTGAGCAAGGCGATGCCGCCGACCGGCAGCAGGACACATCAAATGAAGGCGAATTCAGATGGAATGTTTATGATTTTCCTAAACCAAGGAAAACAGAAGATATAGAATTTAACTGGAAGCTTGAAGACTATAGCCAGCAAGAGGTGAAATCAGATAAAGACCAGGCGCTTGAAGAAACTTTATTTAAGGAAATTCAAGACGAATCAAATCAAAGCAGAGAGTCTGATATCGATCGTTTCTATACATTTAACAAGAAAAACGAAGAATTCCAGGAATTGCTGGATAGAGAATATGAAAGAATGAAAAGACAGCATTCTGGTGTGTTGGACAACGATATAGAACCGGAGACTGAAATAGAAGAACCGGAGATAGAAATCACAGAATCCGAGACTGATGTTACTGAATCGGAGACAGAAACCGCAGAACCGGATATGGAAACCTCAGAATCGGAAGCAGAACCTACAACTGCAGAATCTGTGGCTATAGACCCCGAGTCAGTAGTCACAAAACCCGAGACAGAATTCACAGGATCTGAGTCCGGAATCGCAGAACCTGAAATCGAACCCAATAAGACTGAGACGGAGCTAAAGCAGGAGACTCTGATTGAGCATAATGAAACTGAAGAACAGGAAGGAATGTCATCTGCACCGATGCCGTTTCCCATTTCTTTTAAAACAGAGGATGAGGATATAGCAGACGAACAGGAGGAAAAAGGCCATCATATCGGCAGGATTATTCTTATAATTATTGCAATAATATTGATTGCCGAAATAGCAATACTTGGAATCCGATACTTTGCACCGGACAGCGCCATCTCGGATTCCATAAATAAAGTACAGACACAGGTTATCGGGACTGTAGCAGGATGGCTGAGCGGTGAGGATGATGCAGGTAGAGACATAGATGCCGAAAAACCGCCGGAAGTAATTGATAAAGATAACAATAATGAAACTGAAGACCCGCCGGAAGTCATAGCGAAACCCGACCCAAAACCGGCAGCGGATAAAAACGCACTAATTACATTTCAAATGGGTAATAATATGAATATAGCTGCGGTACGATCCAACGAAGAACTTGCTTATCAGCCAGGAAGGGATTACGGCATTTCGGATATCAACAATTCGAAACCGCTTGAAAATAACATATGGCAGACATCCGAGGGATCAGAACCTATATATTATGATCAATCCATAGTGGGAACAATCATTGCCTTTGATTCGCAATGGATCGACTATGTAAACACCGGAAATAAAAGCGTGTTTGATTTATTAAAGAAGGACAGCAAGGCTTATCAAAGAGCAGTGAGTTTTTCAAAAGTAGGAAAAGTGAAAGAAACATTCAAGCTGCTTGAAATCGGTGAGATTCGAAAGGGCTCAAACGGATTCTACGTCTGGGTATATGAGGAGATGCAAGTCACTGAAGCCGGAAAAATCAGGGATATAAATTATAACTGGATCTATTATTTAGAACCGGTCGAAGGTGAAATGAAAATTGTAAACTATTTGAACTTTAGATAGAAACTCAAATAAAAAAATAAAACTAACGCTTAAGGAGATGTTAATAATGGCTACTAGTGCGAGATTTGAACGAAACAAGATCACGACAGGAAATATCGCCTTTTCACAGTCAAGAACTACTATAGAGACTGCATTCTACGGCAATAATGTCAAGAAAGTTATTGACCTGAAGGAAGCATACGAAATGGCAAAAAACACTGCCGGAACGATTTTGACTGATATGCCCGTTTTTGAACCTGAAAAAATCGGGTTACCTGATGGAGCAAAAATACTGCTGTTTAATGACGGTGAAACCGTTGGAAGATTTGCAGGCGCTAGAGTAATTCAGGGAGAACCGGGAGTACTTGAGGCAGATTATGCCAAGGTACTCAGAGAAGCGGTATACGGCACAAGATATAAGAAGATGCTCCACACAGAGGCTTATATCGGACTTGATGAGGACTTTATGGTAAAAGCAAACCTTCTGGTGCCTGAAACCTATGAAAATACGCTGTACAATTGGCTGCTGAACTTCCAGCACATGAACAAGATGTATGATGAGATGTATGAGAAATCGAAAGTAATCGGAAATGAACCGGATATCTATATCCTGTCTGATCCCGACTGGAAGAATCCAAACTTCCCGAATGGAATTGCATACTTTGATCCTGAACACAACTGCGCCTGCTTGCTCGGATTGAGATATTTCGGAGAGCATAAAAAAGGCACTCTGACAATCGCATGGGGCATAGCAAACAGAAACGGGTACGCATCCTGTCATGGCGGTCTGAAGAGAATGATCAGGAAAGACCGAAAAAAATATGTTATGGGGGTATTCGGTCTATCCGGATCAGGTAAATCCACATTGACGCATGCAAAGCATGGCGGAAAATACGATGTAACCGTTCTGCACGATGATGCATATATCATTTCGTCCGAAAATGGTTCAACTATAGCCTTGGAACCATCATATTTCGATAAGACTCAGGACTATCCGCTGACCTCTCCGGATAATAAATTCCTTATTACGGTACAAAACTGCGGAGCGACTATCGATGCCGACGGTAAGATAGTAATAGTAACAGAAGATATCAGAAATGGAAATGGAAGGGCGATAAAATCAAAACTTTGGGCCGCAAACAGGGTGGATAAAATGGACGAACCTATCAACAGTATAGTATGGCTGATGAAGGACCACTCTCTGCCTCCGGTTGTTAAACTGGAAGATCCTGTCCTTGCATCGGTACTGGGTGCAACACTTGCCACGAAGAGAAGCACTGCGGAAAAGCTGGCGGAAGGCGTAGATAAAGATGCACTTGTATTTGAACCGTATGCCAATCCATTCAGGACCTATCCGTTGGAGCAGGATTACAATAAGTTCAAATCACTGTTTGAAAATAGAGGAGTCCAATGTTATATTATTAATACGGGTTATTTCTTAGACAAGAAGATTCCTAAAGAAGTCACTATAAGTATCATTGAAAGCATCGTGGATGAAACAGCCCAGTTTACGGCATTTGGAAAAATGCCGGGCGTTAAAACTGTAGATGTCGAAGGTTTCACTCCGAATTTTAAGAATAAAGAATATATAGACCTCCTGGTGAAGGGCATGAAAAACAGGATTGATTATCTGAAATCACTGGAGGATATTAAAGGAGGAAGAGACAGTCTGCCCGAAGAAGCAAGAAAAGCTATTCAAAAGATCATTGATGATCAGATAAAATAGGCAGCGGCACTTAGTGCCGGCCACATACGTTGCAGCTCATAAGTTTTGTTATAGGGGGAATAAGATTTGAAAAAAAGACCAAGTTTTGGCGTAATCAGCGTAATCATCTTTATAATATTGGTGATTATTGCAGGATTCAAAAGCGTAGTAAGTTTTATAACCGACTACCTATGGTTTAGGGAATTAGGTTATACAAGTGTTTTCTTTAAGAAGCTGTTTACTCAATTGGAGATCGGGATACCGTGCTTTATCATAATAGCACTATTGACATATATTTATTTACGCGTCCTGAAGAGGGGTTATTACAAGCGTATAGAAATTGTGGACAATCCTTCTTGGAGTGAAAAAACGCTGAATAATATCACAATGCTCGTCAG
Organism: Eubacteriales bacterium; assembly: GCA_028692105.1. GTDB lineage: Bacteria > Bacillota > Clostridia > Peptostreptococcales > Anaerovoracaceae > Anoxybacterium. Next base: position 76,788 of record JAQUYC010000005.1, on the reverse strand, counting down.
TGCTATATTTTCACTTTTTGTAACGGCCACTACGGTTATGGCACTCTGGTTTGAGATCCTAAAATTCTCAAACAGCACCTCATTCGATATCAATGATCCTATATTTAATTTGGATATCTCATTCTATATATTTAAATTAGGATTTATAAGTCAGCTTAATCAGATGTTGATCGGAGTTATTGTAGCCTTTGCAGCACTGACTATTTTCTATTATTTCACACTTCTCTCCATTAGACGGCCAAGAATGTATGATCAGGATGAACAGCAACAGGGCGGCGCTGATGATGAAGGTCAGAGCTATCGTCAGAACAATTTTGGCAATACTATCAACGGAATGTTTGGTGATGCATTCAATAAATTCGGGCAGGCATTCTCGGGTCAAGGCTTTGGAGGCGACGGACAGCCCGGCCAAGGGTATGGAGGAGGCGGATATCAAGGATTTGCAGGTTTCGGAAAGAAAAAAACACATTTTAGAAAAAAGAACTTCAGTGAATTGCTTAATATAGCATCAAAACAGCTTATCGCTCTTGGGGTTATATTTTTCTTGATGGTAGGCATTAATTTCTTCCTCAGGCAGTATGAACTGCTGTATTCGCATACAGGGGTACTTTACGGAGCAGGTTATACCGATATTAATGTGACCTTGTGGGTTTATCGTGCAATGATAGTGCTTTCCGTAGTGGCAGCTATCGGATTTGCATTAGGGATCATGCGAAGAAAATACAAAATGGTATTTACCGTCCCGGTCATCATGATCATCCTGTTCGCGATTGGAACAGGATCCGGTTTGCTGGTGCAGAATCTGATCGTATCTCCGGATGAAATCAACAAAGAAAGCAAGTATTTGAAGAACAATATAATCTTCACACAAAATGCTTATGATTTGCAGAACGTAAAGATCAAGCTTTTCCCGGCCTCGTTTGATCTGACCAAAGAAGACATCAATAATAACATGAGCACTATTAATAATATTAGAATCAATGATTTTGGGCCCGCTCAAACATTCTATAACCAAACACAGAGTATTCGATTATACTATCTGTTTAATGATGTAGATGTAGACCGGTATATGATCAATGGAGAATATACACAAACATTCTTGTCTGCAAGAGAAATCGACCAAACAAGAACCAGACAGGAATGGATCAATAAGCATTTAAAATATACACATGGTTACGGCATTACTCTATCCCGGGTTGACCAGGTAACAGCCAGCGGACAGCCTGACATGCTGATAGACAGTATCCCGCCAATATCGCAAGTGGAAGAGATCGATATTACCAGACCCGAAATCTACTTCGGGGAATTGACCAATGATTATATCCTTACTAATACAAACGAGAAGGAATTCGATTATCCAAGCAGCGGAGGGCAGGAAGAAGATAACGTTTATTCTACTTATGAGGGAACTGCAGGTATCAAGCTGAACATTATAAACAGAGCGCTATTTGCAGTCAGAGAACAGAGCCTGAAACTATTGGTGTCCACCAATATCGACAGTGATTCAAGAATAATCATCAACAGAAATATAGCGGATAGGGTAATAAAAATAATGCCTTTCTTAGCGTATGACACAGATCCATATATTGTAACCGCGGATGGAAAACTCTACTGGATTATAGATGCATACACCACCAGCGGCTATTACCCGTATTCCGAGCCATTTAATCCGGCGCAGAGCAGTACTAACTATATACGAAATTCAATAAAAGTTGTAATTGACGCATACAATGGCGACACAAATTATTATCTCGTGAACGGAGAGGATCCTATCGCCACAACCTATGCTAAGATTTACCCTAAACTATTCAAAGACTTCGATGAAATGCCGGAATCAATACAGGTTCATACTCGATATCCAAACCTGTTGTTCAATATTCAAGCCAATGTATATCAGCGTTATCACATGTCTGACGTAAGAATATTCTATCAAGGTGAGGATTTATGGGAGATTTCAAATGAAATTTACGGTACTGAAGAAGCACCTATGACTCCGCAATACTATATCATGAAGCTTCCGGGCGAGAATGATGTAGAATTCATCAACTCTATACCGTATACACCAACCGGAAAAAGGAATATGACCGGTCTTTTGGTAGCCAGAAATGATGGAGAGAATTACGGTGAAATGGTCTTGTACCAATTCCCGAAGGACAGGATAATCTATGGACCGATGCAGATAGAATCTCAAATCGACCAGCATCCTGAGATATCCAAGGAATTCTCGCTCTGGAATTCGTCAGGTTCCACGTATATCAGAGGAAACATGTTTGTTATTCCTATCGAAGATTCTATTGTATATGTAGAGCCGGTATACCTGGAGGCTGCTAATACAGGAAGCCTGCCTGAAGTTAAAAGGGTAATAGTAGCTTACGGTGATAGAATAGCGTATGAGCCGACCCTTGGAGGGGCTTTGGATTCACTGTTTGGCATAGGTTCTAATCCTTCAGATAAACCGAAAGGCCCGGAAGAGCAGAATGGTAATGGTGAGCTTAGCATTGACGAATTGATCCGCCTTGCTAATGAGTCCTTTATTAATGCTACTACAGCACAGCAAAACGGTGACTGGTCATCTTACGGAAGATATCTAAGAGAGCTGGAACGCTATTTGAAACTGTTGACACCTCAGGAAGCGAAAGATCTTAACCAGCAGATACCGACCGAAGGAACACTGTAACATATAACGGATCGCACAATTTTGTGAACAAAACATTAAATCCCTGCAGTGCTGCCGAGCACTGCAGGGATTTTTATTTCGGGGAATATACGTTCAGCAAGTGCTATTGTTGCTGAAGTGCGGTCATAAGAGCAGGTATGAGCTGCTTTTTCCTGGAAACCACTCCTTTGAGGTGAATGGAATCATCTATAGCTTTCACTTTCATGGCAGTCTCGGCGATACTCATTGCTCCCTCTCCGAAGAAGAGAAGCTCCGTGGACTCATCCAGTATGTTAGTGAGCATGATAAACAGCATATCGATATCGCTTCGCTGGAAGGAGGTGCGCAGGTATTCGAGCATTTTTACCTTTGCATCCTGCAAATCTGCCGTATTTGTAAATGTGTTCTGCCCGACGGCAAAGCTGACAGTATTTAAGGAAAAGGTCTTAAAATCCTGATACAGCATTTCTTCTGGAGTCTTATCCCCTAAGCCGCTGCCTGCTTGGAACAGCTCCTCGGCAAATTCCCTGATTTGGATTTCTGCGATAGCAGCAAGAGCCTCCGCAGCATTTCTATCATCAGCTGTACAGGTAGGGGAGCGGAACATCAGCGTATCTGTAATGATTGCCGCACAGAGAATACCTGCCATATCGCGGCTTATTCCAACACGGTTTTCTATGTACATCTGATAAATAATCGTAGCCGTGCAGCCCACTGGTTGATTGCGGAAGAAAACGGGGGTAATAGTCTCAAGATTTCCCAATCTGTGGTGATCGATTATTTCCGCAATCTCTGCTGCTTCCAGCCCATCCACCGCCTGTGATTTTTCATTGTGATCCACCAGAATGACACGCTTCTTTTTAACATCAAGCAGTGATCTTCTGGAAATCATACCGAAATAATCACCATAAATATCCAGAACAGGAAAGTCGCGATGTCTGACCTTCGCCATGACACTCTTTACATCCTCGGTAAAATCATCAGTTTCAAAGGTGATGAGATCTTCCTTTCTCATAAAATAACTGATCGGCGTGCTTTGGTTGATCAAACGGGCTACAATATATGTATCGTAAGGTGTGCTGATAATATGGCAGCCTTTTTCCGCTGCCAGCTTTTTTATAGTGATGGCAACAGGGGCTCCGGTACATACAATAATGCAGCCGGCACCCATTTCAATGGCACAGAGTTGTAATTCATAACGATTGCTCAGTATGATGATGTCATCTGCATCCATGTAACTTTCTAATGTATCAGGACTGGACGCGGCTATAAGTATTTTACCGCCTTTGATAATATCGTCTTCCTTTCCGACAATCATTGTGCCGTCTAAGGTTTCCACAATGTTTTTATAGCTTGCTTCCGATTTTGCCAGAATGCGGTTATCGTAGATATCCATATTGGCTGTGGCAATATCTTTTACCGAGATGATTCCTTCAAGCCGCATATTGGCGGTAACGGGCAATGTAGCTACGGCAAGGTCGCGCATCAGCCCCCAGGCCTTTTTCAAAGATATATTACTTTGCACGCCGGTCGTTTTGCGCATATCGATATCCCTGACTTGTGTCCCGACATCCTGAATATATTCCGGTATTTCCACGTGGAATTTATCCAGTACAAATTTCGTTTCATCGCTGATATCACCCGCTCTTTTTGGGATATGCTCATCCTCTGTAAGCTGATTCTTCAAATTTGCGTATGCAATAGACGAACAGATAGAGTCTGTATCGGGGTTTTTATGCCCGATCACTAAAACTTTTCTACTCATTCTCTCTTCTCCTCGGCTCCTTGAGTCTTAAACAACATAGATACGGATTTGACTACATTGTAACATGGCTGTAATGGCGAGGCAAAGAAATTTAATATTAAACGGTGATTCAAATTACGACAATCAATTGCAAAAAACTGAAATTAGTCGCATACAAAAAGAGCACTTATGATAATGCCTTTTCATTGAGTATCTTAGATATAAGCAAATGACCTTTTTCGTTGGGGTGGATGCCATCTGCGCACAGATAACAGCTGAAGTTTTTTTTGTCAAGAAAGCCGGAGCGAATATCAATCAAGGGAACCTTTATTTCTGCTGCCAGTTCTTCCACGGTTTTGCTGTACAGCTCCTGCCATTTATAGATTGCTTCGATATCCTCAAGATAGGTTAAAATGTTTTTTCCGTTAAGCCCTTTGCAGATCCATTTGAAATATCGTTTTGGGTCGATAGGAGGTAAATTCAGCAGCACCGGCCTTCCGCCGTTTCGAAGTACACGATCGATTAATTCTTTATATTTTTCCCGGAAAAGAGGAATCGGTGTATTGCAAAGATGATGCCCGGAAGGATTCTCGGAAATTTCCGCCCAGTTGTAATCACAGTCATTGCCTCCAAATTCCAGAATAATATAATCATAGCGGCTCAATTCGCTCTCATGGCGTTTTAAAATTTCGCTCCCCATGGATACAGTACAGCCGAAACGGGCAAGATTTAAGACAGAGATATTTTGCTGTCGCTCCACAATGTTGGCAAAGCTTTCCTTAAGCAAGCGGTATTTGTTTTTTACCGAATCAAATATTACTCCTTTAGCCACGGAATCCCCCAAGATACAAACTGAATCCATTTTCCAACCCCTTTTATAATAAATATTTTAAACCGCGTGATGTAATATAGAATATTATATTAGATAGTTTATCGTATTTCAATATAAAATATGCATATTTAACATTCTTTTAATATTGCCCATACTGTGGTAAAATTAAAACAAAAAAATGAAAAAGAGGAGTATCGAAATGAAGGAACTGGCTGAATTGATAGATGAGCTTTCTCAGGAAAGGCCTGCCGGCTGGGACAGTTTACCGGACATCGAGCTATACAGGGACCAGGTGTTGAGTTATATGAAGCGTCAGCATTCGCTTCTGCCCGAAAACGTTCAGCTTACAGGTGCAATGATCAATAATTACATGAAGATTGGGCTTCTGCCGCGTGCAAACGGAAAGAAATATTCAAAGGATCACTTGGTTTATCTCACAGCGATATGTTCATTGAAGCAGGTGCTCAGTGTGAATGAGACAAATGCCCTGCTGAAGCTTCAGCCAAACATAGATGATGCGAAAGCTTTTTATGAATCATATCTGGACAAGATGGAGAAAGCCTTTAGAGAAACGTCAGAAAGCCTTGATAATGACAATGCAGGCGAGGAGCTCGCCGCCACAGCCTTGCAGCTGGCAATTTCGAGTTATGCACAAAAGCTTGCTTGTGAAAAGCTCCTGGATATATTAAAAGAAAAGGAACCGCCTCAAAAGAAAGAAAGACAAATCAGGAGAGGCAGTTCCAAATAGATTATTATTTTTTCAGTGACCCTAAGATCCCTCGAATCAAAGTCCTGCCAACCTCTCTGCCGATAGTGCTGAATACGGCATTTGTCGCTTTTTCCATTGGAGTCTGTCGCGAATAACCCCGATTTGAAGATCTTTTTTTCGATTCGACGTCTGCCATTCTTCTTTTGTCTTCAGCCGCCTGCATAGCCGCATTTTCTTCTGCCCGCTCCATATCCGCAAGCTGTTCGAAAGCTGATATGCGATCCCGCTCGCGCTCATATTTGCCATTCATAGGTGATGTAGTTATTATCTGTCTTCTTAAAGCATCGTCTATCGTCCCGAACCGGCTCTGTGGTGGAAGAATAAAGGCGCGTTCAACAATACCCGGACGGCCTTCCTCATCCAGACAGGAAATCAGGGCTTCGCCGGTTGCAAGTTCGGTGATTGCGGTCTTAGTATCAAAATCCGGATTCGGCCGGAATGATTCCGCAGCAGCTTCAACATTTTTTATTTCAGCTGGGGTATAAGCCCGAAGAGCATGCTGAATACGGTTTCCTAACTGACTCAATACATTCTTGGGCAAATCAATTGGATTCTGAGTGATAAAGTATACCCCGACCCCCTTGGAACGAATGAGCCTGACCACCTGTTCAATCTTTTCCAGCAAAGACTTAGGCGCATCGGCAAAGAGAAGATGTGCTTCGTCGAAGAAAAATACCATCTTTGGCTTCCCTAAGTCTCCGGCTTCCGGCAGAGATTCAAAAAGCTCAGAAAGCATCCAGAGCAAGAAGGTGGAATAAAGAGAAGGACTTTGATAAAGTTGGACACTGTGCAGTATATTAATAACACCTCTGCCGTCGTGTGATGTTTTCATCCAATCAAAGAAATCTAATTCCGGTTCACCGAAAAAGAGTTCTCCGCCTTGATCATACAACGAAAGAAGGCTTCTTTGTATTGCTCCTATAGTTTGTTTGGATATGTTTCCATAGGCTAAAGTGTAATCCTTGCTGTTCTCTCCCACATATCTCAGCATGGATTTTAGATCCTTTAAATCAAGCAGCAGCAAGCCTTTATCATCAGCTATTCGAAAAATAATATTCAATACGCCGCTCTGTGTCTCGTTCAGATTGAGAATTCTTGAAAGCAGCAGTGAACCCATTTCTGATATTGTAGTTCGCACCGGGTGTCCGCCCTGCCCGAACAGATCCCAAAATTGAACAGGAAAGGATTCATAAGAAAAGTCCCCAACGGCAAATTGAGAGACACGTTCTTCTACTTTGGAATTGGGTTCCCCCTGAACAGCAAGACCGGCCAGATCACCTTTGATATCAGCTAGAAAAACAGGCACACCTAATTTACTGAAAGATTCAGCCAATACTTTAAGGGTTACGGTTTTTCCTGTTCCGGTAGCTCCTGCGATCAAACCGTGCCGATTTGCCATTTGAGGCAGAAGATAAACCGGGACGGAGCCTTTTCCAATCCATATTTTATCGCTCGAGAACATACTGTATACTCCTTTCGAAATCATAGAGTTTCTTGAACCCAAAATATTATTGTTCTAATTATACCGCAGCTTGCAGCTCCTGTCAAAATTTTGAAATCGTTTCAAATAGAACAAGCTATTTGAAATAGTACTGGAAAAATAGACCGGAAAAATGTATAATACGGTGTTAAGAGTATTTATGAGAGAGGAGCTGAAGAGAGATGATGATAAACAAAATGCTGTTTACTATCCCTGCGGAAAAACATTCAACAGAAGAAATTGAAAACCTACTGAGGCAGCATCCGGAAGTTAAATTTGTATCTCTCGTTGGCCTTGATATAGGTGGGCATGATACGGATGAAAAGATACCGGTCGACTTGTTCATAAAAGATATGAACAAGTATTTCGATCAAGGTGTTCAGACGGATGGTTCCAGTGTAGTACTCCCAAAAATTGCAGGGTTAAACAATGCAAAGGTTGATATTATACCGGATCTTAGCGTGAATTGGTATGTTGATTATAATTTCAGTTTTATTTCCGAGGACACAAAGCTGCCCGTTGGAACTCTTAGAATTCCGTCTTTTCTGGTTCATAATGACAGTACGGAAGTGGGATCAAGGGTCATTCTGCGAAATGCAGTCAATGCATTCAAGCAAGAGCTTTGGGAGCTCCTTGAGGAAAGCCCATATGTATTTGAGCATTTAGATGCTCAATCTATAGATGACATTGAAGAAATTATTCTTACAGCCGCAACGGAACTTGAATTCTGGGTAAAGACACCGGATGATAAAGCGGATCGCGAACAGCTTACCACTTCCCAGATATTAAAAGAACAGTATTGGAAACGTACCATAGGCCCAGTTCGGACTTCGTTGGAGAAATCACTTTTGATTTTGGACCGATACGGATTCAAGGTGGAAATGGGGCATAAGGAAGTAGGCGGTATCAAAGCTAAGATGGGAAATTCCGGCGAATACGACCATGTGATGGAGCAGCTTGAAATCGACTGGGAATACAGTAACGCAATTCAAGCGGCGGATAATGAAAACCAGGTAAAATATGTGGTAAAAGATACCTTCAGAGCACATGGACTTGATGTAACATTTATGGCCAAGCCGATGGAAGGTGTTGCGGGCAGCGGAGAACATACACACATCGGAGTATCTGCAAGGCTGAAAAACGGAAAAATAATTAATTTGTTTGCGCCTAAGGAAATCGAAAAGGAATTTTTAAGCCCGATCGGATTTGGAGCACTGATGGGTATATTAAAGAACTATGAAGTAATGAATCCTTTTATTGCCGCATCCAATGATGCGCTCAACAGGCTTAAACCGGGTTTTGAGGCACCGGTATGCATCGTGACTTCTATTGGGCATTCGGCAAAAATTCCATCAAGAAACAGAACCGTTTTAGTCGGATTGGTAAGAGATATCAAAAATCCGTTGTCCACAAGATTTGAACTGCGATCTCCGAATCCGAAAAGCAATACCTATTTGGTATTAGCTTCGGCTTATTTGGCTATGCTCGATGGTATCACTGCTGCGTTGAAAGCGAAAAAAGATCCGAAAGAATTGGAAGCGTCCCTGTCTAAAAAAGCCGGTGATGATGATTTTTACCTTGAAAAAGATCGGGCATACCGCAGCGAAGATGATGTATTTGAAAAATATACTCAGGAAGAACGTGAGCTTTTATTTGGAAAAGTGCCTGCCACAGTGTGGGAAAACCTCCGGGCGTTCCATCAGTATCCTGAGAAGCTGAAGGTATTGTTAAACAGGACAGGCGTGATCGATTTGACCACTTTAGAATCCTATGAAGAGGCAATCCTGGCCGCCTGGTCTACCGAACTTCACAATCGCATTATACCGAACACCATGGCGCTGGTCAGGGAATGCAAAAAGCTTCATGCAGACACAGACTGCACTGATTATGATATATACAACTGGAAGAAGATTCAGGAATTGCGAGTATATCTGGGCAGGGATGAAATTATGAAGAAATCTCTGCTGACAAGAGTCAAACATGCATTGGACGGGGAAAATTATGAAGAAGCCTCGGTATTGCAGATTGAAATGCAGGAGAAGGTTCAGGAATTGATAGATACTTATATTGAATATAAGAAGAACTTGTTGTAACTGAAGAGGAGAAGTGCGATGTTAGATATTAAGAAAATCCGGGAAGAATTTGATCTGGTGAAAAAAGCAGTTGAATCACGAGGGCAGGGAGATTTCGGAATCGACGAAGTATTGATACTTGATGAGAAGAGAAGAAGTATTCTTGCAACAGTCGAACAAATGAAAAACAAGCAGAATCTTGATTCAAAGGAAATTCCCAAATTGAAAAAAGAGGGAAAGGACACAACCGAATTAATGAAAGAAATGAAAGCACTTTCCGATGATATAAAAAGGCTTGACGGAGAAGTAAGCGAAGTTGAGCAGGATCTGAGAAATGCGCTTTTAAACATACCGAATACACCGGCTTCAGATGTACCGATAGGAAAGAACGATGCTGACAATCTGGAAATAAGAAAATGGGGCGAACCAAGGACCTTTGATTTTGAGTTCAAGGCTCATTGGGATGTTGGACAGAATTTGGACATTCTTGATTTTGAAAGAGCAGCTAAGATTTCCGGAGCCAGATTTACCGTATATAAAGGGATGGGCGCCAGACTGGAACGCTCAATTATTAATTTTATGCTGAATCTGCATACCGAGGAGCACGGATATAAAGAAATCCTGCCGCCGTTCATGGTGAACAGGGATGCAATGACAGGAACCGGGCAATTACCGAAGTTCGAAGATGATATGTTTTGGATTCCAGCAAAGGACTTTTTCCTGGTACCGACTGCCGAGGTTCCGGTTACTAATCTGAGAATGAACGAAATCATTGATGCTGAAGAACTGCCGGTATACTATACAGCTTATACGCCTTGCTTCAGAAAGGAAGCCGGTTCTGCAGGAAGAGACACCAGGGGGCTGATCAGGCAGCACCAATTCAATAAGGTAGAACTGGTGAAGTTTGTTAATCCTGAAACGTCTTATCAGGAGCTGGAATCTCTGCTGAATGCTGCAGAAGAAGTGCTGAAGCGCCTGGAAATTCCATACCGTGTGGTTTGTCTCAGTTCAGGAGATTTGGGTTTTTCCTCTGCTAAGACATATGATATAGAGGTCTGGATGCCCAGCTATGAAAAATATGTTGAAATATCATCTTGCAGCAACTTTGAAAGCTATCAAGCCAGAAGAGCTAATATCAGATTTCGTCCGGAAGCGAAGGGTAAGCCGGAGTTCGTTCATACGCTTAACGGGTCGGGTCTTGCAGTAGGCAGAACCTGTGCGGCAATCCTTGAGAACTATCAGCAAGCTGACGGATCAGTAGTGATTCCTAAAGCTCTGAGACCGTATATGGGAATTGATAAAATCACAAAATAATTTAGCGCCTGCGCTTTAAGCGAAGTTGATTTGTGATTTTTAGAAGAAGAAAAAGTGGAAGAAGAAGGGGATGGGTATATGCCTCTGAAATTAAATGTTGGGGATGTCGTGGAACTGAAGAAACCGCACCCCTGCGGCGGAAATAGGTTTACCATACTTCGGACGGGGATGGATTTTCGTATCAGGTGCACCACCTGCGGTGCTCAAATATGGATCAATCGACCGGACTTCGAAAAAAGAATAAAGAAGATTTTCCCTGAGGGGAAATCTGAATAAAAAGGGGAAATCTGAACAAAAAAGGAGAAAATTTATTATGCTGACAATCGCACTCGTATTTATTGTTTATTTAGGTCTCATGGTAGCAATCGGAGTTAAGTTTTATAGTAAAACGAGTGACCTGAATGATTTCATTTTAGGAGGAAGAAAACTCGGAAGCTGGCTGACTGCTTTGTCTGCCCAAGCTGCGGACATGAGCGGATGGCTGCTGATTGGATTGCCGGGTACCGCATATGTGATTTATACAGGAACCTCCGAAGCGATATGGACTGCAATCGGTCTGGTTATAGGTACATATTTGAACTGGCTTTTTGTAGCAAAACGTTTAAGAAAATATACTGAAATATCAGGAAACTCTATTACCATACCTGACTTTCTGGAAAACAGATTTAAGGATAATAAACATATCCTTCGAACTGTTTCTGCTATTTTTATCGTAATTTTCTTTCTGGTTTATACATCATCTCAGTTTTCAGCAGGGGCGAAGCTATTTTCCACAGTTTTCGGTATGAACTATACTACCGGCCTTTTCCTGGGTGCCGCAATAATAGTATGTTATACAGCATTAGGCGGTTTTTCTGCAGTCTGCTGGACTGATGCTATTCAAGGTACGATCATGTTCTTTGCACTGCTAATAGTTCCTTTTATGGCTGTTTCAGCAATCGGCGGCTTTGGAGAAGTCAGTGTAAGACTTGCCGAGCTCACTCCTGAATCTTTGGGATTCTTTCCCATGAAGAATGGAGCTGTCGATACAATGCTGCTTGCATCCGGACTTGGATGGGGTCTGGGATATTTCGGACAACCACATATCTTGACAAGGTTTATGGCAATTCAATCTCCTGATATGATCCGAAAGTCCAGGCTTATAGCTATGGTATGGGTCATAGTTACTCTTGCGGCTGCCGTATCGATAGGCGTTATCGGTAAAGCTTATATGCCGGATCTGGCGGATGGAGAAACCATTTATATGGCGATGATCGATGCAATGTTCCCGGATTTGGTTGCAGGAATTCTGTTGACAGCCATCTTAGCTGCGATCATGAGCACGGCAAGTTCTCAGCTTCTGGTTACAGCATCTTCTGCTTCCCGTGATCTGTATGCTTTAATATTTAAAAAGAGTACACAAGGCATAGAAATTGTTTGGGTAAGCAGGATCACAGTTTTAGTTATATCTTTGATCGCTATTTTAATAGCTTTGGATGCAAACAGCTCTGTATTTGGATTGGTTTCTTGTGCCTGGGGTGGATTTGGTGCTGCTTTTGGACCCCTTTTGCTCTTCTCTTTATTCTGGAAAAGGACCACGGTTCAGGGCGCTATCGCCGGCATGATCACAGGTGGTGTTGTGGATTTACTCTGGTATTCGATGAAATCATATGGCGGTGTTTTTGCAATTTATGAAATCATACCAGGCTTCATTGCTTCGTCTATTGCTATTATAATCTTTAGCTTGACAAGCAATCTTCCGCAAGAAATTGCTGATGAGTTTGAAGAATCCAGAAAGCCATGGGTTAATAGGCAAGGTTGAATAAATAAGTAATTTGGTAAATCGACAAAGCTGAATTAATGAACAAGTTGATTAACAGATAACAAACAATCAACCTGAAAATTTTGACAGAAAAGAAATCAACATAAAAATGATTGACAAAATGAATGGCATTTAATATACTAACAACAATAATCTTCTACATTCTAATTTGTAGAATTTATCAGCTAAAAATGCAATGACGGAGTTTCCATTTTTTCTGAAAACGTTACAGAGAGTCGGTGGATGCTGCAAACCGATACGGAAGAAAAGGTGATCTCGCTCCTGAGCAGGTTCCCTAACGCTGCGCACTTAGCTAATTTGAAACTCAAATATTAGTAGGTGTCATACGGAAATTGACAGGCTTTTTTCGTTAAGGCTATTAAGGTGTCCCGGCAGGCCCCGTTATATAGGCCAAGGATTTGTTGGAATCCGATGAGATGACTGCTGAATGCAGTAATCAGGGTGGTACCGCGGTAGAATTATATCGTCCCTGAAGCTTATAATAAGCTTCAGGGATTTTTTTTACACACTTAGCCCGTTTGCAAGGCAAGCACAAACCTCGTTCCTATCATCAGCCTGAAGCATCAATTAAAGAAGGAGAATAAAGCAATGACTAAAATGATTAAAATTTTCGACACAACATTAAGAGATGGAGAACAATCGCCGGGCTGCAGCATGAATCTCAAAGAAAAGATTGAAATGGCCAAACAATTGGAAAGAATGAAGGTAGACATCATAGAGGCTGGATTCGCAATATCTTCCCCTGGTGATTTTATGTCAGTTAAGACAATTGCTGAGACACTTAAAGACTGTACTGTAGCCAGTTTGGCAAGAACAGCCGAAAAGGATATCGATAGGGCATGGGAAGCGCTTTCTAATGCAGTCTCTCCAAAAATCCACACCTTCATAGCAACTTCCCCTATTCATATGGAGTATAAGCTTATGATGACACCGGATGAGGTGTATGAGCGATCTGTTGCCATGGTGAAATATGCTAAGAAATACTGCAGTGACATAGAATGGTCTGCGGAGGACGCCACAAGAAGTGACCCTGTGTTTTTAGCCAGAATTATCGAAGGAGTAATCAAAGCTGGAGCTACAACCATCAATCTTCCTGATACTGTTGGATATACAACACCGGATGAATACTATGATTTTCTTATGAAGGTACAGGAGCTTGCACCTTCTATGTCAAATATTACTCTTTCATCACACTGCCACAATGATCTTGGCCTTGCGGTGGCAAACTCTCTTGCTGCTGTAAAAGCCGGTGCAACTCAGATAGAATGCACAGTCAATGGAATAGGAGAAAGAGCCGGCAATGCTGCCATGGAAGAGTTTGTTATGGCTCTTCATACCAGAAAGGATATTCTTAAAGCTGAAACCAGAATCGTAACAACGGAAATCGCCCGTTCTTCGAATCTGCTGTCAAGAATAACGGGGGTCAAGGTGCAGCCCAACAAAGCTATTGTCGGAGAGAATGCTTTTGCTCATGAGGCCGGAATTCATCAGCATGGTGTATTACAAAATAAAGAGACATATGAGATAATGAAACCGGAATCCGTAGGGTTGAGTCAAAATAATCTGGTCCTTGGAAAGCATTCCGGCAAGCATGCATTCAGGGATAAGGTGAAGCAGCTGGGATATGATCTTTCGGAAGATGATGTGGACAGAATGTTTGCAAAGTTTAAAGAGCTTGCAGATAAGAAAAAGCAAGTTTACGATAGGGATATAGAAGCATTGATTGCAAAGGACTCTGTTCAGGTTCCAAAAACATATTCTCTCCAAAATTTCGTTATTAACAGCGGGAATACTATTACCTCTACGGCTGTGATCAGGATGTTGCATGATGGAAAACCCATTGAGAAGGTTTCTCGAGGGGAGGGACCTATCAACGCATCTTTCAAGGCGATAGAAAAAATAGTTGGGACCCCTTTAAAATTAGAGGATTACCAACTGCAATCAGTAACGGAAGGAAACGATGCACTGGGAGATGCCCTTGTTAAAATCAGTGATCCGGAAGGAAATCTGTACGCGGGAAGAGGCTTATCGACTGATGTGATCGAAGCCAGTATACATGCTTACATCAACGCGGTAAACAAGATGATTTATGAAAAAACTTTAAAACCCAATGGAGTAAATAAAGAAACAGATAAAGAAATCAGTAATTGAGCTTTGAGCTATTATGGTTAATTAGGAAGGAAACAAGATTATGGGAATGACAATGACGCAAAGAATACTGGCAGCCCATGCCGGCTTGAAGGAAGTAAAAGCCGGACAGTTCATCGAAGCGGACCTGGACATGGTGCTGGCTAATGATATAACCGGCCCCGTCGCCATAAAGGAATTTAAGAAAATGGGGGCAGAATCCGTATTTGATAAAAATAAGATAGCATTGGTTCCGGATCACTTTACGCCAAACAAAGACATTAAGGCAGCTGAACAAAGCAAAACACTGCGGGAGTTCGCGGTTGAGCAGGATATAACAAACTACTTTGAAGTAGGAGAAATGGGAATAGAGCATGTTTTGCTTCCCGAAAAAGGCATTGTGACAGCGGGAGATGCCGTGATCGGAGCAGATTCACACACTTGCACCTACGGCGCATTGGGTGCATTTAGCACCGGAATCGGTTCCACAGACATGGCAGCAGGTATGGCCAGGGGAAAGGCCTGGTTTAAAGTACCGTCTGCCATCAAATTTGAGCTTGTCGGAAAGCCGTCGAAATGGGTTAGCGGTAAAGATGTGATCTTGCATATTATCGGCATGATCGGTGTTGACGGTGCTCTTTATAAATCCATGGAATTCATGGGAACCGGACTGAAAAACCTGTCTATGGACGATCGGTTTACCATAGCGAATATGGCCATCGAAGCCGGTGCTAAAAACGGCATATTTATGGTAGATGAAAAGACAGAAGAATATATGAAAGAGCATAAAAACAAGAATAAGTTACTGAAAAAGAAAACTAAAATATATAAGCCGGATCCGGATGCGGTTTACGATGAAACGTATGTGATCGACTTATCTAAAATAAGACCGACAGTGGCATTCCCTCATTTGCCTGAAAACACCAAGACCATTGATGAAGTGGGGGATATTAAGATCGATCAGGTAGTGATCGGTTCCTGCACCAATGGACGGATGGAAGACATGAAAATTGCCGCTAAGATCCTGAAGGGTAAAAAGGTTGCAAAGAACCTTAGACTTATTATCATTCCGGGATCACAGGATATCTACCTGGAATGTATTAAAAACGGCTTTGCAGAAATTTTTATTAAAGCAGGCGGTGTCTTTTCAACACCAACTTGCGGGCCATGCCTGGGTGGGCATATGGGGATTATGGCAGCAGGCGAAAGGACTGTGTCGACGACCAACCGCAACTTTGTAGGTCGAATGGGTCATGTAGAATCGGAGATCTATCTGGCAAGCCCCGCAGTAGCGGCAGCTTCAGCCATAGCAGGCAAGATTGCCGCACCGGAAGGTGTGTAAAAGATTGACGTAAGAAGATGGAAATCTGTGAACGGCTCTAATTAGCCGGATAGAATGTTATACGAAAGGAATAAGAAATGGGAAAAGTTTTTAAATATGGTGAAAATGTAGATACAGATGTCATTATTCCTGCCAGGCATTTGAATACTTCGGTTCCTGAAGAATTGGCAAAACACTGCATGGAAGATCTGGATGCTGATTTTGTAAACCGGGTAGAGCAAGGAGATATAATCGTTGCAGGTAAAAATTTCGGATGCGGTTCTTCCAGAGAGCATGCACCTATCGCAATCAAAGCTTCGGGTATCCAGTGTGTCATAGCTCCAACATTTGCACGAATTTTTTACAGGAATTCTCTGAATACCGGTCTTCCGATTCTGGAATGCGAAGAGGCTGCAGAAAACATCGATGCGGGAGATGAGATCAGTGTAGACTTCAAAACAGGTAAAATCAGCAATATAACAAAAGGTGAAACCTACCAGGCAGAACCCTTCCCTGATTTTATCCGCGACCTTATTGAAAATGACGGACTCGTAAACTATGTGAACCAAAAAATTAAAGAGACCGTATAGATTACAAATAACAGCAGGTATCAATAAGCCGCCATTTTTTTAATGGCGAGCCGATATAAAAAATTGGAAAAAACGGAGAGAGAAAATATGAATTATAATATAGCACTGGTTCCGGGGGATGGCATCGGACCTGACGTTACGGCAGAATCAGTTAAAGTGATGGATAAAGTCGGAGAAAAATACGGTCATAAATTTCAATTTACTACTGTTTTGGCAGGCGGGGCTGCAATTGATGCAGAAGGAACCTGTTTACCCCGGAATACCGTTGATGTATGCAAAAACAGTGATGCGGTTTTTCTGGGCGCGGTAGGAGGCTGGAAGTGGGACACATTGCCGGGTGACCAGAGACCGGAGAGAGCAATCCTTGGTTTGCGAAAAGAATTAGGGCTTTTTGCCAACCTGCGGCCCGCATTGCTGTTTGAAGAGCTGGCTGGGGCGTGTCCGCTTAAAGCGGAAATCATTGAAGGCGGTCTTGACATCGTCGTGGTAAGAGAGCTTACCGGCGGAATATATTTTGGAGAAAAGGGCTATAAAAATACGGAGCTTGGCAGGGCAGCTTACGATGTAGAACAATATTCGGAAGAGGAAGTAAAAAGAATCGCAGTAGTCGCCTTCGACATGGCAATGAAACGAAATAAAAAGCTTATTAGCGTTGATAAAGCGAACGTTCTTGAAAGCTCAAGACTATGGAGAAGCGTTGTGACTGAGATCGCAAAAGGTTATCCCGAGGTCGCGTTAAACCACATGTATGTAGATAACGCTGCTATGCAGTTGGTGAGAGATCCAAAGCAGTTTGATGTGATTGTTACAAGCAATTTATTCGGGGATATCCTTTCCGACGAAGCCAGCATGATAACGGGTTCCATTGGCATGCTGCCTTCAGCAAGCCTTGCAAAAGGCAATTTTGGATTGTATGAACCTATTCATGGCAGTGCTCCGGACATAGCAGGACAAAACAAGGCAAATCCAATGGCTTCAATACTCTCGTTTGCAATGATGATGCGCTATACCTTCGGTTTGACAAATGAAGCGGATGAAATAGAAAAAGCTGTAAAGTCAGTTCTTGGCAAAGGTTGCAGAACAGCAGACATCATGAGCCCGGGGTATGAACTTATTGGAACAAAAGAAATGGGAGACAGGATTGTAAAAGCGATTGATGAACAATGAACTGCTCCCCGCTTAAAGAAGCGGGGGACTTCTGAAAACTATTTCCCTACTATAACTTCATCGAACTCATTAACGCCGATTACTTTTTCACCTAAATCACGCATTGCACGGATATAAGTTATGGCATCGGATTCAATACGCTCTCCTGGGCAGATCAGAGGAATACCGGGAGGATAAGGGATAATAGAGCTGCCACAAATCATTCCCTCACTGTCTATTAGCTTCACCCTTTTCGTTTCAACGGGGATCTCAAACAGAACAGCTTGCTTCGGCATCGCCGGGGCATTACTTTTATTATCCTTGTTATGAATTATTAAACCGGAAGCGATTGCCTTTCTGCTTATGTCCTCAAGTGCATCAGCAAATCGGTCATAATCATACCTGGTATTGCCGATTCCTGTCATAGCCATAATCCAATCTCCGGTAAACAGTTCGGTATAAATGCCGTACTCCTCCATCAGGATATTATCCAGCTCAGAGCCACTGATACCCAGATCTCTCATGGTCAGATTTATCTTCGTCCAATCGAGACCTTCCATTTTGCCCATGGTTTTTAAGCCGCGAATCTTTTCAATCCCTTCATAAAAAGTATTTAAATTTCCCGTCCACTCCTCCATTAATCTTTGGTGGTGCTGTTCAAGAATTCTTGAACAGATGTCCATCGATGTCATTAAAATATAGGAAGGACTGGTGCTTTGAATGCATTGGAGCTTATCTTCCAGAAGATACTGATCCACAAGCTCGGTATTATAATGAAGCGCGGCACTTTGTGTCAGGGAGCCCAGGGTTTTATGTGTGCTGTTTATTACAATATCTGCCCCGGAGCGGATTGCTGACGGAGGCAGTACATCGCAGAAATGAAGATGAGCCCCGTGAGCTTCATCCACGATAAGAACTTTATTGTATTTATGGACAATTTCTGCAATGGTTTTGATATCGCTGCATATTCCGTAATAATTCGGGCTTGCAAGAATAACAGCCTGAATATCCGGATTTTCCTGAATAAGCTTCTCAATCTCAAGGGGGGAAACTGCACCGGAAATTCCATATTTCCCGATGATTTCCGGGTAAACATAGACGGGCCGTATTCCGCCTAAAGTTAAGGCATTGAAGACAGACTTATGACTGTTCCTTGCCATAAGCAGCTGTTTGCCTTTGCTTACAGAAGCTAATATTGCCGCCATATTTCCGCCGCTGGTGCCATTTATCAGAACATAGGATTTTTTGCAGCTATAAAGTTCGCTGAAGCGTTCCTGAATCTCTTTGATTGTGCTTTCAGTCTGAAACAAATTGTCAGCGCCCGCTATTTCTGTAATATCATAATCCATAAACCGGTCAAGAAAATCGCCATAACCAAATCTCCGGTAAAATTGAGCACCTTTATGTCCGGGCATATGAAAAGAGACCGGCTCTTTTTTCACATGTTCACCAATGAAATCGTAGATGGATGCTGAAACTGACATGTTTAATCCTCCTAAAACAACAGCAGAAATTTTTGCTTTGTCTTTATTATATAATATCCGATGATGATTTGTATCTTTAACCTATAAAATTTTGTGGATATAATAAAGGAAAGAAAGCTTTCAGACGCTTCGGTATCTTTAATATAAACCAATTGAGGCGGAGTTGCGTGGGACTAATGCCGCCGTTTAAAAAAACTTGACATGTATATCAGTAAAATTTATAATACAGTCAAATAGTTTGACTATCAAAATAAATTTTATTGTTATTTTTTGGCATTTTGCATCATCCATTTATGGGCTCTAATATGTCATAATAAATTAATATGATGAAATCAGCGGCACTAAAGTGCCAAGCAGAATGTGTATAAAGAAACTGAAACTGAGGAGGATTAACTTGGGAGTAGTTATTATAGGAACCGGCAAGTCATTGCCGGAATTGAAAGTTGATAACACACATCTTTCAAAAATGGTTGAAACGGATAATCAATGGATCATAGACCGTACAGGAATCGAATCAAGGCATATAGCAACAAAAGAAACAGGATTGGATCTTGCTGTAAATTCGGCGAAAGAAGCTATGGGGGATTTGGACAGAAACTCTATCGGGTTGGTCATTGTAGCTACCGTATCACCGGATATGCTGGTACCGTCAATGGGAGCACTGGTGAAAAGGGCTATGAACTTAGAGAATGCGATTGCCTACGATTTAAATGCAGCGTGCAGCGGATTTATATATGGAATTTGGAATGCAGAAGCTCTTATGAAGACACATGGGATAAAGCGTGCATTGGTAATCGGAGTGGAGCGTCTCTCCAGAATCACGAACTGGGAGGACAGAGGGACCTGTATTATTTTCGGCGACGGAGCCGGAAGCGCTGTCTTAGAGCTTAAAGATGACAAAACCGGTATTATAAGTAGTTTCATAAAGAACTATGATGATATATCAAATAGTCTTACCGCAGACATGCAATACCTGAAAACTCCGTTTGCGGATGATGAACCGAAAGAGCAGTTCCTTCATATGAACGGGCCCCAAGTTTTCAGATTCGCAGTAGGTGCCATCGGCGAAGCCATGGACATTGTACTGCAAAAGGCGGGGATCACAGCAAATGATGTAAAATATTATGTACCTCATCAGGCAAATATGAGAATCATTCAATCTGCGGCGCAGCGCATGAAACAGCCCATTGAAAAATTTCAGGTGAACATCCAGACTACTGGTAATGTATCAGCGGCAAGCATTCCAATGGCATTGGCAGATTTAATGAAAAGCGGAAAAGTTAATTCGGGGGATATAATCATGATGGTCGGATTCGGCGGCGGACTGAGTGCCGGAGCGATACTATTTGAAGCAGTGTAGCTGTAGATTTGTCTCACAGATTGGCAAACAAATAAAGGAGAATGTAATATATGGTTAATATTTGTGGACTGCTCGGAACGGAATATCCCATTATACAGGGGGCAATGGCATGGATCGCGGATGCATATCTGGCATCTGCAGTTAGCAATGCCGGAGGTTTAGGTATAATAGCAAGCGGAAATGCAGAAGCAGACTGGGTGAGAAGCGAGATCCGTAAGACGAGAGAAATGACTGATAAGCCTTTCGGCGTAAATGTGATGCTGCTGAATCCACATGCGGACGCAATCATTGATGTTATTTGCGAGGAACATGTTCCTGTAGTTACTACAGGAGCGGGGAACCCCGGTAAATATATAACAAAGTTAAAAAGCAACAGTATAAAAGTGATTCCCGTCATCGCATCGGTAGCACTTGCAATCAGAGTGGAGCGTGCCGGCGCGGATGCAGTCATTGCTGAAGGCCAGGAGGGAGGCGGACACATCGGGGAAGCCACAACTATGGCACTTGTTCCTCAAGTGGTAGATGCGGTAAACATCCCTGTTATAGCAGCAGGGGGCATTGCTGACGGTCGGGGAATTGCTGCAGCATTTATGCTCGGAGCATCCGGTGTTCAAGTCGGAACACGTTTTCTTGTTGCGAAAGAATGCACCGTATCACAGAATTACAAGGATATGATCTTAAAAGCAAAGGATTCAGATACTGTGGCTACCGGGCGCAGTACAGGACATCCGGTAAGAGTGCTAAAAAATAAACTGGCAAGAGATATTCTGATTTTGGAAAAAAGAAACGCAGATATTTCAGAGATAGAAAAAATAGGAACAGGAGCACTGCGGGCAGCAGTCAAGGACGGTGATGTGGTGAATGGATCTGTAATGTCAGGCCAAATTGCCGGTCTTGTAAAGAAGGAACAGACAGCAAGGGAAATGATAGTAGAAATGTTTGAGGAGGCAGAGGAGATCTATGAAAGTAGGGCTATTATTTGCAGGTCAAGGGGCTCAATACCCAGGAATGGGTAAAAGTCTTTATGACAATTCAAAAGAGGCGAAAAAGGTCTTTGATCTGGCAGGCCAGGACATACAGCAATGGTGCTTTGAAGGATCAAAGGAACTGCTAAGGCAGACCAATATCACACAGCCTTGCGTGTATACGGTGACCATGGCGGCATATGAGGCTTTTTTAAAAGAGCTTTCCGGTCTTGATGAAGATATTTTGAGCAGAGTTGAAATAAAAGGAATGGCAGGATTCAGCCTGGGAGAATATGCGGCTCTCACAGCAGGAGGAGCGATCCAAAGCTTTGAAACAGGCCTAAAAATCGTCAGAAACAGAGGTGTCTGGATGAGTGATGCCGGAAAAAATGCACAGGGAGAGAATATTGGCGGTATGATCGCCGCTTTCGGAGAACGAAAAGTCATTCTTGAATGTGTAGAAGCTGCAAGGGAAGATGGCATCCTTGAGGGTGTAAATTTTAATTCACCCGCTCAGACGGTCGTAGCCGGAGATAAGGATGCACAGCAGCGATTTTTATTAAAATCTAAAGAGGTTGGAGGCATCAAGACCGTTCCGCTGAGTGTTGGAACCGCATTCCATTCATCAATGATGAAGCCGGCTGTTCCGAAACTGCTAAAAATATTGCTTGCTGCAGATTTGAAAAAACCAACTGTAAAGACCTATTCCAACGTAACGGGCAAAGATATCATGGAAGGGCAGATTGGTGAGGATAATCAGTGGCTGGCACAAGTAATGGCAAAACAAGCTGAAAGACCTGTTTATTGGCAGGAAACAATAGAAAATATGAATGCAGATGGAATCAGTATATTTATTGAGTTCGGGCCGGGAAAAACTTTATCCGGTCTTGCACGAAAAATCAACAGCGAACTGATTGTGATGAATATTGAAGATAATGATACATTGATGGAGACAATGGATACTATAAAAAATTTAATCTCCGAAGAAGAAACCAAATAAGATGATCGCAGCGTCTGTTAGAAAGAGGTGACTAAGATGCTTAAAGGAAAAAGCGCAGTGATAACCGGCGGTGTCAGAGGAATCGGCGGAGCAATCGCCGAGGAATTCTGCAGACAGGGAGCTGATGTACTTCTTTGTTATCGCAGCAATGAAGAAGCAGCAAAAAAAACAGCAGAACAGCTGAAACAATACGGAACACGTGTGGAAGTGATCAAAGGAGATATTTCAGATCCTATCCATGGTGAAGCCGCAGCCAAACTGGCAGTCGAAATTTTTGGCAAGATAGATATACTGGTGAACAATGCAGGAATTACTAAGGATAAATTAATAATGAGAATGACGGCATCCGACTTTAACGATGTTATTCAGGCAAACTTGAACGGCAGTTTTTATTTTCTTCGTGCAGTGGCACCGTTTATGATCAAGCAGAAGCATGGTAGAATTATTAATATTTCCTCTATCGTCGGAATTCGTGGAAATGCAGGGCAGGTTAATTATAGTGCATCAAAGGCCGGAGTCATAGGAATGACATTGTCCGCGGCTAAAGAGCTTGGGAAAAGAGGCATAACTGTCAATGCGGTAGCCCCCGGTTTTATAGAAACGGATATGACGGAGATATTAACAGATGAACAAAAAAAATCAATGACAAATGCCATAAGCCTCGGACGAGCCGGAAAAACTTCTGATGTTGCAAATGCAGTAGTATTTTTGGCTTCGGATCAAGCCGCATATATTACAGGGCAGGTTATAGGAGTAGATGGCGGAATGTCCATCTGAGAGAAAAGAGGAAGAATATGAACAGAAGGGTAGTTATTACAGGAATGGGAGCGGTAACGCCCCTGGGGAATAATGTGAAAGATTTCTGGGAGGGAATCAAAGCAGGTAAAAATGGAATTGCAAGGATTACCCATTTTGATCCGGAGGAACAAAAAGCGAAAAACGGCGCAGAGGTAAAGGATTTCGTATTTCATGACAAAAAAGAAGCGAGGAGAAGCGACCTTTATTCTCAATATGGAGTAACGGCAGCATTGGAAGCCATGGCGGACAGCGGTCTTGTAAGCGGTGAAAATATAGATGCAGAAAAGTTGAGTGTATTGGTTGGTTCCGGTATTGGTGGGGTTATGACCTTGGAAAGTGAAGTGCAAAAGGCTATGGAAAAGGGTATCAAAAGGGTATCCCCATTTCTGGTCACTTCTGTTATCGGAAATATTCTTGCGGGCAATATAGCTATAGCATGCAAGGCAACAGGCAGCTGCCTGGGGATGGTTACAGCATGTGCAACAGGCACCCATGCAATTGGTGAAGCATATCGATCAATTAAACATGGATATACTGATGCGGTGATAGCGGGGGCATCGGAAGCCCCTTTCGCACCGGTTTGCTTTTCCGGGTTTGCAAATATGACAGCTTTATCTACAAGAGAGGACCCAAACCGTTGCTCAACGCCATTTGACAAGGAGAGAGACGGCTTTGTCATGGGAGAAGGTTCAGGCATTGTGATACTCGAAGAATATGAGCATGCCATTGCAAGGGGTGCGAAAATATATGCCGAAGTTGCAGGTTACGGCACGACATGCGATGCTTATCATATTACGATGCCGTCACCGGAAGGTACCGGTGCCGCAAGGGCGATGGAACTCGCCATTCAGGAAGCAGGTATTAGGCCGGAAGAGGTTTCTTATATAAATGCACACGGGACAGGAACTCCATACAACGATTTGTTTGAGACAAGAGCTATAAAGACAGTGTTCGGCGATGCTGCATACAAAATCCCGGTCAGTTCCACCAAGAGCATGACGGGGCATCTCCTGGGCGCAGCCGGTGTGGTGGAAGCAATTGTTTGCATCAACGCTATGCTGGATGGAGTAATTCCGCCGACCATAAATCTTTTAGTTCCTGATGAGGAGCTTGATTTGGATTATGTTCCGGGTACAGCAAGAAAGCAGGCCCTAAACTATGCAATGTCAAATTCTCTCGGATTCGGCGGTCACAATGGATGTCTGCTGTTAAAGGGGGCGCAAAAGTGATTTTAAACAGAGAACAGATCAAAGAAATAATACCGCATAGAGATCCTTTTCTACTAATAGACGAAGTTGTTGAAATAGAAGAGGGAAAGCGTATTGTTGCCATGAAATATGTTCGCGAGGATGAATACTATTTCCAGGGACATTTCCCACAGGAAAAAGTAATGCCCGGCGTTCTTATAATAGAATCCCTGGCTCAAGCCGGAGCTGTAGCAATTTTGTCCATGAAGGAGCATCGTGGAAAAATTGCATATTTTGGCGGCATTAAAAATGCAAAATTCCGCCAGAAAGTAGTACCCGGGGACACACTCCGCCTTGAAGTTGTCCTGGATCGTATCAGGGCAAAGGCGGGTAACGGGAAAGCCACAGCATATCTGGGAGATAAAATTGCTTGTCAGTGCGAGATCCTGTTTGCGATTGGTTAATAGGAGAAAGTTCATGGAAACAACAAAAAAATTAAATGATATATTGGTAAGCCTGTTTAACAATGTTCTGAAGGTTGAGGAGGATGCCATTAAGAATTCATCACGGCACAATCTTTCAATTACGGAAGTTCATACTCTAACAGCCATAGGGAAAGGCAAAGCCAAAACTATGACACAGGTCGCAGCAAGCTTAAAGATCAACGTAAGTACTTTGACGGCCGCAATCAATAAGCTGGTAGATAAAAAATACGTCAATCGGCATCGCATCCCGGAGGACCGCAGGATAGTGAAAATTGAGCTTACAGAAGAAGGCGCAGAAGCGGTGCGGGAGCATGAGGAATTTCATTGGAATATGATTAACGACGTGATTGCCGATCTCAATGAGGAGGAACAAACTGTATTGCTCCAGTCTCTTGAAACAATCAGGGATTTTTTCAAAAGACAAAGAGTCAGAACGATTAAGGGAGATGCTCCGCTGAAACTGATGCCTCTGACTTTGGGTGATGTTACAATTCCTGTTCCGATCTTTCAAGGAGGAATGGGGATCGGTGTTTCCTTATCCAGACTTTCAGCTGCCGTTGCCAAATATGGAGGCGTTGGAGTGATTTCTGCCGCCCAGATTGGTTTTCTGGAACCGGATTTCTACAGCAAACCGAAGGATGCCAATATACGCGCCTTGAAGAGGAATATTCGTGAAGCAAAAGAGGCGATAAAAGATGCCCCGAACAAGGGATTGATCGCAGTAAACATAATGTATGCCAGCAGAAATTACGATGAGTTTGTAGAGGCAGCAGTTGAGGCAGGCGTTGATATGATCATTTCAGGAGCCGGCTTACCGATGTCGCTGCCGGGAGACGTGAAGAACAGCAAGGTCAAGATCGTACCCATTGTTTCATCGGCAAGAGCAGCAGGACTGATAATTAAAAACTGGTCAAAAAAATATAATCGTGTTCCGGATGCGATTATTTATGAGGGCCCGATGGCAGGCGGACATTTAGGGTTTAAAGAAGAGCAGCTGGAGGAGGCACAAGAGCATTTTTACGATACGATCATGGAAATCAAAGAGGAGATCGAAGATCTACCCGGCTGTCCTCTTATTGTCGCGGGAGGAATCTACACTAAAGAGGATGTGCAGAAGGCATTATCTTACGGGGCTGACGGTGTACAGATGGGGACACGGTTTGTGACAACTGAGGAGTGCGATGTCCATCCGAAATTCAAAGAAGCTTACTTGAATGCGTCAAAAGAGGATATGGCTGTGATTAAAAGCCCGGTAGGCATGCCGGGAAGGGCCATAAAAACTCCTTTTGTTGAAAGGGTGGAAAAGGGTAGGATCCCACCGGTAAAATGCAATCGCTGCCTGATACCGTGCAAAGCTGAGGAAGCTCCTTATTGTATAACGCAGGCACTTCTTAATGCTGCAAAAGGTGATATCGAAAATGGGCTCGTGTTCGCAGGCAGCAATGCCTACCGATCTAATAAAATGGAAACGGTGGAGGAAATATTCAGGGACCTGACGAGCTAAGCTTTATCCTCCATTGTATATTTTGCATAATTGTGTTATAATCCTGTCATTCAATAAAAATGATTTTCCGAGTTGATTTGACCTAAGGCACATGCTATGGTGGTCAACCGTTGGGTATTGGGAGAAATCCCACTGCCTCCCGTTTGGAAAGGAAGATACTCATTTTCAATGATTGAAATCCTTTGCAATGCAAAGGATTTTTTTATGATGAGCGCATTTTTTCCATGTAAATTTAAAGGAAGTGTGGAGGAAAAGTAAAATGTTGAAATCCAAAAAAATGCTTGCTTTGGCATTGGCTTTGGTTTTAGTTTTAGTTCTGTCACTTTTCAGCGGCTGTTCAAAGAATGAGCCCGCTGCACCGGAAGAAGAAGGCCCTGCTGAAATAATAGGTACGGTCATCCTTGCGACTACAACAAGTACACAGGACAGTGGACTTCTTGATGAGATCCTTCCCGATTTTACCGCTAAAACAGGATACGAAGTCGATGTGATCGCAGTCGGGTCCGGAGAAGCGATGAAGATGGGTGAAAACGGAGAAGCAGATGTACTTCTGGTTCATTCCCCGGCAGCAGAAAAGGCTTTTATCGAGGCAGGACACGGGCCGGAGAGGTTTGACGTAATGTACAATGATTATGTCATCCTGGGACCAGAAGACGATCCTGCAGGCATAAATGCTGCTGCTCCTGACAATGCACAGGCTGCATTCCAGAAGATAAACGATAATCAGGTGACCTTTATATCAAGAGCAGATGAATCAGGAACTCATAAAAAAGAAATTTCCATTTGGGATAAATTAGGGATTACTCCTTCAGGAGACTGGTACGTTGAATCCGGAAAAGGGATGGGCGATGTAATCACCATGACAAATGAAATGCTGGGGTATACTCTTTCTGACAGAGCAACATGGCTGAACATGTCGGATGGTACAGAGCTTGATATCGTAACAGAAGGTGACAAGGACCTTTTCAATCAATATGGCGTGATCGTTGTAGATCCTTCAAAGAATGATCAGATAAATGCAGAGGGTGCATCTGCATTTCAAAAATGGATATTATCCGTAGAAACACAAGGACTGATCAGTGAGTACGGGGTCGAAGAATACGGTAAAGCACTGTTTACCCCGAATGCTGCAAAGTAAAAATACCTCAAACATAAAATAAACTGCCGAATGGCTTAGCGGCTTTTCGGCAGCTTTGTTTTTTACTTTCATAATTACATTTCCGGCAGCCTCTATTCAAGACGGGTGGTATTGATTATCAATATCTTATCCATCTTTACGTCTGCCGGACCGGCAGGCACAGAGGGCAAAACCTGAAAATCATAAGTTAAAGCAATCTTGCAAGCGCTGCCGTGGAGCTTTGGAAGAAATCTGTCATAGCAGCCTTTGCCATAACCGATGCGATTATTATTAATATCAAAAACGCTGCCGGGGATAACGATCAGGTCGATGGACATCGGATCAGCTTCCCTGCAAAGTGCCGGATCAGGTTCCGATATTCCGAATCCGGATTGAAAAAGATAATCTTTTAGACTGCCGGTATTCGGGATCTCATAGGGAATTATCATAAATGCACTGTTTGTATATGGAAGGATAAGCACTTTGTCTGAAGAGCGAATCATATCGATTATATTTCCGGTTGGCACCTCATTGCGGAAGTCCATATAGAGCATGACCGTTTTCGCTTTACGGTATTCTTCCGTTAAAGCGAGCTTTTCTGCAGCTGTCTTACCTGCTAAGTCAAGTATTTCACACGTCAGGGCAGACCTTCTTTCCAGTATTTGTTTTCGTATAGTATGTTTATCTGTTATCATATTTGTTCACCTTTATTAATTTTTGCTGTATACATAGTAGCATATTTTCGTTGGATAGGCGATTTGAATATGATAAAATTATACAGCATATATGTAGTATTCTGCCATAAACGGGAAAGGGACAAGTAATGGAAGATATCGCAACAGGTTTTCATAATGCCATTATACTGCTGCTCACTTTAGATGCGCAACTGTATGAAATAGTCGGACTTTCTCTTGCGGTCTCCTTATCCTCTGTCATCATTTCCGCTTGTTTGGGCGTACCGTTAGGTGCTTTGATTGGGACACACAGTTTTCCGTTCAAAAATGCTTTATTACGTATAATATACACTTTTATGAGCTTGCCCCCCGTTATAGCAGGTCTTGTGGTATTTCTCCTCATAATGCGCAGGGGTCCATTAGGGTCCTGGGGCTTGACGTATACTCCTACGGCAATGGTCATCGCACAGGTCTGCCTGGTGACACCTATTATAACCGGATTGACATATAACATCGTAAGAGATAAGGCTCCTACAGTAAAGGCTCTTGCAATTACATTAGGTGCGGGAAAGATGGAGTCACTGAAGCTGCTTATTTTTGAACTTCGGATCGGAATCCTTGCTGCCATTGTAACCGGATTGGGAAGAGCTATTTCAGAGGTAGGAGCCGTTATGATCGTAGGAGGCAACATAAAGGGAAAAACCAGAGTCATGACGACCTACATCGCGCAGCTGAAGAGCATGGGTGATTACAGTACAGCCATTGCAGTTGGTATCGTCCTGCTTATTATGGCTTTCCTGATCAATACTTTTTTATATAATGTACAGCAAAAGATCGAAAATTAGAGAGCAAATATGAAATTATACATGGAAAACCTTACAAAAGAATATGAAGGACGAAAGGTGCTCGATATCGGGAAATTACAGATAGAGAAAGGTGATTTATGCGGAATCATTGGACCTAACGGGGCAGGAAAGAGCACTTTATTAAACCTGATTGCCGGTCTGATTAAGCCAACAAGCGGAAGACTGATGTACGGCGACGAAATGGAATTAACCGCACCGCAGAAAAAGATTACCATGGTTTTCCAAACACCATACCTGATGCATACCACAGTGGAGAAGAATATTGCGTATCCTTTGAAACTGAGGAACTGGAGCAGTGACAGGATTGAAGCAAGGGTGGAGGAGCTGACAAGGGAACTGGGCCTGACAAATTTCCGCAGGCAGAAGAGCTGGAAACTTTCAGGGGGAGAAACACAAAAAGTCGCGCTGGCAAGAGCCTTGTCATTCCAACCGGAACTTTTGCTGCTGGACGAGCCTACAGCTAATGTTGATCCTTCGACCACGGCGGAAATAGAAAAGATGTTGAAGAGAATAAATGACACATCGGGAACGACTGTAATATTGGTCACCCACAATCTTGTTCAAGCTAAAAGAGTCTGTGCACAAGCGATTTTTTTAAATCAAGGCAAAGTGGTGGAATACGGAGAAAGCGAGAAAATGCTGAAAAGCCCTGAGCATGACCTAACAAGGCGGTTTGTTGCCGGTGAGCTGTTAATATAAGGAATCACATATAGGATTATTTGAAGGCCGCTTATAATCAGAATAGAGATGGAGAATTAAACCATGAAGCTTTTGAAAGTGGATACGGTCAATGAAGTCAAAGAAAAACTGAAGAACTATTTTGGTGAGAAAGGATCCGAAGCCCCGGCTGAAAATGTGCCGCTGAGAAGCGCAGTATCACGTTATCTGGCAGAAAATATTTATTCAGATATGGACATTCCGCATTTTACCAGGTCGGTAGTTGATGGGTATGCTGTGAATGCTAAGGATACATTCGGTATCGGAGACAGCTCACCGGTTTTTTTGGATATAGTTGGTTCTGTTGAAATGGGAAAGAGCTGCAATATCAGTATGAAACAGGGAGAGGCAGTCTATATTCCTACAGGGGGCATGCTTCCTGAAGGTGCTGACGCGGTAGTGATGATCGAGTATGTTGAAGCGCTTGACGATAGAACTATTGCTGTATATAAATCTACAGCCCCCAATTCGGGTATCATGAATCAGGGTGACGATTTCAAAAAAGGGCAGCTTCTGTTTTGCAAAGGACATCGGCTTACGGTCAAGGATGTCGGGATGCTTGCGGCTATCGGAAAAGACTATCTGAATGTTTTTCAAAAGCCTCGCGTGTCGATTTTGTCAACCGGGGATGAAATAATCGATATTGCGAAAATACCCGATCAGGGAGAAGTTCGGGATATAAATTCCTATACCATAGCAGCATTCGCTGAACATACTGGAGCAATAATCGAGCATATTGAAAAAGTTCCAGATATATCCCTTCCATTGAGAAAAGCACTAAAAAAGGCTATTGCGGAGAGTGATATAGTGCTTTTATCGGGAGGGAGCTCTGCGGGCAATAAGGACATTACTGCTGAAGTAATTGATTCTATGGGACAGCCCGGGGTGATCACACATGGTATCGCCATGAAACCGGGAAAACCTACAATAATTGGAATTATTGATGAAGTATCAAAAACGGGGCAAAACAGGGGAACGGACGAGGTTGCTGCTCAAAAACTTGTAGTAGGACTGCCCGGGCATCCTATGGCTGCTATCGTTGCTTATGATATAATTGTCAATTACTTTATAAGACAATATTGGTTTGCGAACAATGAAGAACCGCTTCAGCTGACGGCGAGGATTACCGAAAATGTCCCGGGAGGAGAAGGACGGGAAACCTATCAGCTCGTATCACTGAAACGTACTTTTAGTAAGGCCGGAGAAACAGTTCAGGAATGGATTGCTGAACCGATTCATGCCAAATCAGGCTCAATCAGTCAGCTTATGACGGCGGATGGATATGTTAAGATTGCGTCTTTATCAGAGGGGATAAGAGAAGGGTCTATGGCAGAGGTCACATTGATCGGCAGGTAACACAACACAATACCTCATGCAAATAGTATCGGAGGAGTATAGATATGGAAAGAAATATTTATCTGACCAATACTGACATCGAAGAAGCGGTAACTCTTTACCTGGAAAAATTACAGCCCTCAATAAGTGCAGTTAAGGCTGAAAAAGCAGACATTCGTGAAGCTATAGGAAGAGTAACGGCCGCACCTGTCATTGCAAAGGTTTCCTCACCAAACCATAATTCCGCTGCAATGGATGGAATAATGGTTATCGCAGAAAGGACCTTTTCTGCAAATGAAGTGAACCCGATTGTATTAAACCGCGGAGAGGATTTTGAATATATCAACACAGGAAACCTTATAACGGAACCTTATGACTGTGTGATTATGATTGAAGATGTTCTAATTCTCAACAATGAACAGGTGAAAATAATGGTCCAGGCAGCGCCATGGGAACATATAAGACCTATCGGTGAAGACATCGTGGCCGGTGAGATGATTCTTCCGGAGAACCATCTAATTCGTTCAATGGATATCGGAGCGGTTTTAGGCGGCGGCATTACCGATATATTGGTATACGAGAAAGTAAGGGTAGGAATCATCCCAACGGGCGATGAAATTACTGATGATTATGATAAACCGGAAAGAGGAAAGATCTTTGACACCAATTCATGGACGTTTAAGGCAATTGTTGAGGAACTTGGAGGAAAAGCAGAGCGTATCAGTCCGGTTGAAGATGATTACGAAAAATTAAAGTCTTCCATTCTTAAGCTTGCAGAGAGAAACCATATGGTTATAATCAATGCAGGTTCTTCAGCGGGAAGCAGAGACTATACAGCTCAATTAATCAGAGACCTTGGGGAGCTAATACTTCATGGAATTGCAATCAAGCCCGGAAAACCCACAGTCTTGGGTATGATCGGAAACAAACCGGTAATCGGTGTACCGGGCTATCCCGGATCCGCATTTCTTGTATTTGAAGAAATTGTAAACCCCATTATCAGGGTATTGCAGCACAGAAAGCCGGAACTGCCGATTAAGGCAACAGCAACCGTTTCCCGAAGGATAATCTCGACATTGAAATACAGAGAATACATCAGAGTAAAGCTTGGCAAGGTTGATGAAAAGCTTATCGCAACTCCTCTGAACAGAGGTGCCGGCGTAACTATGTCACTGGTAAAGGCCGACGGTATCCTTGTAATCCCCAAAAATAGCGAAGGCCTCGAAGCCGGAGAGGAAGCGCGTATTCAACTAATTAACGATATAGAATCAATCGAAAACACCATAGTTTCGATAGGGAGTCATGATCTTATTATGGATTATATCGGAAGCATTCTAAGGAGAAAGGGGCAGACCCTATCTTCCTCTCATGTGGGAAGTATGGGAGGTATCCTGGCCTTAAAGAGAGGAGAGGCGCATATAGCGCCGATACACCTCCTTGATGAGCTGACAGGTGAATATAATCAGTCTTACATTGATAAATATCTTGGAGATGATAAGGTAGCCCTGATCAAAGGAGTAAGACGTGAACAAGGATTGATGACTGCAAAGGGGAATCCTAAAAAGCTCTTTGATATAACAGATTTGACCGGAAAAGATGTTACCTTTGTAAACAGGCAAAAGGGATCAGGAACAAGAATCTTAACTGATTATTTACTTAGGAAAAACGAATTGGATAGTATGAATATTTGCGGCTACGACAGAGAAATGACGACTCATATGGCAGTGGCGGCGGCAGTTGAAAGCGGAACAGCCGATGCCGGAGTAGGTGTTTTTTCTGCAGCTAATGCTATGGGGCTGGATTTTATTCCGATAGGTTTTGAAGAATATGATTTTGCCATCCCTCGAAAATACTTGGATACAGAAGCGATCAAGGATTTTATTAACATTATCGGCAGTAGGGAGTTTCATTCAATCCTAAAGGAACTCGGCGGCTATGGAATTGAATGAAAGGCGAATGATGAAAAACCGGTATTTAAAAAATATGAATATGCTGAACCGTGAAGAAAATGATCGCCTGAAAACCTTTAAGGTATGCGTCGTGGGATGCGGGGGATTAGGCGGTTATGTGATAGAATTTCTTGGCAGGCTGGGGATTGGAACTATCACCGCAGTGGACGGCGATGTTTTCGACGAGACCAATTTGAATCGCCAGCTGCTTTCAACAGAAGAGGTTCTTGGTAAAAACAAGGCATTTATTGCGGAAGTAAGAATGAAGCAGGTCAATCACGAGATCAGGATTAATCCGGTACAGGCTTTTATAGGAGAAGAAAACTGTGATGAAATCATAAAGAATCATGATATCGTGGTTGATGCTCTGGACAGTATTACGACACGTCGGCTGCTTGAGGTTCATTGTGAGAAACTTATGATCCCACTGATACATGGGGCAATTGCAGGGTGGTACGGCCAAGTTTCAACAATCCTGCCGGGAGATCGGACTCTGCAGAAAATATATCCGCCTGAAGAAGAGAATGGAGCAGAAAAAGAACTTGGTAATCCGTCGTTCAGTCCCGCATTGGTGGCATCTATTCAAGCAGCTGAAACACTAAAGGTTTTACTGGGCCGTGGAGAGATTTTGCATCGAAAGATGCTCACCATCGATCTGCTGAACCAGGAGTACGAGATCTTTTACCTGTAATGTAAACCGGCAAACAAAGCAAGAAGCATACATTTTTGAAAATATTAAACCAAACTTACTGAGAAATAACTCCCTTCCATTTAGCAATAAGGTCTTTTACCGCAGGTTCCATATCCTTGAGAGGAATCTGATTGTAATAGAATATTAGAATTACGGTATCTTCCGTCGGAGGCGCCGCATAAGAGGCGATAGGAAGTGTACTTATGCCAAGTTCCTTTGCTTCCTGACACAATTGGGAAGCTGTTTTTTTACTTTTTATACTGAGCAGCATATTGAGACCCGATGAAAACTTTATGGGTTTAATAAACCCTTTGCCCCATTTTTCCAATAAGGATAGCACAACCTGTAATTTTTGCGAATATAATGTCCTCAATTTCTTGATATTCTTCTGATATAAGCCTTTTGACATATAAAGAGCAAGCGTAAGCTGTTCTGTCTTTGAACAGGTCTGGGTGTAATCACCGCGAAACGTATCGAAAATTTCAGCCATGTACGGCGGCAGAATCATATAGCTGATTTTGATGGATGGAAATAAAGTAGAAGAAAAAGAGCCAAGGTAAACAACCTTCTGGCTGTGATCCAAGCCTTGAAGAGACGGAATCGGCTTACCGAAATAGCGGAGTTCACTGTCATAATCATCTTCTATCACGATGCTGTCGTTTTTTGTTGCCCAGTCCAGCAGCTCATAACGCTTTCCTATAGGCATGACATAACCGGTAGGAAACTGATTGGAAGGGCTCACATATATAGCGGACCGTATATGTACAGGAAGCTTTGATATTGGAATCCCTTCCTTGCCCACTGGAACGGCTGTAATAGCAAAATCCCGGTCACGGAAAATGTTTCTCACAGGAAGATAGCCCGGTTCCTCTAAAGTGACATGTTTCAAGCCTGTTTTAATTAAAATAGTGCAAAGCTGTCCAGTAATTTGCTGGGTTCCGGCACCTATGACGATCTGCTCGGGAGTACATATCACCCCTCTTGATTGATATACGTATTTTGAAATCTCCTGCCGCAGCGCCTTTTCACCCTGAGGATTGCCTTCACTCAACAAAAGGTAAGAGTATTCGGTCAGCACTTGGTTAATGCATTTCTTCCATTTTACAAAATCAAAGCATGAGGCATCATAATAACCATTCTTCTCATATTCGGACAAGAGCTCAGCTTGCGAAAGTGAAACCATTTCATAAAAAGCGAACTCTGTATCACGGCTGACACTTCCCATCCCTGAAGAAATTCGATTTACATAGTACCCGGATTGAGGCTTGCTATAAATATATCCTTCTACAAGAAGCTGATTATAT
Organism: Eubacteriales bacterium; assembly: GCA_028692105.1. Lineage (GTDB taxonomy): Bacteria > Bacillota > Clostridia > Peptostreptococcales > Anaerovoracaceae > Anoxybacterium. Next base: position 41,479 of record JAQUYC010000005.1, on the reverse strand, counting down.
GCCAGCTCTATAGTGGTAATACTAAGTCCGAGACTTTTCGATAGGCTTCTGAGTGATGGAAGCCTTTCAGATGGAAGGATGCTCCCATCAAGAATTGCAGCCTTCACGTAGTTATAAAGCTGTAAATATAAAGGAACGGCAGACCTTGTCTGGAAATCCGGAATGATGGCTTTCATTGTACTGTACCTCTTATCGTCTGAGAAAAATCAAGAAACAAACTGTATACTTGAAAATAAATAAAATTGCATATTAAACTATATACAATTTTATAGTATTATAAGTCAGTAAATCAATCGTGTCAAGGAACACGAGAAAGCAGGGACTGAATATGACAAATAAAGAGCATACAACTAAATTAATATTGACGGGGCTGATGATGGCTATGATCGTTGCTGCAACTATCCTGATCATAATACCTGTCCCGTTTGGCAATGGCTATATCCACCTCGGAGATACTATGATTTTCCTTTCCGTATTGATATTAGGCTGGAAGTATGGCGCTGTTGCTGCAGGGTTTGGCTCAGCTCTGGCAGATATCCTTATAGGATTTGCAATATGGGCGCCTTGGACATTGATTATTAAAGGCCTCATGGCTATAATCATGGGTTTGTTTGTTCTGAAATCTATTGGTAAACAAGGAAGGAGCATTCTTGGTGTACCGGTTCGCCAGCTTATCGGAATGTTAATTGCGGGCTTGGTCATGGTTGCCGGATACTATGTCGCAGAAGGTTTGATATATGGGAATTTTATTGTTGCCATTTTGGGGATCCCCTGGAATATACTGCAGTTTACCGCAGGAACAGCGTTAGCGGTTTTGCTGGCGGCAGCACTTTATAAGACACCTGCCAGAGAATATTTTGCCTACAAACCAATCAAAGACATTCCAACAGCCGGATCTGCAAAGACGAAGGCCGATAATAAACAGGATGGTGAAAAATAAAAGGCTGAAAAGAAATATGAATCTCATACAATCATCTTTTCCCATTGCGTGAAATATGGTATCTTAAGAATAAGATATTGTCAGTTAAGAGGGGAACGAGATTATGAAAGTACTGATATTAAGTATTTCAACCGGTCAAGGGCATATTGCCGCAGGTCAGGCAATAAAAAACGCATTTGAACAGCGCGGAGTTGACTGTGAGGTTCTTGATGCCTATGAATATATAGAGCCTATTCTTTCTTATCTGGTATCTAAAGGGTATCTGCTATCCACCGCGTATGCGAAAAAAATTTCTTCGAAACTTTATGATATTGTAGTAAAAAAGAACAAGCCATCAAAAAAATATTCTGTGCAGAAGATTACAAATACTGTTTGGGCAAAGGATTTAAATAAGTATATAGAAGAGACGAAGCCCGATGTTATCATATGTACACATGTCCTTTCATCCATACTCGTCAGCATTATGAAGGAAAAGTACTGGAGCGAGGCTGTTACAGTAGGTATAGTAACGGACTTTACCGTTCACCCGCTGTGGGAGGAAGCAAGACTTCTTGATTATTATGTGACTCCTCATCAACAGCTAAAATTCCAGATGAAAAAGAAGGGGTTGGATCCCGCAAAGATGCTCCCGATCGGCATCCCGATCAAGTCTAAGTTTTCAGAGCACAGAGATCAAAATCATGCAAGAAGCATGCTTAATCTTGATGTACATAAGAATACGATATTGCTGATGAGCGGAAGCATGGGATATGGGAAAATTGATGAATCAATCCAGATGCTCGATCGGCTGGATTTAGACTTCCAAGTCATTGTTGTCTGCGGAAATAACAAAAAAATGTATAAAAAGGTGAAGAATCTTGCCACAAAGAAGCGTTTTGATATATACGGTTATGTTGATAACGTAGACGTTATGATGGATGCCGCTGACTGTATAATAACAAAACCGGGAGGTATCACTGCTTCAGAAGCTCTTTCGAAGGGGCTGCCGATGATCATGGTAAATCCTATCCCGGGTCATGAGATGCGAAATGTTGAATTTATGATGAATAATGGATTGGCTATATATGCGACCAATTCTTTCCCGCTTGATGAAGCGGTATATACTCTGTTTCAAAATCCTGATCGGATTAAAATGCTGCGCTCCTCGATTGAAGTTTATAGAAAGCAAAATTCAGCGCAAAATTTGTGTGATTTTCTGATCAAACAATTTAAATAAAACCCTCCTTGATTAAGTAATTGGCAGCCAGAGTTTCTTCCTTAAGCAGATTCATTACCGGCTTAGCAAGCAGTATTCTTTCTATATCTCTGCTTTCTTTCAGCTTCCGTGAAATCATAATGGTCAGTGTTTTTTGGTTCAACGTCGCTTTAGCTTTGATAATTCCATCCAACAACTTGGCTATCATGGTCTCTGAATCGCCGTGCGGTTCCTTTCCAATCTCTTTGATATGCTTATCAACCGCATTTTTCAAGTGTATATCGAAAATATACTTCTTGTAAATCAACCCTGCATCAAGCCCAAAAATAGTTCCGGCTGAATCAGCGCCCCGAAGACTTCGGCGGTCAAAGTCACCTTTAACAAAGCAAAAATGATTACCGTCATATACATGAAAAGCCTTTAAAGTATCCAGGTATCCCAGTCGAAGTATTTTGCTTGTGTTGAGAGTATCAAAAATGAGCATATTCCCCAAATCCCAAGGACATTGTATGATTCTTATAAAATCGGCATCATCGAATCTTTTTTTTCTGATAACTCCTATTACTTCCAGATCCACTGCAATTACATGCGTTGCGCCATGGTCGACAGCCATGCCGACGGGCAGGTTGTCTGAAAAGCCGCCGTCTATATATCGTAAGCTGTTAATTTCATAAGTTTTCATGGCAGGAAAAAGAGTGCCGCTTGCCATAATATGATCGATCAGCGTTCCTTCGGGTATTTCCTCTTTAATAAGGTATTTTGGTCTCATAGAGGGAAGTTCAACTACAACAAGTCCGTAATCAATAGATGATTTTCGAATTGCGCTTTCATCAATATACGTATAAAGCAGGTCTTTTAACTTTGCTGTTCCGATTCCCGAATTTGCAATAATATCTTTTATATCAGTGTCGAACACTTTGGATGTATCTATCTCTTTCCACAAGGAAACAGCCAGATCAAAAGTATCTTGTGCTATCATCGCACCGTTGATAGCGCCGACAGAAGTGCCTGTTACAATATCAATCCGTATGCCCAGCTCTTTTAAAGCTTGCCAGACACCGATCTCATAAGCTCCTCTTGATCCTCCGCCGCCTAATACCAAGGCGGTTTTTCGATTATCCATGTGTGCTCCTCCTCGTTTAATATCTCAGAATTATACCACAAAATATTTTATTGATAAATAGCGTCTGCAGAACAAATCCAAAGTTCCCCAAAGTTAATAACAGCGGCTGAACAAATCAAATAATATAATGGAATTTCTTGTTGAACACCCGTTTGAAATGGACTATAATAAGAACGGGAGTTCTTTTATGTAGAGGATAAACGATGAATACATTTGAAAAAATTAAAATATTAGCCGACGGTGCTAAGTATGATGTTTCCTGTTCATCCAGCGGTGTAGAGCGAAAGAACAATGGAAAATTAGGCAGCTCTGCTGCCGCAGGAATTTGCCATTCATGGTCGGCGGACGGGCGTTGTATTTCGCTTCTAAAGATCCTTTTTACAAACAACTGCGTATTTGATTGTGAATACTGTGTAAATCGGCGCTCATCCGATATAAGCAGAGCAAGCTTTGAGCCAAGAGAACTGGCTAATCTTACGATAGAATTTTACAAACGCAATTATATCGAAGGACTTTTTTTGAGCTCTGCAGTTGAAGTATCACCTGATCATACAGCCGATAGAATTCGAAGCTGTCTTCAAATTTTAAGGGAGGAATATGGTTTTGCAGGATATATACACGCAAAGATCATTCCGGGGGTGTCACCTGAGATCATTCATCAGATAGGACTTATGGCAGACCGGCTCAGTATAAATCTTGAGCTCCCTACTCAAGAAAGCCTTAGCCTCCTTGCTCCTCAGAAAAAGCCAAAAAACATTTTTACACCTATGAAACAAATTACTCAAACATTAACAGAACGCAGACAGTTAAAGGGCCCGGGAAATATGTTCAAAAACCGTGATCTCTATAGCGAGGGAGATCTTCGATTTCTTGACCCGGAAGGTGAGAATGTAACGCAGGGAGACGGGAGCCTGATGGAGATGGCCGGTAAGGCACTTGCAGTTCATAAGCAGGGGAACAGAAGCAGAGAAAGGTTCGCTCCCGCAGGTCAAACAACACAGATCATCATCGGAGCAAGTCCTGAAAATGACAGACAGATTATTAAAACGTCAGAAGACCTCTATAGATCATTCAAAATGAAACGCGTATATTTTTCTGCCTATATTCCTGTGTCCAATTCGCCGCTGCTGCCAACACCGTTTACTGCACCCCCTCTTGCACGAGAACACCGGCTTTATCAGGCTGATTGGCTTCTTCGTTTCTATGGTTTTTCTGCTGATGAGATATTTGATGAGAAAACGCCTTTTCTGGATCTTGACCTGGATCCCAAAATGGGGTGGGCATTGAGAAATATCGAAAAATTCCCTGTTGAGATAAATAAAGCCGCTTTGGAAGAGCTGCTGCGCATTCCCGGAGTCGGAACCGTTTCCGCATTGAGAATCGTACGACAGCGGCGGCAATCAGCTGTACATTTTGATGACCTTAAGAAAATCGGGGTAGTTGTTAAGAGGGCAAGATATTTTATCACCTGCTGCGGCAGATACTATGGCGGTAATGATATCGTGCCTGAATTTATTAAAAATGAAGCCTTGGCAGCGGAAAAGATCAAGGAGAGACTATTGCCAATAGACGATAATACTCAGATTTCAATGTTCAACTCCATTACCGTGCAAAGAGAAAAATCGTAAAGAGGGGAGACTGATTATATGACGGATTACCTTTATGACGGTACTTTCGAGGGATTTTTGACTTGTGTATTCGATCATTATTATGTGGAAAAGGCATCGGGAATTTACAAAACAGATACTTACCAGACAAGTCTTTTCTCAAGCAGTAGAGTTGTAGCAACGCAAGAAGAAAAGGCGGGAAAGGTGTATAAAGCCATTGAAGAGAAAATCTCCAAAAGAGACCTTAAACGGGTATATCGTGTATTTCTTTCTTCCGATCCGGAAAAGGAAAACAAGCTGCTTAGCTACATTCGTCTTGGCTTTAAAGAAGGCCATACGGTCAGCATGCTTCACAGCTATCCGATTGTATTTGAGGTTCAGCAATGCGAAAAAAAAGTTATGGCCGAAATTGGCAGAATGATGGGACTTGTACGCTTTACTGCATTGAAGCGCATAAAACTCGGGCAATGTGACAGGGAAATATTATATAGCCTAATAGAACCGGATCATGATATTTTGGAACTTATTGCGGATCATTTTTCTGACAGAATGAAGAATGATCCCTTCATAATTTATGATAAAAAAAGAAACAAGGCTATTTTTGCGCAAAGCGGGAACTGGTACATTTATCCATTTGACAACAAAGAACTTCCAGTGCCGGGCGAAAGTGAAGCAGAATACCGCAATTTATGGAGAAAGTATTTTGAGGTCATTGCCATACAGGAGCGAATCAACCCAAGCTGCCAGAAACGATTTATGCCAGTACGCTATTGGAATAACCTTACAGAGATGCGATTGCCGGGCAAACCGGTTTGATTTATTAACAAGATATGTTAAGATACGAATATGAACGGTCGGTGAACGGATACGATGTACAATAGGAATGGGGTGTTAAATTTGGATAGCAGAGTTAAAGAATTAGTAAATAAAAGCGAAAATATTGTTTTTTTTGGGGGAGCCGGTGTCTCGACAGAGAGCGGTATTCCGGATTTTAGGTCAGAGAACGGACTGTACCAGGCACAGTCTCAATATGGCTATGCTCCTGAAGAAATGTTGAGCCACACATTTTTTATTAAACATACAGAGACCTTTTACGATTATTATAAAAAGAACATGATATATCCTGATGTGAAGCCCAATAAGGCACATTACGCCTTGGCTGAGCTTGAAGAAAAGGGGAAAGTGAAAGCAATCGTCACGCAGAACATTGACGGTCTGCATCAACTTGCGGGCAGTAAAAATGTATATGAGCTTCATGGTTCTGTGCTCCGCAATTATTGCATGCAATGCCATACTTTTTACGATGTAAGCTACATTATGAAATCCGAAAACAGTGCCGCAAACGATGAGACTGGCAGTCAAATCCCCAAATGCATTAAATGCGGAGGGCTGGTCAAGCCCGATGTTGTATTATATGAAGAGCCGTTGGACCAGAGTGTTATGGCAGGAGCTATCGGTGCCATTTCAAAAGCAGATCTTCTTATAGTAGGAGGGACATCTCTTGTTGTTTATCCGGCTTCAGGATTGATTAATTATTTCCGCGGAAACAATCTCATCCTCATCAACAAGTCAACAACTCAATATGACCGGCGTGCCAACCTTGTTATCCACGAATCGATAGGGGAAGTGTTAGGCTGAATCAGTCTTTTGTCTTTTCATTATCATCAGGTCTCATAAGATGTGCAATACCTGCGACATCAGAAATAGGCAGGGAAAAGGCAAGACCTTTTCCTTCTGTTTTCAGACCGGCAGCTTCGACGATGGCGTGCATGATAGCCTGTGTTTCCTCATGCCTGACAATATTCATAAGAACTTCTTTTTCCGGCTGGATAGAGATTGCAAAAAATTTCTCTAATTCATGTATTCCGGTGCCCCTTGCATAGAAAACGGTACCGCCGTGGGCGCCCGCTTCCCTTGCAGCATCTACTGCCATGTCGGCAAAACCCCGGTTTACTATTGTAAGGATTAAATCATATTCCCTTTCTTTATCCAAGTGAATCCACCTCTTTCTTATTGTTCAAAATCGCCGGACATATAGCGTAATGCCTTTGGTCCGCTTACTCCGATAATCGGAATAGTAAATGCTATCCCGTTTCCCCGCTCATCAAGATCCAGTTTATAAAGGAGTTTTTGCATTACAGCCGGCACCTTATCTTCAGTCACAACGCTCAATATCATATCTCGCTCCTGGTTGGACAGCCCCAGAACATCCATAATATCGGAGCCGGAATCGCAAGCAGCAGGTGCGATCATATTAAAAGTAACTCCGCTGTCTCTAAGGATTTCTGCAACAGTATCTCCTTTCCCGCGATCAACGATTGCAACGAGCAGCTTTATCCTTTTTACCGCAGGCTGTTTCCCCTCTTCCATGTCTGTTTCCTCCTCTATCGTTCATTTTCTGGTTTATTTACTGGATAATCAAAATCCTCAGGCAGTACCATTTTTTCATAATCTTCAAAATTTATATATTCATTATCGTTAGTCACATCATTATAATGCTTTTCCCCAAAAAGGTCACTACTACTTTTTTTATTATCAATATATCCAAAATCATCCGTCCGCAAATAGGATTCTGGCTTATCATAAAGCCTATTATACAAAGCTATAATTTCTTTGTCTTCCATTTCTTCGGTGATCTCTTCAAATACTTCCGCTTCTTCTTTGCTGGTGTATTTAATCTTTATTTCGTGGATCAAACCCATGACCTGTATCGTGATAAGGGGTGCCATAGCCACTATCGCTACGACACCAAAGGAATCGCGGAGTATATTACCGTCGACTGCCTTGCAGGCGCCCATGGTAAAAGGAAGAAGAAATACAACGGTCATAGGACCGGAAGCTACACCGCCTGAGTCAAAAGCGATAGCTGTAAATATTTTCGGTACAAAAAAGGTTAGCGCCAAAGCAATGATATAACCGGGTATAAGGATATAAAAAATATCTATTCCGGTAAGGACTTGAATCATGGCAAACCCAACAGAAATCGCAACACCGATAGATAAACTCAATAGCATTGAATTTTTGGAGATTGCACCTGCGGTCATATCTTCAACCTCATCGTTTAATACATGTACTGCCGGTTCTGCAGCAACGATAAAGAAACCCATGATCATCCCCAAAGGAATTAATATCCAGTTGTAATCAAGTTCTCCTATAGAAGCACCGATAAAGCTACCGGCAGGGAGGAAGCCCACGTTTACTCCGGTCAGAAACAAGACCAGACCAAGGTAGGTATAGATACTCCCGATGACCATTTTGACCAATTTAATTTTTGGCAGTTTGAGGGCAAAAATCTGAAACAGGATAAAAGAACCGACAATAGGCATAAGTGCTAATCCAACCACTTTAAAATATTCAGGGAAACTTTCTCCGAATAAACGGAAAAGGTCAAGTAGATTTTTTGCATCAGGCAAGCTTTTGGCAGTTTGCATATGAGATGTATCATAAAATATTCCAAGCAGCATAACAGCCAAAATCGGTCCGACAGAACATAAAGCTACAAGTCCGAAGCTGTCATCATGAGAGCTTTTCCCACCTCGAACGGAAGAAATACCAATCCCAAGGGCAAGAATAAAAGGAACAGTAATCGGTCCCGTTGTCACCCCTCCGGAGCCAAAGGCAATTGCGACAAAATCTTCCGGAACAAAAGCACTCAAAATGAACACTGCAATATATAAACCGATCAGCAAATAGGATAATCTCCATTGAAATATAATGCGAAGTATCGCAAGAACAAGAAAAACACCTAATCCTGCAGCAACAGCAAGGATGATGATATGATTCGGTATTGTCGGCACCTGCTCAGCCAGGACTTGAAGATCAGGTTCTGCAACAGTTACCATAATCCCCATTATCAGAGAAATACCTATAAGAAAATATAACTTTCTGGATTTTGTCAGCACAGAACCGATTTGCTCGCCCATCGGCATCAAAGCCATATCTGCTCCTAAAGTAAATAAACCCATCCCCAAGATGAGCAGTATTGCGCCTAAAAGAAAAAGACCACGAATGACTAAAGGCATTGGCGCTATTGTAAAATTGATCAGCAAGACAATAAATGTAATGGGAAGTACAGATATCAGAGATTCTTTTGTTTTTAAAATAAATTGATTTTTCATGAAAGCTCCTCGCCTAAACATTCTGCTTCTTAGCCTGGCATTATGGCTTAAGGTTATTCCAGATCCACGTACTCATTATCACCTGAAGTACCGGCAAGACCTTCTTCTCCGGGACACCTTGCATAATCTTCCGTCTCTTCCGAAATGTCGCCGATGATTTCTTCTTCTTCTTCTTCCGTACTTCTGATCTTAATTTTATATATCAATCCCATAACCTGTATAGTGACTAAAGGTGCCATCGCGACCATTGCAATAATTCCAAAAGCGTCAGTCATTATATTGCCGCCTACAGCTATACAGGTGCCTATTGCAAAGGGAAGTAAAAATGTTGCTGTCATAGTTCCCGAAGAGACACCTCCGGAGTCAAAAGCGACTGCTATGAATACCTTGGGAACAAAAAAGGTCAGGATTAATGCCAAAATATAGCCGGGGAACAGAAAATACCAGATACTCAGTCCGTAAATAACCCGAATCATGGCAAGGCCAACTGAGATGGAAACTCCTATGGATAAACTCCAAAGCATTGCATTCTTAGAAATCGAACCTCCAGTAATCTCTTCTACCTGATTGTTTAAAACATGAACAGCAGGCTCTGCTGCTACAATAAAAAAACCCACAAGCATACCAAGCGGTATCAAAATCCAGTTATATGAAACTCCGCCCAGGTATTCCCCGATAAATAATCCCATAGGAAGAAAGCCGGTGTTCACCCCTGTAAGGAAAAGAATCAGCCCTGCAGCGGTATAAAAGATACCGACGATAATTTTTATTATCTGGCTTTTCGGAAGCTTTAAGTAAATCAACTGAAAGACAGCGAAAAACAAGACAATGGGCATAAGTGAAATAACGATTTCTTTAAGATAGACAGGAAAGTTATTATTAAATAGCTGAAAAATCTCTGCTATATTTTCCGCATTTTTCGTCTTCGCGTAGAAAATGCTTCCTGTGCCGGATGAATCAAAAAATATTCCCAAAATGATTACAGCAATCACCGGTCCTGCGGAACAAAGGGCAAGCAGCCCGAAGCTATCATCAGAGCTTTTACTTCCGTGGACCGCAGAGACACCTATCCCTAATGCAAGAATAAATGGAACCGTAATAGGGCCGGTAGTGACACCTCCCGCATCAAAAGCTATTGCCAAGTATGTTTCAGAAGTAAAGGCACCGATTGCAAACGCTGCCAGATAAATAAGAATTAGAAGATGAGCTAACTTCCACCGGAAAAGGATGCGCAGCAGAGAAACAATTAAAAATATACCCACTCCGACTGCTACAGTTACAATCAAAATTGCTTTCGGAATAGAGGGCACTTGTCCTGCTAATACTTGAAGATCAGGTTCGGCAAGGGTGACCATGGTGCCCATTGCCAGACTTACCCCGACTAAAAGAGGAAGACTTCGAGATTTTGTAAGCTGGCTTCCTATATGTTCTCCCATAGGAATCATAGCAACTTCAGCCCCAAATGTGAAAAGACTCATACCTATAATTAAAAGCAGAGAGCCGATCAAAAATGAGCTGCGAATGTGAAATGGCATAGGTACTACTGTAAAGTCAAGAAATAAAACTATTATGATAATCGGCAGTAACGAAGCAATAGCTTCTTTAAGCTGTAAAATCAACGCATTTCTCAATTGATCCCCCCTTTTTGTTATCGATTTATAATTTATTGTAACCAAAAAAACAAATATTTACAAGAACTAATAACGACTGAGAATCGCGGCAGCGTGGGCAATAAGGGTGTTTTGTTTTAAAAATGGAAAACTGGTGGTATAATAGATATTTAGGGATATGAAAATGGAGGTCTATAATGAATATATTAGTAGCTAACGATGATGGGATCAATGCAAAGGGCATTAAAGAATTAACGCGCGCCCTGTCGCAGGTCGCCAACATCTATGTGTGCGCACCGCATATGCAGCGCAGTGCCTGCGGACACGGAATAACCATAGGAAAACCGATTGTTATGCGTGAAGTTGAATTCCCAAATGCAAAAAAAGCCTGGGAGTTTACAGGGACACCTGCGGATTGTGTTAAGCTGGGTTTAAAAATGCTTACGGAACAGGGTGTAAAAATCCATATGGTATGTTCAGGAATTAACCATGGAGGAAATCTGGGAACAGATACTCTTTATTCGGGAACGGTTTCCGCTGCAATCGAAGGGTGTATCTGCGGACTTCCTGCGATTGCCGTTTCAGTTAATGATCATTTCCCGCTCACATTTGAGGCAGCTTGTGATCTTGCTGTCAGAACAGTAAAGGCAGCGACAGGGAGAATTAATTCCAATACTGTTTTAAATATTAATGTACCGAATCTTCCGGTTTCAGAAATTAAGGGAATGAAAGTAACCCGCCTCGGAGCGAGAGAATATGAAGAATGGTTTGAACCGAAAAATGGAGAAAATGGTGAAATGGAATACTGGTATTCAGGGATACCGGTCGTTTATGAAGATTTACCCGGAGATATTGACGTCATTGCAATGCAGGACGGCTATGCCAGCATAACTCCGCTGCATTATGATCTCACGAGCTATAAATTAATTGAGGAGGTAAAGTCATGGGGAATAAAGTACAAAGATTAAAAAAAGAGGATACAGTACTGGTAGCGATTGATTTTCAGGAGAAGCTCATGCCGGCAATGAAAAATAAAGAGGGAGTAGAGGCAGCAGCGGCCAAGCTTATAAAAGGGTGCAGGATTTTAGGAGTGCCTGTCATTATAACACAACAGTATACAAAGGGATTAGGTCCAACTGTTGCAGATATTCTTGCGGCTTTAAACGAACCCCTTGAAGAGACGGCTGAATCGGAAGCATTTCAAATCATCGAAAAGACAAGCTTCAGCTCCATGGCTGAACCTGAGTTCGTGCAGGCATTAAAAAAACTGGGAAGAAAAACCGTGATCATTGCAGGGGTCGAGGCTCATGTTTGTGTACAGCAAACTGTAATAGATCTACTGGATAATGGGTATACGGTTTTTGTCGCCAATGACTGTATATCTTCAAGAAACAACGAGGACAAAAAATATTCACAACGCAGAATGGGTGATGCCGGGGCTGTCGGCACAACATTTGAATCTATTCTGTTTGAACTGTTAATAGGTTCGAAGGAATCGGGGTTCAAGCAGATTTCAGCGTTAGTGAAATGAGATAGAAAGGCAATCGAATATGTTCATGCTTGAAAATCGTATCACAATAGAAGAAAGGCCTATACTTGAGGAATATCTTGGCGGGTTTGATTACTGTACCTCAGGACTATCCTTTACGTCACTTTATATGTGGAAAAATATCAATTACTTCAGTTGGCAGATCATAGGAGACTATCTTTGCATTGCAGGACTCAGCCATCTTGAAACAGAAAAAAAAGAGCCTTTCTTGTTTCCGCCCCTCACTAAAACCGGCACCTATGATTCGGAATCATTAAGGGATACGATCAAAGAGGCAAAGCAAATTTTTGAATCAAAAGGATACAAGTTCAGCATCAGGCTGATGCCTTTCCGAATGATGGACATTCTCGAAAATGCATTACCCGGCGAACTGAAGTTTTTTGATGATCGGCCGAACTACGATTACTTATATAGAAAGCGGGATTTAATAGAGCTTAAGGGCAGGGAGTATCACAGCAAAAAGAACCACTTAAATTACTTTTTAAATAACTACCGGTATGAATATGTGGATTTAACTTCAGCAATGGCGGAAAAAGCGATGCAGTTCATCCGGGAATTCAATGAAAGAAAAAACTTACCTGATCACGAGATGGCACTTCTGAAGATGGAAGAGCTTGCAATGGTTGATGTTTTAAACAATATCGAAACAGTGGGATATATGGCTGCGGCCGTCATTATCGACGGTAAGATTGAAGCATTGAGTATCGGGGGACAATTGAACAGGAACACAGTAACAGTTCACGTTGAAAAAGCCAATATAAGCTATCGGGGACTCTATCCGCTGATCAACAATGAATTCAGCAAACATGTCGCACCCCATATAAAATACATAAACAGAGAAGAGGATATGGGGATTCCCGGATTACGAAAGGCAAAGCTGTCATATAAGCCATGCAAGCTGGTAGAGTGCCATATTGCAATATTTAAGGAAGATCTGTAAAGCCAAAAACATGGTTAAAAAGAGACTTCACCTGAAGGACTTTTGAGATGTAATAGATTACCAAATTTGAATTTTTCGACTTTTTGCGTAACTCTTGTTTTTTACCGGAATCATGGTATGATTATATTGCGTGTGTTTTTTATGCAGTAAGGTTTTATTTTATTGGTTAGACTTGAAAATTCACAAATTAAGATTTGAGATTTTCATGCCTATATGTTAAATAGAAGAATTGATCTATAGGAGGATTACAATGAGAGAAGTAGTAATTGTCAGTGCAGCCAGAACTCCAATCGGAAGCTTTGGCGGATCACTAAAGGATGTTAATGCCGTAACACTTGGTGCTGTTGCAGCGAAGGAAGCTATTAAAAGAGCAGGAATAGACCCTGCAATGATTGATGAAGTTGTTCTTGGAAGTGTTCTCCAGGGAGGACTTGGACAGAATGTAGCAAGACAGATTTCTATGGCGGCAGGAATTCCAAAGGAAGTACCAGCTATGACATTAAACAAGGTTTGCGGTTCTGGACTTAGAAGTGTTGCTCTTGCCGCTCAGATTATTAGAGCAGGAGATGCAGACTGCGTACTTGCAGGAGGAGCAGAAAGCATGAGCCAGGCGGCTTATGCTGTACCAGCTGCAAGATGGGGCGCCAGAATGGGCGACACAAAGATGGTTGACATGATGATCAAAGATGGACTTTGGGATGCTTTTAATAATTATCATATGGGTATCACAGCTGAAAATGTTGCAGAGCAATGGGGTTTGACAAGAGAAGATCTTGACAAGTTTTCAGCATGGTCTCAGAATAAAGCGGAAGCGGCTGTCAAAGCAGGTAAATTCAAAGAAGAAATTGCTCCGGTAGAAATCCCACAGAGAAAAGGAGATCCTATCGTATTCGATACTGATGAATTCCCTAAATTTGGGACAACCGCTGAAGGTATAGGAAAATTGAAGCCTGCATTCAAAAAGGATGGAGTCGTTACTGCTGCTAATGCATCAGGTATCAATGACAGTGGAGCCGCTCTCATCGTAATGTCAAAAGAAAAAGCAGATTCACTCGGATTGAAGTACTTATGCAAGATTAAGTCATATGCTTCTGCAGGAGTTGATCCCTCAATCATGGGCGTAGGTCCTGTTCCTTCTTCAAAAAAAGCTTTGGAAAAAGCCGGCTTGACAATTAATGATATGGACCTTATCGAAGCAAATGAAGCTTTTGCTGCTCAGGCATTAGCAGTAGGCAAAGAACTGGGAATTGATGATACAAAACTTAACGTAAACGGCGGAGCGATTGCACTTGGACATCCAATCGGAGCATCCGGAGCAAGAATACTGATTACTCTGATCCATGAAATGGCTAAGAGAGATTCAAAATATGGACTTGCAACACTCTGTATCGGCGGCGGTCAGGGATCTGCGCTTGTGGTAGAGAGATAATAAAACCAACATACGGGGCAAGACTAAGAACAACACATAACAACATATCATGTATAAATAAGGGTGTATCTTAACTCGTTTAAGATACACCCTTAAGTTTTCACTTTTCCGGTATATGAGGAGATACGCTGTATCGCTGTTTTAGAGTAGATAAAATAACATTGGTTTGAGTTCTCTTGATTTCCGGGATGGCTTTTATCCTATTCATCAATGATTCAAGTGTGGCGGTGTTTTTCGTTGTTATACGTAATATATAATCATATTCGCCCGTCACATAATGACATTCCAGAACTTCGCGTTCCTTGTCGATAATATTGAAAAACTCCTCGGTATCCCTGGGATTCTCAAGACTTATATTCATTAAGACGGATAAGCTCTGGCCAAATGCTACGGGATCCAGAATGACGGTAAATTTCTCTATTACATTTGAAGCCCCCAGTTTCTTAAGCCGTTCACTGACAGCTGATAAAGATAAGTTAACGTGCTTACTCAAATCAGAAATGGATACCCTTGAATTTTCCTGTAAAACTTCTAAAATTTTAGAATCTATAGTGTCCAAATATATCACCGCCTCATTATATTTACATATCTTAGCAATTTATAGCTGAAATATCAATAACCTAATAAATTTTTGCACATAGATAGATTCAATGTTATAATAAAAACGATAAATTCACAAGGAGGAATATCAAATGGCTGAGATTGAAAAAGCAGAAGGTGCCAGTGAACAGATATCATCAAATTTCATTCATAACATTATAGATAAGGACTTGGAAAACCAGACATATGGCGGGCGGGTCTACACAAGGTTTCCTCCGGAACCAAACGGATACCTCCATATCGGACATGCAAAATCCATCTGCCTTAATTTTACCACCGCACAGAAATATAACGGAAAATGCAATCTGCGTTTTGACGACACCAATCCGGTGAAAGAAGATACAGAATATGTCGAGTCAATAAAGGCTGACGTAAAATGGCTGGGCTTCCAATGGGAGAAGCTATTATTTGCATCCGATTATTTTAATAAAATGTATGAATGTGCAGTAACTCTTATTAAGAAGGGAAAGGCTTATGTATGTGATTTGTCAGCCGATGAAATCAAACAATACAGAGGCACACTGACAGAACCGGGAAGAGAAAGCCCGTACCGGAACAGGAGCATCGAGGAAAGCATTGAGCTCTTTGATAAAATGCGGAAGGGGATTTATCAAGATGGTGAAAAGGTGCTTCGCGCAAAGATAAATATGTCTTCCCCGAATATCAATATGAGGGACCCGGTAATCTATAGGATTGCGCATGCCGAACACCACAATACAGGAAATCAATGGTGCATCTATCCCATGTATGATTATGCTCATCCAATCGAGGACGCAATCGAGGGCATTACTCATTCCATCTGTACTCTTGAATTTGAGGACCACAGACCGCTTTACGACTGGGTGCTTCGAGAACTGGAATGGGAGCAGCCTCCGCAGCAGATCGAATTTGCCCGATTAAACCTGACAAATACAGTTATGAGCAAACGATATCTGAAAGCCCTTGTCGATAATAAAAATGTGGAGGGCTGGGATGACCCAAGAATGCCTACCATTGCAGGATTGCGCAGAAGAGGCTGCACACCTGAAGCCATACGGGATTTTTGTGAAAGAATCGGAGTATCCAAGGCAAACAGCCTGGTAGATATTGCCCTGTTGGAGCATTGTATCAGGGAGGATCTCAAAGACAAGGTTGAGACTCGTATGGTTGTCATGAATCCGCTTAAAGTAGTGATCACGAACTATCCGGAAGATCAGAGTGAGGAAGCGGATATAGAAAACAGTAAAGAAGACGAAACAAAAGGAACCCGCAAGGTCAGCTTTTCACGTGAGCTTTATGTTGATAGGGATGACTTTATGGAAATTCCCGAAAAGAAGTACTTTCGTTTATTCCCGGGAAATGAAGTTCGTTTTAAGGGAGCTTATTTTATCACATGCAGTGAAGTTGTCAAGGATGCGGAAGGCAATGTGATTGAACTGAGATGTACCTATGACCCTGCCACAAAAAGCGGGAGCGGTTTCAACGAAAGAAAAGTTAAGGGAACTATACATTGGGTCGATGTAAAGTCGGCCGTAAAAATAAAAATCAGAACTTTTGGGTATCTTATGATTGAGGATGAAAAGGGAGAAAGCATTCTGAATCCTGACTCCATGCAAATCATTGAAGCATATGCGGAACCTGCATTAAGTGATGCTAAGGCAGGAGAAAGGTATCAGTTTTTCCGGCATGGCTATTATATAGCGGACGAATATCTCACAGATGAAAAGGAGAAGGTTTTCAACCAGATCGTGGATTTAAAGAGTTCATGGAAGAAATAATAATTCAATCATATACAACTACGCCCGTCAATTATAAAATAAACTGATGGATAGCTCAAGCAAAGAAAGTGCCGCTCATTAATGCGGCACTTGTAGCATTTATTATTAGCAATTATATAGTTAGACTTTTATATTAAAGAAAACCGGTTATGGGAGGAAGTATGGATTATTACAAAGAGTCACTAAAGCTCCACGAAATGAACAGAGGCAAGCTTACGGTCGTGAGCAAGGTTCCTCTTTTGACCAGAGATGACCTGAGCATAGCATATACCCCGGGGGTTGCGGAACCATGCAGAGAGATAAACAGGGATCCTGACCTAATATATAAATATACATCTAAGGGAAATACCGTCGCGATAATCAGTGACGGGTCAGCAGTGCTTGGCCTTGGAAATATCGGAGCTAAAGCGGCTATTCCGGTAATGGAGGGTAAGGCTTTGCTTTTTAAAGCCTTTGCGGATATCGACGCCTTTCCAATATGCCTGGAGACTCAGGACACTGAGGAGATAATACTGATTGCGAAAAATATTGCCCCCACCCTTGGAGGAATAAATCTGGAAGATATCTCAGCACCGCGCTGCTTTGAAATAGAGCGGAGACTGCAGGAACTTGTAGACATTCCGGTTTTCCATGATGATCAGCATGGAACAGCTGTGGTTGTATCAGCCGCTGTAATCAACTCACTGAAGCTTTTAGGGAAACAGTTCAAAGAAGTGAAAATAGTTGTGAACGGGGCGGGTTCTGCAGGTACAGCTATTGTTAAAATGCTTGCGGCATTAGGTGTAGAGGATATAGTTATCTGCGATATAAAAGGAATTATATCGAAATCAAATAAAGATATGAGCCCGAGCGAGCAGGAGCTTGCAGAACTTACGAATAAAGAGGGAGTTACGGGCACTTTGGAAGATGCGGTACGCGGGCGTGACATATTTATCGGTGTCTCTGCTCCGAAGACACTTACAGCTGAGATGGTAAAGACAATGGCGGTGAACCCGATTATTTTTGCCATGGCGAACCCGGAGCCCGAAATAATGCCGGAAACGGCAAAGAAGGCCGGTGCCAGGATTGTCGGAACCGGGCGTTCTGACTTGCCGAATCAGATCAACAACGTGCTGGCTTTCCCCGGAATATTTAAAGGGGCATTGGCAGTAAGAGCCGCTAAGATTACAGAAAAGATGAAAGTGGCGGCAGCCTATGCAATAGCAGAGATGATACCGGATAACGAACTATGCGAGGATCATATTATACCTAATGTTTTTCGCCCCGGTGTGGTTGATGCGGTAGCAAAAGCTACAGCAGAAGCCTGGCTGAACAGAGAGTGAGAAGGGATAACAATGGACACCGACAAAAAAGATAAGAAATATCGGATCGAACATGATTCAATGGGTGATATCTCGGTAGATGAAGACGTTCTTTGGGGCGCACAGACGCAGCGAAGCCTCGAAAATTTCAGGATCGGTCAAGAGAAAATGCCGGCGGAAATCATTCGTTCATTTGCCATACTTAAAAAAGCAGCAGCGCAGGTGAATGGTGAATTAGGTATATTGGATATCAGAATTGCAGAAACTATTATAGCAGTCTGCGATGAAATTTCAGAAGGAAGACTGGATAGCCATTTTCCCTTGGGCGTATGGCAGACAGGCAGCGGGACTCAAACGAATATGAATGTGAATGAGGTTATCGCGAACCGTGGGAATGCACTTCTGAGAGAAAAGCTGATTCATCCGAATGATCATGTGAATAAAGCCCAGAGCTCTAACGATACCTTCCCAACAGCCATGCATATTGCCGTCGCTGTAGAGATTGAAAGGCAGCTTTACCCTGCGTTGTCTCAACTAAAAGGGACATTCCGGCTGCTGAGCAAGAGATATATGGATCTTATCAAAATCGGAAGAACACATCTTCAGGATGCAACACCTCTCACATTGGGGCAGGAAATAAGCGGCTGGGTCGTTATGCTGGAGCAAACGGAAAGCATGATTCAAGATAGCCTGACTTATATAAAAGAAATTGCTCTCGGAGGGACTGCTGTGGGAACGGGGCTGAATACCCATCCCGAATTTGGGAAACGCGTCGCCTACAAGATTTCTGATCTTACCGGGATAGAATTTGTAACGGCGCCTAATAAATTTCATGCTTTGACCAGCAAGGATGCTTTGGTGCATACGCATGGGGCTTTAAAAGCGTTGGCAGCAAACCTGATGAAAATCGCAAATGACATACGCTGGCTGGCAAGCGGTCCAAGATGCGGTATCGGTGAATTGTCCATACCCGAGAATGAACCGGGAAGTTCAATCATGCCGGGAAAAGTAAATCCGACACAATGTGAGGCGATGACAATGGTATGCTGCCAGGTAATGGGCAATGACACGGCTGTAGGCTTCGCAGCCTCTCAGGGAAACTTTCAGCTCAATGTATATATGCCTGTTTTGATTTACAATATGCTTCAATCCATCCGCCTGTTATCGGATGCGATAATATCATTTGAAAAAAATTGTGCATCAGGCATCGTGGCAAACGAAGAAAAAATTAATAAGAACCTGAAATCATCGCTGATGCTGGTAACGGCACTGAATCCCCACATCGGATATGAAAAAGCAGCTTTGATAGCAAGGACCGCATATGTTGAAGAACTGACTTTAAAACAAGCCGCAGTATCTCTTGGGATTCTTACGGAAGACGAATTTGACAGACTCGTAGACCCGTCTAAAATGGTCTGAAGGAGGACAATATATGGAACTGAAAAATAATATTGTAGAAATAGACAGCAAGTTATATATAGATGAATATATCGAAAGAGCAAAAAAGGCGCGGAAGGAGTACGAGAAGTTTTCCCAGGAACAAATCGATCAGATCGTGATGACCATCGCAAAAGCAGTCGATGACAATGCAGAATTCCTGGCAGAAATGGCAGTGGAAGAAACAGGTATGGGCGTTGCAGCTGACAAAACGGCGAAGAATAAAGCAAAAGCTCGAATGATATGGAACAGCTTGAAAGGTAAAAAATCTAAAGGAATTATCGAAAGAGATGAAGTGACAGGCATTACGAAGATCGCAAAACCGGTTGGAGTGGCAGCGGCTATAACCCCATGTACCAATCCAATCGTTACACCTATGAGCAATTCTATGTTTGCACTGAAAGGCGGAAATGCTATTATAATAACGCCTCATCATAAATCAATCCGATGCAGTACAAAAACTGTAGAAATTATAAATGCAGAACTGGACAAGATAAATGCACCAAAGAACCTGATTCAAATATTGGATCAACAGTCAAGGGAAAACACAACGAACCTGATCGCCTCCGCAGATGTTGTTATCGCAACCGGCGGAATGAGTATGGTGAAGGCTGCTTATAGGAGCGGAAAACCGGCGCTTGGGGTAGGTGCAGGAAATGTCCAGTGTATTGTTGATACAGATGCTGATATTGAAACGGCAGTTCCGCAGATTATTGCGGGTAGGATCTTTGATAACGGCATTCTTTGTTCGGGCGAACAATCTGTCATTTTACCTGAATTTAGATACGAAGAAATAATGGAAGCCTTTAAAAAGAACGGTGCATATATAGTCTCCAAACCGGAAGAAAAAGAAGCGCTGATATCAGTCATGTTTATCGACGGAGTGATGAACCGCCATGCCGTCGGACAATCAGTTCAGACCATAGCGGCTCTTGCCGGAATAAAAATCCCTGAAGGAATTAGGGTTATAATAGCAGAATCGGGCGGCAGCGGAGCATCGGATCTTTTGGCGAAGGAAAAGATGTGTCCTGTATTAGCTGCGTATAAATACAAAACATTTGAAGAGGGAGTTGAAATTGCCCGGGCAAATCTTGAACTTGAAGGGAAGGGACACAGTGTGTCGATTCACTCCAATAATACAGAGAATATAGAATATGCAGGCAAGGAGCTCTGTGTCAGCAGACTTGTTATAAACCAAACCTGTGCAACGAGTGCAGGCGGCAGTTACTTCAACGGACTTGCACCTACCAACACCCTGGGTTGCGGCTCCTGGGGAAACAACAGCATATCGGAAAATCTGGACTACA
Source organism: Eubacteriales bacterium (assembly GCA_028692105.1). Taxonomy (GTDB): domain Bacteria; phylum Bacillota; class Clostridia; order Peptostreptococcales; family Anaerovoracaceae; genus Anoxybacterium. The sequence continues at coordinate 20,566 of JAQUYC010000005.1, read as the reverse complement.
AGCACCTTATAAATATTTCTCGAATTGCATACTTTATGAAGGACAACCACGTACCAACAGATGAAGAACTCTGGAACTTATAATAAACAGGATTGCTGCGAGGGCATTTAACATTAGTCAGCAAGCCTTATTATTAAATAATTTCAATTGCGGCTCTTAGATTTTTATCAAAATTTTCCAGTTCTGCGCTTAAATCATAGCCTTCTCCCTTCAGAATCGCATGTTCAAGTTTTGCGCTTGAATCCATTACATTTAGCATTCCCAAAGTACCGCTCAAGCCTTTGATAGAATGGGCAAGACGTCTTGCCTCATCGAAGTTCTTTTCATTCAATAGGCTGGAAATATGTTCTGCGCTATCAGCATAATTTGCTTTAAATTTATTAATGTGTTTATTATATATAAGCTCATTTCCTCCCAAATTTTTTATTGCTTCTGTTCGGCCTGAAAAAGTATCCGCTGAAATCACTGCATCAGATGAAGGTTTTATAACCGGATCAGGCAGTGTTTTTTTCTCAAATTGAAAATAAGGAGAAATAGCTTTATACAACGCATCTGCCTTAAATGGCTTTAAGAGGAAACTCTCTATAATCCCGGCTTGCTCAGCTCTGATCGTATCGTTGATTTCGGAAGCGGTTAAGGCGATGATAGGGGAAACAATCCCCATTTCTTTTTTAAGGATATGAGAGGCGGTATAACCGTCCATGTTCGGCATATGAATATCCATCAAAATAACATTATAATAATTCAAGGGCTTGCTTTTACATGTTTGAATGGCTGCAATGCCGTCTTTGGCAGTATCACAGGAGATATTGATATCGGCAAGAAGCCTAACCGCAACTTCCGCATTTATATCAGTATCTTCAACTACTAAGGCTTTTCTGCCGGCTCCATCCAGAGGGTCGGTGCTGTTTGTATTCGACATGGTTTCCAGACCGTATCCAAGAGCCTTATGAGCCGCTATTGTAAAGAAGAACTTACTTCCCTTGCTTCGAGTACTCTTTACCCACATATGCCCATCCATGCTTTCGATGATACTTTTGCTTATGAACAGACCGAGTCCTGTACCCTGATGCTGTTTTGTCAGGTGGTTTTCAAGCTGCTCGAACTCTCGGAACAGTTTCGAAATATCTTTTTCTGCAATACCCAGTCCTGTGTCTTCGACACAGAATTGAAGAAGTACAGAATCTGTATTATTTGATAAGGTTTCTATCGATAGTTTTATATATCCGGAATCAGTAAATTTATAGGCGTTATTGACAAGATTGACCAGTACCTGAATAAATCTTGTCTTATCAAGGTGAAGGCAGAGATTTTCATCGAAGTCATATTCAGTTTTCCATTCAATGCCCTTTTGAGATAATAGGTTGGAAAACATATCTTCAACATTATTTAGCACCGTTTTCAACGAAAAATCGGAAGGGTAAAGACTAAGAGAATTGCTCTTGATCTTTGACAGGTCAAGCACATCGTTGATAATGGTCAGCAAGATATCTGATGAGGTTTCTATTTTTTTCACAAGATCAATTTGATCCTCCGACAGATCGCTGCGCTTGAGAAAATGCACCATGCCCAGGATAGCATTAATAGGAGTTTTTATTTCGTGAGAGAAGTTTGCTATAAAAGAATCCTTGGCTTTTGAATAAAAGTTGATTTCCACCAATTGTTTCTTAAGCCGCTGCTGAAGTTCTTCCGTCTTTGATGTATCCCGAATCAGGTGTACGTATTTACTGTTTCCATACTCGTCATCTATTGTAAAAAAACTGTAAACAATGTTTTTTTTCTTGCCGCCTATGATGAAACTGAATTTGCCTTCATTCTCAGTGCTGTCATATGCAGCATTCTCAATAATTTCAGCAAGTGCCAGATTAAAGATGTCGTGCAATGACTTCCCATTTATGTTCTCTGCAGTGATTCCCAGAATTTCTTTGTATTTCGGATTCATATAATCAAAGTGGTACTGTTTGTCCAATATGGCAATTCCGCCGTCATTGTTCTCGACTACCGTATTATAAAGCTTACTGAAGTATAAGTTGAAATTATTTTCTCTTAGTATTTGATAGAATGTTGCACCTGCAACTATCAAAAGAAGAAGAGAAATAGTTATCAGAGAGTGTTCTAGATATTTTTGCTGAATCAGAATCTCATTTTCTTTCAGATTAAGACGTTCGATATATTTTCCGGACAGTTCAGCCATCAGCTCATTCTGTCGTGAATAAAAACTGTCAAATTCCGTAATCATATTATCTTTACCTATAATAAAAGATAAGTTATTCGCACTGATAGCTGTACTGAGAGTATCTATTATCTCATGAAAATTGTTATTAAATTCGTTATAAAGCTTTTCTTCTTCGGAATTAAAGCGAAGGTCTTCCACAGAAACAATGTCGTTTTTCATGTAATTACTTTTAATACTATAGAATTCTGTTTTATATATCGTATCATTTGTTTCCATATATTGCTTAACGTTGAAGAGCATACCATCAAGGAGATGGGAATGTTTTATATTAAAATTAAGCATGGCATCCTTCTGGTTCTTAACCGAAAGAACTTCATTATGACAAGAAAAGACAGCCATAGCGCTTAATATCAATACTATGACAAGAGTGATAATCATGACAGCCATAAAGCTTAAATCTAATTTTTTCATATTTGAACTCCTATTACCTAACCACTGCCTTCATTTCAGCTTTTCACCCATACGATTTTACATTGATATTCAGAAAATGTAAATCAGAGAAAGACAAAATCCGGACTGGGTTTACAGTAAATTTTCGTCAAAATACCACATAATTTTCCATAAATTATCATTCATCGACGAAAAATTCAATAAATTTACAATTTACGCTTGTAATTCCATTTCCGTTTTGCTAAAATAAATAAGGAGGCAGACAATGCAGGTTCCTGAAGCCTGCACGGCTGTATACTATGAATCATGGAAATAATTCTTCCGCTGCTGAAAATTGCTTTTTCAATTGCTGCCGGACTGCTTGCCGGTTCTTCAATTATATACACATACAACAGAATACCCGCAAAATGGCTTTGTGATTACAACCAGGAGCCGGATCGCGGAATGTGGGGAGAAAGAATCAAGCGAAAGCCTTGGTTTGCTGTTTTTGTTCTGATTTTTACTGCGGCATCATTAAAGCTGCTGGATCAGGGAATTCTTTATACAATTGCAGGCATTATTGCTCTTTGGCTGCTTCTGCAAATTGGCATGGCGGATATGAAATACAGAATCATACCTGATCAATATGTGATTGCACTTGCAGTGACCGCCTTAGGCTTTATACCATTTCATTCATCCCGCCTCTCGTCGCTGTATGGTTTGATTGCAGGCGGGGGCTGTATCCTGTTCATGGGGCTTATAGGATGGCTGATATTCAAAAAGGAATCAATAGGTTTCGGAGATATAAAGCTCTTTGCTGCCATCGGACTGCTTTCCGGTTTAAAAGGCGTTATAGTCATACTGATTATCTCAATATTTTCCAGCGCAATTGTCTTTGCTGCGGGGCTTGCTCTAAGAAAGATAAAATTCGGGGAAGAGCAGCCACTTGGGCCATTTATTTCTGCCGCGGCTGCTCTTTATATTTTGTTCAGCAAGGAGCTGTTGATGTTGGTAGAGATATATACGGGATAAAATAAAGACGGCAGTCTTATAACATTCTGTCCGGTGCTTTGCCTTTTTGCCCCAAGCTTGCTTGGCTGGCAAAACGGACAGCGGCGAGCATCGCGAGTCAGAGTCGCTGAAAGCGGCGTTAGCACCGCTGACAAAATTACAGTAGAAATCTACAAGTAAACTTGTGATTTGTAGATTTTCGTCGTAAATGCACTATAGAAAAGAATCAATGGTTACATTGATTCTTTTCTATACCTTGCCATATTGGTTTTTTGGAGTGGCAGTATTAAAAGGAAAATAAAGATAATGGACAGTTTTAATATATTCATATATTACACAAAGATAAAGAATTATGCAACATAAGTTTTTAAAATATTTAAAATATTGTAAATTGTCAGATATATACATAACATTAATGCGTTTATTAACTTACCTTAATTTGTAAAAAAATCGAAGTCGCACTTATTGAATGTATGAAGTTTACACAGCTGTTGAATTTCGGCAAATAATTTGACGCAGGGCTCATGATGATAGTATAATTATTTAAGTATAACGAGGTAAGGTATTGCACCCTGTATACCTCGTTGAAACGCGCAAGGGGTAAGAAAATTTCCTACAGCCGAAAATTTTCTACGTATGCGTTATAACGAGGTAAGGTATTGCACCCTGCGTACCTCGTTGAAACGCGCAAGGGGTAAGAAAATTTCCTACAGCCGAAAATTTTCTACGTATGCGTTATAACGAGGTGAGGATTTGAAGAATGTTCTGTTGACAATCGCATACGACGGTACCGGCTTCTGCGGCTGGCAAATACAGCCTGATCAAAGAAGTGTCCAGGGCGAGGTTGAGCGAGTGCTTAGTACGATCTGTGCCCGACCGATTCGAGTCAATGGAACAAGCAGAACTGATGCGGGCGTCCATGCCTATGGTCAGCGTGCCAGCTTTTTGGCAGATTTCAGTATTCCGGTAGATAAAATACCCGTTGCGGCAAACGGACTGCTTGCCGCCGCATCGGATAATAACGGAAGAAACAGAAAAAATACTGCGGATGTCGTGATTCTATCGGCAGAAGAAGTCCCGCTTGATTTTCATGCCAGATTCAATGCAGTTGGGAAAAAATATATATATAAAATAAGAAATGCGCAGACGCCGGATCCCTTTCAAAGAAACTTTTTCTATTCCATCAGCCGATTGCTAAATGTCGAAGCAATGGAACATGCCGCCGCTCATTTTATCGGAACTTATGATTTTATTACATTTCAGGCGGCAGGAGGAAAAAAATTGGAGTCGACAGTCCGAACAATTTACAGCGCAAAGATTCATGCAGCAAGAACACCGGACTTAACAGAAAACCCGGATGCCACGCCAAACGCAGTTATACTGGAAATAACCGGTGATGGTTTTCTATATAATATGGTCAGAATTATTGCCGGGACCCTTGTTGATGTAGGATTGAATAAAATAAAACCCGACAAGATACCGGACCTGATTGCAGGGGAATCCAGACAGTTGGCAGGTCATACTGCTCCTCCTCAAGGCTTGTACCTTGCGGAGGTGTTCTATAAAAAAGAAAAAATGTACGAAGCAACAGAAACAATTCAGGCAGAATGTTAAACGGAAAGGAGCAGCAAAGTGAAAATAAAGGATCTGTATGAAACAAAAAAGACTGTGATCTCCCTGGAAATCTTTCCTCCAAAACTCGATTCTCCGGTCGAGACAGTTTTTAAGACTTTGGATGAACTCGCTGACATCAACCCTGACTTTATCAGCGTAACGTATGGAGCGGGGGGAAAGGCAAAAGACAGAACTTTAGAAATTGCTTCAAAGATCAAAAATGAGTATAATATTGAAAGCTTGGCACATTTGACTTGTATATCAGCAACTAAAAATCAGATCCGGGAAGCATTTGAAGTAATGCGCAAGAATAATATTGAAAACATACTTGCCATGAGAGGAGATATCCCTGAGGACCCTGACTTTGAATTTCCAAATCCTCTGCAGTATGAGCATGCTGCCGACCTGATCAGCGAAGTAAAAGCTGAGAGGGATTTCAGTATCGGTGCGGCCTGCTATCCGGAAGGTCATGTGGAATGTGACAGCAAGGTTAAAGATATCAAATATTTAAAAGATAAGGTTGATATGGGAGTTGACTTTCTGATGACTCAGCTTTTCTTCGACAATGAACTTTTTTTTCAGTTCATGGAACAGATAGACATAGCTGGCATTAACGTTCCGGTATCCGCCGGAATCATGCCTGTGCTTAACAAGAATCAGGTTGTGAGAATGACAAAGCTTTCAGGATGTCAGATGCCCAAGAAGCTGATAAGAATTCTTGACCGCTATGAAGACAATCCGGCAGCATTGAAAGAAGCTGGCGAGGCTTATGCAATAGAACAGATTATAGACTTGATGGCGTGGGGCGTAAGAGGAATCCACTTATATACCATGAACAAGGCTGATACTGCGAAGCGTATCATTGGAAACATTGAAAACATCAGAAAATTGCAGAATAACTAAAATAAATATATGATAGGAAGTTCAATGAAAATAACAGATTTATTCGGAAAAAAAATTATTATTTGCGACGGGGCAATGGGAACGATGCTGCAGCAATACGGGCTTAAAGCAGGTGAAATCCCTGAAATGCTAAATTATACCCACCCTGAAATAATTGAGGATATTCATCGGGCTTACTATGAGGCCGGCAGCGATCTTGTTTCGACTAACACCTTCGGATGTAACCGGTTAAAACTTGAAAAAACAGGTTATACGGTAGATCAAATAGTCTCACGGTCAGTGCAGCTTGCAAGGTCCGCTGCGGCAATGGTAAAAAATACCGCAGGTGACCCGGATAAGGACTCTTATTCGGATAAATTTGTTGCCCTTGATATCGGACCAATCGGCAAGCTTATGGAACCTGCGGGAGACATGTCCTTTGATGAAGCCTATGATATTTATAAGGAACTGATCATCGCAGGTAGCAGGGTCGGAGTAGATGTTATCTTTTTTGAAACATTTACCGATATTTACGAATTAAAGTCAGCGGTTCTGGCAGCAAAAGAAAATTGTGATTTGCCTGTGTTCTGCTCTGTTACGTTCCAGGAGGACGGCAGGATGCTGATGGGAACAGATCCGCTTACTGCCATCAACATTATTCAGGATCTTGGTATTGATGCTATCGGAGTGAACTGCTCTTTAGGTCCAAAACAGATGACCGGGATTGTCAGGGAATTCCTGAAATACTCAGGATTGCCTGTTCTGGTTCAACCAAATGCAGGATTGCCGTCTATTGTAGACGGAGAGACTGTTTATCAAGTAAACATTACAGAATATGTCGAAGCCATGCAGGAAATGATTCGGGATGGAATCGCTATAGCAGGGGGCTGCTGCGGAACTTCCCCTGAGTATATAGCAGCATTGACCAAAAGCATTCAATCGCAAGAGTATACTTCACCGGCGATTGAATCGGACAAGCAGGGCAGAAGAAAGAGCTTAACGGCAGCAAGCTCTGCAATGAAGACAGTTATGATTGATGACAGGATCAGGGTAATTGGTGAAAGAATAAATCCCACCGGCAAGAAACTATTAAAAGAAGCATTAAAGGCAAAAGACTTTTCATATTTGGAGAACGAAGCCATAGAGCAAGTGAAAGCCGGAGCAGATATACTTGATATCAACGTCGGCCTGCCGGAGATCGATGAATATGAGGTGATGCTGACAGCAGTCAAAAAGGTATCCTCAGTGGTGAATGCACCGCTTCAGATCGACAGCGCCGATCCGAAGGTTATTGAGGCTGCAGTAAGGCACTATAACGGAAAACCGATCATTAACTCCGTCAACGGCAAAAAAGAAAGCATGGAAACAATTTTCCCAATCGTGAAAAAATATGGGACCTGTGTCATAGCGCTTACATTGGATGAAAAAGGCCTACCGGAAAATACAGAAGAAAGGCTTACCATAGCAGAAAGAATCATTAAAACTGCTGAAACCTATGGGATAGATGCTGAAAGAATTATCGTTGACTGCCTGACTTTAACGGTATCTGCACAGCAGGAGGCAGGAAGAGATACATTAGAGGCTATCCGCAGGGTTAAGCAGCAATTCGGAGTAAAAACAACATTAGGGGCAAGCAATGTTTCTTTCGGCTTACCGGAACGGAAGCTGCTGAACAGGACCTTTCTGGGCATGGCTCTTGCGGCCGGACTGGATGCACCGATAACAGATCCGTTGGTGCCTGAATACATGGATACTATTCGAGCCTTCGAAGCTTTGAGCGGGAAGGATAAGGAGTCGAATGACTATATCCGATTTTATGGCGGACAGGTGAATCAGGTTGCCGGTAAAACTCCCGATGCGAAAACAAAAGCAAACATAACGGCAAGCGCAAAGAAAGCAGAGCTTACGCTAAAAGAGATCATTCTTGAAGGCTTCGAAGATCGAGCAGCCGAGGCCACAGAAAAGCTTTTAAAAGAGATGAAGCCTCTGGATATTGTAGAGAAGACGATAATTCCTGCGTTGGAAATCGTGGGTAAGGAATATGAAAGCGGTAACAGCTTTCTCCCTCAGTTGATCAAATCAGCCGAAACTGTGAAGGCAGCATTTTCTGTACTGAAGGAAGCGATGAAATCAACCGGCGGCATGGTATCTTACGGGAAGGTGATATTGGCTACTGTCCAGGGAGATATACATGATATCGGTAAAAATATAGTCAAAGTACTGTTGGAGAATTATGGATATGAGGTCGTAGATCTGGGGAAGGACGTCCCTATCGAAGATGTAGTTGAAGCTGCTAAAAACCAAAATATTAAAATGGTCGGACTCTCTGCGCTGATGACGACTACAGTAGTGAACATGGAAAAGACAATCAAGGCATTAAAGGAAGCAGGGCTGGATTGTGTTACTATGGTTGGCGGTGCTGTACTGAACAAGGAATATGCGAAAAAAATAGGTGCGGATTTTTACTGCAAGGATGCAATGGAGGCGGTAAGGACTGCAAATCGTGTTTTTAAAGAAGGGTAATTGGAGGGCATCTGCCAGATGTATTCTCTTAAAAACCGCTCGCTCCGCTCGGACGGTTTTTGCCGAGAACACATCGTCGCGATGCCCCAGGAAATGAATACATCATAAAGTAAGCACGATTTGCGAGTGATAGGTTGTCGGCGGTATTACGTAGTAACAGGACGGTTTCTTCCGAGAACATCCTCGTCGCGGCGCCCCGAGACGAATATACAACATAAAGTAAACACGATTTGTGAAGGTGCAACACAACATAAAATTTGATTTTCGCAACTATCGAGTAAGAATAGGAGAGGTATAGAAGTATATGGAAAGACCTAATTGGGATGAATACTTTATGGAGATGGCGGAAGTAACACAGAAGAGATCCACTTGTATGCGAAGACAGGTCGGGGCTATCATAGTCAAGGATAAAAGGATCATGGCAACAGGATACAACGGAGCGCCGATCGGAATCATGCATTGCGAGGAACGTGGGGGTTGCCTGAGGCAGAAATTAAATGTACCTTCAGGCCAAAGACACGAGCTTTGTATGGCACTGCATGCAGAACAAAATGCAATTATACAGGCTGCGCATCTTGGGCAGAGCATAGCGGGGGGAACAATTTACTGCACCCACCAGCCTTGTGTCATTTGCGCGAAAATGATTATTAATGCAGGGTTAAACAGGATCATCGTCAAGGAAGGATATCCGGATGAACTGTCTTTGCAGATTCTTGACGAAGCAGGTATTAAGATTGAAATGTTTGATGAATTGAAATAAAGTTAACGGTTTTCTAAGAAAACACTTTATTTCAGTAGTTTTCAATAAGCTGGGGTGAGCTCAGAGTTTTTGGATAGATGGCAGAGATTAGAGATTATGGAAGGACAATAAGATGAGCCAGTATCTATTGATATTTATAACGGCATTCATAATAGCGCTGATATTTACACCGGCAGCGATTAAGATAGCACCAAAAATAGGGGCAATTGATATTCCAAAAGATAACAGGAGAATGCATACGAAAGTGATGCCGCGGTTTGGAGGAATAGCTATCTATATAGGAACGGTAGCCTCCTTGCTTATTTTTTTGCCTTACAGTACACGCCTGATGGGGGTCATAGCTGGCGGGACCTTGATGTTTATCGTCGGTATCATTGATGATATCAAGGGCATGCCTGCAAAGATTAAGCTTGGATTTCAGGTGCTGTGCGCCGTTATCCTGTATCAGTTCACCGTGAGCATTGATTTTATAAGCAATCCTTTCGGAGAAGGATATTACTTCTTCCCGTGGATCCTAAGCCTGATAGTGACAGTAATCTGGGTTGTGGGGATCACTAATACCATAAATCTCATCGACGGTCTGGATGGGCTTGCTGCCGGAGTAGCTTTCATCGCGTCGGTTTCCATTGCATACACTGCATATATCCATGGGAGTACAGAAATATGCATGGCTATGCTTGCTATCGCAGGCGGTTCGTTGGGATTTCTTCCTTTTAATTTTAATCCGGCAAAGATATTCATGGGGGACGGAGGCTCACTTTTTTTAGGCTTTATGCTTGCAGGTCTTTCGGTGATGGGCCCTATGAAAAGCGCAACGATGCTTGCGACAGTGGTTCCGGTTTTAGTCTTGGGCCTTCCTATTTTTGATACTGCATTTGCGATACTGAGAAGGCTTATAAACAAGCGACCTATAATGGAAGCGGATAAAGGACACCTCCACCACAGGATAATGGCAGCGGGACTGGGACAAAGACGAACGGTACTGATGCTGTACGGTATCAGCGGTGTTATGGGTGTTGCGGCGATACTTATGAGCCGTGACCTATTTATAGAATCCGGCCTGCTTGTGATTATTGCAGCAACATTTATCTATGTGTTCCTTACGGATCCAAATAGCAGGACTCTCAATCTGAAGGCGGTGAACACCGAATCGATAGAAAAGAAAGAGAACAAGAAAATGCAAAAGCTCAAGGGGGAATAGCATGAAAGTTTTAAGTGTTTTTGGAACAAGACCTGAGGCGATAAAGATGGCGCCTCTTGTGAAGAAATTAAATAATGATAATCGTATAGAATCGATCCTATGCGTGACAGCACAGCATAGGGAAATGTTGGATCAGGTTCTGGAGCTTTTTGAACTGGTTCCGGATTATGATTTAAATATTATGAAACCTAATCAGACCATCAATCAGATTACTTCTAATGTGCTTATGGGATTGGAAGATGTATTAAAAAAAGAAAAACCCGATATCATTCTTGTTCATGGCGATACGTCAACGACCTTTGCGGCGGCGCTGGCGGGATTTTATCAGCAGATCAGAGTTGGACATGTCGAAGCGGGGCTGCGGACATATGACAAATACTCTCCTTACCCCGAGGAAATGAACAGGATTCTTACAGGTCATATCGCTGATCTGCATTTTGCACCTACGGAAAGAAACAGACAAAACCTGCTTAGGGAAGCGATAGCAGATGATAAGATATTCATTACCGGGAATACAGTGATCGATGCCTTGCTTGATGCTGCGGAAAAACCTTACGTCTTTGAGGATGAAATCTTAGGAAGCATTGACTTCGAAAGCAGAAGAGTAATCACGGTGACATGCCACCGCAGGGAGAATCTTGGGGAAAATATGGAACAAATCTTCTGTGCAATTAGGGATATTGCTGAAGAATTTGAAGATACAGAAATCATTTATCCGATGCACATGAATCCGAAAGTGAGAGAGACTGCGGATAAGATACTGGGAAATGCTCGCAGAATCCACTTGATTGAGCCGTTGCAGTATCAGCCGTTTGTTAATCTTATGTCGAAATCCTATCTGATTATTACCGACTCGGGCGGGATGCAGGAAGAAGCTCCCTCTTTAGGAAAGCCGGTTATCGTTGTCAGAAAAGAAACGGAACGCCCGGAAGCTGTCGAAGCAGGTACGGTAAAATTAGCGGGAGTATCCAGGGATGCCATTTATAGAATGGCTAAAGAGCTGCTGACCGACAAGGATGCTTATGATAAAATGTCTCATGCCGTGAATCCTTATGGTGATGGTCATGCCTGCGAAAGGATAGTTGAAATATTGATACAGATGGACAAGATTGATAAAATATGATCAGCATCCGCACTGGAAATAATAAGAATATTTAATAAATTCAACAACACTTTACATTTTAGGACGAGGCAGTTATAATGCTAGGTGATTGATAATTTACAGAATAATAAGCAAATAGAAAAGCAATAGACTTATATAGGAGGCATTTTAGTGACCAAGGATACTTTGACAATGCTTAAAAGAGTCATGTTATATGATGGGATAATCCTGTTGTTATCTGCTGTCGTATCAATGATATTCTTTAGGGAATATGTCATAGCTCTTATTATAGGAATCATTATTGCTTTAGTAAATTTCTTGCTTAACTCTTTGATAACTGAATACACAATTAAAGCATCTCAGAGCAATGTACTGCTTTTAGTCATGGCTGCAGGACGGATCGCGATTGCAGCTGCTTTTGCTTTGATTGTATATAACGATGACATGGTAAATGTCGTTGCGTATTTGATCGGGTATAGCCTGCATTATGTTTCAATGATCATAAGCTTGCTTATACAGAAAAATAAAAGATAGAGAGAAGGGAAGTAAATGCATATTAGTCCGCCGGAAGTATTTCAATTTACAATTTCAAATCAAACGTATTCAGTAACCATGAGCATAATCATGCAATGGGTGATAATGGCTGTTATCATTGCTTTGGTTCTGCTGCTTACTCGAAACCTTGGTAAGATACCATCGAAAAGGCAGACTGTGATTGAGATGTTTGTAAATATGTTCAACAAGCTGATCGGTGAGAATTTAGGGGAGTCATACAAGAAACGGTTTGTCCCGTTTATCGGAACACTTGGTATCTTTATCGGGTTTATGAATCTAACAGGTTTAATAGGTTTTGCACCCTCAACCAGAGATATTAACGTTACCGCGACGTTAGCAATTATTGCAGCCGTTGTAATCAACGGAACTGCCATCATAAGAAACGGAATGGGGGGATACCTTCATGGTTTAACAAAACCATTTGCATTTATCCTGCCCATGAATATTATTGAAAAAGTTACTGTTCCATTATCACTTTGCCTGCGACTCTTCATCAATATGCTTGTAGGCGTTATTTTCATGGAACTGACCTATATGGCACTGGGATATTTCGCATTTATTATACCAATTCCGCTGCATTTCTTCTTTGATCTATTTGTAGCGCTGATTCAAACTTACGTATTCGTAATGTTGACTGTTGTATTTACGAAAACTTCGGTTGAAGAATAAGATAATAGCTGATATTGTTATATCGGTTCTTATAATAATTAAAAAATAATACATGTAATTTAAGGAGGTTTAACTATGGACCCTATAGGAATGGCGTTTTTAGGTGCAGGAGTAGCTGCAGTAGGAGTTTTGGGCGGAGGCATAGGTGTAGGTATCGTTGGTGGTAAAGCAGTTGAAGCAATAGCAAGACAGCCGGAAGCAAAAGGCGACATTATGTCTACAATGATTATTGGTATAGCATTTGCAGAAGTAACATCACTCTATGCGCTGATTGTTTCTATTCTGCTTCTGTTTGTAGTATAGCGAGCTACTGTACATAAGTACCAATTAATAAAAAAAATACCCGAAGGGGGGGTTCGCAGTAATGGAGGGCAATTTATTTACACTCTTCGCTACCTTAGTCAACTTCTTGATACTTATGCTGTTTCTCAAACACTATTTGTTTGACAAAGTCAATAAAGTGATTGATAACAGAAACAATGAAGTGATCGACACGGTTCAATATGCCGAAAACAGGGTACTCGAGGCTGACAAGCTAAAAGAGTCTTATGATATACAGATCGCAAATCTGGAAAACAAGGGACGCGAAATTGTAAGAGAAGCCAAGGTAAAAGCAGATGCGCAGGCAAAAGGCATTCTCCAGGAAGCAGAGCAAAGAACAGCAACATTGCTCAGACAAACCGAAGATGAAATCGAAAGACTGAAAAAAAAGTCAATCGAAGATATGAAGAAGGAAATAGGAGCTCTTGCTATTTTCGCAGCTGAAAAAATCCTGGAAAAAGAATTAGATCATCAAGAACAACAAGCTGTCATCGGAAGAATAATTGATGAGACGGGGAATTCAAAATGGCAGAATTAACAGTTGAAATTACATACGGCAAGGCTCTGTTTGAGGCAGCCAGAGACAGGAATAAGGTGGATGTCATTCTCGAAGAATTAAATGATATCAGTGAGATTTTTAATAAAAATCCTGATTTCAAAGAATTTTTCTGTTCGCCTGTTATTTCGGAGCACGAAAAAAGTAAGGTGATAGAGCAGGTCTTTGGCGGTAGTATTAATCAGGAAACAATAAATTTTTTACTTGTGCTGATTGATAAAAGACGGATGACCAGTTTTCAACGGATCGTTAAGGAATACCAGAAACTGATTAATCAGGAAAATGGAATATCTCTGGGAACTGTTTTCTCAGTAGAACCCCTTACAGATATTCAGTTAAGTTCCTTTGAAGAAAAAACAGCAAAGCTCCTGCACAAGAAAGTAAAGCTTGTCAATAAAACAGATGCTTACCTCTTAGGCGGAATAAAAATATTCATAGAAGGAAAAGTAATCGATGCATCCATCAGGAAACAGCTCCAAAATCTTGAAGGCAGCATTAAACAAACATAGTCAATGAGAGATATGTTTGCAAAAAGAGAACAAGTAAGGGGTGATAATTGATGAATTTAAAGCCGGAAGAAATCAGTGCAGTAATAAGAGAGAGAATAAAAGACTATAAAAAAGCATTGGATATTTCTGATTTTGGTACTGTAATACAAATCGGAGATGGTATCGCTCGTGTATATGGTCTGGAGAACTGTATGGCGGGTGAATTGCTTGAATTTCCGAATGAGATCTATGGCATGGCGTTGAATCTGGAAGAAGACAATGTCGGCGCTGTAATTTTAGGCCCTGACAGAGAAATAAAAGAAGGCGATATAGTAAAACCGACAGGAAGAGTCGTTGAAGTTCCAGTTGGACCCGAATTGATCGGACGTGTAGTAAATGCTCTTGGACAGCCAATTGACGGAAAAGGTCCAATAAAGGCAACTGCATATAGGCCTATCGAAAAACTGGCGCCTGGCGTTCTAGCGAGAAAATCGGTTAACCAGCCGCTTCAGACGGGAATCAAGGCGATTGACTCCATGATTCCGATAGGTAAAGGTCAGAGAGAACTTATAATCGGCGACAGACAGACTGGAAAAACTGCAATTGCAATCGACACTATCATAAATCAGAAAGAAGAAGATGTAATTTGTATTTACGTTGCGATTGGTCAGAAAAAATCTACAGTAGCACAGCTGGTTCAGGTATTAGAAAACAAAGGCGCAATGAAATATACTATTGTCGTGGCTGCTACAGCAAGCGATGTAGCTCCTATTCAGTACATTGCTCCATATGCAGGCTGTGCCATGGGTGAAGAGTTCATGCATCAAGGAAAACATGTGCTGATCATCTACGATGACCTTTCAAAACACGCGGTAGCATATCGTGCAATGTCCCTGCTTCTCAGGAGACCACCGGGACGTGAAGCATACCCAGGAGACGTATTCTACCTACATAGCAGACTGCTGGAAAGAGCGGCTAAGCTTTCTGACAAACTGGGCGGTGGCTCATTAACGGCATTGCCGATTATTGAAACCCAGGCAGGAGACGTATCTGCATACATTCCAACTAATGTAATATCTATAACAGATGGTCAGATATTCCTCGAATCAGAGTTGTTCTTTGCAGGACAAAGGCCGGCGGTAAACGCAGGTATATCTGTATCCCGTGTAGGCGGTAACGCTCAGATTAAAGCGATGAAGAAAGTCTCGGGCAAAGTAAAGCTTGAACTTGCGCAATATAGAGAACTTGCCAGCTTCTCACAGTTTGGATCGGATTTGGATAAGGATACAAAGGATCGACTGGATCATGGTGTCGTTCTGATGGAAATATTAAAGCAGCCTCAGTACTCGCCTGTTAAAGTCGAGCATCAGGTTATGATCATCTTTGCAGCAACCAACCGTTTTCTGTCGGATATTCCTGTTGAAAATATCAAGAAATTTGAAAAAGATTTCTATGATTACATGGACACACATTATCCGGAAATCGGCAAAGAAATAAAAACTACCGGAAAACTTGAACCAGAAGTCGAAGAAAAATTAAAAGCTGCCATAACAGAATTTAAGAAAAGTTATTCCAATTGACAGCCGGTAAAGGGGAGGTGACGTTGTGGCAGCAAGCAATATGAGGGATATCAAGCGGAGGATCAAAAGTGTCAACGGCATGGAACATATTACAAACGCTATGAAACTTGTTTCCGCCGCAAAACTCAGAAGAGCCAAAAACACCTTTGAAAGGACAAGAGAATATCTACACTATATAACGGAGTCGATCGAGGAGATATTTAACAATACAAACGAGGTTCCTACACGCTACTTGAAGGGATCACGGGAAATCAAGAAGACCTGTTACATAGTAATGACAAGTTCAAGAGGCCTTTGTGGCAGTTATAATACCAACGTGATCAAAGAAGCTGCCAGACAGGTTGCACACTGTAAGGAGGAACCGATTATTGTAGCGATCGGCAACAAAGGAAAAGAATACTTTAAAAAACGAGGCTTCAAAATTTATAGTGAATATCTGCTTCCTCCGGAGACTATCTCTTTCATGGAAACGAATCAGATCAGCAAGCCGATCATAGAAATGTATGATTCCGGAGAGATAGACGAAGTGGTTATGGTATACACCTCTTTTGTCAGTTCCCTGGAACAGTCGGTCAAGAGCGTAACGCTGCTTCCGTTTGAGATACATAAAGATCCGGACGTGCCGAAGCTTGATAAACTGGTGGAGTACGAACCTTCAGTTGAGCAAGTTTTCAACTATCTCGTGCCTAAATATGTTGAGATCATGGTCTACGGTGCGATTGTTGAATCTGCAACCTGTGAGCATGCAGCAAGACGTATCGCGATGGAGAATGCGACAGATAATGCGAGAGAAATGATTGCTGAACTGAATCTCTTCTATAATAGAACCAGACAAGCAGCCATAACAAATGAAATCTCGGAAATCGTAGGCGGCGCCGATGCGCTGAAATAGATCTCACGTAAGGGGGGAGAAAAAAGAAATGAGCAATAAAGGTACCATACATCAGATTATCGGGCCTGTAGTCGATATAAAATTTATGCCGGAGGAAATGCCGGAGTTGCTGAATGCGATCCACATCAACATGGGAGATACAGAAATCGTAGCGGAAGCAGCCCAGCATATCGGCGATGACGTAGTGAGGTGTATTGCCCTATCCTCCACAGACGGACTGAAAAGAGGAATGGAAGCGATTGACAGCGGTGCACCGATTCGTGTCCCTGTCGGCAAGGAAGTACTAGGGCGTCTGTTCAATGTTGTAGGCAATACCATTGACGATAAGGGTCCTGTTGTAACAGAAAACAAAATGCCGATACATAGGGCAGCACCTGCTTTTGAAGAGCAGGATACAAGTGCACAAATATTTGAAACAGGGATCAAGGTTGTTGACCTGATCGCTCCATATACAAGAGGCGGAAAAGTTGGTCTTTTCGGCGGTGCCGGAGTAGGCAAAACAGTATTGATTCAGGAGTTGATCAATAATATCGCTAAGGAACACGGAGGAATTTCCGTATTTGCCGGAGTCGGAGAAAGAACCAGAGAAGGTAATGACCTTTACTATGAAATGATTGAATCCGGCGTAATTGATAAAACAGCGATGGTTTTCGGACAGATGAATGAACCGCCGGGAGCCAGGATGAGAGTTGCGCTGACCGGTCTTACTATGGCTGAGTATTTCAGGGACATAGAAGGCCAGGACGTACTTCTTTTCATAGATAATATATTTAGATTTACACAGGCAGGCTCTGAAGTATCCGCGCTGCTCGGCCGTGTACCGAGTGCAGTAGGTTATCAGCCGACACTGGCAACAGAAATGGGCGCACTGCAGGAAAGGATCACCTCAACGAAGAAAGGATCCATTACATCCGTACAGGCTATCTATGTGCCTGCGGACGACCTGACTGACCCTGCGCCGGCAACAACATTTGCCCACCTTGATGCCACAACGGTACTTTCCAGAGCAATAACAGAGCTTGGAATTTATCCTGCAGTTGATCCTTTAGAGTCTACATCCAGAATCATGGACCCAATCATTCTCGGCGAAGAACACTACAATACAGCCAGAGGAGTACAGGAAGTATTGCAGAGATATAAGGAACTGCAGGATATCATCGCAATCCTTGGTATGGATGAATTAGCAGATTCAGACAAGCTGATTGTTTCCCGTGCCAGAAAGATCCAGCGTTTCTTATCCCAGCCTTTCAGTGTTGCGGAAGCATTTACCGGTACACCGGGTAAATATATTCCGTTGAAGGAAACGATAAGAAGCTTTAAAGAGATACTCGAAGGAAAGCATGACGAAATACCTGAGTCAATGTTCTTGTTTGCCGGCGGTATCGATGAAGTCGTAGAAAGGTTCCAGAAAAATGCCAAATAGTGTGATGCTGGAAGTGACCACCCCTTCTAAACTCTTTTATAAAGGGGAAGTAGATCTTGTCATTGTCAGAACGCTGACTGGCGATGAGGGTTTTATGGCGGGTCATTCCTGGGCAGTTAAGCTGCTTGATGCCGGAGAATTATGGTTTCAGGAAGCTGGATCCAAGGATTTCAAAATTGCGGCACTTGCAGGCGGATTTATTGATGTGAAAGACAGCATTACCATTTTTACTGATGCAGCAGAATGGCCCGGGGATATCGATGTGACAAGAGCAGAGCGTGAAAAAGAACAGGCTGAGAACTGGCTCAAAAATCCAAGCGAAGATGACTCGGAAATCGCAAGAGCGAAAATTGCCATCGCTAAATCCCTTACACGTATGCATGTAAAGCAAGGCGGCCGCAGAAGAAAAAGATAAGAAGTTTTAGTATGTGTCCGTTTTGCCAGCCAAGCAAGCTTGGGGTAAGATTTGTGACCGGACAGAATGTAAGAATAATAAGTGAGGGGTTATCTCAGTATATCAAACTGCAGATAACCCCTTTACAATTAATCAAGTAAGCTACAGTTTATCGGTTTAAAAATTGCTCCATTACAATGCCATGCTGTATCTGACCGATGCACGCCGGTAATGTCATGCCCAAGAGAATTATTGCAGTCAATGCAGAAGAAATGCCGCCTATCACGGCCATTCCTATACCTTCGCCTTTACCGCCTGCTACCATATCCAGTTCTGCAAGGTTCAATTCGCCCTCTTTCTCGGTGGCCATATCCTTGAGGAACTCCTGTATTTCATTTACACTTACATCATAACCCGCATCCTGTGCAAATTTGATCAGCTTGTCGCGTGTTGTTTCTGAATTTTCTTCACTTGAACTAACCATAATTTCAATAAATTTTTTTTGTAGCTCCGTATCCTTTGATACCTTTTCGTATAGTGCCTTTAATTGTTCGTTGTCTGCCATGTCTTCTCCTTTTCTTCATACATAACTGATATAAATATTAAATAAAATTGTATTATAAACGGACAAATTAATATTATATTACATTAAGTAACATTAAATTACACTGCTACTAATGCTTAGGGGCATGGAATATCTAATTTATTGGCAGAAAGGTTATATATCAATCCCCGCCTAAAACCACTTATGCTTTTTAAAGTAGATTATACTGGACAGGGCCACAGTGACACATATTATAATAACTACGGGATAGCCATAAGCCCAGAGGTATTCCGGCATTGAAAAATTCATACCATACCAGCCAACAATAAGTGTAAGCGGAAGAAAGATCGCAGTGATTACTGTGAATAACCGCATTATATTATTCTGTGTGATTTCAACATCTGTTTGATAAGCTTCACGCACCTGCGAAACATAATCTCTTAGATTTGAGATAGCGTCAGAAAGTCTGTCAGCACGGGTGGTCAGAAAATGAAAATATCTGATCGCACGATGGGAAAGCAACCCGTTCTCATTTTCCTCCATAGCCTCCGCCAGATCAAAAAGCTGCTCATAATACCGTTTCAAGACGAGTAGCTGCTTTCTGAATGTTATGATTTCTTTTATGTAATCTTTTTTCTTAGATGTTATCAAAGCTTCTTCCAACTCAGCAATTTCCTGTTCCAGATTTTCAAGATATAATGAGTCGCCCACGGTAAGAAGATCAAAAAACTCGAAAAGTACACGTTCAAGGCTGATGTTTACTATCTCCTTCTTAACAATTTTAGTTATAACACTTTGAATAAGTTCGTAATCATGTAATTCATTATAGATAAAGACCAACAAATTTTTACGAAAAAAAATAGAGATCCGGCTGCCTTTACAGAGCAGATTTTCTTTATTCGGAAGCATTAAGTTGATACAGTCAAAACCATCATGGCTTTCAAATTTTGATACAGAATCGTTCAGGCATCCTTTAAGAATCCTGATATCAATGCCCGGATTCCAATTTTCAGCCTCATTTTTGTTTAAGATACCTATATAAGGAACTTCTACGGGCAGTTCATTTTCTATCAGATCAATGGAATCAATTTTGTTTCCGGCAAGATCATAAATCAATATCCGTTGCACCTCCCCTGATTTTATAGATTTTCAATCCGCAGACTATTATCTGCACACATTGTATAACAATGAATATTCCCTTTCAAGGGCAGAATATATACATCAGGTATCAATAAACAATAACGCCAATCATCACTACATCCGATGACTGGCGTTATCGACATTCGGCATTTAACATTTCTGGTGGAATCACCCTCCCTCGATGTAAATTTGATATAGGTTTGTTCTATATCAATATCCCGGGATTACTTCCCAAACTCCTCCTTTAAAAATATTATAGCATAATAAATCGAAGTTGCAAGAAAATTCTGAAATAAATATTTATTT
>JAQUYC010000004.1 GCA_028692105.1 Eubacteriales bacterium | reverse complement strand
TGCAGATTGACTTACAGTCAGGGCGGCTCCGCTTGACCAGGTTGGCGCAGAGGTATCTGCTACATCTTCTTTAAGGGTTGTCACTGTTACTGATGGACCGTCGTCACTCCAGTTTCCGGCTTCATCTCTCGCTTCAACAGTAAAGGTGTATTCCTCGTCAGCTTCAAGTCCTTTTATTGTCACTGTTCTGCCGGTAACACTCTTAGTCTCTTTCTCGCCATCGATCTTATAGCTTACTTTATAGCCAACGACTCCTTCGTCATCAGAAGCTGATGACCATTTCAAATCTACACTTGTTGTACGAATGGCAGCTGCGGTAACATAATCATTCTTATCCCAATCCGGAGATGTTTTGTCATCAGAATCCTTATCAACATCATCTTGCTCCAGCAAGTTCTCTATTATCGCAGCCATTTGTGCTCTGCTAAGAAGGCTGTATGGATTAAAGGTTCCATTTGGATACCCTTTTATGTAGCCCTCTTCATAAAGCGCCAGCAGATATCCAAAATCCTCATCATTGAGAAGTCCTAAATCTTTAAACGGATTCCTGTTAAAATCGGTAACCGGCTCCAGTTTTAAGGCTTTCGCTATTGCTACACATGCAGTCAGTCTGTCTACTTGAACATGGGAGTGAAAGCGCTTTAAGTTAAAATATTTCTTGTCGATACCCTTCTTCACTGCCTTTTTCGCCCATTTTGGAATTTTGGAATAATCTTTATCGCCGTCATCATCCCAATCATCGTAATAATCCCGATCATCATCGTCATCGTTATTTCCCCGAAGGTCAATTAGCCGATCAATGATAACAGCCAATTCAGCCTGAGTCAGTGCTATGTCCGGCTTGAATGACCCGTCCGAATATCCGTTAAGGATTCCCAGGTGCTGCATCTTTTCAACACTCTGCTTGCCCCAGTGACCCTTCATATCCTTAAATTCCTTATACTTTCCTTTTCCGTTGCCGTTGCCATTGTCTGCAAATACAGTCCCGCTGAAAAGTGTCATGACCAGCGCTGCGGTAAGTAGAATGGCTAATACTTTTTTCATATTAAAATACCCCCTTTTTTAGTCCGTTAAAATAGTTCACTATTACAATATTCTTTCAGGAACTAAATAATTTGGGGGTAGTCATTCAAATTAATATAATATTTTTCTTGTCATTTAATTACTTCATATGAGCAGCCTTCAAAACTCAGGTCAAAATAGCAGATGCTTTTATAAAGGCAGAACCTGCATGCTGTTTCATCTTTGACTTTTTTCGGTTTGATCTCAATGGATCCTTCAGAGAGCTCACCGCAAAGCTCTTTCACCTTGCTGCCGACTGCATCAAGCAGCTCCGAGAAATCCTTCTCTGTCAAGAGCTTCTTTTCCGTGGTACCTGAATATCCTTCTTTAGTTTTCTTGACAGGCAGGATGTCCGAATAGCCTGAGAACTCACCGGCAATGCTTTCAATGATGGCTTGATCGTCAAGGACCACGCCATCTAACTTAAAGCTCTTTTTGTGTTCTGCCGCCGCTCTTTCCATATAAGCCTCATCTGACATTTCCGTAACATCAATCTGAGGTTCAGCTATTTCAAAATAGAATACCCCCGCAGGCTTATAGGTATTATCCCTGTTCATCTCACGTGAGTTGGTTCCCATCGCAGCCCTCAGATACAGCATAAGCTGCAGCTTCCAGCCAGCTTTTGCTTCATCGGTATCAAATTTCTCTTTTCCCGACTTGTAATCGATAATCTTGATATAACGGCTATCTTGATCGCTATTGCCCTTCAGAATATCTACACGGTCAATCTTTCCTTCTATATAGATGGTTTGTTCTCCAAGTTGGACTTCTATAGGCGGGAATTGTTTATCGATGGCTTTTCCAAATTCGCTTTCAAAAAAAACATTTTGTATGCGACCCGTCTTAACATGCTCAATTAAAGCCCATGCCGCTTCGCCCCCAACTTTTTTCATACGCTGTCCACGGTATAATTCCTCTTCACCCTGTGTCAGCACGCCCTCCCTATATTCTATTGCGGCTTCTTCGACATACTCGTCAATCAGCTGCTGACACTGTTCTCTGCTTATGTTCATCCACGGTGATTCCGGATCTGTGATCTCCATCCCCGGAACTGACAAGGCAGCAGAAAGCTTCATAAAGCATTGATGATATACATCACCAATTTCTCTGCCTGCAATCTCAAAAACTCTTCTCTCATCCGGCTTAAGACCGTAATTGATAAAATGTGAGAAGGGGCACCGCGAAAAACGTTCAAGGCGTGAAGGGCTTAGCGAAAATGCATAATTCATAAGGGATGGGTCCTTATTATATAATTTTCGAATCAGATCTTTTTTTACCTTTTCCTGTTTGTTATCAAAGAAAAGCCCTTGTTTAACTGCCTCTAAAGATGCTTCGTTATATTCCCGATACCATTGATACACCATTTTCCATTCATCCGCTAAAGATTCACCGTCCACGGCATTTCGGAAAGCATCTGTCATATGTTTCAAGGTGCTCACCGAAGTCTCAATGAGCAGTGCGGGATCCCCGGCATTCAAAAGGTCTTTCGATACAGCTAAATCGGGAAAGATCTTTCTGACCTTGTCAAATAAAATGGATTGCTTGCTTTCTCTGCCCTCAAGATCCGATGCTGAGTAACTCATCCATAGGTGTTGGGTCGGTTTAGAAAGCGTTTTATAAATAGCCAGCTTCTCCTCTCTGGCCCGCAAATCATCAATCTTGCAAATTTCTATTCCTTTTCTATATAAAGCTGTTTTTTCATCCTCATTCAGCAGACTTTCTGAACCTGCGGCTGTCGGGAGCAGTCCGTCATTTGCTCCGATAACGAGCAAAGCCTTAATCTTGCCTGTTCTGGTTCTTTGCATGGTGCCCACGATAATCTGATCTGTGGATGGTGGCAGAAGACCGATTTCTACTGCTTCCAAGCCGGATTTCAGTATAGTCCCGTATTCATCGAAGGATATCTTTTCATCCCCGATCAACTCAACAAGCTGATCGAAAATGTCGATAATAACGCTCCATATCTGAGCAGCCTCTAAAGCGTATTCCAATCGGCCTTCCGCTTCAAGATATGCAATCAAAGCCTCTATTCTTTCAGGTAGCTGTGCCTTTTCCTTTAAATAAACATATATGGCAGCAGTTTTTTTCCTTACTGTATCCGCCTTCTTAAATTCTTTTTCAAACTCAATGATATAATCGTATACCTGTTTTCTAATATTATTGATTTCTGCTAATGCTTCTTCTCCTTCCGCTATCGCACCATATGTAAAATCAGTCTTCCAGCGGTTTCCTCTTATTCGATATTTTACAGCATAGTTTTCCAATTTCTCAGATTCGTCAGGGGTGACCGGTGTAAGCTGTGTTTTCAGGAGCCGGAAAATATCTTCGTAACACCAGCCTTTGGCTGTAATGTCTAAAAGTGCTGCAATAAACTCCACAGATGGATGGTAAAGGATGTCGCGCTTCTTGTCCAGAAATGCCGCGATGCCATAATCTGCAAATACTCTTTTTATCACAGAAGCACGTGTTTCCATATCGTTGCAGACTACAAGAATATCACGGTAACGCAGCCCCTCGTCCCTTGTTAATTGGACTATTTTTGCAGCAGCGGTCTCAGCTTCAGCATAAAAATTTGCTGCCTGACATAGTGTGATTGCATTCCCTGCTTTCGCCTGCCGATAAGGCTGCGCGAATATCTCATGTTCTAAATGTGACAGAGCCTCCGCCTTTTCTTCTGATTCACTGCAGATGTATTGCTCTTCATAACTGATACCGTTTTTCTCTGAGATATGCTTTAATTTTGTGATCAGGTCTCTGGTCAGGTCGAACAGGTCATTGTCTCTGCTCTCCGGCAGCGCCACCCGGTCTCGCATTCCATATGAGCTATCGGCCGTCAGTACTATGCTGACATCTTTTGCGGTTATCATAAGCTGCTCAATTATATTAAGAGATTTTGGCGTAAAATAATCGAAGCCGTTGATCCAGATAATCGAATTTTGAATGCTCTCGGATTGCCTGATTCTCTGTATAAAGAGGTTTAGGTAATCCTCAGTATCAAGGTATTTCCCCTCGATAAGTTTTTCATACTTATCGTAAATCATGTGGATATCCTGTAATTTTCTATGCAGCATTGTATTCTCATGCGTTTCCGCAAGGATCTTGTGTATATCCTCCGGTGAAGTGTTAAACTGCTTCATTTCTGAAATCAGATTATTGATCATCTCAATAAAGGATGCCTTCTGATTCATGCCGCGAAATGTTTCTAACCGGTCGTTTTCTTCCGTCAGGATCTTCGTAAGCAGCATATGTCTTCCATATTTATCAACAGGTACCCGATTCGTTCCGCCTACTTCCGAAAGAACCTTGGATCCAAGTCTTGACTGGCTCATGATCTCCAGATCCATCAGTCCTTGTGCGGCGAGATATGTAAAGGCATCCCGTTCGGCCTGCAATGTGAACTGATCCGGTACAAGGAGCAGGATATTCTGATGTTCGTTTTCACCGGTTTGATTAAGCGTCCTGCCTATCCGGTTAAATAAAAACTTATTCTTATCAAGATTTTCCCTTCCAAAGTAAATATGCAGCATGGCTAACCTTTCCGTTATATTCCCTCGCCACTTATATGAGCGGCTGTTTTTTACGATAAATTCGATGCCTTTATGAAGTTAATTATAACGCATTAGTAGAAAATATTCGACTGTAGAATATTTTCTTACATCTGCAGCGTTTCCAACGATCGCTTCCTTACAGCAAAGCTGCATTCATATTTAATATAAGTGATTGTTATAACGCATTAGTAGAAAATATTCGACTGTAGAATATTTTCTTACATCTGCAGCGTTTCCAACGATCGCTTCCTTACAGCAAAGCTGCATTCATATTTAATATAAGTGATCGTTATAACGCATTAGTAGAAAATATTCGACTGTAGAAACTTTAACTTCTCTGCGCAATCTTTAAAATTGCGCCGGTTTGTGTTAGTATTGTTTAGACAAAGAATGTGAGGAATTATTTGCATGAAAGCAGAAAATGAAAAAGTTTACGAGCTGCTGTCCGCAGCTTCTTATTTGAATCAATACAATCAGCTGAAACCTTATGCATATCAGATACTTTTTGAGCAGATGGCAGAGCGCCATCTTTTTCTTCTTGGTCTTAATGTGGATAACACCATGAAATACGGTCTTGCATGGGTACTGATTTCCATGTCTGTTGAAATTATAAAGCCTATCGAAGAAAGTATGACCGTGTATGGCAGTACCTGGTATTCCCGGCATTACGGTCCTTATTTCCGTCGTGAACTTCTGTTTAAAGATTCAGAAGGGCAGGTCCTTTTTCATGGCTCTACACATTCCGTTTTGTTGGATATAGAAAAACGTACGGTATTTCGAAAGAAAGCTGTACCATTTCCCATGCACGAACCGACTGAAATTTTTCTGCTCGAATCGGCTCCCGGTTTTAAAATGACAGCAGACCTTGAACCCATGGCAAAGCGGATCGTGCAGCCCAGTCAGATCGATTGTCTTGGTCATGTTAATAACTGCCGTTACGGAGAATTTGTATATGATACATTTACTGTGGAAGAGCAAAAGAGCCTCAATCACTTAAAGAGAATGGACATTAACTTTTTATCTGAGCTACGTCCTTTGGATCACTTTACAATCAAAAAGGCTGGCAGCCAAAACCGGCTGAGTTTTCAGGGTTATAACAATACAAAAGGCGATGTTTCTTTCAACATCGTCATGAGCTTTAAGGAATAATCAGATTTTTATCGTGTCATCCTTTTAGTATATCCAGCAAATCTTCGGGATTATTTATGATATGATCAGGTGAATTGTCACCGTTTTTTTCCTCTTCGCTGACAGCAAGAGCCCAACCTACAAGTACGGCCTTTGCTCCGGCGTTCTTTGCGCAAAGGATATCAAACATAGAGTCCCCGATCATGACAGACTCCTCAGGCATTGACCCCAACCGTTCCAATGCGATGTTCACAGGCTCCGGATCCGGCTTGAACTTTGTACAGTCCTCACAGGTAACGATCGTATCAAAATATTGTTCCATTTCATATTTCTCCAAGCCGATTTTAGTAGTATTTGCCAGACGCGAAGTAACCAGCCCGATTTTATAACCGCTGTTCTTCAGTTTCTCCAATAATTCCAACATGCCCGGGAAAACATTTATCAAATCAGTAAAATTGTCATAATGGTAGCTTCTATAGACAGAGGTTGCTTCCTCCACAGGAATATCGGGCAAAACCTTTTCCATCGTTATATATAACGGTTCTCCAAAGGTACTGTAAATTTCTTCTTCCGGTCTTTTTCTTCCCTCAAAGGTGAGGAATGTATGCTGCCAGGATTGCAGGATCACTGTGTTTGTATCCATAATAGTGCCATCAAAATCAAACAGCACGGTATTTATTTTCGCCATTCGTCTCTTTTTCTCCTTCGCAGTGCAGTAGAAATCGACAAATTAAAATTTGTGATTTCTTTGCATTAGTTCGCCATAAATTTGTTTCACAAATTTGGCGAGCTGGTAATTAATAAATATTGTATCATTCATAAATCTTTAAATCAATAGGTGCAAGGAGACCTGATCAAGGCGATGAGCTAATTGGTGAAGCTAATGCGATGCGGACAACAAGAGCCATTCTTATTAATTCTGTATGCTTACTATTAATTCTGCATCAATGCATATTGGTACAAGCCTAAAGCCATATAATCTCCTATGGCCAGAGATGAATATAGAAGTTCTTCAAATGTTTGCATTGCTGCCGTATAATCTTTTCTGTAAAAGTCATAGCTTTCTTCTATTATAAGTTCTGCTGATGTATTTAATAACTCTTTCCAAACGGTTTCATCCCAGTAAGGGTTTATACTGCCAAGGTATGCTGCTACTGTATCTTCATATTGACGAAAC
This sequence comes from Eubacteriales bacterium, assembly GCA_028692105.1. Classification (GTDB taxonomy): domain Bacteria; phylum Bacillota; class Clostridia; order Peptostreptococcales; family Anaerovoracaceae; genus Anoxybacterium. The sequence continues at coordinate 80,538 of JAQUYC010000004.1, read as the reverse complement.
TCATTTATTTGGACTTCTATTGCAGCCTGATCACCGCTCAAAATTGCATTGAGCAACTCCTCCATCCTGATCGTATATATTGAAAATAAATTTAGTATCTCATTAGCAATTTCGGTGCCCAGAACGAGCTCAAACTTCTCTTTCATTCGGCGAATCAATTCATAGAATCTTTGTGTCACATACCCTTCATCGGCAAGCCCTACAATTCTGGCAACAATGTAAAAACGTGTCAGATATGTCCATTCTGTCCGCTGGCTTCTGAAATCTTTAATCATATTAAAATATGCTGTGGGTATTTGCTGTTGATCATCAGGCAGAAGGTGAATAAATCCCTCTGCGTAATAGTCTGCTCTTTTTAGAGCTTCTTCCATTGCAGTTGCAAAAATGTCCAATGCTTTGTTGTTATCTCCGGTCTGTATCGCAATAACTTGTGCAACCAGTTGCTCATTTAAAGTATAAAATAAATCGCGCCATTTTTCTTCATTCCAGTATGGGCTTATCTCTGTCAGATATTTTGCATTTTCGTCAGCGATTTTATACAATTGCCTGATGCTTTCATCTGCCTTTTTATTATCTCCTGATAACATCGCGTCAATTAAATTCTTAATCCCCATAATGTAGGATTCCGTTATTGGAGTAAAGTCAGCTTCAATACCGGTAATGGATTCTATTAATTCATTCCCTCTAAGCGGTAATTTCATGAGTTCATTAATTGTGTCCTGCGGATCGCCGAGACCGGCCCCACTCTCTTCTACGATGTAAAAACGGAATAGATAGGTCAACTGACTCATTAATATGCGAAATTCATTTATAATATTTGCCTGCTCATAAGTTAACGGCTGAGGTAGTTGAAGACTGTTGTAATACATTCTTTTACATCTCCTTAATAGGGTTTGATTTTCCGAACTCAAAAGTTCTTTATATCGGCATCAAATATTTAAGGGTTTTCAACACCCTTAAAAATAAGGCCTATTCTCACATTATATGAACCTACATAATAAAATGACCACGAATCATATGATTCATGGTCATTATTGTTTTGCTTTCATTAATAGATTGGGGTTTTTCTTTTTATTCCTCAGGAAATATAAATTTATGCATGCTAATAGGAAAAATGTTAAAGCTTCATAGTTAGTGAGACCTTTTGCTTCTCATAATCGATGTTCATGATTCTGACCTTCACCGTGTCTCCCACACTGACAGCATCCATCGGGTGCTTTATAAATTTATCACTGATCTGTGATACATGTACAAGGCCGTCGTTTTTTACGCCTATATCTATAAATGCTCCGAAGTCCACCACATTCCTCACAGTCCCCATGAGCTCCATATCTACTTTCAGATCTTCAAATGTAAGAACGTCGTTTCGGAATACAACTGCCGGTGCATCTTCACGAGGATCTCTGGCCGGCTTTTTGATTTCACTGATAATATCTATTAGTGTCATAACGCCGATTCCTATATCCTCCGCCATCTTATCAATACTTTTTTTCAGGTCTTCTTTTTCCGTCGTCTCGTCCGGGAGCAGCACTGCCAATGCTGCCAGTCCGCTACCTCCTGTCTTTGGCTGCTTTTTCGACGTGGGATACAGTTTCATTATTTTTTCCTCGATCTGCCGTCCACGGTCTTTACCGATCTCAGTCTTGTCTAATCCAAGTTTCTGCAGCATCCGTTCCGCAGCTTCATAGGATTCCGGATGGACAGATGTACTGTCCAGTGGGTTTTTGCCTTCGCTTATCCTCATAAATCCCGCGCACTGATTAAAGGTCTTCTCCCCTAACTTCGCAACCTTTTTCAGTTCTTTTCTGTCCCCGAACCTACCGTTTTCCTCCCGATATGCAACGATGTTCTTTGCAATTCCCGCGTTTATTCCTGCTATGTAGGAAAGCAGGGAAGGAGATGCTGTATTGAGGTCGACTCCTACTCTGTTTACGCAGTCTTCCACAACATTTGTCAATGCGCTGTCTAAAAGCCCTTGATTGATATCATGCTGATACTGGCCGACTCCTATATGCTTTGGCGAGATTTTAACAAGCTCCGCAAGCGGATCTTGAAGTCTCCTGCCTATTGACATTGCCCCTCTTGTTGTTACATCAAGATCGGGATATTCTTCTGTCGCAACTTTTGAGGCTGAATATACTGAGGCCCCTGCTTCATTTACTATCGTATAGCTCACATCAAGCTTATTCTTCTTTATAAAATTCGCAATTACTGATTCCGTTTCCCTTGAAGCAGTGCCATTTCCAATCACGATCACATTTGAATTATATTTTTCTATTATTTTCAGCAGGGTCTTTTCAGTGCCGGCTATATCCTCTTTCGGCTTGGTAGGATAAATAGTCGTATATGCAAGGAGCTTGCCTGTTTCATTGAGCACCGCCACCTTACAGCCGGTGCGGTAGCCGGGATCGATACTGATGATGTTTGCATTTTTAACAGGAGGAACCATCAATAGCTTCTCGGTATTTTTAGCGAATACCTTTACTGCTTCCTTTTCTGCACGCTCAGTCAGCATGTTTCTCATTTCCCTTTCTATAGAGGGTGCCATAAGCCGCTTATATGAGTCTTCTATAACCTCGTTTAAAAGCTCTGTAAAAATTGACTTTTCATTGGTGATAACAAAGTCATGCATATCCTTATGGATTTCATCTACAGGAGCTATCACCTTAACCTTCAATTTCTTTTCTTTTTCTCCGCGATTTATTGCCAGTACCCTATGATCCGGAATTTTACTGATTCCCTCTGAGAACTCATAGTACAGGTCATACACTGTACTTTCTGATGGGTCCGCTGCTTCAGAAGAAATCTGTCCAGCTCTTTGAGTTTTTTCTCTGACGGCAGCGGTAAGCTCCGGATCATCGGCGATCATTTCTGCAATAATATCCATAGCTCCCTGAATTGCTTCTGCTGTATCTGTCACGCCTTTATCCGGATCAACAAAAGATTCCGCTAATTTCTGGATGGCGCCGGTTTCCGTTTCCTGCGCATAAATAATTAGCGCAAGCGGCTCCAGACCTTTTTCCTTTGCCTTTGATGCACGTGTTGATTTTTTCTGTTTATAAGGTTTATAAAGATCTTCTACGCGCTGAAGTACTTCTGCTTTCAGGATCTCCGCCTTCAATTCGTCAGTGAGCTTACCCTGTTCCTCTATCAGGTGTATGATTTCTTCTTTTCGCTTCTCCAGGTTACGCAGATAAGTCAATCGTTCATCCAGGTCTCTGAGTGTCACATCGGAGAGGGCACCTGTCACCTCTTTTCTGTATCGGGCTATAAAGGGGATCGTGTTGCCATCATCTATCAGCTGAACCGTATTTTCAACCTGAGAACGTTTTAATTTGAATTCCTGTGCCAATTTTTCAATTATATCCATATCTCACTCTTTTTCTCATTCTTTCATCTTAAGCTTCTCATTTATAAAGTAGTCGATTTCTCCATCCATCACCGCATAGACATTTCCCACTTCTGCATTGGTCCGATGATCTTTAACCAACGTATATGGATGGAACACATATGATCTGATCTGGCTTCCCCAGGTTATCTGGCTGTAGTCCCCCTTCAGTTCGTCAAGGTTTGCCTTGTGCTCCTGCTTGGCCAGCTCCATAAGCTTTGCTGCAAGAACCTTCATCGCAGTTTCCTTGTTCTGGTGCTGAGACCGCTCATTTTGACAGGAGACTACGATATTAGTCGGAATATGGGTAATCCTTATTGCAGAGTCAGTCTTATTAACGTGCTGGCCCCCTGCTCCACTGGATCGGAAGGTATCGATCCGCAAATCTTCCGGATTGATATCGATTGTAATATTCTCATCCATCTCTGGAATAACATCCAGCGATGCAAAGGATGTGTGTCTTCTGCCTGAGGAGTCAAATGGTGATATTCGTACTATACGATGAACACCTTTTTCATTTTTGAGATATCCGTAGGCATTTTCTCCCTCTATCAGCAAAGTGGCACTTTTTATTCCGCCTTCGTCAGAGTCCTGGTAATCGAGCGTCTTCACCTTGTATTTTTTTGATTCAGACCATCTTATATACATCCGAAGCAGCATCTCAGCCCAATCCTGAGCGTCTGTTCCGCCTGAGCCCGCATGAATGGAAATAATGGCATTGCTTCCGTCGTATTCTCCATCTAAGAGGGTCTTAATTCGAAGCTGCTCGAATTTTTCCTTATAGTCTTCATATGCATTCTGTATTTCGGGCACCATGGACTGATCTTCCTCTTCCTGGGCAAGATCAATCAGGATTCCGACATCTTCAAAGTCCTTTTCCAGCGTTTTATATTCATCGATCTTTGTCTCGATGCTTTTCTTTTCCTTCAACAGCTTTTGTGCTTTTTCATGATCATCCCAAAAGCCGTCTTCCTCAGAAATCTTATTGATTTCATTCAGTCTTTCAGTCAATCCTGCGAAGTCAAAGAGAGTCACCCAATTCTTTTAGATTTTCTGCCTTGTCGGTCAGTTCATACTTGATCTGATCCAGCTCAACCATTTTATCAACTCCTTTTTAAGTCAAGTACAAATTTATCAGTACTTCATTGCTTTTTATTATTAAGTGATTTACATTATCTTTTCCAGTATACAAAAATACTGCCGAATGTCGTCATTATCTGCATATCAATGCAGCGCATACATCAATGGCGCCGTACTGAGATGTTCTCATAGGAAAGCGTCCGAATCCGAAAATTTACCTAAAATTAGAATCCTAAAATTTGAGGGTGAGCGCTTTCCGAGAGAACACCTCGGCAGGCACCACTACAAAGGCACTTATTCATTAACATTCGCTCCGCAGCATTTTTTATACTTCTTTCCGCTCCCGCACGGGCAAGGATCATTTCTCCCCACAGTCGCGCCCTTTCTGACCGTCTCCTGTTTTCTTTCCCTATCAGGAACCTTGACGGCACTTGGCGCACTACCTGAATATTCGGCCTCATCCGCATTGGCATTATCGCTGAACTCATCTTTTCTGCCTTCACCGGTTCCAAATACCTGTTTTCTTTTGGTATCAGTCTGAACGGTTACGTTAAAGCAGAATTTAACAGTGTCCTCCCGGATGTTTTTTATCATAAGATCGAACATTTCAAAGCCTTCGTTTGCATAGGCACGGGCAGGATCCTGCTGTCCCAGTGCACGAAGTCCGATGCCGTGTCTCAGCTGATCCATCGCATCTATATGATCCATCCATTTGTTGTCTACTACCCGGATCAAGATCATTCTTTCCAGCTCACGCATCCGTTCTATGCCTATCTCTTCTTCTTTTTCACGGTAGGCTTCCTCAAATATTTCGATTATATCTTCTTTCAAGGTATTCTGATTTAGGCTTTCGATATCATCTTCAGTATAGTGGATTCCCTTAAATGTGCTGCAAATTTTACTCAGTGAATTTTCAAGAGCCGGAAGATCCCATTCTTCTGCATACTTGGAAGCAGCTGTGCAGAAATCAACACTTTCATCTATCAGCTCACCTGCCATGGACATTATATAGCTCCTTAAATCTTCTCCATAAAGTACCCTGCGCCGTTCATTGTATATGATTTCACGCTGCTTGTTCATGACATCATCATATTGAAGCACGTACTTTCTGATGGAAAAGTTTCTCCCTTCCACCCGTTTTTGTGCATTTTCAATAGACTTGCTAAGCATCCCTGCTTCGATTGGTTCATCATCGTTCATTCCAAGCTTGTTGACGATTCCCTGAATCTTCTCACCCCCAAAAAGACGCATCAATTCGTCCTCAAGAGATATGAAAAATTGGGTGCGCCCAGGGTCACCCTGCCGGCCGGAACGTCCTCGCAGCTGATTATCTATTCTGCGCGATTCATGCCTTTCTGTACCTATTATGCATAATCCGCCAAGTTCCTTGACTTTCTTTTGTTCTTCTGCTCTTTCCTCTTTATATTGATTATGAAGTTCATTATATATTCTTCTTGCTTCGATTAATTCCGGATCTTCCAAAGGCACAAAGCTTGAAGCATAGGAAATGGCCTCATCTTCGTAGCCTCTTCTTCTCATTTCCCGTTTTGCTGCAAAATCAGGATTACCTCCTAAAATAATATCCGTACCACGTCCTGCCATATTCGTCGCAATTGTGACAGCTCCAAGTCCTCCTGCTTCAGCAACTATTTCTGCTTCCTTTTCGTGCTGTTTAGCATTCAAGACATTATGTTTGATTCCCCGACGTTTTAAATGGTCGCTGATCAGCTCAGACCTTTCAATGGAGATAGTCCCAACCAGGACAGGCTGGCCTGTCTTGTGAAATTCTTCAATCTGATCCGCAATCGCTTTGAATTTTGCGGGCTCTGTCGCATAGATGCAGTCTTCCTTGTCAGCTCTGACAATAGGCTTGTTTGTTGGGATCTCAACCACATCCATGTTATAAATATCTCTGAATTCCTGTTCTTCGGTTCTGGCGGTACCTGTCATTCCTGCAAGTTTCTGATACATTCTGAAGTAATTCTGCAAAGTTATAGTCGCAAGCGTTTTTGACTCCTGTCTTATCTGCATTCCTTCTTTTGCTTCGATAGCCTGATGAAGTCCGTCACTGTATCTTCGGCCAAACATAAGACGCCCTGTGAATTCATCAACAATAACGACTTCTTCGTCTTTAACGATATAATCCACATCACGCTTCATCAGATTTCTTGCTTTCAGTGCCTGCTGTATGTGATGATTGATTTCCATATTTTCAGGGTCGGAGAAATTCTCGATTTTAAAGAATTTTTCACACTTGGTAACACCCTCCTCCGTCAAGGATACAGTCCTGTCCTTTTCTTCCATGGTGAAATCTTCTTCTATTCTGAATGTGCTGACAAACTTGTCGGCAATATGATATAGGTCCGTTGACTTTTCTCCCTGACCGGATATGATTAGCGGCGTTCTTGCTTCATCAATCAGGATGCTGTCCACTTCATCCACTATGGCAAAGTTCAATTCTCTTTGAGTCATGTCCTCTTTATAGATGACCATATTGTCACGAAGATAGTCAAAGCCAAATTCATTATTTGTCCCATAGGTAATATCTGCTCTATAGGCGGCTTTTCTCACTTCATTTGTAATGCCGTGGATAACACAGCCTACCGTCAGACCCAGGAAGGTATAGAGTTTCCCCATCCATTCCATGTCACGTTTTGCCAGATAATCATTAACCGTAACTACATGAACGCCCTTCCCCTCAAGCGCATTTAAATAGACCGGTAATGTTGCAACAAGTGTCTTTCCTTCTCCTGTTTTCATTTCCGCAATGCGGCCTTGATGCATTACAACCCCGCCGATGAGCTGAACTCTGAAGTGTTTCATCTGCAGACTTCTCCATGAAGCCTCGCGGCATACGGCATACGCTTCAGGAAGAATATCATCCAATGTTTCTCCGGCTGCGAGCCTTTCTTTAAATTCAAAAGTCTTCGCCTGCAGCTCCCCATCGGTCATCCTCTGCATATTTTCGTCAAAAGCCTCTATCTTATCTACGATTTTTTCGACCTTTTTTACTTCCTTGGCATTTAAGTCCCCAAAGATTTTTTCCATTAATCCCATATTTATAGCCCCTTCTTCATAACTTTCTGCCCTGTACTTCAGTGTCAAGAGCAGATTTCATCGGTCAAATTACTATCATCGTTAACTCCAATTTTTGGAGTCTTATTACAACGTTACATTATAGCATATATCCCGCAAAAAATCAAAAAAACAGGGCTGAAGAAGACCTTGATTTCCTTCGTCCCTGTTTCATTCATACATATTTCGATTTGAGTAAAATGCTATTTCACCGGGGTTTCAACAAAAGCACTATATATTGCTTTGATCGCAGTCTCAAAATCCTTGTTTTCGACACCAATAATGATATTCATCTCACTGGAGCCCTGATCAATCATTCGAACATTAACCCCTACATCAGACAGGGCCGTAAAAAGCTTAGCTGAAACACCGTAGCGCTTCGCCATACCGCTTCCGACTGTCGCAATCAAGGCCATTTTATGATGTACATCTATTGTGTCAGGCAGAAGAGCTCTTTGAATCTCTTCGATGATATCATCCAGCTTACCATTAAGATTTTTATCGGCAATCACGATGGATATGGTATCAATTCCGCTCGGCATGTGTTCAAGAGGTACGTCATAATTTTCGAGTATCTCCAATAGGCGCCTCACGAAACCTTTGTCTTCATTCATCATATTTTTATATATTCCGATAACTGTGAAATCCTTATTGCCGGCAATTCCTGATATGATGGTATCATCCTTGGGACCTGCCTCTGCTGTAATTGTGGTACCCGGTGCCTTTGGTTCGTTTGTATTTCTTATATTGATCGGAATGTCAGCTGCCCTAACCGGATAGATCGCATCCTCATGAAGCACAGAGGCACCCATATAGGATAATTCCCTGAGTTCTTTATAGGATATAGTGCTGATTGGTTTAGCCTGTTTTACTATTCTTGGATCGGCCATAAGGAAGCCTGACACGTCAGTCCAGTTTTCATAAACATCTGCATTCACCGCTCTTGCTACCAGAGAACCGGTTATATCCGAACCTCCCCTTGAGAAAGTTTTTATCTTTCCATCGGGATAGGTACCATAGAATCCGGGTATTACTGCTTTCTCATGCTTTAACAATTCTTCTCTAAGTGCGGTATTTGTCTTTTCATTCTGCAGTTTTCCCCGTTCATCAAATTGAATAAGTCCTGCAGTATCGACAAAATCATATCCCAAATATGCAGCTATAAGTATTGCATTCAGGTATTCTCCTCTGCTGGCTATATAGTCCGCCGAAGCGCCTGATTTTAAGTTGTTATTGATTTCATTGAATTCTTGCTGAAGATTTACGTTAACGCCTAAATTGTATTCTATTCCTACATACCTGTCACAGATCACCTGAAATATCTGATCATAAGATACGTTGTGATCAATGTGAGCTTTGCATAAATACAGAAGATCTGTAATTTTATTGTCTTCATTAAATCTCTTTCCGGGAGCAGACACAACCACATACCTTCTGTTCGGATCATAATCTATGATTTCTTTTACCTTAGCAAGCTGAATCGCATCAGAAACCGAAGACCCTCCGAATTTTGCTACTTTTATTCCCATATAAAATCATTCCTTTCCAAAATGTGCATCTTGTCTCAATACATCCGCCTTATCTGTTTTTTCCCATGGAAGGTCAAGATCGTTTCTGCCGAAATGACCATAGGCTGCAACCTGGCGATAGATAGGTCTTCTTAAATCCAAATCCCGAATAATTGCAGCAGGCCGCAAGTCAAAATGCTTTTCAACAAGTTCTGCGATTCTTCCATCCGGAATATTCCCTGTGCCAAAGGTTTCAACCAAAATTGATATGGGTTTTGCTACTCCGATAGCGTAAGCAAGGCCGATTTCACATTTGTTTGCCAGCCCCGCTGCAACTATATTCTTTGCAGCATATCTGGCCGCATATGCTGCAGAACGGTCTACTTTTGTCGGATCTTTGCCCGAAAAAGCACCGCCGCCGTGCCTTGAATATCCGCCGTAAGTATCTACAATGATTTTCCTTCCGGTCAATCCCGAATCACCGTTTGGTCCTCCGATTACAAAGCGGCCTGTTGGGTTCACATAATATTTTGTGTCAGCATCAAGAAGATGGTCCGGAATTATAGGATTAATAACATATTTTATGATATCTTTTTTTATCTGTTCCTGTGTAACATCCTCATCATGCTGAGAGGAAACCAGTACGGTATCGATTCTTACTACCTTATCATCGTCATATTCAACCGTTACCTGTGTTTTGCCGTCCGGTCTGAGATACGCTAATTTGCCTGACTTTCTCACATCGCTGAGCTGCTTTGCAAGCTTATGTGCCAGCGAAATCGGCATTGGCATTAACTCAGGCGTTTCATTACAAGCAAATCCAAACATCATGCCCTGATCTCCGGCTCCGATGGCTTCCTGATTGTCGCTAAGGGAACCCTCTTTATATTCCAACGCTTTGTCCACTCCCATCGCAATATCACCTGATTGTTCATGGATTGATGTCATAACGGCACAAGTATTTCCGTCATAGCCGTATTCACCCTTAGTGTATCCAATATCACAAATAACCTCTCTTATCAGATTTGGAATATCAACATAACAATTCGTTGTAATTTCACCCACAACTAAAGCCAGACCTGTCGTAACAGTAGTCTCAGCGGCAACTCTTCCCATTGGATCCTTTTCAAATATCGCATCAACGATCGCATCGGATATCTGATCGCAAACTTTGTCCGGATGTCCCTCTGTAACTGATTCTGATGTAAATAATCTTTTCATTTTATTTCCTCCCGGTATTAATCACGATAATATATATGTATATATACCTATATATCTATGTACTAAAAACCCTCTTCTAAATGAAGAGGGCTGTGTTTTTAATCTATCCTCATCTTTCAGAATTCAATTCCGTAGGATTTAGCACCTTTTTTATCTGTATTGCAGATACGCAGGTTGCCGGGCTTCGCAGGGCCTATTCCCTCTGCCACTCTTGATAAGGTCATATTCTGTTTTACAATAGAACTATTATAGACCTTGATTTTTTAAATGTCAATGGTTATACTTATCGTGCAAGGGATTTTTTGGGTGTTAGAGGAGGGCAGATTAATTGACAGAGCGTAAATTCAAGGTCATCAAGGGAGGCGTAGCGGCTGCAGTCAGCAGTAACCAAAGAAGGTTTCTGTCCGGATTCATAACAGATACAAGACTGATGGGGGTTGTTGGTCTTTACATTCACTGGGAACTTTCCAATAATGAATCCGCAACGGATTTTCACCAGTTTTTTTATTTTGATGCCGAGGAATATGGCTTTGAAACATATAAAAGTCTTCTTGGCGATGATACTGATGCGCTTATAATGATGGAGCAAACCCTTTTGGGAGGTCTGGGCGGCATCAAGGTTAATGTCAGCGAACGAGAAGCTATATTCCTTGTCCAGAAATATGTCGATATGAATAAGAGACTTTCGCTCTCTCTGCCGGAAACGCTGACCGAGTACTCTTTTTTGCTTGAAAAGCCGATTACTTTGTCAGAGGAAGAAACATTAGCATTATCTGAAAAATTATGTACTCCGATCCAATCCGAATATCAGCTTATCAACTATTATCTCATGCGTATCTTCGGTAATGATTTTGAAGCTGCAGCTTATTTGTCCGAAGACGGTATCCTGCCGGATGAACCTACCGGAATAAACGGCGCAACATTATGTAAAAACAGCATTGATGAATATTATGATGAAAGCGGCTGTTCGTATCTTTGCGAGTCTCTTATTGAATATGATGGAAAATATGAACTGGTGGTTTCTGAGATCCATTTGAATGAAGGCAAAGTATCCAAAATGAAGAGACGTTCCGGTTTCTTTATTACTCCAGCAGAAGCGGCAATGATGCTCAATCATCCTGAATTTATAACGGTATATGAAATCCTTACAGAACCCGAAGAATTTATCGAGCAGTTTTCACGCCTGTCAGCTGCCAGCATGCAGACGCTTCATGAAAACGGCAGACTTTATCTTGAATTCAACAAAAATAACGATCACGTCAATCGAAAGGTTTTTCGTTTAAATGAGGATATACACGGACTTTATTATGTCACTGATTATGGTCAGCTGATAATTGCTGCGTATAGTCTTGATGAAATCCACGATATTGAAAAAACTTTGAAGAAAAACGAAGTCGGTTCCTGTATCATTCCAACTGCTAAATATGAATTCAAAGAACCTATACTTTACGAATTTATTCAAAGTGATTTTGATGATTTTACTGATTTTCTGGACTTCTTAAATTCCGATATATAGAAAAAGGCTGTTCCGTAAAATTGCGGAACAGCCTTTTAAATCAGTTAGTCGTTAATTTTTCTCAATATTTGTCCTGTTCATTGTTATTAAGGTTAATCCTTGATACAGTATGCTCTTCTCTTCTATAGTTTCCCTCTAAAAGATTTGTTTGCCTGCCGGCCAATAATCTGGTGCCCGTTCCCAGTTTAAATTTGCTTACCATCTCCTTAAGGAGTTCCGCCTGACTTGTCAGTTCTTCACTTGCAGCCGCACTTTGCTCTGCAGTGGCAGAATTGTTCTGAGTAACCTGGGATACCTGTTCTATTCCCTTATTAATCTGCGCAATTCCGGACGCCTGTTCATTGGATGCTTCGGCAATTCCCCCAACAAGTTTTGCTGCTTTTTCAACACCGTCTACGATCTCCGTCAGTGCTACCGCCGTTTCATTGGCGATTTTTGTACCGGCCTGAACTTTCATGATAGAGCCTTCGATGAGATCTGTAGTTTCTTTTGCTGCATTAGCACTTCTGGCTGCCAGATTTCTTACTTCCTCCGATACTACTGCAAACCCTTTGCCGTGCTGTCCCGCTCTTGCCGCCTCAACAGCTGCATTCAGGGCTAATATATTTGTCTGGAACGCAATGTCGTCTATGACTTTGATGATTTTGGAGATATTGGCGGAGGATTCATTGATCTCCTTCATGGAATTAAGCATCTCCTGCATATGGCTATTTCCCCTATCAGCGTTGTCCCTTGCGTTGCCTGCAAGCTCGCTGGCCTCATTGGCATTTATGGCATTTTGCTTTGTCTGTGTTGCTATTTCTGCAATTGATGCAGTAAGTTCCTCGATTGAGCTTGCCTGTTCTGTGGAGCCCTGAGACAATGCCTGGCTTCCGTCTGACACCTGTCTTGACCCTGATGCCACCTGTTCTGCAGCTTCGTTAATTTCGCCCATTACCTGACTCAATTCCTGAATGATACTATTCAGCGAATTTTTAATTTCAATAAATTCACCCTTATAATCGGCGTTCATAGTCAGATTCAGATTGCCTTTTCCGATCTCCGAAAGAACATATGAAATTTCACTTATGTAACTTCTAAAGTTTTCCTGAGTTTCATTTAGAGCGTTTTTAATAGCTGCATGATCTCCCTGATACTGCCCCTCAATCCTCGCCTTCAGATTGCCTTCTGACATTTCCTTGATTACTTTTAAGGCTTCCTGTACAGGGGCTACAACTGCGTCAAGCGTATTGTTTACTCCCTCCACTATTTGCCTGTACCCGCCGTTATGCTTGTTCGCATCCGCTCTTGTACTAAGCTCACCCTTCATGGACACATCAGTTAGCATTGAGATGTCTTCTATCATTGACTTTATAGCGTTTATGCTTAAATTTAAGCTGTTATTGATCTTTTGGAAATTTTGACCTGCGGTAATAGTATCCTCATCCGTTTCCTCTACTTCCAAAGATACATCAAGATCTCCTTTAGAAACCTTTTCAAGCGCAAGTGTGAGTTTTTCTACTTCATTTGCTTGATAATCTGCCAGTTTTGCAGAAACTTTTACCGCGTTTTTAATATCGGTTTGATCCACGACGAATTCCAATGCACCTGCAACATTATTATCGACAATAATTGGAATAGCGGAATATGAGATCTCCAAATCCATATTGTTTGGATGCGCATCTGTTTCAGCAGTAGATTGAACTTTGTTTTTCATTGTCTTTGCGCAGGCACAATTTTCTGTATGGCAATGCGATGTTTTAAATCCGTCATAGCATTTTGTGCCTATGAGCCGGCCTTTCTCGTTCCCTATTACTGCCGCTCCTGCATTGTTTATGTATTGGATTTCAAAATTGTTGTCAATAGCAAGGACCGGTGAAGGCATTGCGTCTATAAAGCCTACCAAAGTGTCTAAGGTTGAGTTGAATCCTTCTATTATTTTAGCGAAATCTCCGCTCTGTTTACCGGAATCAGCCCTGGCAAGGAGGTTCCCCTTTTGTGTTTCTTTTGTAAGAACATCCATTTCGGCAATGAGTGATTGTATACATTCGACAAATACATTGATGCTGTCAATTGAGTTTTGGTATTCTCCTTTGGCAGTTTCAGTTATTTTCTCCGGGATGTCGCCCTTACTGATTCTTTCAAAGTAGTTCTCTGCTGTTTTAATCGGCCGGATCAATGTTTCTCTTGTTTTATCGAAGCCCGTTATAATCTCTCTGTAGCTGCCGTCAAATTGTTCTATGTCCCCTTTTATTTTAAGGTCTCCCTCAACGGTTGCTCTGGCTATACGATCGGCTTCATTTGATAATCTTTTCAGTGAATCGATTATGGAGTTCATGCTTATTGCCAGAATATCTTCATTTGATTTAGGTTTGACTTCTATAGACAGATCTCCCGCTGCAATGTGTTTGGCGACAAGCGATTGCTCTTTGATGTTTTCTATCATTTTGTTAAAGCTGACAACTAAGTTGCCTATCTCGTCATTAGATTGGGTTATATCTGACAAGTCCACATCAACATTACCAATAGACATGCTGTCGGCCGCCCCCGTGAGTTTCTTGAGAGGCGCTGTGATTGTTTTGGACATTAACACTACCAATGCAAGTATTAACAGCAATGCCAGCGAAAAAGTGATGAAAACAGAATTTTTAACGCTTGTATATGTGCTGATAAATTCTGCTTCAGGCATACCGGTTGAGATGACCCATCCGGTTTCTCCTATTGAAGAAACGTATCCCTTGCTCACCAGCCCTTCATTTTCGAAATCAATAAGACCTTCCGTTTTCTCAACAATAGCACTCTTAATGTTGTCTGACATGTCCGCATCTATTGTGCTAGTGTTCTTATAGTTTTCATTAGGATGGTAAATCAGCTGACCGTCACTGCTCGCAAGGATATAATAACCTGTTTCTCCCAGTTTGTATTCCTTTAGCATGGCATAAATGCCATCCACACTGAAATCGATACCGGTTGCCCCCAGCAATTCACCTGTATTATCATCATATACCGGTGCTACAGCACTAACGATTGTATTGTCGCTCATTGAGTCAAGATAGGGATTCGTCAATATAACGTCCTTTTCTACGACAAGCATCTTGTACCATGGTCTTGATGTAACGATCCAGTCTTCACCTGACGTGTAATTGTCATGTTGAAGCAGCTTGCTTGCATCAATGTCCGCGAACCATACAGATAATATGCTTGGATCTGATTTCTGAACATTAATCATTGTTTGTAAAGCTTGGTCCACCCCCGGAACCGCTCTGAGATCCATCCCAGGGACATAATTGGTAAACAGTTCTTTGAATTGAGTGTTTGCAGCCATCTGTTCAGACACTCCCATAAAACCGTTAAAGATACCGGCTATTTCGTTCGCTGCAGCCTGCGAGTTGGATATCAATTCATTTGTTTTTAATTCAGTCATAGATTTGTTGACCGTATTCAATGATATCACCGCAACAGCAATAAAGGCTACCGCTACCGGAACACCGATGAAAAGAAGTATTTTTTTCATCAGGCTTTGATTCTTCATTATATTTCACCCCATTCACACATAAGTATTTCTCTTTCAAATATCGTTAAATTTTCAGAATTCTTAATAACAAAACCGATATTCAATTAATAAACTATGAATTGACGTTTCTATTGGATTATAGTGCGAAATATTCAACTAAATGTCTAATCCTGTAGTAATTTTGGTTTTTTTAAATTATGTTGCTATTTCTAAAATTTGGGTATAATTATGTTGTGTTACACCGCCTCGAACAATTAGCAGTTTCTGCTGTTTAAACCACGAGACACTAACCATTTTATTAGTTATAGGTTAATTAAAAAACGACTGTCTGAAGTCAAGACGAAAACGGAGGTAAATTCAAATGGGAAATCAAAAAACTATGGAAAATTTAATGACAGCTTTTACAGGAGAATCAGAGGCAAACAGAAAGTATACTGCATATGCAAAAAAAGCGGAAGCCGAAGGTAAGCTCAATGCCGCAAAACTCTTTAGAGCAGCATCTGATGCCGAAACCCTTCATGCCTTAAAACATTTTGAAGTGGCAGGAAAAATTGGTTCAACAGCAGATAACCTGAAGGATGGGGTTAAAGGCGAAACCTACGAATATAAAAAGATGTATCCTGATTTCGTAAAACAAGCCGAGGCGGAAGGAAACAAAGCTGCGCAAATATCCTTTACATTTGCCATGAAAGCAGAAGAAGTTCACGCCGGACTTTATCAGGAAGCTTTGGACAACATTGACCAGACCGAAGAGGTTTTCTATTATCTCTGCCCTGTATGCGGCAATATAGAAAAGTCCGTTCCCGAAAAATGCAAGATCTGCGGTGTTATGGGTTCAAAGTTCATAAAATATTAGCATACAAGATTGTCGCCCCGGAAGGTGTGTAAACAAAAAGGCGAAGCACCGGACAGTAGCTAAATATGAAAGAAATAATAAATAGTATAAAAAAGAACAAAGAGCTTAGATTATGTCTTAGCTCTTTCTTTATTGAAGCAAATCAAAAATATGCTTGCTTATTTTTTTCACCGGCGCTCCGGAAATATTAGAGCACACGATTATAACAAGTTCCCGCTCAGGGCAGATCCAGAAGCTAACACGGAAACCGTCATCTGTTCCCTCATGGCCATAGAGTACGTATCCGTTTTGCTCTCTGCAGAACCAGCTCAGGCAGATATGTTCGCCGTTGTTTGGAATTAGCGCCTGTTTTTCCCACGCTGCATCCTGCGTTTCCTTTTTAATCAGCTTATGATTAAAAATCGCAAGGGCCCATTTTTCGAGATCATACAAATTTGATGTCAGTGTTGAGCTTGGCCCATGGGCACGGTTATAAGGAAAGTGAGGCACCCTGACAATTTTCTTATCTTTATCTTTTTCATGGGGGGTGCATAGAGATTTATCTTTTCCTCTTGAATCATAAATGCCGCGTTCGAATGTCAGCAGCGTGGAGTCATTCATTTCCAAAGGCTCAAAAATGTTTCTTTTTACATAATCTTCAAAAGACATGCTTGATACTGTTGCTATTATAATCCCTAATATCTCATAGGCGATATTGCTGTAGGCGAAGCGTCCTTCTTCGGGAGGCCAAAGCAGTCTGGCATCCTTTACTTCAGAAGACCTTACATACCTTTCCAATGCACCTTCGTCCATCTCCGGTTTATCCCATTGATAATCTTTAACATCGGGCATGCCGGAGGTATGATTGAGGAGCTGGCGTATGGTGATATCTCTATATCGTTCATCCTTCATTTGAAACCAGGGAATATAATCTGTAAATCGGCCGTCCAACAGAATCTGTCCTTGCTCGCAAAGCTGAAGAATAGAGGTGCCGACAAAAAGTTTAGTCACAGAGGCCATATGGAAGACATCCTCCGCTAACAGAGAATCCCTGTTAACTATATCTTTGAAGCCCGACGTATTTCGGTATACAAATTCTTTCTCGCTTATACCAACTGCTAATCCCGGCAGATCGTAGCAGATCAGGGCTTTTTCAAGAAACTCATCAAGCTTTCTTCTCATGCTATAAGCCTTCCTTTCATGCGCTTTTTAAGACATGCTGCCATTTATATATTATAGCCTATAATATATAAATATGGTACAATACTTAAGACTATCATGATAAAATATATTCAAATCGGCTTGTGCGATTTGTATCAACGCACTACGTTCCATATAAAAGAAAGAAAGGCAGGTTGAATATAATGAAATACAGGACCTTTCCAAAAACAGGAGAAAAGATTTCTCTGCTCGGATTCGGGACTATGAGGCTACCCGTGGAGAAAAAAGGGCAGTCAGCAAGAATTAATGAAACGGAAGCTATTCGGATGATCCGTACTGCTATTGACAGAGGAGTCAATTATGTTGACACTGCGTATACTTACCATGATGGGTTCAGTGAGGTTGTACTTGGTAAGGCATTGAAGGATGGTTATAGAGAAAAAGTTTTTATTGCGGATAAAATGCCGGTATGGATTTTAAAAGAAGATGGGGACCCGGAAAAGATATTCGATGAACAGCTCAAAAGGCTTGACGTGGATTGCATCGATATGTATCTGGTGCACAATGTCACAGCTCCGCTCTGGAAAAGGGCATTGAAATACAATATTCTTGAGCTTCTGGAAAAGAAAAAAGCTGAAGGGAAAGTCAAACATATAGGTTTCTCTTTCCATGATAATTTTGAATTTTTTAAGGAAGTGATTGAGGCTTATCCGTGGGACTTTTGCCAGATTCAGCTTAATTACATGGATGCAGATTTTCAAGCCGGAGTCAAGGGATTGAAATTTGCCGGTTCCAAAGGTATTCCCGTTATCATCATGGAGCCTTTAAAAGGTGGCAAACTGACCGATATTTTACCGCCAAGTATTGAAGACTTCTGGGCTCAGGCTCCGATTAAGAGGACTCCTGCAGAATGGGCTTTGAGATGGATAGCGAACTTCCCTGAAGTCTTAGTCATCCTAAGCGGTATGACGAGTATAGAACAGGTTGATGAAAATATTCGAGTATTAAGCAAAGCTGATCCAAATAGCCTTACGGAAGCGGAGCTTGAGATTATTAATAACGTAGCCGCCGAATATAACAAGCTGATCAAATACTCCTGCACCGGCTGCGAATACTGTATACCTTGTCCGGAGAAGATCAGTATTCCGGCCATAATAGGGTTCTACAATGACTGGCACCTTTATCATGAAAGTCCTAAGGTGAAGGTTGATTTCAAGACATGGATCTCACCGAAGGCTTTGCCGTCCGTATGCAAAAGCTGCAAGATATGTGAAGGCCGCTGTCCGCAGCAGCTTCCGATTTCAGATATTATGAAAAAATCTCAGTCAATTTTTGAATAGTAATAAAAAGCTCTGCCGATGGGAAATACACCCGGCAGGTTTTTTATTACTTGTAACGGTTTCGGTTTTGGCAATGCCAATAACGTTATCTGTGCCGCAGGAGTACTTTTAGCCTTCATTCATTGCATCTTAGCAATTCTTGTTTATTCAGCGCGTCAGCGTATTCACTGTCCATTTCTCTGATTCCGGCTGGGAATTCATATTTTGCCAATCTTTCAATAAACGGATCGGGGTCAAAGGATTCCGGACCATGAACACCCTTCATATTCCATATTCCTTTTGAGACCAATTCCATCATTATAACGGGGCTTACCGCAGTCTGAGCTACAACAGAATTGGTTGTATATTTCTTCAGGCATTCCTGATTATCGGAAACCTGATATAAGTAGACTGATCTTCTCTTCCCGTCCTTTGTTCCGGTTACCCAGGTGCCTGCACAGCCTTTTCCAATCATAGCCGCTGACGATTCCGCAGGAGTAGGAACAACCTTTACCAGAAAGTCCCTTGGTGTGATCTCGGTATCACCTACCTTTATCACTCTCGTTGCGCTATCCATTCCGCAAGCTTCCAAATTTTTGACAAGGACTCTCATTTCCCTTGGCACACCATATTTAAAGGTTACCCTGTTACAGTCGATTACCCTGGGTACAAGCATGACTTCCTCATGCTCTACATTGGTAACTTCAACAGCCCCGATTCCACCCGGGAAGTCAAATACTTCAGGCTCTGAGAAGTTTTCTGTGCAGAACCAGCCCCTGCCTTTTTCCCAGATGACCGGCGGGTTCAGACATTCTTCGATAGTCGTCCATACGGAGAATCCGAAGAAAACACCATCATAACCCGGAATCTGATAATTGTCTCCGTCTCTGACATTTATCTCATCAATGATATCAAATAAATGCTTGGCTGCATATTTTGCAAAAACATTCGCCATACCCGGCTCAGCTCCTGAACCTACAATCGCCATATTGCCGGCTTTTTCCCATTCATCATGTTTTTCAAACTGGTAATCCCCTAACTTTATGTAAGGCAGTTTATAAGGCTTATCGGGATGCCTCGTGGATAGGGTCATTGCACAGTCAAGATATCCCACGCCGGTTTCCAGGCAAGTGTCAAAGATGTTTTCGTTGAAATCAGGTTCAACTGCATTCATTACAAATGTAATCCCATGCCTTTTAATAACTTCCTTGATGTTTGCCCTATCTTTTGCATTGATCTTATCTGAGTAAAAACGGTCTTTACCGCAAAGTGCTGCCACTTCTTCCGCTCTTTCTAAGTTGTAATCTGAAATTACAACCTTTTCCGCCCATTCACCCTCTTTGCCTGCTCTTTTAATTATCATTGCCGCTGATGTCCCGACTCCGCCTGCTCCAATGATTAAAAGTTTCATATGATCGACCCCCACTCTATTGATAAACAATAATAATTTATCTGCAATTCAATGTTATCAAACGGAGTCTGAATATTCAATTATATCTTTGCTCAAAATATGTTATTTTCTATCCCCTGCTGTCGATAGCTTTAATTGGTTTGCTGTGCTCTTTTCCTGTAAACGTTAAGATGCCTTCATAAATATATCTCGCAAGTTTTCGTTGATATTCCTCATTTGCCAGCAGCTTTGCTTCCTCGGCATTGGAAAGAAAGCCGCATTCTACGATTGCCATCGGCACTGTAGGATTATTGAACATGAGCAAATCTCTTTTTCCCAATGCTACTCTGTCTGTACCATCGGCAATTCCTGTAATTAGCTGTTCCTGTATGGCTTCCGCAAGTCTTTTACTCTCATCATGAATGATCTTATCACTTGAGTCTGATGGATAAAATGTCTGGGCGCCGCGTACTGATCGATCTTGTTTAAAACTGTTCAGATGAATGCTGACAGCAGCCAGCGGATTTACTTCACGAATCATTTCTCTTCGAGTAATTAAATCTGCGGTTTTTTTACTGCGAATGGTTCTGCTCTTTGTGTCCCCCAGCCCGATATCCTCCTCTCTGGTCATTACGACTTTCCAGCCGTCTGCCTCTGCCAATTCCTTAATATACTTCGCAATTGACAAATTGATATCTTTCTCTGTAACACCGGCAGCACTTTCCGCTCCGCCGTCCATACCGCCATGACCAGGATCTATCAAAAGCACATCGGAACCTGTGATTGCTTGTACCCTGGCAGCAATATTATCATATACGGGTCTTAAACTCAGGATCAGAACAGCCGCCAGAATAATCAAGGCCAGGCTCCATTTTAGTTTTTTATTGGTTATTAATCTACTTTTCATTGCATTCCCCCCTTTTTAATGTATATGAAGAGTTGGAATGCAGTATAATCTGAATTTACTTCCGGGACATATTATTGGTTTTCTTATACAATCCGGTGGTGAAAAGTGCTATAATTTTTACGATGCTTTGCGATTAATAGAGAAAGGATGCAGATACAAATGACGACGCGAAAGCTTTTTCAGGAAGATGTATATAAAAAAGAGTGCACCTGCACGATAATAGATGTTCTGGGCACCGGCACTCCCGAAGATCCTTTTCTTCTTGTGCTTGACGAGACAGTGTTCTTTCCGGAAGGAGGAGGTCAGCCCTGTGATTTGGGTACGATTGAGAACATACCGCTGATAGATGTGTTTGAAAAGGAGGGTGTTGTATATCACTGCCTGCAGTCTTTTCAGATCGGGGTAACAACAGATACTATTTTGCATACTAAAGATTGGAAAACGGGAGACAAAGTTCATTGCAGACTTGATTGGGAGCGAAGATTTGAGCACATGCAGCGCCATTGCGGAGAACATATCCTATCAGGCATATTTTTCCGAGAATGCGGCGGAGTTAATCGCGGTTTCCACATGGGCAGCGATTATATGACAATAGATATAGATGTTCAGGGTATCACTCGCGAGGATGCACAGCGAATAGAGCTTCTGGCCAACGAAGCGATCTGGGCTGATTTACCTGTGTCTGTCAGGTATTTTGAAGACCGCCAAGAAGCGGAAAAGCTGCCGCTGCGGAAAGCTCTTGTTATTGATGAGGACATTTCTATCGTGTGTGTAGGTGATGAAAGCAATCCCGCCGATTGTGTAGCCTGCTGCGGAACACATCCAGGCACTTCCGGTCAGGTCGGTTTGTTGAAGATCCTGAAACTGGAAAACTATAAGGGTATGACAAGAGTATATTTCAAAGCAGGGAGAGAGGCTTTTGAGGATTATCGAAATAAACACGATATTCTTACAGAGCTTAATCTGAAATATTCATCTGACGATAATGATCTGACGGATAAGATAAGAACTCAGGATGAAAAAAACAAAGAAGCCCGTCAGGAGCTTTACCTTATGAAAAATATACTTAAAAACAAAGCTGTTGCTGATATACTGAACGCATACGAGGCGAGTATGGCTGTTACAGAAAGCGAAGGCATCTCAGTGACTGAACCGATGCTTTTAATCAGGGAATATTCTTATTTCCATGCTGATGATCTCATTGCAATCACAAAAACCTTAACAGAAGTCAATAAAAAAGATACTCGTCTTTTTGTATTGATTTCTACACGGGATAATACGGTTATTCTTGCTTCTTCATCCGGAAGCCTTGACTGCGGAAAAATCGTCAAGGACAACGCAAAGGTCTGGAGAGGAAAGGGAGGAGGGAGCGCCGGCAGCGCCAGAGCTTTGTTCCCTTCAAGGGATGATCTGGAATGTTTTGTGACCTTTATTAAACAGGCTTATTGCTGATAGACGATGTATGATTAACGTCCGTATAAACATGTCATATCGGCTATTCTTTGTGCCAAAGCTGGGGAGGCATCTTCTTTATTCATTCTCCACCGCCAATTAGTCCCGCCTAATGTTGAGGGGGTATTCATCCTGGCCTCCGAGCCCAATCCCAGAAAATCCTGCATTGGTATAATGGATATAAAAGCTGTGGATGACATGGCTCCTCTGATCATCCCCCAGTGGTACCCTTCTGTTTCATTAAGCTTAAAATAGTTCTTTGCAAAGACTGCCTTTTGTTCTGCTGCATGAGTAAACCAGCCTTGCACCGTGTCATTGTCATGGGTTCCCGTATAGACGACACAGTTTTTATCATAATTATGTGGCAGATATTCGTTGTTTTCCTGCGTATCAAAGGCAAAGGCAAGCACTTTCATTCCGGGGAAACCACTTTCTTTCAAGAAGGTCTTAACACTATCAGTTAAGTAGCCAAGGTCCTCTGCGATGATCTTGATTTCACCAAGGGTATATTTCAAGGCATCGATAAAGTCCATTCCCGGTCCGGCTTTCCAGCTTCCATAGGCGGCGGTAGGAGATCCAAACGGCACCTCCCAATAACTTTCAAACCCGCGGAAATGGTCAATACGAACCCAATCATAATTTGTCAATGCGTTTTGGATCCGGCTAATCCACCAGTTATATCCGGCTTCCTTATTTTTATTCCAATCATAGACGGTATTTCCCCAATACTGTCCGTTGTCTGAAAAATAATCAGGAGGGCACCCGGCGACGCAAACGGGAGTAAGGTCCCTGTTATATTGAAAAATCCCTGAGGAAGCATTGCTCCAGGTATCCGCACTATCGGCGGAAACATAAATCGGAATATCTCCGATGATTTCAATCCCCAACTGATTTGTGTAATCCTTCAATAAGTTCCATTGTTTATAAGCGATATACTGTATAAATTGATAGTACAGGATTTCTTCCTTCAAGAGCTCCATATAATACTCAATTGATTCAGGCACTCTGTACTTTATATCTTTATCCCAGAATTCCCAGGATTTATTTTGAAAATGATTTTTTAAAGCCATATAAAGCGCATAGTCCTCAATCCACATCTGATTTTTTTGTATGAAAGCTGTAAAATCATGAATAGGGAGAAGCTCCTTTCGTGAAAAGGCTTTTCTAAGGATTATTTCTTTATTCATATAGATCTTAAAAAAGTCAATCCGGTTCGGGTCATTGCCGAAATCAATATTGCAGCAATCGCCCGGCTGCAGCAAGCCCTGTACTTTCAACTGCTCCGCATCGATAAAGTAAGGATTAAGAGCAAAAGAAGATACAGACTGATAGGGAGAATCCCCATATCCGGTGGGCCCGAGGGGAAGTATCTGCCAGTATTTCTGTTTTGCAGCTGCCAGAAAATCGGCAAAGTCATAGGCTTCTTTGCCGAAGGTGCCGATTCCGAATCGATTCGGCAGTGAGCTTATATGCATTAAAACTCCTGAACCTCTGTTATTCATCATTCATTTTACTCAACAATCTTTTATTTTTTGTTCCTTTTATGGCGCAGCAGACCCTGGGGTTCCATGCTCATTCTTTCTCCCTGCAGTAAGCCTGCGACACCCTCATACTGATATTTCTTCTTGCCTGTGCAATAATCACAGGTACATTTAAGCTCCGGAAGTCCCTGAGGTTCAGTATAAGTTGTGATGACGCCTTCATAATTCCTCAGAATCACCTTATCGGGAGACTGGGATATGAGGTACTGAGGCATGACCGGTATTTTCCCGCCGCCACCGGGTGCATCTACTACGAATGTTGGTACTGCATATCCGGAGGTGTGTCCTCTCAAACTTTCAATAATCTCTATTCCTTTAGCGACAGGAGTTCTAAAATGCTCAATACCGAGCGAAAGATCACACTGATAGATATAATAAGGTCTTACTCTGTTCTTTACCAAGGTATGAACCAGATCCCGCATGATATGCGGGCAATCGTTGACTCCGCGCAATAATACAGTTTGATTTCCCAGCGGTATCCCGGCATCTGCAAGCTTTCTTAATGCTTCCATTGCTTCCTTTGTCATCTCTTTAGGATGATTGAAGTGCGTATTCAGCCAGATAGGATGATACTTCTTCAGCATGTTAACAAGATCGTCGGTGATCCTCTGCGGCATTACAACGGGTGTCCTGCTTCCCAGTCTTACGACTTCGACGTGAGGTATTTTTCTCAGTTCACTTATAATATATTCCAGCACGCTGTCATTGACCAGAAGGCAGTCGCCGCCGGATAAGAGTACATCTCTTACCCCGGGAGTTTTTCTTATATATTCAATGCACTTGTTTATATCTTCCATGCTTCTGGCACCATCTTTCTCACCTGCCAGTCTCCTTCTGGTACAGTGCCTGCAGTACATTGAACATTGGTCGGTGATCAGGAGCAGAACTCTGTCCGGATATCGATGTGTCAATCCCGGGGCCGGGGAATCCTCATCCTCATGAAGCGGGTCAAGCATATCAGCTGCGCTTCGGTGAGTTTCCGCAATGACCGGAACTGCCTGCATTCTTACGGGGCATCTTGGATCATCTGCATCCATTAAAGATGCATAGTAAGGGGTTATACCGAGCCGGAAGCTTTTTAAGGTCACGTTGATGTTTTCTTCCTCCTCATGAGTAAGATTAATGATCTCTTTCAACTGATCAACAGTGGTAATCCTGTTCTTTACCTGCCATTTCCAGTCATTCCATTCAGCATCTGAAACATCTTTCCAGATTTCTATATCTTTCCACCTTCTTATTTCTGGCATTTTAATTATCCTTTCGTATTTTTGACACATTGTCACTGTGAGTTGATTTGAAAACGGTTTAATTGTTGTTTTAACACAAGAATATAGCAGTAACAAACTATTTGCAATTATATTTTTATAATAAAATAGCTGCTGTTTGAGCAGTCATTGACTTGATCATCCCAAGGCTATAAAATAATAGAATAATAATTTTGTAAAGGAGCAGAATCATGAAAATAGTAATACTTGATGGCGACACAATAAGCCCAGGGATATGGAAATATGATCAATTCGAAGAATTTGGGGAGGTAACTGCTTATAGAAGCACCCCGCCCGAACTCGTGGCCGAGCGTATCGGCGATGCTGAATTTGTTTGCACCGACGGCAGTCAAATAGATAAAGAGGTCCTTGACAAATGTACCTGTCTCAAATGGATCGGTGTTGTGGCTACCGGATACGACAAAGTTGATGCAGCATATGCACGGGAAAAAGGAATTGTCGTATGCAATGCCCCGGCATACGCCACTCAATCTGTATCACAGCATTCTTTCGCTCTGCTGTTTCACTTGTGCCATCATCTAAAAGCGTATTCCGAAGCGGTGCGTGAAGGCAGATGGAATGCATTCTTCTGGGAATATCCCATCATTGAACTAAAAGGAAAAACCATGGGCATTTTCGGTTTCGGGGAAATAGCAAAAAATTCCGCAAAAATTGCGGGGGCGCTGGGCATGAACGTCTTGATCTCTACAGGACATCCGGATTTTTCCTTTGAAACGCCGAATATAAAATTTGCAGAGAAAGCTGATGTACTTGAGAAAGCTGACATCATAAATCTTCATTGCCCTCTTCGTGAAGATAACTTCAGATTTATTAACAGGGATTCAATTGCGCGCATGAAGGATGGAGTAATATTGATCAATACAGCCCGCGGGGCGCTTATCAATGAAGATGATCTGGCGGAGGCTTTAACAAATGGCAAGGTTGCCGCGGCAGGCCTGGATGTACTTTCAGAGGAGCCGTCAACCGGCGATAATCCTCTTATAGGGCTGAATAACTGCATTGTCACACCTCATATAGGGTACAATTCTGCAGAGGCCAGAGAAAAGCTCATAGAAATCACCATCAATAATTTAAAGGGATTTTTGAGAGGTGAGTTTCTCAATCGTGTTAACTGATTGATTTAAAAATATATAAAACAACTAAAAAAGATGCTGAAGGTGAGATCTTCAGCATTCTTTAAGATATTGAATCTCTTTCTGTGTAAGCTTCCGATAATGTCCCTGCTTAAGATGTCCAAGACGTAGTTCTCCAATTTCAATCCTCTCCAGATCAAGAACCTTATTACCCACGGCTGCAAACATTTTACGCACCTGACGATTCTTGCCTTCATAAATTTTAATTTCTACAACAGCAGACCGTTCTGATTGTTTGATGACATCAACTATTGCCTTTGATGTGACAAAGCCTCCTATATCCACACCCTTACGCAGCCTGGCAAGCCTTTCGGCAGAAATCTGTCCCGATACTTTTGCACGATATGTTTTATAAATATGGTTTTTGGGATGTGAAAGTTTGTATGCCAGATCACCGTCGTTTGTCATTATGAGCATCCCTGATGTATTAAAGTCAAGACGGCCGACAGGGAATATGCGCTCATCTATATCGGAAATTAGGTCCATAACTGTCGGTCTTTCCCTTTCATCATCTACAGAAGTAATAAAACCTTTTGGCTTGTTCAGCATGATATAAATCTTTTTCGAATCGGGTTTTATTATATGCCCATTTACCTCTATAACGTCGCTTTCCGCAACATTATATCCCGGTTCCTTCATAACTGCACCGTTAATTTTTACCTTGCCCTGTAAAGTAAGCTCGTCCGCTTTTCGCCTGCTGGCGATTCCCGACTGAGCTATATATTTATTTAAACGCAATTTCCGCTCTCCTTTGCCCTTTACTCTTTTAATAGTAATTTTATCATACTGAAATAAAAATTAAAAGGATCTTGTATAAGACAGGTGCCATGTCGATATGGCACCCGTCACTTAAAGAAGCGGGTACATTTTTCGCCTCTTTTAGCCTCATCATATTATCGGTTCTTTATAAATATTCTCCAAGCCATATTTTCTGATTCTTTTTTTCACTGTCTCAGGGTCTGTTGTGTAAAGCCCAGTTTCCTTCATCCGTTGGAAATATTCAGCGCCGGCAAATGTATATCTCGTCATAAGTCCATCCTTCGTCTTGATTTTTTCATTTGCATATGAAATCAAGTCTCCTATTGCGATTTGTTTGGGGAGCTCAAGCGGCCTCATTCCCTTCAAATATCTCACGCTGTTATACCCGGCAAGTGTACCTGTAGAAATCGCCTCTGTATGACCTACGAAAAGTCCGGATTTCTCACCGCCGCACAGTAAATTTTCTATCCCTGTCACTCTCATCTTATTGTCACGTTCAGCAACTGAAAGATAACGAATCGAATTCCCCTTTCCACCTGCATAGGGGTCAGCATATCTTGCATTTTCAAAACCCGGAACCCTCCTCAGTTTTTCAAGGGGAAAGAATGGCGTCATAATTTTTGCATAGCCGGTATCCAAAAGTACGATATTATTTGCATATTCATCAAGAGCATATTGCTGACAAACCTTTAAGTTTAGCTTTTCTTTGGAAACCTCTTCAGGTTTAAGAGGAATCACTGCAACACCCTTTTCATTCAACTCAAGCTGAATTTCATCTGAAAGGGAGGACTTTTCCAGTTTCCCGGAACCGCTGAACGCTCCAAAGGCTCCATCTTTGCGCTGCCCCATTATATCATTCTTTCCTGCCTTTTGGGTTATGCTCACCCTAGGTCCAAAAGCAGGGCATCTTAAGATGCACATGCAGCATCCGTTTCCGTAAGTAAGACAATTGCCCATTGGACCGGTCGATCCGGTGCACTCCACAAATACGTCAGCGGCGATTTTCGTGTCATCCGACAAAATAATTTCTTTCAGCAGCCGGCGGCTGTCTGCCGAAGCCTGGCTATCCATTACAACATCAACAGCTCTTGCTATTGTTTTTATTTGAACGCCTTTTTCTTCAAGAAGCCGTCTGACTTGCGGCTCTACCTTGATGACATCATACAGGCTGGCATGCTTATGCCCCGGGAAATCAACATTTACATGCCTGGAAAGTTTATCGGTTATCCCGAACAGCTCATCGGCGCCAAGCGCTATATTTTCTTCGGCGGCAGTAAATCTGCCGTTATTTCGCATTATACCCCCTACATTTCCTAGTCCAAGAAGCATATCTGTCTTTTCGACCAAGGTTACTTCAGCTCCCGCTTTACGCGCAGCTAAAGCTGCGGCACATCCGGACCATCCGCCTCCTATTATTACGACCTTTTCCATCTAATTGCCTCCATATGTTCTGAATAAAGTTGAAAAGCAGCTGCTTTAGCTGCTTTTTAATGTTATATCTGACCTGAACAAATCGTTTTACCGGTTCTGTTTTGTTCAGCAGCACCTATTCTTCAGCATATTCTCCGCAGTATGGAAATGACACAGAAGCAACGGTATTCAATTTTGAAAAGTTATTTAATAGCTCCTCTCCTTTTAATCTGCATTTACACATTTTAATTGACTCCCCGCCGGAAGTATTAACGGAACAGGATCCACATAAGCCTTCACCGCAGCATATGTGAAAATTATTGCTCACTGCAAGACCGGCTGCCGGTAGGACTCTTTTTATTATATTGCCAAGATTCTCTATATAATAATCGGAAACTAAAAGTATTACACTGTCATAATTATTTTTTTTCACCAGCTTTTCCAGCCTGCTGCCGGCTCCTTTATCAGCCAAAGATATATATTGAATTCCGGTATATGCATTTTTATCCTCTTCAGAGGCATCCGCACAT
Organism: Eubacteriales bacterium; assembly: GCA_028692105.1. GTDB lineage: Bacteria > Bacillota > Clostridia > Peptostreptococcales > Anaerovoracaceae > Anoxybacterium. The sequence goes on along the minus strand of JAQUYC010000004.1, from coordinate 51,534 downwards.
TGCCTTGTATCAATAAAATCTTTGATGAACTCTTTGCTGATCTTCTCTGTATCGATTACCATATCCACATTTGCCTTATTACCCAAGACTTGAGATACCAGTACGCCGGGAGCAATACCTATTCCTTTTGCGATAATAAGAACTTTCTGGTTTATTGCTTTATTACCGGTAATTGATGAGATTCCGTGGATTCCGCTGCGATAAGGCCCCCTGAGGATTAGCTTATTTTTTTCCTCGATAAGTGCCTTTGTTTTAGCTGAAATAATCTTAACCGCTAAATAAATATTCCCCTCTTCAACATCGGTTTTCATGACGGATAATGGGATATCGTAAAACCTGTCAGTATTTCCGGCTCTTGCAAATAAATAAGAACCCGGTCGACTGGCTTTCATTGCAAAACCTTTTCCAACATGAAGTCCATATACGACTAAGTCCTCTTTATAAAATTTTTGATCAATTATTTCAGCTTCAAAATCCTTTCTCGGATTGTTTACCCTTTTGTTCCCCTGGATAAATTCATTATAAACACAAACGCCCGTCCAGCCGCATTCACAGCAGTCTTTACCTTGAAGCCGGCTGCAGACCAAGCAGTCCCCGGTCACTGCAAGATAGCACGGGCAATTATCCGATCCTGCATCAATACAGTTAATATGACTTTGAGTTTTTGCAGCGTCTTCTTTCATAATACTGTAGCCCATTTTATTAACCCCCTCGTTTTTAACTACTGTATTATGATATTAATGCTTTGCGTATTTGTTACCCTGATCACTCGGCTCACTCATTGATTTTTTCTATGTCTTCCATGTAATAGAGCGGTTTTGAAAAAATATAGCGATCGTTTACATAAATTTTAAGACAACCTGCCTCCTCCCACCTTTTAACCGGTGCTTTCTGACGATCCGGCAGGACATATTCGATTGAAATTTTATTTTCTGATTCTTTTCTTACGGGGCAGACAATATCCTCTTTGGGGCCTATGCGTACGAAATCTTTATCGCCCTGCCATATTCTAACCACTTTGAGCGGAAGCTGACCTTTAATAATCGTAGCAGTCTCATATTGATTATAGGCATAGTCCATTAACTTATAAGTATCCTGAAACCAGTCCGGGGCATTCATGACGACGCAGATCAATTCCATGCCGTTTCGCTCCGATGAGGCTACAAGTGTTCTGCCCGCAGCTTTCGTATATCCGATTTTTATACCCGTTCCGCCGTCATACTGATAAACAACCTTATTTTTATTATAAAAGTAATTATATTTTCCGTCCCCTCTGTCAGTGACCCAGGATTTCGCTGCGGCAACTTGCTTGAATTCTGCGTTTTTCATTGCTGCTTTTGATATTATTGCCATGTCTTTGGCTGTGGTATAATGTTCGGTATTATGAAGCCCGTTAGGGTTCATAAAGTTTGTATTGACTGCTCCCAGTTCTTTGACCCTTTTGTTCATCATAGCCACAAATTCCTCAGTACTCCCTCCGATTTCTTCAGAGATAGCGATTGCGGCGTCATTCCCTGATCTGAGCATCAGACCGTAAATTAGATCCTGCAGTGAAATCAGTTCCCCTTTCTCCAGATATATTGACGAACCTTCAATTCCGGCTGCATTTCCGGATATTTTAGCCATTTTCTTCGGATCTCCGTTCTCGATAGCAAGGAGAGCAGTTACTATTTTAGTAATGCTGGCAGGATAAGCTTTCTCTTCTGCATTTTTTTCATAAAGCACTTCTCCTGAATTTGCTTCGATTAAAATAGCATTCTGTGCCGAAATCACAGGCGGAGCCTGCTGACCGTCAACTTGTATTCCATAGGATGGTGATGATAAACCAACCAAAATGATAATCAATATGACAATGATTGTTTTTCTCATATAAATATATCTCCTTCACGGTTATTTTCTGTACTTGCGAAGGAGATATTCATGGTAATATTATGTTTCGATTTGAGTAAAGAAATAACGTCACCGTAAAACTTTTTTACGATTTTATAAAATCAATAGAGATTTGCTGAAGATCAAGAGTATCAGACTCTTCATTTTTACAAACGATGCTCTCTATATCGTCGATCTCAGGCAGATCTTTTAGGTCTTTAAAGCCAAAATTTTTTAAAAATGCAGGAGTTGTACCGTAAAGTATCGGTCTTCCGATTCCCGCAGATCTTCCGACCTCCGCGATAAGGTCTTTCTTTACAAGACCTTCTATCACCCTTTCACATTTGATCCCGCGGATAGATTCGATTTCCCCCCTGGTCACGGGCTGCTTATAAGCTATGATTGCAAGAACTTCTAATGCCGATTGTGACAGCCTTTTCTCCTTAGCCGGATTACAGAGCCGTTCTATGTATTCACTGTTTTCTACGTAGGTGCAGTATTGAAATGTTTTATCAATTTCTCTAATCCGGATTCCCCTGCCTTCCTGTTCATATTCTGCCTGCAGTTCTTTGAAGCAGTCGTAAGCATCTTTCCTGCTGATATTGAATATCTCTGCGGCTATACTGACATCAAGAGGTTCTCCCCAAACAAAGAGCATGGATTCAAAGGCAGACTTTATGGTTTTTTTAGCAGTCATGACACTATATCTCCTTCCGCCGGATTCTTCTTTCCGTTGCCGGTATTATCGTTTAAGCTCAGTATGATTTCTCCGAAATTTACATTTTGCTTTGCCATCATGGTTTTTTGTCTCATCATTTCCAACACGGATACGAAGGTAATCACCACATCACTTCTATTACTTTGCGGTGCCAGCAGTTCTTTGAAATTCAGCCTCCTTTTAGCCTTTACCCGAAATACACTTTTAATATGATCGATCTTTGACTCCACTGAAACTGTCCGTCTTTCCACCCGACTATAATTCCTTTGTATATCCTCAAGGTTTTTCTTTTTCCTGAGAAATAAGTGGAATACCTTCACAAACTGTTTCAGATCAAGGTTCAGATATTCCTCTGCTTCTGATGCGAACAGCGTTAAATCCTCTTTTGGTTTCTCAAATATCCGCTGATTATATTCTTCTTGCTGCTCCAATAGCTCTGCTGCGGTCTTGAAGCGTTTGTATTCCAGAATCCTTTGTACCAGTTCTGTCCGGGGATCTTCTTCCGCAAGCACGCCGCCATCCTGTTTCATTCTTGGCAGCAGCATCTTTGACTTGATTTCAATCAGGGCTGCGGCTAAAACCATAAATTCCGTTGCAACATTTATATCCAGCGCTTGCATACGCTTTAGATATCTTAGGTATTGATCTGTGATTTCCGAAATTTGAATATCATAGATACTCATCCTCGCATTTTCAATCAGATAGACCAGAAGATCAAAAGGTCCTTCAAATATATCCAGTTTTATTTTATAAGACATATCGTACTCCTTGTCCAAACTTAGCTGTATCTGCCGTTTTAAGAGGAGGAATATTTTATCCTCACTATCGCTGCTCAAACAATTTTCGGATGCTTTCTTCGTAAGGAGGATACAGGATCCCTTTTTCAGTTACAACCGCGGTAATATACTTTGCCGCAGTTACATCAAATGCTGGGTTATAAGTTTTTATACCTTCCGGTGCCATGGGTTTCTCGTACCAAAGCTTATATATCTCATCGCCGTCTCTTAATTCTATGTGGATGTCGTCACCATTCTTTGTGTTCATATCTATGGTTGAAGTGGGGACAAACATATAAAACGGGATTCCATACTCATGAGCAAGAATCGCCAAGCCCGAGGTTCCGATTTTATTGGCACCGTCTCCGTTTGCGGCCATTCTGTCACAGCCTACGACCACAGCATCAACCCACCCGTTCTTCATAACGATAGAAGCCATGTTATCACAGATCAGAGTGGTATCGATACCTGCATTGTTCAGTTCCCATGCTGTCAGCCTTGCCCCTTGAAGCAGAGGTCTTGTCTCGTCTGCAAAAACCTTGAAGCCGTACCCTTTTTCGTGACCGATATAAAGGGGTGCAAGACAAGTCCCATATTTTGCAGTCGCAATTGTTCCGGCATTGCAGTGAGTTAATATACCCATTCCTGGCCTGAGAAGTGTTAAGCCGTATTCTCCCATAGCACGGCAGGCGTCTTCATCCTCAATCCTGATATTTTCGGCCTCTTCAAGGATTGCTGTCTTTATCATGATTTGAGTGTTCTTCCATAAATGCCTGTTTTCTGTATTTTCCTGAAGATCTTTACCATTCTTATGATCCTGTACAGATTGATCTCCTATGGTATGATTTTCAAATTCCCTGACACGCACTTCCAAACGATTAAGAGCCCAGAACAGATTTACTGCTGTCGGTCTTGAAGATGCAATATAGTTTTTTATATCCATAAATTGACGGTAAAAATCATTATAATCCTTCGCTGATATGTCTCTTGCACAAATATACAATCCATATCCTGCAGCCACTCCTATTGCCGGGGCTCCTCTTACTTTCAGCTTATATATCGCATCACGAACATCTTCCTTTGTATTCATCTCTAAGTAGACCGTTTCGCCGGGAAGCTGTGTTTGATCAAGAATCAGCATTTTGTCTTCTTCATATTTTACAGGCGCTATATCTAAAATCTGCATGGTTCCTCCTTGATTCTCGTTCATTTTTCGTGCTTTTTATCTGATGTCGTCTCTTGTCTTTTAATCGTAATGTTTGTATAATTAATCACTAAGCAGTTTGCCATTCATTTGTATCACAAACAGGCAATCAGGTAAATGTATTTTACCATAAATTTAGAATGATTTTATATGTTATATGACGATAAAAATCTACAAATTTGAATTTGTAGATTTCTACTGAGATTTTGCCGAAAGAACTGATGTGTCAGGCAGAATGTTATTACGGAGGTAATGATGAAAATAGTAATATTGGACGGATATACTATTAATCCCGGAGACTTAAGCTGGACGGGACTCGAAAAATACGGAGAATTGGTTGTGCATGACAGAACACCAAAAGAGCTTGTTGCCTCACGTATCGGTGATGCCGAAGTTGTTATGACAAGCAAATGCATACTTTCAGCCGAAGTAATGTCTAAGTGCCCCAATCTAAAGTGGATATGCGTTCTGGCGACCGGAATCAACATGGTAGATCTAAAATACGCCACTTCCCGAAATATTCCGGTCACCAATATTCCTGCATATTCAACCGACTCCGTCGCCCAATTCACTTTTTCTCTGCTGCTGGAAATCTGCAACCAGATAGGGGTTCATCGCGATGCGGTTAATTCCGGGCAGTGGCAAGCCTCAAAGGACTTCAGTTTTAGTCTGACTCCTCAAGTAGAACTTTCCGGAAAAACCTTCGGCATTTTAGGTTTCGGAAATATAGGCCGGCAAGTTGCAAAAATAGCGGAAGCATTCGGGATGAAGGTGCTGATTGCAAGCAATTATCCTGATTTCTCTTTTGAGACGAAAGCCATCTCCTTTACCTTTAGGGATAAGCTTTTCGCTGATTCCGATATTATAAGCCTTCATTGCCCCCTGACAGAGAACAACAAAGGCTTTATAAATAAGGCTGCCATATCTATGATGAAAGACGGGGTCATCCTGCTTAACACATCAAGAGGTCCGCTGATCAATGAGATTGACCTTGCAAGTGCACTTATGTCAGGGAAAGTATCTGCTGCCGGTCTGGACGTTTTATCCGTTGAACCCCCTGCAGATGGCAATCCGCTTTTGGGGCTTCCAAATTGCGTGATCACGCCTCATATCGCATGGAGCACCAAAGAAGCAAGAACCCGGCTTATTGATATCGCAATATCCAATCTACAATCCTGGCTTGCCGGCAATAACAGTAACTGTGTTAATGTGAAATGAGAGTATCTTTCTGAATTGCAATACTATATTGCAAAACTTGTAGATTGAATTAACGAGAGGAAGTTTTTATGAAATGTATTATCAGTCCATTTAACAGCTGTTACAAGAACATAGCCGGAGAAGAATATTTTTTGTCCACGTTCGATGATGATATTTTTTATCTTTATATCAATTCACCAAGTATTATAATCGGGAAAAATCAAAATGCTTATTCAGAAATTAATCAAAAATACGTGGCCGATAATGGCATCAACGTAGTACGCAGACTCTCGGGCGGAGGCGCCGTTTACCATGATTCGGGCAATCTGAACTTCAGCTTTATTGTCAAAAACGACAAACGTGATATACAGCTGATCTTTCATGATTATTCAAAACCAATATTGGCTGCGCTTCATAAACTTGGCGTCAATGCAAGCTTCTCCGGCAGAAACGATCTCGTTGTAGGAGACAAAAAAATATCAGGCAACGCACAATATAGGTCGTCCGATAAGATTTTACAGCACGGCACTCTTCTTTTTAATTCTGATTTAACAGCAATAGCCAATGCTCTTAATGTTTCCCCTGCTAAGTATCAAGACAGGAGTACAAAATCGGTAAAAAGCAGAGTGGCAAACATCTTCGAATTCCTTTCAGAAGAAATCTCTATGGATGTGTTTGTAGAAACCATTCTGAAAACTGTTATTGACGAGGTGCCTGATGCAAATCTTTACCGGCTGACGGAAGCGGATTTCTTAGCTGTATCAGCACTTGCAGACAGGAAATATTCCACCTGGGAGTGGGTATATGGAGTTACACCGAAATTTACATATCAAAATGTATTCCGTTTTGACAAAGGCACGATCGAGGTGCGTCTGAATGTGGAATCCGGTATTATTAAAGGATTCAATATGTACGGAGACTTTTTCGGGATGGGAGATATTAAAGAACTGACGGATGTGTTTATTGATTTGCCCTACAACAGGGCAAAAATAGAAAAATTGACAATCGGTATTAATATCGGCCATTATATATGGGGGCTTGAACAGAATGTTCTGATAGACAATCTTTTTAAGTGACTTCTCTCTAAACCTTAGAGCTGACAACTTCCTTGATTATTTTTTTGTAAATTGAACTTTTAACATTAGATTTCATGGATAAAAATCAAAAACGGTCTTTGCGGAATTACATCCGGAGATCGTCTTTTTATTTCTATTTTTATAAATATCAAAAAATAAAAAGGTAAGAATAATAACTGCAATGACACCCGTTTATTTTTGAGAGGAGGCAGCATTAAGGATATGTCTAAAAAAAGAAATCGTATAAAGCATATACTTTACTTAATTATAATCTTTATCGTATTGTTTTCATTATGGGCATCTCCTGTTTCGGAAGCATTCACTCATCCATCACCATATGTTACAGCAATTGAAGGGGAAAGGACTGCTGAAATTAAAGGTGAAAAGACTGCTGATTATAATAAATTGGGACTCAACAAATTAGATATAAATGCTCTTTCGCAATATGTCACAGTGGAAAATATTACAGAGGATATGTTCTATGAGCTCAATTTTGATATGAAAATCGCAGCCGTATCCATGACAACGGAAGACAGCTTTTTACTGAGAACTACGGAAAACACATACTTTACTATAGATGTTTCAGAAGATTATATTACGGCTATGGAGCTTACGGGAGTCTTGAAACCCGGAAGCAGCCAGATGATTTTTCAGGCTTCGGCCAAGCCAAACAATATATTCAGCTTTTTCTTTTTTTTCTGCCTGATGTTATCCTCTCTGCTTTTTATTATGTACTTTATCAGATTGCGTCGAAAATCATATAACCCGGGTAAATTAACAGTTAACACAAAAGAGAAGGATAAAACGAACCCGGTTACTCAGGAAAGAAGAATAACATTCAGTGAAGTCCAGGGAATTGATGAATTGAAGCCGGATCTTTTCCGGCTTGTAGATTCTCTGAAACATCCTTACAAGTATAAAAGTTTAGGGGCCCGTCCAACAAAAGGCTTGATTCTTTATGGGCCTCCTGGAACAGGAAAAACATTAATTGCAAAAGCAATATCCGGAGAAGCGGATGTGCCCTTTTTTTCGGCTTCCGGGAGTGATTTCATTGAAAAATATGTGGGCGTCGGTGCTTCCAGAATACGGGATTTGTTTTCGAAAGCAAGAAAGTCATCTCCTTGTATCGTTTTCATTGATGAGCTGGATGCTATAGGCGGCAACAGGGGAGAAAGCAATAACAGTGAACGGGATCAGACCATAAACGCTTTGTTGACAGAGCTGGACGGATTTACTTCCTCAGATGGCATACTGACCATTTGTGCTACTAACAGACTTGATATTCTTGATCCAGCGCTGATAAGGCCCGGTCGGTTCGATTTGAAGATTGCTGTCAATCTGCCGGACAAGCAAGCCAGATATCAGATACTAAGGCTTCACAGCGCTGGTAAAAAGATGTCCGAAGAAGTTCAAATCGAATCACTTGCAAAGAAAACAAGCGGATTTTCAGGAGCAGAGCTGGAGAATTTGTTAAACGAATCAGCTTTAATTGCAGCTATGAAAAATAAAGACCACATCATGAATGAAGATATAGAAGACGCCTTTTTCAAAATCATCATGAACGGGCATAAGAAAGAGCGAATCAAAGACGATAACTATGCAAGGCTGGTAGCTTATCATGAATCAGGGCATACTTTGGCAACAAAGCTGTTAACTAATGACGGTGTAACCACCGTGACGATAATTCAGAGCACATCCGGTGCAGGCGGGGTAACATTCCGCGCTCCTGAAGATATGCCTTTGAAAAGTAAAAAATACTTGAAAAGTCTCATAAAAGTAATGTATGCCGGCCGTGCAGCGGAAGAAATATTATTAAACAGCAGCGAGGAGATCACAACCGGTGCTTCAGAGGATATCAAACAAGCCACAGAAATTATTAAGCAATATATAGCAATTTATGGGATGGGTAATCAGGGGATGCTGGATTTGACTCAGTTAGCAAACCAGTTCAATATGATAGAAGAAGCTTCTGCTTTAGCAAATGAGCTGTATAAGGAAACTGTAGAATTTCTGGCAGTAAATAAAGACAAGTTAGACCATCTTGCACTTGCACTCATGGAAAAGGAAACGCTGGACGAAGCCGAAATTGACTATATTATCAGCAGTCAAAATATCCAGATGCCTTTAATCTCTTAATTAAATCGAACACTTTGGATATAGCAAAACCGCGGGTATTTTCAGAGGAAACCGTGAAACCTTTTACCGACTTTGATGCGAAGCATCTCAAAGTCGGCGGTTTCTGTGAGAACGCCCGCAGCATGAGCGGTATTATTTCCTATCAGTCTTGAGAACAGCATTCAGCATTACGCTTGCACCTTTAGTGCATTGTTCCACTGTAGTAAATTCCGGTTCGCAATGGCTGTGGCCGTCCTTGGATGGCGCAAAGATCATGGTTGTAGGTATCATATAGGATACAAACTGAGCATCGTGCCCCGCCCCGCTGTTGATGACCTGGTTCTTGGTCCCAAGCTCATCTGCAGCCTCCTTGACATATCCGGCCAGTTCCTTATCAAAGTAAACCGTATCTCGCTGCCATGCCAATTCTACTTCGCACTTACATCTTGCCCATTCCTTTTTCTCGAGGCTTTTTACGATATCAAGAACTTTTGCCCTGAGCCCGGGATCCTCATGCCTTACATCTATTGAAAAGTCGACCAGATCGGGAATAACGGTGTGAATGTTCGGATGACACATGATTTCTCCGGTTGTGTAAAGCAGTCCAGGCGTTTTCAGTTTGTCAATTTCTTCATGAAGATAACAGAGTCCTTGGGCTGCTGCATACAGTGCATCTTGTCTCTTATGCATAGGGGTCGTCCCGGCGTGGTCGGCTTGTCCGAAGAATCTGATCCTGTAGTTGAACATGCCAAGCACCGCAGTTACGACACCAACCTCATTTCCGGCATCTTCCAGTATCGGGCCTTGCTCTATATGAAATTCAAACATAGCCATATAGTCATTTGGATTTAATCTGTTTTTTCCGTCTCCTTTGTATGGACTTTTGTCAAGAGCTTCGCCAAAGGTACTTGTTTTATCTAAAATACTCTTTGACGCAAGCATTTTTTCTTTCTTAAAATTCTTGCCGATATCCGCAGGCAGATAATCATTGCAGATAACGCCGGAAGACATCATCGCAGGAGGATAAAGAGATCCTTCTTCGTTTGTCCAGATCATGGCTGTGATTGGATGTCGGTGAGGTATATTTTCTGCAGTTATGGTTTCCAGAACTTCCATAGCTCCTATGACACCTAATATGCCGTCATAATTTCCGCCGTTTTTAACGGAGTCTGCATGAGAAGCCATTACTATTCTTTTCAGACCTGGCTCTGACCCGGTAATAGTAGCATATATATTGGCCATATCGTCTGTTTCAATTGATGCCCCTATTTCCTTCATTCTGTTTACAAACTCGTCCCTTGCCTGATGTGCTTCAGGAGAAAGAGAGTACCTGGTTATCCCCCCATGTCCCGCATCGCCAAAGTTACTGAACATTTCGATTTTATTTTTCATTCTTTCTTTATCACATGTAAACATACTCTTATACTCCTTCATCGTCCCATTACTTTATTAATTAATTCTTGTTGGCTTTGCAAGCTTATAGGCTTCATAATGCTTAACGGCTGTTTCATCGGGTTTTGTTATCAGGCTGACTATAATTGCAACAATAAGATTTGTAAGCAATGCCCAGAAGCCGGCGTTGATACCATACGGGAGTACTTCCATCATATTGACCCATGCAAGGGTTGCGACTCCTGCAATAATGCCTGCACCTACACCCCACTTTGTTGCCCTCTTCCAAATAAACCCGAATATGACTGCTATGAATGTCTGTGTTAATCCTCCATAAGCTAAGGTGATTACATTTGCCATCAGCGATGGGAAATATAGTGCAGTCAACATACCAAATATTAAAAATGCCGCCGTTGCGACCCTTGTCCAGTTCGTCATACTCTTTTCTTTCATGTCCGGTTTGATTACTCCCAAAATGTTTTTCGAAAACAAACCACCCACACAAAGTGCAGATATAGACATTACCAATATAGCTGTCAGTGCACCGCCTCCGGCGATTACTCCTATCACCCAATCCGGCAGAGTCTGAACTGCAACAGCAAGTAAAGCGAAATCCTTATTAGGAAGATCCGGAATTGTTGCAACTGCATAGTACGCTGCCACAATCAGGAATGGGAACATGATCATATAGAGAGGCATAAAGATTGCATTCCTCCTCAGATTGTGCTCATTTTTGCTGGTCAGTAAGGCCTGAAAGGATATCGGCAGCATATAAAACCCTAGCATTTGAAATAAGATTGTCGACATCAGGAATGTTACATTTTTGGTTATCGGTTCGGTCGGTACAACAAGCATTTCGGGTTTTGTTTCTGCAACGGTCCTAAATATTCCCTCTACTCCGCCATCCATATTGACTGCCGCCGCAATACCTACAATAACTATCGATAAGATCAGCAGAAAGTCTTTCAGTACACTTACCCATGCCGGTGCCCTGATCCCTGCAATCGCAATGTATATAAAAGCAAGTAATGAAGAGATTATAACCGCTGTGAAGAATGAAACTCCGATATTCAGATATTCAAACAATATCGCCATACCTGCATATTGGTTCTGTATCCAGGGTGTTAAAAACCCGATCGCTACAAATGCTACAAGTACCTGCATTCCTTTGCTGTTATATCTCCACCCTATTACATCTCCTATAGATATTGCCTTTGCCAGCTGTCCCATACGCCAGATACAAGGATTCAGGAAATATCCTATAACATAAGCCAATAAAATATAACAGACAAACCATGAGCCATATGTGGCACCATTAGCAAAGATGGCCCCGGGAGTTCCTATCATGGTTCCTATACTATAGATTTCCCCAACAGATACAAAGAAAATCAAAAATGCACCAAACGATCCACTTGCTGTCATAACGTCATCCATGCTTGAGCCGATTGCGCCTCTTTTTGATAAAATAGCAATTACTACTGATAATACCAATATTAATATAAAAATAGTCAGTGCCATTATCTGCCACCTCCTTTTGTTTTGTTGTTTGAATCCACTTTTGTGACATACGCTTTTGCATCTTCCAGATTTTTTGAAGCAGCATCAGTCATATTCGGATCATTGTACGGGTCCAATCTATAACCGATAAATATGCAAAGTGATGTTAAGAACAGCCATGAGAATATCCAGAAATAATTAAAGGAAAAACCTAATATGAATGGCTCTATTCGATTATAAAAAGGAAAGCATAAGATGATGGCGATCATCGGAATAAAAAAAGTAATTATAATTGTAGGAATACGACTTTTCATTCTAATTCTCCTTTCAGAAAATCTATTATTTTCTTAATATAAAGTTTTTCCGACTTTTTATAAAATATGCAAACTATGAAAACCTGCCAAATTTATGATTATGTTATTTCACTTGTAATTATTTTAATTGGTTTTCGTATATAGAATATAGTAAAATGAATTGTAAGTAAGATAGTGATATATCAGTAGTGTTGTGTTTTATTAAAATCGGAAAAAGGAGTAATATAATGTCGTATGATCTAAGCAGAAACGAAATTGAAAAGATGGTTCGTAATGAATTCACCCGATTAACCAAAAAGGAATGTAACATTGACGGGGATATGCTGATAAGCAAGGGATTAGGGATTGATTCTTTATATATGCTGGAAATGTACGCGATGATTGAATCTAATTTTGGTGTTATGATTCCGACTGAAGAGCTGCAGAACATGAAAACGATCAACAAGATAGTAGACACTATTATTGAATACCGGAAATAAGCAAGGAGTTGGCAAAAAATGAAAACTGCTATTATAACCGGCGGCAGCAGGGGAATAGGAAGTGCAATCGTCAGGGACCTGGCCGCAAGAGGTGTGTTCACATTCTTTACATATAAAAGCGGTGAAGATGAAGCAAAAATATTACAGGATGAGCTTAATGGTCAGGGGCTAAATACTCTTGCGATACAGCTTGATATTACGGATAAAGATGCATGTCAAAACTTAGTTAATGATTTTTATAAGAAGCATGGAGCTCCCGATATACTGGTCAACAATGCAGGGATCACACAGGACAGCCTTCTGTTCAGCATGCGAGAGGAACAGTGGAGTCAGGTCATTGACACCAATTTAAACGGACTTTTTAACATTACACAGACTGTTGTTTTTCACATGATGAGGGCAAAAAAAGGCCGAATTATAAATCTTGCTTCCATCAGCGGCATCAGCGGTATTAAAGGACAATGTAATTATTCCGCCACGAAGGCGGCAGTGATCGGTTTTACAAAGGCACTTGCCCGCGAGGCTTCTCCTCTGGGAATTGCAGTAAATGCAGTGGCACCCGGCGGCGTTCAGACTGCCATGACGGAAGCCATTTCCCCTGAGGCTTTTGATGAAATGGTACGGGATATACCAATGAAAAGGCTGTGTTCCGTTCATGAGGTGTCAAATGTGGTCACCTATTTAGCTTTGGATAGCCCGTTATATTTAACAGGATCAACAATCGTTTTGGACGGTGGTCTTGGCAGTCTCTAATTAAGCAGTAGAATGCAGTATACGATAAAAATTTACGAATCGATGTGATTTTTCAGCATATACTAGCTCGCCCAATTTGTGAAACAAATTGATGGCGAACTTATGCAAAGAAATCACAAGTTTTACTTGTAGATTTCTACTGCAATTCTATCAGCGGCTCTTAAGAGCCGGATAGAATGTTATATGGAGAAATACAATATGGAATATAAAAATGTAGTCGTTACCGGGCTTGGAATCATCGCTCCTGGAAGCCTGGGAAAAGAAGAATTCTGGCAGAATACAAAGCAAGGGATAGTATTTACCGGAGCTCTCAGAGCATTTGATCACAAGGGCATACGTTGCCCTGTTTCCGCTGAAATTGTTAACACGGAAGCTTTTCAGGCACTTTGCAGTTCCTATCAATCAGAAAATCTGTCTCGTACTCAACTGCTGGCCTGCATGGCTGCGGATCTTGCTCTTAATGACAGCCGCCTTTCAATAGCTGACTTATCCGCATCAAAAGTCCATATCGCAGCAGGGAGCACCATGGGAATTGAAGACACTCTATTGATACAGAATCCTGCCGATTTAGAGAAAACTGATCCTGCCATACTGGCGAAATATACACCTGTCCATATTATTGATTCGCTGAAAAACCACTTTCAACTCTCAAATCCAACAATGAGACTGTATATGAATGCCTGCGCTGCAGGAAACTATGCTATCGGCAATGGCTTCGATGAGGTGAAATCAGGCAGAAGCAGCATTGCTATAGTCGGAGGTGTGGATGCTCTTTCCTATCTTGCAATTGTCGGCTTCAATCGTCTTCTCTCGGTAACCCCTGACTTATGCAGGCCTTTTGATAAGAATCGAAAAGGTATTGTAGTTGCAGAGGGTTCCGCTTTTCTGATTTTAGAGGATAAGGAGCATGCGCTTCAAAGGAACGCACAGATTTATGCAAAAATATCCGGTTATGGGCTGGGGGTGGATGCATATCACATCACGTCACCGAGTCCCGGTGGGAGAGGCGCCATACAGGCTATGCGCCGGGCACTAAATAGTGCATCGCTTATAGGCGATGATATTGATTATGTTTCAGCCCATGGAACCGGAACTGCTGCCAATGACGCTGCGGAATCCAAAGCACTTATCGATGTTTTCGAAAAAAAATTACCTCCGATGAGTTCTATAAAATCCATGATAGGCCATACCATGGGAGCTGCGAGCGCAATTGAAGCGGCTGCATGCTGCCTTATGATTAAAAACCAGGAGATCCTGCCGACTGCCAATTATACTACACCGGACGAAAAATGTCCCATTGACTGCGTTCCGAATAAAAGCAGAAAGGCGCCTTTAAATCATGTTATGTCAAATGCGCTTGCATTTGGAGGAAACAATTCAAGTGTAATTTTCTCCAAGTCTGAGTCTGCTCGATCAGGGTCATCAAATAAATCGCTTACAGCCCTTTCAAAAGTAAACAAATACCAGAATGATTCAATAGTGGTACATAGTGAATCAGAAACAAAATTTGCAAGAATATTATTTACTTATAAATTTGAATGTGATGATTTAGATCAGTATTTCCTTAAAAACCTGCCGGATATTGATATAAGAATGGTCGATCGACAGGCTATGCTGCTGACTGCCGCGATATGGGATGCGATGAAAGACCGGAATATTGAACCCTCTTCACTGCCGTCCGAATCCACAGCGATTGTCACTGGCAGCAATCTTTCAGCATTGATGCCTAGCATCAATTTTCTGAACAGCGCCCTTGAAAAGGGTGCATTAGGTACCAGTCCGATGATGTTCCCGAATACTGTAGGGAATGCTCCTGCCAGTAGGGCCTCGATCTGGCTTTGTTTAAGAGATAAGGTGATCTGCCTGTCCGACGGGCCATTGCTGTCAGGCCTTGATGCGCTGCTTGCTGCCTTAGAGGAGGTTAACAAAGACAGCAAATATGCCTGGGCTTGTTCTTTGGAGGATGACAGTGCAGTGGTAGCACTCACAGCAAGATGTTGATTGACGAAAATTTACCTCTTACTAAAATCCAAAGATTTGAAGAGCGAGCGGGTTCCGTGAAAACACACACGGCACTATATAAAGGAATATTAATGAAGAAGGTCGTATTAAACATTGATGAAATAAATAACCTGATCCCGCACCGGGAGCCTATGCTCCTGCTAAATCAGGTAACGATAGTATCGCTGACGGAAGCGGAGAGCGTCTATTCCGTATCCGGTGATGAGTTTTTTTTGAAGGGTCACTATCCGGGCAATCCTATCGTACCCGGAAATATACTGAGTGAAATGCTGGCCCAGTTGGGTGCTGTTCTTATCTGTTTTAACAGCAATATGCCTGAATGCATTTATCATAATCTGCGTAAAGGCAAGACCCCCGTTATAGCCCGTCTGAATGACGTACGGTTTCAATCGCCTGTTAAGCCGGGGGATCATATAAAGCTTCATATAACAATCACTAAAGATACCGGTCTGGTCGCCGCAGCTGAGGCGATTATCACTATAGGTGAAACCATTGCCGTATCCGAGGAAATGACCGTGGCGTTTATATAACGGCCAGGATTAAAGAAGCTGTGTCAATAGTGTCAAAAATGTTTTCCTTAAACGACGGGTCCTTGTAATTTATATCTTAATCAAATAATCTGCCATTCCTGCTCCTTTGTTTAAATCGACTTTCAAAAGACTTACTATCGATTCCCGCGAGTTTCCTCAGCAGCTTAAGCTTTCCTGTCTGATCTTTCAAGTATTGAGGATTCTTTTCAATATGTTCCTGTAATTCCCGGGAAATATCATATGCTGCCTGCTGTAACAAGATAAACTCATTTTCCGTCATCACTCTGTCGCGTGGCCGGTAGTTCTGCAGTCTGCCACCCCACCGGTATTCCGGATAATTCTCCAAGCCCATAAACCGTAAAAATAAATCGTGCCGATATTCGCCAAAGGACTCGATCAACCCCATAGTATCGGCAATCAATTCATCTTTAAGCGCATTGTTCATAAACCCGTAAGCCCGCAGCGTATAATAGTGGGTACATTCGTGAGCCCTTCTCAAGATCAGAGACTTTTGTTTCCAGTCCTCAGGATCAATATCGATCTCCTCCGGCAAAACCGCACTGTAGTAGCCGTCGCTCAGCAAAATTGCCCTGTGGCTTTGTCCGAAGATATCTTTCCAGCCTTTGATGGTCAGTGCTCCCATAGATGCTGGAATTTCACGTTTCACTCCTTTGTACAAGATCTCGCAGATTAGCTTTTCAAATTCATCCCTATCCTTCATATACATGATCGGAATTTTCCCGCCGAAGCTCTGATACAACTGCGTATGCATACTGTTGTAGTTATTCAGGCTGACATTTGCAAATAGCGGATAATGCCCTTCCCCCACCTGTTTCCATGCCGAAACGAAAGGCTCATCTTCAAAATATATCGCCTCTTCTTCAATCTCCTTTGTAATATCTGTTTTTGATTCCACCATTATTGCTGCTCCTTCTGTCATCAAAAGCTCCCACCGTCAACCGTCGCGCTACGAATAGGTTCCTGCCAATCTGATCAAAAATAATAACTGCTCGCAATTTCATAACTGATATGGTCATATGCATCTCGAAAAAATAAAGCACTGAAGCGCATTGCTTTCTCATTGTCTGTCGGAATGGATGACAGTCCTCCCCGGTGAGGATATGCGAGCAGATGATTTTTGATCGCCTGTGTGAAGATAAAAAATCCCACAAGCGTATCCCTGTATTCCTCCCTCGTAAAGAAGGTACGGTATAGAATCCTCTTGTTTTCATTCACATCGATGGCAGTGATCCAGCCTGCAATCCTGTTATTGCTGTTGTCCAGCGCAAAGACCGTGCATCTTTTGTTTATCTTATCTTTACCGATTAAAGGATTGACCAATCCGGGATACCAATCCCCTTCATTGTTTTCCAGTTCCATGATCTGCTCTTCCGTCAACTCATCAAAGGATAAATAACGGAAGCTTTCATCCGGTTGAAATGCATTGGCAAATGAGCCGGAAACGAAAGGACTTCTCCATATACTTACATCATCAAAGCTGAATATTTTTGCAATACGTTTCGGGACTAAAAACCCCATTGCAACGAGATAGCCGCATACCACCTCCGAGATAGCCTCTGTGAGAACCGACTGAGCTTTAAGCTCTCGACAGCCTTTTTTCTGCAATATGTTTCTTAGCTGTTCCCAAAGGCTCCGTCCAATTCCCTTTCTCCTTTGCTTTACGCTTACAAAAACGCTTAATAGTATCCAGGAATTATTAATAACTCCATTTTCATCATATGAAGTCGCCGCCAAGATCAGCCCGCAGGGCTTGCCTTCCGCATCCTTTGCTCCCACGGCTATGATATTCTCCCTTTCGCAATTGAGCAGGTATGGTTTGTAGGCTTGAAAAAGGAGAGGTAAATATTTATATGACTCCACTGTGTCCAGCACGAATCGCTCACTCTTATCCATTCTGATCTGCTTTCTTTATTGTATGCAAGTGTCCAGGCTTATTAAAATCTTTCTTTGGATGAATTCCTTAACTTTAGCATCCATAAGGTCGGCTTACAATTAGTATACTTGTTATCTTGCATGGTATTAAATATTCGTCAGTGCGCCCACTGAGCATTGGAGGGTTGCCCCCCTTACCGCCTGCAACCATATCCAACTCCACATCTGAAAGGGTCCCTTCCTTTTTTAGAGAAAGAGCTGCGAAAAATTCCTTCATATCGTCAATACTTACCTCAAACCCGGACTCCTTTGCAAACGCCGTGAGCTTTTCCTTCGCTGCCTCAACTCCCGCTTTTTCCGCATCCTTCATTATCTCTGCAAATTTTGCCTGAAGTTCGCTGTCATTTGCTACCTTTTGGTACAATTCTTTCATTTTTTCCATGATTACGTTGTCTCTCCTATACTAATAAATGTTAATTATAACTATAAACTAAATAATCGGATGGAATATCCTTTCATATTAGAATCGACTGGATTTTTTCTGGATCTATAAATCGTAAGATTTCGTAGCCTACCCCTGCTGTTCCCTGGAACAGAGTGGGATTATAATAATATTTGCCGTTCATTACATGGAAATTATAATGACCCCTTTTCTGCTTTCCCAAAATTAGGTTGGATAAGATGCGATGTGCCAGAGCCTCCGCTTCCCTGTCATTCAACCTGGCTCCCTCTTCAATAAGAAAATCAATCCTGCCTGCGCTGCCGCAACAAAGATGGTTTCTGCCTTCATTCTTGATAGCACGAACGAAGCGATCTCCACGCCTTACGTCCTCAATTAAAATCTCCTCCAAGTCCGCACCGCCCCCGACCCTATGAAGCCCATCCAATCTTGCCAGCCCAATCCCCGGCGCTCCTGCGCAATAGCCTCCCATGAATTGCCTGTCCTGCCTATGCTTTTGACTCGGATCGCTCCTGAAATCCGGCCAGTTGCCCGCCTCACTGTCATATACGCTGTCTTCATAGGCGATGGCATCTTTTCCTGCATTTAAAAATCTCTTGTCTTCAAACACTTCATAAAGCCGGAACAAAGCCATGGCTATGCCTGCAGCGCCGTGTCCGAGGCCCGTCAGCGGCTGTGAGGCTTCTTTTGATTTCCAGATCTTAAATCCCAACTCCGTTTCAATGTTTTTCTGTTCCAAGAGGTGTTCTCCGCACCAGACCAATAGTTTCAGAACTTGTCCCTGCATTTCCGGATGCTGCAGCCATCTTTCATCCCCTATCAAGGCAATAACAAGCCCTGAAACTCCTCCTAAAACATCGCCTATCTCATCAGATTTAATCATTTTTTCTGTGATGCCAAGGATGATCTTTTCCGAAATTATATAGCCATCATCTATTTGCAGATATTTTGAAGTAAGGGAGAGTCCTGATATAAAGCCTGCCAACCCGCTGCTGTATCCAAGGTTCATCTTATATCGCTCCATGCTGGGAATAAATGCTTTGGCATAATCCTCCGTTTTCCTTATACAATGTTCTGCCGTATCATAACAGTCTTTTTCTTTTGTAATTTTATATAGGGCTGCAGAAAACACAGAAATTCCCAATAGTCCGTCATAAAGGGATGGACCCATGATGGAAAGGCTCGTTCCCGATCTGAGCATATCATACTGCTCTGCCAGCCAGGAATAGTCTCCATTTTTTGAAATAAAGCGGTTTTCCATGATCTCAGAATAAATTGCACGGGCCTCTTGCAGCAGCTCTTCTTTATTCAGAAGCCGCTGCTCTGTCTCCTCGCTTTTTTCAGATCCTTCAGATTCGGAAAAGTATTCATGTATGTTTCTGGCTTCGGTGGCAAGACTTTTTTCGATGATTTGAAGCTGTATCATCAAATCCTCTTCATTTAATCCCGCTATCCTTTCCCTTGCATTTCCAATGGGTGATTTTTTAAAATAGCAGCCAAATAAAAGTGCTTCTTCATCCAGAATTCCTTCCCCATCCGGTTCGCAGTAAAAAATCGGGATATCTCCTCTTTCCACTGCTCTTTTTTCTGAACGGAACACATTGATAAGCTGCGGTACTATGCTCTTATGAGCATCATATAAAAAGGCGTTTACCATTCGGTCCGTCGTCATGGAATAATCAAAGCCATCTTTCAACAAGGCCGGCTGAATGATATGATCCAGCAGGTTCCCATATGTTTGGCTGTTTCTGATGAGCATTCTGAACTTGCAGCGCTCAAAGAGCCTGACCCCTTTTGTGCCATGCAGAAGCTCTTCCCGCTGCTGCATAATGTGTCGGTACATATCGCGAAAACCGTTAAGGATTTCTGCAGTAAAGCCATTTCCTGCATACCGTTCACCCTGGTAAACCGGCAGGTTCTTCATTTCAGGCTTATCTCCCGTCAGACCGCCGTAATCCGCCCTTTTGTTTTCTCTGTCCTTCTGCCACATGGGGAGAAAGCCCATCTTCATGACCGATCGTTCGATAACTGCTTCCAAAGATTGCTCTTTTTTCTTGCTTTCCTCGTCATCCGGGTCATCCTTGCCGCCTTTTCCAAAATATCTTGCAACAGGCATCATCAGGGTTTCGGTATCAACTATGACTGGAGTATCGCCATCTGCAATGATATTTTCCATATGGAAGTCGTTCCCTCCAAAGGCAAAAAGCAGTGCCATTAATGCTCCGGCATTATAATAGTACTTCTTCAGCTCTTCTCTGCTGCCGCACGGTCTATGCTCTATATATTCAATAAATCCATATTGCCCAAAATCAACTGCATGGGGCGCTTTCACATCGCTCTTTTTCATTGCGAAATGAGTCAGAAACTCTTCCCATGCCACATCGATTTCCAAAGACCTCGGTTTATATACAAGTTTACGATTTCCATCAAGAATCAAAATCAGAACGCTCTTCCCCTTTTGATGAAGGTCGGAAATCTCGCCTTGTATATTGATTATTTTACGGATAGGATCGCCGTTGAAAAATGCCGTTTCTAAATCTTTTTTCTTCTCATAGAAACGGTCCAGCGATTCCTCTATAAAATTCAGGAAATATTCCATTGTTGTGCCTATCCTTCTGGCGATGACCGGATATTCTTCCAGCAAACTGATCCATTCGCCTTTCAGAAGGATTTCCGCTAATTCGTTCCAAGCGGTCTCGGTATCCGCAAGGTTGACTTTTCCCATAAACGCCTTCATTCGCAGTTGAGCGTTAAATGTCCGGGAACATGTATAATACAGGCGCCGAAACAAAATATCTGACAAATCCTTAAGAGGAAGCTCAAGCTCTTTATACTTTTCTATCAACCGTCTTTCTACTGCAGTCAAAAAAGGAAGCAGCGCACCGAGAGGGCCTTCCAGGCCGATTTCTGCCTTTTTAACGGAAACTTCCATCCAGGCTTCCTCCTCTTTAATGGGCAGTATCTGTACGGCCTCGCTCAAAATCCTTGACCATGAGGGCAGCTCTTCTTCCGGCGGGAAGGATGGGTTTCCGCAGATATGTAAGGCTTCCTCCATTGTAATGCCGTCCCCTGCAAGCCGCATTTCAAAAATATTCTTCCCGGCTACCACGTTGAGAAGCTTCTGCCACTCCAAAAGCCGTTCCTTTGCTTTGTCGTCCATCACCGGATCAAAACCGCCGCCATTTCTTCGTTCCTCTATATAAGAAGCCGCTGCTGCAACCTTTCTGAAATCCATTGCCTTCCTCATTTCTTTTTTATACCTTGCCTGCTATTTTCGATGCATTAATTAAACATATTGCCACAGGCACGTCCATTTGCGGCCGATACTAAACCGCAGGCTATCATGAGGCTTAATACCGAAGCGGCAAGTACCATGCTTCCATGGGGAGACTTTCCGCCGGCTACCGCATCCAGCTCCGCATCGGAAAGAGTTCCTTCGTTCTGCTCAGAAAGTGCTTTAAAAAATTCCCGCACCTCATCCATGTTCACATCAAATCCTGCTTCCTTTGCGAAGGCAATCAGTTTTTCCTTTGTGGCTTCTGCTCCTGCCTTTTCTGCATCCCTCATGATCTCTGAAAACTTTGACTGCAGAGCGCTGTCCTCCGTGACCTTCACATATAATTCCTTCATCTTTCCCATTAATTTTTTCCTTTCCCTTCTATGGGTTTAATCTATACTTATACGCTACACATAGATGTTCATATTTGTCCTCGCTGCATTATTTAGGTAAAGCCTCACAACTTAGTATTAATAGCTCACTTTATTGTTTTCATCCTAATATACGGATGATGGATGAAAACATTACATAATTATCCGTAAATAATCGAAAAGCAACCCAGTCATGACAATTGTGACAATTAAGAAACGTCCTCACTGTCCTATCACGCCAGCTGCCGCTGCGCCATTTCATGGAATGTGCCGCCCTTTGCCATCAACTCATCATAGGATCCTTCTTCTGTAATCTCTCCTTTATCAATTACGATGATCCGATCGCAGTTAATAATGGTGGAAAGCCTGTGGGCAATGACGACCCTCGTTGAATTGAGCCCGTCAAGGCTCTGCTGGACCACCTTCTGTGTCTTGTTGTCCAATGCACTGGTGGCTTCATCAAAATACAGGATCTTCGGGTTATTTACGATGGCACGGGCGATAAGCAGCCGCTGCCGCTGTCCGCCTGACAAAGTGGTCGCACCTTCTGAAACCACTGTATGCAAGCCCATGGGCATTGCAACAATATCCTCTTCCATACCTGCCATTTTGACCGCTCTCACGGCGTCCTCCATAGTCAGCCTGGTATTGGCACCGATGATATTGCTGAAAATATCGCCGGACATGAGCTGTGCATTCTGCATTACGACGCCCATCTGCCTTCTCACTTCCCTTACGTTCACCGTAGCAAGATCCTTATTATCGTAATAAACCTGGCCTGCCTGCGGCCTCTCGAAGCCGAGCAGCATCCGGAACAAGGTGGATTTCCCGCTTCCAGACGGTCCCACTATAGCAACATATTCACCTTCCCTTATTTCCAGATTAATATTCTTTAAAATGAGAGGGCCATCTTCTTCATAGCGGAAGCTCACACCGGAAACTCTGATGGATCCCTGCAGGTTGCCCGGGTCTTCCTGCATCTCATCGTACTCGGGCAGTGCCTCCAGAATAGGTTTGCTCATTTCATAAGTAGGTTTTATCACATTGATCTGGATAACGGTCTGGATGATGGAGATCATTCCGCCGGAAAGGCCGCCGAATGCAGTGGTAAATGCGATAAACATACCAGCCTGGAGTTCTATACCTTTTTTAACCGCAACGATATAAAATACAAGATTAAAAATGAGTGGAGCCGCTGTTGTAATCGTCGTTATGATTGTTGTTATAGTTTCTTTCCTGTAGTTGATTTTCCTTGATTCTGTAAACAGATCCGCCCACTGCTTGAAGGCCCTATTTTCCGCTCCGGCGACCCTGAATTTTGCGACAGCGTTGAATAACTGAAGAACAAGGCCGCTTGTCTTGTTGGTTATCCTGAGGAACTCTGTTTCGTATCTCATCTGGATCCTGCCCATTATATAGGAAACCGCCATGAGAACAAGTATCATGATAATGGCGTACTTTGCCAGGTCTTGGCCGTATTTAAAGATTTGGAATATGTAAAGTACAGAAAAGACGCCGGTCAAGATCGTGCTTGTCATGGCTCCTGATACCATTGCACGGATCTGGGAGATACCAAAAGCACGCATCGCAAGTTCTCCTGCAGTGTAATCCTTGAAAAACCCCACAGGCAGTGCCAGCAGTCTGTCCCATACAGCGCTCTGCACTGTCGATTCCATTTTTCCCTCAATCCTCAGCATCGCCAGGCCTCTGCAAAGATCAAAGAGGGATTTACCAAACAGAAACCCTGCCAGCAGTAATCCAATCTGGGCAAGCTGTGGCACCTCTCCTCCAGGGATGTATACATCAAAGATCTGCTGCGTAACTTTTGGAACGATCAGTCCGATAAGTGCCCCAATCAGAGACACGGCCAGCACAGTGATCGCATCCCTTTTCCAGCATCCTTCCATGGAAAATTTCATGATATCGATAAGATTCAGTTTCTTTGCCGGGAAAGGACGATAGTAGATTACGCCATGTGGTTTAAGCTGCAGGGCAATTTCTTCCGTCACCTTCATCTGCTTGTTATTGCTTACATCATGAAGGATATAGGAGGACGGACTCTTTGGTATCAAGGCTACGGGACGGTTGTCTTCTTCAAAATATGCCAGGATCGGCCCGTTGTCATTTTTCCACCATTCGTCATCCAGGATAATCTCTCTCATATTGATCTGCGATATCCTTGCAAGATAATCTGCATCCAGAGATTCTATATTTTTCCCGCTCACTTCGTGAACCGGAATTACCTTGATCTTTGCCGCATCACACACCAGTTTAAATGCATAATAAATCGGATCGACTGAAACATCCTCAAATGTTATTTTGGGTGTATTGGAATGTATGACCCTTACAAAATCGCTAAGGGAATCGTGGAGCTGCCAGCTGTCATTTCGAAGTCGCTTTTTGGATAATTCTTTCAACCGTTCCTGTTCATTGGCAAATTTCTTCTCTTGTTCCTGTTCGTCTAATGTACGGTTTATTTCAAATTTATCGTCTGTCATATCCGGAGCCCCCTTCCTATATGTTCCGGATCAGTTCGGCATAATAACCTTCCTGATCTTTCAATTCATCATGGGTACCGCGCTGTACGATTTTCCCCTTGCTCAGAACAATGATCTCGTCACAGTCCCGGATAGTGCTGAGGCGGTGAGCTACGATGATGCAGGTGATCCCTTTTTCCCTGATATTATCTGCTATTTTCTTTTCCGTTACAGGATCCAGCGCACTGGTGGCTTCGTCCATGATCAGAATGGTGGGTTTGTTCATCAACGCTCTGGCGATTTCTACTCTCTGTCTCTGACCGCCACTCAGATTTTTGCCGCCTTCTGCAAGCTTGTATTCAAAGCCGCCGATTTTTTCGGTAATGGTATCGTAGATTTCGGCGTCCCTGGCCGCTTCCATAATCATCTCTTCAGGAATGACTTCATCCCAAAGCGTCAAATTGTTTTTGATCGTATCGGAGAACATACAAATGTCCTGGTCAACAACTGCAACGGAATTGGCTAATACCGTTCTGGATATATCCTTTCTGTTCTGACCGTCAAACAGGATTTCTCCGCTCCAGGGTTCATAGATTCCGGTAATCAGCTTGCTGACGGTCGACTTGCCGCTCCCGGATCCGCCTACTAAAGCAACCCTCGATCCCGGCTTCATATGTACTTCAAAATTCTCGATAAGAGGCGGTTCCAAGGGGCTGTAACCGAAATTCAATCCTTTAATATCAACATATCCCTCCAGTTTTTTATGATACTTGTCATCATACATTTCTTCCTTTGGAGTCTCTCTCTGGAATACGGCATCCTCTTCATAATTCAGCACATCGTCCAGACGGTTGATATCCGCCTTCATTTCTTGATATTGTGTTCCTATCTGCATCAACATGGTGATCGGACTCATAAAACTGCTCATCAGTGTACGAAAAGCGATCAGCGTTCCCACTGTCATAATGCCTCCCATGACCTCAAAGCCGCCCAGAATAAGCACAGCCGCATCGGTCAGTGAAGTAAGCAGAACGGGCAGTGTATTGAGATACTGGGTAGATACTCCAAAGACCTGTTGCTGCGTTATATTTTTTGCGTGATAACCGGATACTTTTGCAAAGAAATCGCCCTCTGCACCGGAAGCTTTTAAAGTCTCGATGATCTGCAGACCACCCATAGCGGTGCCCATCATGCGGCCGGAATCCTGCTGCAATTTCGAATTCTGATCTTCTCTTTTTTCTGCTATATATTTCAGGTATCCCATATTGATCGCTGCCGCAGCCAAAGCCACCATTGTAAGCTTCCAGCTGTAACAAAGCATCAGGACAAAGTAGAATACAAGCATGACGCAGTTGATCACAGTGGATGCCAGCTGACCTGAAAGAAATGCGGCTACGGAATCGTTGCTCTGCATTCTTTGGCTGATATCTCCCGCATATCTTTGTGAAAAAAATTGGACCGGAAGCCTTAAAACGTGCCATAAAAACTTTCCAGATGTAATAATCGCGATCTTTGTTTGCATTTTCAGCAGATATTGATTTTTAACGTAAGTCAGGATCACCTGTATGATGCCGGTTATTACCATTCCCCAAACAAGAGCTCTCAGCCAGTAATCCTTGCCCCCAAGGAGAACATCATCTATAAAGATTTTAGAAAATGTAGGTATTACCAGACCGGGGATAACGAGAAACAGACCTGCAATGCATATTAGGCTCAGAATTTGTTCCGATCCTTTTAAACGTTTGACCAGTGCCCTGTACAGCTGAGGCTCGACACCCACCGCCTTGAATTCGGGTCCGGGTTCAAAGGTCAATACAACTCCTGTAAAGGACATGTCGAGCTGCTCTTCACTGATGACTTTTTTCCCCGATGCTGGGTCGTTTATGTAAACCTTGCCGTTTTTAAACCCCTCCAGAACAATGAAATGGTTGAAATTCCAGTGGAGAATACAGGGCATCTTTACTGTTTTCAAACCTTCCGGTTCCATACGATAGCCTTTTGCATCCAGACCGTAATTTCTGGCAGCCTTGATGATATTGCTCGCCTTACTGCCATCCCTGTTGATTCCGCAATCGCTTCTTAGCTGCTCCAGAGGAACAAAAGCTTTATATCTTGCTAAAATCATAGCAAGGCTTGCGGCACCGCATTCCGTTGCTTCCATCTGCAAAATGGTAGACACTGCAGCATAATTCCTTACTCTTTCCGCTTTTTTTCCTTTACTCATGCCACCACCTGCTATTCAATCGGTAAAAATTTCTGTTTCAAGATCGGTATCACCATGCTGATCGGCCTTTGCTCTGCGACGACCACAGCTGCGCTGCACAGGGTCCCGTTTTGCACATTTACAGTCGCGCCCTTCTTTCCTGACCAAGCATAACCGCTTACGGTAGTATCGTCAGCCACCAGATCCACTCGGACCTCAAGGGGCGCACCTTCGCCTGTCAGTTCCTGCACAAGCGATTCATTACCCAGGGTCATCATAACAGTTTCTCTGCTGACGGGATAATCGGGCACCTCTACGACAGTTCCGATCATATATCCGTATTCTTCTTTCTGTACTGTGGAGGGGTAGATCTTTACTTCCATACCCTCAACGATTTTCTTTCCGTCTGAAACAGGAACATATATGACTGCCTCTAATGCTTTAACATTACTTCCGGTTTTCGCAAGTGTTGCGATTACAGTGCCCGGGTTGGTCATATCTCCTCTTTTTACTTTGACGGCTGCTATCTTGCCTTCACTTGGAGCCACGATCTTATAATCTGATTTCATAGAGGATATCAGATCCTCTACCTTTTTTGTCAGTTCGTCTAACTTTGACTCTTTTGTCGTGTTAAAACGAGCCACGGCCTGAGACGCGCTCAAAGCCTGCTGGCTGTATCCCGACTGTGCACTCATGTAGACACTGTATTTCTGGTCCAGTTCCGCCTTAGAAACTGCACCTGCCTCATATAGTTGTATGTATGACTCGTATTCTCTTTTTGCCACCTCCGGATTGACCCTCTCATAAGATGCCGCATTGCTGGCGCTTTGGATCTGAAGTCCAAGCTGCTGCAGCTCAAGCAGCTCCGTCGGGATATCAACGGAAGACCAATTAGAGGAGCTTGTCAGGGTTTCCAGTACCTCAATAATTTCATTTGTTTTATTTATCTCGGTTACAATGTCGTCTTCGCCAATTATAGCAATGGTATCTCCCTTTTTTATTTCATCGCCGTTATCCACCCGAACATCGGTGATCTGCCCGCTGACCGTTGATGATATTGAGGAAACACCCCCGCTGCTGATCAGGATTCCGGAGGTATCCACCTTTACGGGAATTGTTCCGAAAATTCCCCACAGTATTCCGCATCCCAGCACGATCCCGATTGTGATCAGCGTCAGCCATATTCTTGGCGAGGTCACTGTGATGAGACGATCAAGCTGTTCCGGTGAAGACAGGCGATCCAGTGATGTCTTTCTGAATACATTTGCCATTTCTTGTTACCTCCTTTCTCTTAGCAAGCAGTAGAAATCTGCAAATCGAGCGAACTAATATACGTATATGTCCCGTCTTTTACTTCAACGATAAACAGATCTATTCCATCGGGGTCGCCGTTCTCCTTAAAATTGAAAGAATTAAACACCCCCTGCCAGGGTTCCATGGAGTGCAGATAATCGGCGATCTCCCCTGACGCTTTGCTGCCTGTATGTTTTATCGCATCTGCTATCAACCAGACGCATTCATATCCTTTTGAGGCAAGAAAAGATGCCGGCTCCGTTCCATAAAGACTTTTATACTTGCTGTTGAATTCTCTGAGGCTATCAAGTTCCAGTTCCGGGTAATATAGAGCTGCATACGCTATGTTGCTGCTGTTTTTTCCGGCTAAGGCAACAACATCGTCAAAGCTGAACCCGCCGGCGCTCAGGATTGGTATGACCGCATCCTTTTCGCGGATCATATTTACTAAGTCTACTGCGTATGGCAGGGAGTCCGCAATAAATACTGCATCGATATCAAGTGCTTTCCACTTTTCATACTGCTGTTCAAATTCCGCCTTATTTATAAAGTCGGCATGTGAATCGATAATATTCACTCCCGTCTCATCACACGCTTTTTCAAATTCATCACATAATCCTGTTCCGTAATCGCTGTCTGTGTAACAGATCGCGATATTCCACAGGTTTTTTTCTGCTGCATATACGGCCATTTTCCTTGCTTCGTCGCTATCTGTGGGAACCATTCTGAAAATATATTCCTTTGCCGGGATTGTAAGGTCAGGTGAGGATACCATCGGCGTCATTGCCAGCAGCCCTGCATTATTGTAAATCGGTGCTGCGGGGATATTGATGGACGCATTCCAGTGCCCTATGACAGCAGAATATTTATATTTCTGCTCCGCAATATTCTGAGCGATTTTTATGCCAGTGGTCAGATCCCTTTTGTCATCATAATAATCTACCTGTATCGACTTACCATCAAGGTATCCTGTCTGTTCAATCTCTTCCTCGGCCATTTTGATGCCGTTCTTAAATTCACCTTCCATCCTGCTTTCGGGACCTGCAGCCGCAATATATATGGTGTTTCTGTCCACGCCATTTTCACAGCCTGATAAAAAAATAATCATAGCAAAGGCAAATATGATTAAGCCTATACCTTCTATGGATCTCTTATTTTTCTTCACCATCAGCTTTCCTCCTTTACGAGTATCGTTCTGTCATATTTATTATTATAGAGCATCTTTCTTGCCCGAACTTCAAATCCAATATTTGTAAGCGATTTTATGCTGGATGCATTATCGGGATGTATGGCTGTCAGAAATGTTTTTATCCCGATTTCACGGCATCTGTCTATAGAATATTGGCTCATCATTTGCTGCAGGTTATTTCCCCGATACCTGTTTTCAACAAAAGCACCATTCATTAAGAAACACGGAATCTCTTTGTATCTTCCTCCCAACGCCGAGACGATCTCTTGATATTCTCTGCCGCAGCAGCAGCCGACTCTAAAGGCAATAAGTCTTTCTCTTACAAAAACACCAATCACTATGTTATTTTCTATTTTTAAAATGCTTTTAAGTTCTAACGATTTAAAAGGATAGAACCAGAGAACATTCAGGTTATCTTCCATAAAAACCTGTTTCTGAAGTCTGAGCATCTCTCCTATATCGACTTCCTTCATGCTGCTCATGTAATATGGTGCTTCCTCCCCTATTACCGCATCAATCAGTATCCCGTTTTTTATTGGTTCGCTTCTTTCCGCCTTGTATCCCGCCATTAAATTTTATCTCCTCCATCTTCCCGGCTGCCCAGGAAATAGATCACGCTGCAGACAACGATAATGATTCCTATAACTATCATTCCGGATTGATATCCCAACATCATACACAATGCAAATATTTGCGGTCCTGCAGTCTGAGATAATTTTCGTACTGTTGCATATGCGCTCAGCATTCTGCCGGTACCTGCCTTCCTTGCGATGTCCAAATCCAGCATAATCATATTCTGCGATACCAATGCTGTCCCTTCAGCAATACCCATGATTGCGGAAGCCGCCAGGATGGATAGAACTCCACCCCAGATTCCAAATACAAAAAACCCTATAGCCATTAATATCGAAAACAAAAACAAGCTCAGTTTTTCATTTAACTTCCCGGTAAAATATTTCACTAAAAGCGGTGCGATATAGGCGATTGCGATTCCGTTAAACAGAAATGCACGTCCTATATCAGCAGATGAAATATCTGCTTTTATTGCGTAAATCGGAAGGAA
Source organism: Eubacteriales bacterium (assembly GCA_028692105.1). GTDB lineage: Bacteria > Bacillota > Clostridia > Peptostreptococcales > Anaerovoracaceae > Anoxybacterium. The sequence continues at coordinate 21,366 of JAQUYC010000004.1, read as the reverse complement.
ATATTCGAAAAAAAGCGTTGAGATAGCCAGCGGTGCTATGATGAAAAGAGAAAGTCGTATCATATCCTTGTTTTTAAGGATGGCTATCATCTTCCTGTTGTCTGTTACCTCTTTTTCTTTGATTTCGTTCTCCGGTTGTTCGTTATTTACCACACACTCTTCATTTTTTGTTTCAATATCCGCACTTGCAACGCAGTGGTTCTTTACGACGAATAATGCGATAAGGCCAAGCACTGCCGAGATAAGAAAAACTCCGCTAAATCTTAGCGATTCAACCAGCATGGATCCCAATACGGCTCCTATGTTTATTCCGGCATACAGCCCGGCAGTAACCTGTGCCAAACCTTTCGATCGATCCTGTCTGTCGGTAGTTTCAGCTGCAAATTCTCTGATGGCTATATATACCAAAGCATAGGCTGCACCGTAAAGGCCTCTTGCGATAATCAGAACAGCAGCATTCTGTATTGCTCCTGCAATTAGAGAGCTGAGGACAACCAGTCCCACTCCTGTTAACAGGAGTTTTTTCCATCCGTATTTTTGGCTCCAGCTGCCAGCTATCATTGTAAAAATCAAACCTGTCGCAAAAAGTATCATGACTGGAAGCCCAAGAATAAAATCACTTGAATTTCCCCCAGTCAACTGATTCATCATCATTGGAATAAAACTGATGGGCAAATAGCACGCCATATGTATCAGAAAAGAAGACACCCGTATGCTGAGCTCTTTGTCATAATATTGTCTGCCGCTGATTTGCTGAATTTTTCTATTAATGGAAATCAGCATGTGGTTTACAATTTCCGCTGCAATAAACATCGAGATTATAAGAACGGTCAGCATATCCGTCAGCATCCTTCTGATTGCCGATTCTATATGAGTTTCTGAAACCGTAACGCTAAGTTTTTCTCCATCCAATGTAATGCTTTCTATTATGGGTACTTTATTAATTACATCATCTGCATAGCTTTGAAAATCGTAAATCTGTTCATAGGATACTCCCTGATCAACCACCTTATTGATATCTCCCTGGATCAAAGATTGTATCTCGCTTTTCGTATTATTTGATATTTCTATATAAAATCCCCTGAGTAACACAGATGAATATGCGGTGAATGAAAGCTGCAAAATGAGGATCAATACAAGCATGAAACTCAGAATCTTTTTCTTATCAATATGAGAATCTGTATTCAGATAATCGCTTTTCCTGCAAAATACAACGACAGCTGCGACCCCTGCTATAAGCAGCATCCCTGCGACTTTGAGCAGGGAATTCTGTTTTTCATACAGTACATTCAGCCTATCTGCAAGATCGATTACAATATTTATGTATCCTATTGTAGAATCACCGCTGTCCTTTATTTCAAGATATATGCTCTCATACTGATCGTTGACAGCACTATCTCCGGCTTCGTTGTTAAGCTGGTAATATATCTCCTCTTTATCGGCTGATAGCAGTTTAATATCCACAACTCCCTGGTTTTTATCGCTCCAGCTTTGTAAGAGCTGCTCTATTCCATAAAACTTGTCCAATGATTTTCCATAAAGCAAACCATTTTCAATCGTATCAACAACCCTTCCCCCACTGATGGAATAGAAGGACAGCTCATTGGATACAAATTGTGTCCGAAAAGAGCTTACGTTGATATATAAAGAAATCAGCAGGATAACAGTAAGAAACATTGTAAGATACAATCCCGTTATACGTTTGATCCTCTTATTTATTACAATACCCTCTGTTTCGTTACTGTTTTTTTTCATGCCTTTGTTCTCATCATTCATCCTGATTGTTTTCCCCAATAGCAGTAAAAATTGTATCCGCAGAGACTAAGGCTTTAAACGGCAGTTTCAAGCCTGCTTTTTCAGCAGCTTCAATATTAAAACACAAAGCCTGTGATTCGTCATATCCCTGCTCCAATTGCCCGGGTGATTTTCCCTCCATGATGCTGACGAATTGCTGTGCGCAAAAATTTCCGATTTCATCGAAGTTATATCGATATATCGTCATCACCGCTCCGTTTTTCACGTCATTTTTCCCGGTCTGTGAAAAGGCCGGAATCCCTTTCTGATACAATGGATCCAGGTATTCCAAAATCCTATCCGCTGCTCTTCCGCCGCAATTGGTCATATATACGGCATCTGCCTTTTCTGACAGCATGTGATACCCTTCTATCATTTTTTTTTCGTACTCTTCCGGTCTGTCTGTTTGTATATTTGCATCCACAGGTACTTCTACCAAGTCTATGTCTTTAGATTCGGCAAAGCGTTTTATATCCGCATATGCGATCTCATTTCTGCCGTTTTCACTGTTTTCATAAACGATACCAAGCCTATTAAATTGAAACAAATCGTAGAACACATTGAGCTGATTGTAATATCTGTTTTGGGACACATGTGCCCAGACATTTTTGATCCCTGAATAATCAAGTCCGTTTACAATACCGGCTTCATAGGCATTGGTAACGGACATGATCATAACATCGGTATTTATATTGTTTTCCCTGATAAATTTCGAAGCAGACGTACCCATGACAAGGATAAGATCAATCTCATCGTCCTCATTCATATGTCTTACAAATTCAGTTTTTTCCAGGTCAGACATAAAAATAAGCTGATAGAATTCATCCCTGACAAAACTAATTTCATTATGGGTATGATTCTCCAGCCAATCCCAAATAAGATAAGCATCGTCGCTGCCTTCATGAAAGCCCCAGTCGGAAGTGTCATCTACCAGACCAAGCTGCGATAGACCGAAGATAATTCCGTTTAAATTTCCTGCATAGTTTACATAAGGATCTCCCTCCAGATAAGCAACACGGAAGACATCCCCACCAGTTGTTTTTGCATAAGGTTGATAGGCGGAAAATATTACAATGATTGATAATACAACGCAAAACAGAAGATGATGTTTTATTATTTTCATCGCATTCACACCCAATAAAACCTACGCTGCATACTATGGAGATACGAGATATTACATTTTTATACTGTCAAGCATTTCAGTAATGCAGGCAGAATTGCAGCAGAAATTTACAATATTTGATTGGATTCTAAAAATTTACCGGCTTATATCTTATGATAATAATCGATTATTTTATATAGCATTATTTTACATTAAAATAATGTAAATCTCAAGATTTTTCGCCATTATTTGACGTTTATTTCTATTTATTGATAGAATATCGATGATAAGAAATATCGAATGAATAAGGATGTAGAGTTGTGATATTATAGAGAATAGTATTCAAACAATGAAAGAAGAATTATAATGTCAAATATAACAAAGCAAACTGGTATTTTTTTGATGATATTGTCTGCATTGGTTTTTTCGATTATGCAGGTACTCATTAACATTACCGGAGAACGTATACCGCTTATGGAACAGGTTTTTTCCCGCAATATAGTCAGCATGGCGGTTTGCTTCATTATTATTAAAAAAAATCACCTATCCATGTTCGGTGAAAAAAAATATCAGCCTTTGCTTTTTATGCGTTCCGCTTTTGGGCTTCTTGGCTTGGTTTCTTTATTTTATGCCGCTTCAAGGGCAGCTCAGGCTGACGTTACCATTCTAAGCAAGTTGTCTCCATTCCTTATAACTATATTGGCTTATTTATTCTTGAAGGAGCAAATAGCTAAAATACAGATACCTGCTCTGCTTATCGCTTTTGCCGGGGCATTGCTTGTCGCAAATCCTGCTTTTCAGTCCAACTTATTTCCTCTTTTTGTTGCCTTTTTATGTTCACTGTTTTCAAGTGTATCATATACTCTACTTGCATATTTCAAGGATAAAGTCGATGGGATGACTGTAATAATGCATTTTTCTACTTTCTGCGTAGCTGCTTCCCTTCCATTTTTCCTGATTGACTTTACCGTGCCGACTCTGACGGATTTTTTTCTGCTTCTTATTATTGGAATCTGTGGAGCTGTCGGTCAGATCGCACTTACTTATGCATACCGTATGGCACCTGCTTCAGAGGTCAGCATTTACAGCTACTCCGGCATTGTATTTTCAGCTATATTAGGGTATTTGGTTCTAGGAGAATCATTGCCTGTTTCCACTCTTATGGGAGGGGCTCTTGTGGTTCTTGCTTCATTTCTCACGTACCGCTATTCGGGATATCCTGTTAGTTGACAGCGTTTTTGAGCAATGATATATTAGTGACAGCATTTTAGAAAATTAAAATTTAAGCGCCGGACAGAATGTTAAATAGAAAGGTAGGACCATTTATGTTGAAAGAGGTCTTGAGGTCAGCTTGGGCGGAAATCAATCTTTGCAATCTTGCTTATAATATAGAACAAATTCAGAAAAAAATAGGGGACAGAGATATTATCGGCATCGTAAAAGCGGATGCCTATGGTCATGGAGCGGTTGCAATCTCCAATACATTGATTAATAACGGTGTAAAAGCTCTTGCGGTCGCAACACTGCAGGAAGCTGCAGTGTTAAGGGAGGCCGGGATAACCTGTCCTGTTATCACACTTTCCCCCGTATCCGGGATCTATGCGGATACCCTGATCGCTTATGATATTACTCCTGTTGTTTACTCATACGACAATGCTGCTGCTTTCTCCGCTGCTGCCGAAGCCGCAGGGAAAGTGGTCGAAGCATTCGTGAAAATTGATACGGGTATGGGTCGTATCGGCTTTCTTACCGATGAAGAAGACATTAAAGAAATCAAAAGAATAGACGCCCTTTCAAATCTGAAAATAAAAGGGCTGCTTTCCCATTTTGCCAATGCTGATGAAAAGGATAAATCCGCCTCAGGGAATCAGCTTTCGCTGTATGAGCAGTTTTCTGAGAAACTGAAGCAAGCAGGTGTCAGCATACCTTACCAGACATTTGCCAACAGTGCTGCGGTTATGGAAATTCCCGAATCCTATTATGATGCTGTGCGTACGGGAATAATTCTTTACGGATGTTATCCTTCTGATGAAGTGGATAGAAATCAGCTCTCAATTAAACCTGTGATGTCAGTTAAAGCGAATATAGTTCACTTAAAAAAAGTTCCTGCGGGATTTTCAGTCAGTTACGGAAGAACGTTCACAACAGAACGTGAAAGTCTGATAGCTACTCTGGCTATCGGTTACGCTGATGGTTATCCGAGACTTATTTCAGGAAAAGGCCGTGTGATCGTGAACGGGTGCTATGCTCCTGTAGTGGGAACCATCTGCATGGACCTGTGCATGGTGGATGTGACCGATGTGCCCGGGACGAAGCTCGGTGACGAGGTCGTTCTTATGGGAAGCCAGGGCGGTTTAACCATTTCGGCGGATGAGATCGCAGGAAAGATCGGTACCATCAATTATGAAATCGTATGTGCATTCGGTCACAGGCTGCCTAAGGTTTATGTTAAATAAACTGTTATTCTCTTTCCTTCCGGGGTAATAACCCGATTATGCAGCAAGCGATAAAGACCACCAGATTTACCGCAACAATGCTTGCGCCTGCCGGTGTATCAAACGCATAGGATGCCGCCATGCCCCAGAAAAAGCAGATCGTTGAAATAACAGCGGAAGTTAAGATCACGCCACGAAAGTTTCTCACTATTCGCATTGATGACAATGCAGGGAAAATAATCAGACTTGAAATTAAAAGTGCTCCCATGATCCTCATTCCCACTACAATGGTTACTGCTGTAAGCAGAGCGATAAGCATATTGTAAATCCCTGCTTTGATCCCTGTTGCACGAGCAAAGCTTTCATCAAACGTTACCGCAAATATTTTATTATAAAAGAAAACAAACAGCAAAAATACTACGATAGATAACGCAATGCTCAGAATAACATCTCCTTTGCTCATTGCTAAAATACTGCCAAACAAAAAATTATAGACATCTGCATTCATTCCGGTCGTCAACGAGGTTATAATGACACCAATTGCAATAGAACTGCTTGAAATCAAAGCGATGGCGGCATCACCCTTTATTTTGCTGTTTTCACTGATTCGAAGCAGCAGAAACGCAGCTCCAACAACAATCGGAATCGATACTTTCAAAGGAGCCAGATTCATAGCTGTCGCGACGGATAATGCGCCAAATCCAACATGAGACAACCCGTCACCGATCATGGAATACCTCTTCAGCACCAGGCTCACACCGAGCAGAGCGGAACACAACGCCACAAGCATTCCCACCACCAAGGCACGCCTTATAAAGGAATATGACAACAGCTCGCCGATCAGATCAATCATTTTTACCTCCGCCTAAAAAGAACAGCCTTCCCATTTCACTATTGAGATAATCCCCGGTCATACCGAAAAATAGCGAATTCCTGCTAAGATGCAGGATTTTATTCGCATTTTCTACCGCTGCGTTCACATCATGAGATATCATCATAACAGTAGTACCTTCTTGATTCAGCTTCCGTATAATTTCGTATAATTCAACTGTTATTATAGGATCAAGGCCGGAAACCGGCTCATCCAGAATCAGTACCTTCTCTGCAGCGCAAAGGGCCCTTGCAAGGAGAACTCTCTGTTGCTGTCCTGCAGACAGTGACTTGAAAGGCTTATTTTTTAAACCTATGATTCCCAATTGTATCAAATTTTCAACTGCTTTTCTTTTTTCTCTGTGGCTGTAAAAAGGCCTCAAACCGATTTGATTAAGGCATCCCGATATAACCACCTCAAACACAGAAGCGGGAAAATCTTTCTGTGCAGGGTTTTGCTGCGGCAGGTACCCGATATGGTTAGCCTTCACACCCTCCCCGAAGCTAATCCGGCCGCTGTTAATCGGAATAAGCCCTAAAAGTCCCTTCATCAGAGTCGTTTTCCCGGAGCCGTTTTCTCCAACGATGCATAAGTAGTCTCCCTTTTCAACATCAAAGCTTACTTCGCTTATGATCGGTTTTCTTTCGTAGCTTATAGACACATTTCGAACGCTGATTTGCGGCATTTATTTCAGGCCCTCCTTTAAATTCTCAGCGTTCTGCCGCATTAGAGATAAATACGTCGCACCACTTTCGAATTCTTCCTTTGTTAAGTTGTGACAGGAATGAAACAACAGCATTTTTGCTCCTGTTTCGCTACTGATCGCCCTGGCGGTCTTTGGATCTTCCATTTCAGCATAATAGATGACGGGAATGTTCTCCTCATGAATTTTATCAATAAGCTTGGCTACCTCTTTTGCACTGGGCTCAGTTTCTGAAGAGCAGGAATCGAATGCGGCATGATATTCCAGACCATAACGTTTTGTGAAATGATACAGTGCAAACCTGCTTCCAAATATGATGACATTCCTTTTCCCATTGCTTATAATTGTTTTAAATTCAGCATCCAAGGCATCCAATTCCGCAATGTACTCAGCCGCATTATCCTTATAATACTCTGCATTGACAGGGTCTATCCTGCACAATGCATCCCTGATATCTTCCGCCATTATTTTTGCGTACAGCGGATCTGTCCAGATATGGGGATCAATAATATGGTCCATATGGCCTTGATCTTCATGGGCAATAAGCTCGATTCCCTCCGACACATCCAATACCATGCTTTTGGAATCGGAATTCTTTATGCTGTCTACGATCTTCTGAGACCAGATCTCCATATTCTCTCCAGTGTATATAAACAAATCAGAAGCATTGATATTTATGATATCTGAAGGCGCGGGCTCATATGAATGACTTTCCGCTCCAGGCGGCAAAAGAAGTGATACCTCTGCTCTGTCTCCTGCGATCTGCTTTGCAAAATCATACTGGGGGAAGAGTGTTGCTATAATTTGAACCTTATCGCTTACCGCATCTTTTACCGCAGGAATTTCCTCATCCGGTGCGCAGCCGGATAAAAGAATAATAAGAAATACAGCGGATGCAAACGTAAACAACTTTCTCATTTTTGGTTTCTCCCTGTCTTCTTCGCACAATCGCCGCAGCAACCGTATAAAACCGTCTTTGAATGATCCACTTTAAAGCTATGGTGATCTATAATGTGAGAATCCAATTCATCAAGATATTCACACTTTAGATGAAACAGCTGCCCGCATCCGACACACTTCAGGTGATAATGCTCACTGCATGCTTCGTTTTGATCCATATACTGATAGCATGCTCTTTTCCCCCCTTCAATGAAAAACTTCCGCACGCTGCCCTGCGATATTAGCTTATCAAGATAACGATAAACGGTTGTCCTGCCCACAGGGGTGTTATCCCGTTCCAATACAGACATAATCTCGTCGGCAGTGATATGATGATCTTTATTGCGAATTAGGCAATCAAGGATTTGATCCCTTTGCTTTGTTTTATATGATGTTGAATTATCCATCCTTTTCCTCCGTATTATTAAGACAATGTAATCTTAAAACCCAAAATATGAAACTGGGTTTCGTTTTCATATTATACTGAGATATATCCTACTGTCAAGATGAATCCTTACGAATAAGTCAAGATGAATCCTTACGAAAAAACCGGAGTGCTTGTATTCTCCGGTTACTTATCTTATCTCACTTAAATTAACTTATCTTAATCATATTATTACCTTTTCTTTCCAAATTATACTATTGGAAAGAACGATATTTCATATTCTAAAAAACTGACCTCCCATAAGTTGGATTTTTAGGTCTAACTTATGGGGGTCACATCATATGTGCACAGTCTTTTTTTAAATCAAGCTATTTAAATAATAATTATTCGACAATAATATTAACTCAACCCTCATAAACCCTCAAATCCATTCTCGAATTTGATTTATTCTATCTGTGGTTTTCTTGATAGATAGTTCCCTCAGCTTGTCCAGATTATTCTTCTTAAAGGCTCCTTTCACAATATTCCCTGTCTGATCCCTGCTAAAGACCTTGCCTTCCCGGTGCCTTTTAATAAGTTCTTCCGGTTCCGGGTCAATCAATTTCACGCTTTCTGCACAGTCAAATACATAATCGGGTATCAGTTCCGCTAAAGGCGTTTTCAATGTTTCGGCGGCAGCTTTGCTAAGACTCTCGATTTGTTGAGCATTAACTGTGGTATATACATCGATACCGGCAGACAATAATTCTTCTATGTCCTGAAATCGTTTCTCGTGTTTCGAACCGGCTGCATTCGTGTGAGCCATTTCATCGATCAAAATGGCCTGCGGCCTGCGGAACAATGCCCCCTCCAGATGAAATTCCGTGAGTGTGTCTGTGCCCTTGCTTCCGGCAATAATCTTATATCGAAGTACTTCCAGCCCTTCAGTCAGCTCCATTGTTTCAGTGCCGGAATGATCAGCTATATATCCGATTACTATGTCGGTACCCCTTCTTGCCTGCTCATGTGCGTCCTTAAGCATCCTGTAAGTTTTCCCTACTCCTTGGGAATAGCCAAAATAAATTTTTAACCGTCCTCTTTTCGCCATATTTTTTTACCCCCTGATCATATTGCTAATCTCCGAAAAGTCCTGCTTCAGCCAAAAATTTATCCGTTTCGATAATTGAAATGTCTTTATTACAGGATATCGCAAAACTGTAATGTTTTGCGCCATATTTATACATCATTTTTCGACATTTAATCGCATAAAATCCCCTTTGGCCATTTACAACTCATCTTTAAGAAGAATTCCAACTTGTTATAACATCCTTAGGGGATTATCTGCAATATATATTTGTATTAGCGTAATATTAAGTTTAAGAAAAAGCCTGCTATTGTCCAGGATAGATTCGAGAATTCAAGCAGCGCATTTCCAATGCCGAATGGCCAGGTGCCTACATGCAGCACCGGATATAAAAACAGTAAGGATCCTATTACCGCAAAGATAAGAATTGGGATCAAATAGATCCACTTCTTCTTTGTAAATCTTGGATTTACTACGGATCCAAGAGCTATTCCAATAAGCAAATAAACCGCATAGACCGGTATAATGTAAAACAATCCGGGAATTGACCCGTTTGCTCGATAATAAGAATCTGTTGCCATATCGTTTAACCAGGCCCCGGCTGCCATCAATACGAGTATAATAAGGATCCTCGTCAAAAGTTTCATGGTATTTGTCATTAATTCACTCCGTTGTTTGTTGGTTTTGTTATACATTCAAATATGCTATGGTTTCTATTTCTATTAGTGCATCCTTTGGAAGGCGGGCTATTTCTACTGCAGAACGTGAAGGATAAGCCCCCTCTGCAAAATGTTTTGCATAGATCGTATTCATAGCGGTAAAGTCATTCATGTTTTTCATAAACACTGTCGTCTTAAGGACATTGTCCATAGAGCTTCCTGCTTCCTCAAGGATCGCCCTTACATTTTTCAGCACCTGCTCCGTCTGCTCTTCTATAGTAGTTCCGACGATATTGCCTGTTTCCGGATCTACAGAAATCTGTCCTGAAGTAAAAATCAGATTTCCAAAAATATTTCCCTGTGAATAGGGACCGATGGCTGCCGGAGCCGCATTAGTCATTACAATTTTTCGCATTTTTGTACCTCTCTGAATATTTATTGGTGTTTTTCCTTGAAATTTAGTGATCATCTTGAGTTTTTGTGACCTATCCAGCTTCTTGATCTGGTTTTCACGTTTTAAGGCTTCGCTCATAGTCTCAAAGGATTCACTGTAATAAAGTGTCACCGGGCCTCTTCCTTTGGTGTATTTTGCTCCCTTGCCGCAGTTATGTGCTTTTATCCTGCCTGTCAGATCCGTGGTCCATCCTGTATATAACGTATTGTCAGCACATTTAACGATATAAACATAATGTATGGTTTGTCTGTCTTTGTCTTCTTCCATGATTATACCTTCTGAATTATTATCCCTTCTGCACATCATTTATTCCGTTGTACTCAGGATCTCCTTGTTCTTTTCAACCTGGCTAACCTTCATTTTGTATACATCCTTAGGGTTTACCTCTTCAAGGAGGCCAAGAACTGTCGACCCTAAGAATATGGTGTCAAGCACCTCATCACCGATAGATATTTTGCTGTAGGGAGTAAAATTCTTACCTTTGATATAGTATTTATTGCCGATCTCTACTACATCTTCTACTTTGATTTCCTTAACGCCCATTCGCATCTCGGTAGGTTCATAAGGGCTGCTCCCGCCGAAAACATATTTCTTTCCATATAGCATATCATATTGGAGCGCTTTAAGGTCAGCCAGATAATTTAGCTCCTCGCTGTGATTCTGGTGATACTTTGTGAGTAACCCTTCATCGATATTAATGCGATCCAATACTTCTGCGCTGAGCTGGTATGAATATAAATCTTTACTCTTCTTTTTGAGTCCAATGTTGTCCCATATCACGTATTCCGTTTCATATACTGATTTGTTAACAAGGTCAGTGTCATCGATATCCAGGCTTGGAAGATGGTCTCCAAATACAACGAGCACTGTGTCTTCACCATTTTTTTCCAGTGCTTTTACCAGCTCTCCGATAAATTCATCCATTTCATGAACCTGCTGAATATAGTATTCAAAAGCAATCGCTTCTTTTTCCACTTCAATTCCCGAAAGTGTAATTTTTGGATTTTCTATTATTTGTTTTGTCGGATACTGGCCATGACCCTGAACAGAAATGGTATAGATTAGATCCTCACCTTCTGTAGATTTAAGAGCAGCTATAATCTCTCCTGTCAGGACGCCGTCCTTAGCCCAATTCTTCGGCGTTCTCAACACATTGTTCATATATTCCAATGAGGTAAATGTGTCGAATCCTAAATTTGGGAAAACCTTATTTCTGCCATAAAAAGCCCCTCTATGGTTATGTATGGCGTGGGTACCGTACCCCAGCCGTTTAAGATTATATGCGATGGTCTCGCATGTAGTATCCTTTAATACTGATTTATATGGATACTCTCCGGGTCCGAAGAATCGTACCCTCATTCCGGACAGCACCTCAAACTCGGTATTTGCCGTTCCGGCTCCAATGGATGGTACTGTCAAAAATCCAGAGGAATACTCTTCTTTTAGTTTGCGAAAATTAGGAATCGGATCTTCCGAAAAGGAGACATTTTCCATCAGGGTCGGATCAAAAAAGGATTCCATTTGGACCATGATAACATTTGGTTTTTGCTTTTTGCTGCTGCTTACCGAAATATTTGCTGTGTCATTAAACTCTTTTAACTCTTCCGATGTAAATGTCTCAAGAATTTTATCATCAGAATAGCCCTGCGGAGCCGAAATCCCTGTATTTAACCAGGTGTTTATGAAGCAGTAAGGAAAGCCGTAATCCTTGTACGCATATCCTAAATTGCCAAAGTATATGGATACCCAATTCTGGCTGATGGCAAGATTAGTATAGCCGGACATGAGAAGCACCAATAACAAAACACCGGCAATGCTTTTTTTGTAGTTGATTTTTTGTTTATGCTTAGGCATAAAAATAAAAACCAGAATCAATATTGCTATGACCAAAATCCCGCCAGCTGCCACAAGAACTATCTGCACCGTGCTAAGATAATTCGGAATAATAGATATGACAGTTTCAAGCAGCCCCAGATCTGTCACCGTGAACGGTGTTGTCCTATAGCTCAGAATCACGCCATTTGTTATCCCTACAGAAAGCCAAAAAATGGATACCACCACATATACAAATATCCTCCTCTTTACAAGGTACGCGATAGAATAAGTAAAGAAGATTATAAATGTATTATATATGAATGTCATTGGGGATTCCAAAAAATAGTTCAGACATTCTAAAATAGATTTCCTGCTTACCGATTCAATTATAATATTTATGATAAAGGATAACATCACGCATAATGCGATTGAGTTATGTAGATATCTTTCGAAAAAGGATCTCATTATTGTTATTTTGCCTCCAATTAGTTAATTTCGCGGCTTCATAGTGTTTGCCAATGTTGCAAATTCTTGAATATTAAGCGTCTCCGCACGCCGGCCGGGGTCGATACCAGCAATATTTATTATGGATGCAACTTCATCCTTCGTCAATCCGTAAATTCCTGTCAATGAATTTAAGAGAGTCTTTCTCCGCTGTCCAAAGCCTGATTTCACTATTGCAAAAAAAACGTCTTCATCGTAAAGCTGAACAGGTTTTTCTTTTCTTATATCCAGCCGTATCACTGTAGAGTCAACCTTAGGACGCGGTATGAAAACTTCTTTAGGTGCATTTGCCACATGCGTTACAGTACAATAATACTGCACGGCTACAGAAAGCGCCCCATATGTTTTGCTCCCCGGTCCAGCCTGTATCCGGTCCGCAACCTCCTTTTGCAGCATAACCGTGATGCTGTCCGCTGCCACCCTGTCTTCGAGTATTTTCATAATGATAGGTGTTGTGATGTAATAAGGAAGATTACCCAGTATTTTAACGCCGCCTATTATTTGACCGTTTATTTCCTTGTTTTGTTCCGATATTTTATTTAGATCAGTCTTTAATACATCAATGTTAATAATTTCAATATTGTCATAATCGCTGAGCGTTTCCCCTAAAATCGGAATCAGATTACTGTCAATTTCTATAGCAACAACCTTGGCTGCCTTTTCAGCCGCCGCAGCGGTAAGCACGCCGATTCCCGGTCCGATTTCTATAACAAGATCACTTTCTCCTATCATCGATCCTTCAATAATTTTATCAATTATGTTTTTATCAGCCAAAAAATTCTGCCCTAAGCTTTTGGAAAGCCTGAAGCCATATTTCTGCCTTATTTCATTTATTGTTGATGGTGAATACAGTTTCATCTTTGTTCCTTCTAATTTTTATATTACTTTTCTGATTCATTTAACTTGTCCATTTTATTGAGAGCATCAATAAACTCTTGGCGTTCAATTCCGTATTGATTAAGCCTGTTTAGAAAAACCTTGCCGTTTCCGTATCCTATACCCAATTGCTTTCCGAGTTTGTCCCTTTTTTCAGCGGCACCTGAAGTACCTGACAACCCATACCTTATCAAATCCTCCTGCTGAAACTCGCATCGTTTATTGACAATAGAAGGTCTCGCCTTCTTTAGCGCTTCTTGAATCATTTCCGGAGCAGCATTTTCAATTCCTATATCTCCGTCCTTTAGTGCTTCTTCTCTTGATAAAAAAGCATGCTTTCCCTTAGGAAAGCGTTCAGCAAGTCTTTTTCTTATTTTTTCTCCCGCGAAATCCGGATCGGTAAAAATAATGATTCCATTCTCAGCATACGCTTTTTCAATTCGCGCAAAAGTTTCCTGTCTGATTCCAAAGCCGTGAGTTGCGATAGTTTCTGCTTCCACTGCTCTTTTTACGGCTGCTTCGTCATCTCTTCCTTCTACAACGATAATTTCTTTAATCATAAGTTCTCCTAATTCGGTACAATCCCGCCCTCGGTTGCATGATCCTTCTTTTCGGGCAGTACATACAGGATCTCTTCTGGTTTGATCATTTTAAGCTGCTGTCTGGCTTGCTGCTCAATATATTCAGGACTGTTGATCTCGGAATAGACCAACTCGAGTCGTGCCTTCTGATTTAGCAATACCCGCTGTTCTTCCAGTGTCCTTGCCTCAGTAAGTTTTAAGTTGACAATATTAAAAACCGATGCTCCAATGATAGCTAAAATGAAAAGAGCAACAAGAAAGTACACCCATCTGCGTCGGGCCTTTTTTCCTGCCTGCCGTTCAGTCACAATGTGTTTTGTTTTCTTGCTTTTGTTCTTTTTGTTTGCAGCCTCGTCTCTTTTTCTCTTTCGCTCCTGCCTTGCTTTTTCTATATCTATAACCTGGCTGTTATTCTTGTATTCTCTGCTGCGCCGTCTTTTTTTCTTAAACATAAGAAGATCACCTGTCGCCGATCTTTTAGTTGTGATTTTCTAGCTTATTGTACCACATATGAATTTTTTCCACAATATAGCCCCGGCTCCAAATGCAATAAGCGCATGAATGCTTAGCCTTCCATAGCTGCAGTAATACAGAAATGAAGAGGTTAATATGGCTGCAAACAGCCAAAACAGTATATCCTGAATGAATGCCATCGTTTTTCCCGACTTTAATCTGCTTCTTATTCTAATATAAATATCATGAAACAGCATTATAGTCATCCCTGCAAATAGCATTATTACAAATTCGAAGGATTGATCAATAATCAGCGGATTGACTGAAGGATTCATTTTAAAATCTTTTTAAGGAAGCCCTTTTCCTGTCGATCTTTCTTTTCCGTATAAACCGCAGAGCCGATTGCTCCTGATATCAAGACTTTTCCCTCCTCCAGATCTAATTTTTGGATGTGGAGATCCTCTCCCTTGATAACCAGGCCGCCATTTTTCAGAATCAGCAAGATAATTTCCTCGTTGAAGCTTTCAATATCGATGACTTCTGTCACAGAAACTCTTTCTCTGTTATCGATGTTAACAACATGTGTATCCATAAAAAACACCCCTTTTTAATATATTATAGGGGGTGCTCAATTATTCACTCTATATTCCTTTTTCCTCTGATGTGAGACAGGGGCAAAGAAATGGTTACTCTTGTTCCTCTTCCTTCTTTACTATCAAGTTCAATGCTCCCGTTGTGTTCCTCTACTATCTGTTTTGATATAGCCAGACCTAAGCCCGTACCCCCCATGGCTCTGGAGCGGGCTTTATCCACCCTGAAAAACCGTTCAAATACTCGGGATAGTTCCTTTTCCGGAATGCCTATCCCATTGTCGGTAACTATGATAAGCGCATTTTTTCCCGCATGTAACGCATCGATATCAATACGTCCGCCTTCCTGCGTATATTTTATCGCATTAGTGAGTATATTCATCAGCACCTGCTCGATTCCATCCCTGTCAATCATCGACATGACCTTTTTGCTGTCATCAAAAATACAATTTAAATGCTGATTTTTTTGTTTTGCAGTCATTTCAACCTTTGCCACGACTGACTTAAGAAGGCTGATTAGATTGCTTTCCTTTTTGTTCCAGTTCTCCTGTTTGTAATCCAGCCTGGAAAGCTGAAGCAGATCTTTCACAAGGCGATTCATGCGGTCTGCTTCCACATCGATTATCTGCAGGAATTGATTGCTTGTTTCCTTATCATCAACCTGCCCGCAAATCAATGTTTCCGTGTAGCTTTTTATCGTGGTAAGCGGTGTTTTTAACTCGTGAGACACGTTTGCCACAAAATCCATTTGCATGTTCTCCAGCTTTTGCCTCTCTGTTATATCCTGGAGGATCATGATTATTCCGACATCCTGAGCATTTTCATCTTTAAACCTGTCATATCTCACTGCAAATATTGAGCCGCTATAAGTAAAAATATCAGCAGCTCCTCCGTCCTTGCAATTATCTCTTAATTTGTCAAAAGTCAGGTTCTCATTGTAGTCTCTGATTGTATCATCGTAATGCTTATTCACCTTATCCTCTTCGGCGATATTCAACATCTCCATAGCCGCCGGATTTGCATGAATGATATGGCCTGATAAATCAATGGCAATCAGACCATCAGCCATATACTGCAATATGGTCTCAAGTTTGCTTTTTTCATTTGAAATCTCAGATAGCGTTTGATTGAGCTGTTTTCTTAGCAGGTTGAACATTTCTGCCAGACGTCCGATTTCATCGTCGGATTTGACGCTTACCTCCTGACTGAAATCTCCCCGTGCCATTTTTTCTGCTTTCTCTGTTACGTCGTTGATTGGGACGGTTATACTTCGTGCGATAAAAAATCCAAGTACAACCGTTATAATTAGAGCAATGACCATTGCCCGCACAAAAATAATCTTTGATTGATCTATTGTATCGTAAACACTTGTCATGTCCTCTCTGAGATAAAGGACGCCTTTTATATCATCTTTTTCTCCAATAGGAAATACCATGTTCTTGACCGGAAGATCTTTATTCTGCTGCTGTACAATTCCGTCTGCTTCAGCGATCTCACCATTGAAGCCGCTGAGAATAATGCTATGATCCAGCAATTTGACGGCACTCTTCAATACCAGCTTTTCATTATTGGAAGCGATTATCGTAAAATCATCATCTACGACGAATATTTCCTGTTGAATCCCTTTTGACCAATTTACAACATTTGATTGAATTCTCTCCTGATAGCTCATTAAATCATCGTACTCTGTAAAGGAAGATAGCAGTGTACTTTCCAGGACAAGATCTGACATGTTATTCCGAATAGAGTTTTTATAATACGCCTCCAACTGGCTCATAATAAAAACCCCGATTATCGTAGTTGCGATAAAGACAAGAAGAAAGTATATAAATACAATTTTCCATCTTATTCCTGACCATCTCTTTTTCCCAATCATAACCCTTTACGGCCTCCTGAAGTAATATCCTATCCCTCTTTTAGTCATGATATATTTTGGATCGCTGGAATCATCTTCAAGTTTTTCCCTCAATCTTCTAACCGTTACATCTACCGTACGGATATCCCCGTAATACTCATATCCCCAGACTTCCTCCAGGAGCTGCTCTCTGGAAAATACTTTATTCTCACGTTCCGCAAGATATTTCAGAAGCTCAAACTCACGCAAAGTAAGCTCCAATGCTATTTCATTCTTTCTTACTTCATATCTATTTAAATCAATAGCAAGATTTCCAAAATCCTGAACATTTGACGGAACATCCTGCAGGTTTGTCATAAGATCAGTTCTGCGGATATTGGCTTTAATTCTTGCGATCAGTTCTCTCATTCCGAATGGTTTTGTAATATAATCATCAGCACCAAGTTCCAGGCCAAGCACCTTATCCACTTCTTCCTCCTTGGCCGTCAGCATGAGAATTGGTATTGAGCTTGTCTCTCTTATCTTTTTGCACACCTGGAAACCGTCCATAAGAGGAAGCATAACATCCAGCAGAATCAAATCAGGTTTTATCGACAGGGCTTTCGTCAGCCCCTCCTGTCCGTCATACGATGTCTCAACATCAAAACCCTCTTTAGTTAAATTAAACTTTATTATATCTGATATGGATTTTTCATCTTCAATAATCAAGACTTTTTTAGATACCATAAAAATCCCCCTCCTTGCGCCGATCCTGCATATAAACGGCTCAATTATTATACCAAAAAAAATCAAATTCGTCAAAAACCCATTTTTTTCTTGGCTTCTTCAGCCTTTATAACGTGTTTGTATCTAATATTCTGTCTTATGTTTCATACTACTTGATCCGCTCACCTTGCCCAAGCCTTTATTCATATTATGAGGCGAGGGAAGTGATCACAATGTATTTAAACGATGGGGAAATGACCCCGGTTATTATATATTTAAAGTGTACAATTAATGAGATTAGAGACTGTATTATTGAAAATTATGGGCAAATCAAATATGAACTGCCGTTCATTAATGCTGTTTCGGTCGAAATTCCAAAAGAAAAAATAGATAAGTTGGCAAAAAATAATATGATCGGTTCTATCAGTGAGGATGCTATAGTTTCAAAAACACCTATATTTCCAGAAGCCAGATCTGTGCGCGCAACTTGCGAAAATTTTGAAGAGGATATGGAAAGGATATTCGGAAGCACTGAGAGAGGTAAAGGAGTCGGTGTGGCAGTCATTGATACCGGTGTTGCACCCCATTATGACTTGATCAAGCCTAACAATAGAATTACTGCTTTCAAAGATCTGCTGGCAAATAAGGAAATGCCATATGATGATGACGGTCACGGCACGCATGTTGCAGGCATAATTGCGGGCAACGGATATACATCCTGCAAATATACCGGTACCGCTCCCTGTGCGAATATAATAGCCATTAAAGCACTGGATGATTCGGGTAATGGTACTGAATCGGATATTTTAGCTGCTCTTCAGTGGATCGTCAACAATGGATCGCTTTATAATATTCGTGTAATAAATCTGTCTCTTGGGATTAAGGTAGAATCGCCGTCAGATGCTGATCCTTTGGTTAAAGGCGCAAATGCTGCGGTCCAGTGTGGGTACAGTGTTGTTACCGCTGCCGGCAATAACGGTCCGGGCAGGTTCACGATTAATTCTCCGGGGATAAGCCCTATGGTAATCACAGTAGGTGCTGCCGATATGACGCGATGTGATGAGGATGGTGAAATCACAGTTGCGCGTTTTTCAAGCCGAGGGCCTACGTTTTCAGGTGATGCCAAGCCTGATCTGCTTGCTCCCGGGGTAGAGGTCTATTCCTTGGACGGAAAAAATCTGAAGGGCTATGCTGTTCAGTCCGGTACCTCTATGGCAGCTCCTGTTGTAAGCGGTGTGGCTGCCTGCCTTTATGCAATAAATCCGTGTTTAACTCCGGCACAGGTAAAAAAGATCCTGCTCAGAGATGCACTCCCACTTAGCAAAGAAGACCGCAATGCACAAGGCTGCGGTCTCTTAAACTATAAGATGTTTCTAAATTTATGATGTGAATTAGCAGTAGAAATCAATTTGTTTCACAAATTGGGCGAGCTATTATAGATAATTCAATGGATTTTTTGATTTCCCGTTGATGTGTACTTCAAAGTGAAGATGCGGGCCGGTACTTCTCCCTGTACTTCCTACATTGGCGATGTGCTGGCCTTGATAAACCCTTTCACCCTTTTTCACATGCAGTTTGCTACAGTGACCGTACCAGGACTCTCTGCCTCCACCGTGATCAATGGCTACCATATAGCCAAGAGCACCTCTATATCCTGCATAAGTTACCTTTCCACCGTCAGCGGCCTTAATTTTCGTTCCGGTAGGAGCTGCCAGGTCGATTCCCGAATGAAGTCTGCCCCATCTGCTTCCATATCGTGAGGTCAGGGTTCCTCTGACGGGATAGACAAAGCTTCCCGTGCCGATCAATGGCGGCGGTTCTTTCGTTCCAACCAGTACAACCTGTGATACCGGCTGAAATAAAATGGTTGTACTAATTTCTTTTCTGCTTACTTCGATTCCGTTATTTCTTACAATCTCAGCCACAACATCCTTTTCCCCATTGGTGCCCCTGGATTTCACTGTCTGTTCATTCTTGTAAAGACTGCCTGTATTCTCATAGGCTATTTCATATGGAATTGCCTCTTTGTATTGTTCAATCTCGATTGTTTGCACCGTTACAAGCGGTACAATCTGGTTAAGACATATCTCCTGACCGATTTGCAGTTTTTCCGGTACAACACTTGGATTGGAGTATTGCAGCTCACTTTGTTTCAAACCGTACATCTTAGCAATCTCTGAAAAAGTCTCTCCCGATTGGACAACATGAATTTTTTCCTCAATTGCTCCGGTCATTAAATAATCCAGTGCATTATTCTTCTTTTGTATGTTTCCTAATTTAGTTTCAATATCTATGATTTCTACGCTTTCGGCAAAGCCTGTCCGTTTATATTCAATACCCGAATCCTCTTTTATATAAGTGTTTTTTATTTCATTTAATACATTCTTTGCTGACTCTTTGCTTTCGAGAATTGTCACTAACTTCCCATCAACATAAATTCCATGACCGTTTGCCTTCATGTCTCTCATATATGTCAGCCTGTTCAGTATATCCTCTTTGCTGTCAATATCCTGATTAAATCCTAAAATCTTTTTAAAGCGGATATCTTTCTCCTTATCGATGGTAATCTCTGCATTGTATTGATAACTCAGCTTGTCACCGATAATATCGACGATTTTATTAACATCCTCCTGGTTCTTTGCAATTCCCAGTACTTTGCCGTTATAGATATATTCATAGGCAGTCATGCCTCCTATCATTATTGTGATCGCTGCATACACGGCAACCCCTGCACCAAATCCGACCAAGACCTTCTTTTTGTTCCCTCTGCAAAGCTTTCGTATACGAATAATATGGCGGTATACGTTTCTAATAAGAATATTTTTTTTAATGTCTGCAGATTCGTTCATTTTATCTATAGACTCAATAAAGAGATACATCTGAGCAGATGCACTTTCTTCTTTCTTTTTCAGTCCCAGTTTCGACTTAATTCGCTGAAACAGTGGTGCGAGCCTCTGGTTAAACCAGTATGCACCTTTATTAAACAAGAGTATTGTCTTATTAATCATAAAGTCACCGGTTATCTGTTGGATCTTATGGCATATTTTTACCAGTCCGGTTTTATTTATTCCATAAAGCACAAATAACTTGTCTATTGATGAATCAAGCGAAGTATTGACCGCTTTTCTTTCCTTCTTTTTATTTCTTCTATCGACAATGCGCTTCTCTGCACTGACTTTTCGTCTTTCTCTTTCCATTGCATCTATTTCCGGTTCAATAAATTCCAAAGTAGAAATTTTATCAAGCTTCTCGTTGATCATTTTATCGATTTCGGCTTTGGCCTGTTCTATGTTCAATTCGGATCGATCCACACGCGAAATAGGGATACAAGTATCACTTATATCCCTGTCTGACGTATTCTGGTCCATATTATTAAACTTATTTAAATTTTCCGAAACCTTGTCTTTTTTTAAGAGATATAATCTTTCTATGCTATGACTTCTGGTTTTCTTCATATGTTTCCCCCAACCACCTCGCGTGGGATATTTTCATATGTAACCGAGTATGTTTCTGCTTAGCCAATAGCATTATATCCTTAATTTCGAGCTTTTTCAATCAATATTTTGAACGTTCTCCATTTTC
>JAQUYC010000027.1:11034-23218 GCA_028692105.1 Eubacteriales bacterium | reverse complement strand
AAAATATAAGGAAACTACTTTCAATAATTATGGTATCAACATTAATACCTAAACCCGAAAATTAGAATACGGTCTAACTTAATTATATATGACATAATTTTTACAAGGGATAAAAACTTATTTCATATAAGGGAGACTGACAATGAAAAATACTTGTGCTTTTACAACCATGAAAAAATTCATATATACATTAATGCTTGGAATTGTTGCAGTCTTTTCGCATTTTGTATATGAACTTAGCGGAAGAAATCTAATTATAGGATTATTTAACCCTGTAAACGAAAGTGTATGGGAACATCTGAAATTTATGTTTTTTCCATTTCTATTATGGTGGATAGCCATATATCAAATAAATAAAAATAAATGTGAAACTACATTAAGTACATGGATTGTATCCGCTGCAATTTCGATAGTTACAGCACCTTTATCAGTTCTGTTGCTTTTTTACAGTTATACAGGCGCTTTCGGAATTGAATCGGTGATAATCGATATACTTTTGGCGTTTATATGTTATTTTATCGCACTGTGTGTTGCATCTCATTTTCTTAAATATTCAGCGCCTAATAATTGGGCAGCTATTATATCGGTTATTGTCATTGTAATCATATTTATTATGTTTGTTGTATTTACAATTAATCCGCCGGAATTACCAATCTTCTATAATAACAGCAATTAAAATATATCAAATGCCTTACTATGTTGCTTCTAAACAAAATCAAATTAGCGAATTACAAATACCCTAAAAAGTACTGAATTACTAAGCTTACAAAAGCAATTCCTGTCCAGCAGCAGAAGCCCATAAAAATAGGCTTACCGCCTGTCTTAATCAGCTTTACAAAATTTGTATTCAAGCCGATAGCCGACATGGCCATTATAATACAAAACTTACTTAACTCCTTGATCGGAGCGGTTATTTCTGCAGGCAGGTTGAATACCGTGGTAATTATAGAAGCAAGAACAAAGTACAGTATAAAGAATGGGAAGATTCTCTTTAAGCTTACTTTTGAATCAACAGATGTTTCTTTCTTAGCATGGATGAATGCCAGTACCAGTGTGATTGGAATGATAGCTAAAGTCCTGGTTAACTTGACTATAACGGCATCATTTAGCGCGTTACTTCCGTGTATTCCATCCCATGCAGCTGCGGCTGCGGTAACAGATGAAGTATCATTAACAGCAGTTCCCGCGAAAAGACCGAAGCCTTCATTTGAAAGACCGAGCGCACCGCCGAGAGTTGGAAATATCAACGCCGCTATAACATTGAAAAGAAAAATAACAGAAATTGATTGGGCAACTTCTTCATCGCTTGCACCTATGACAGGTGCTGTGGCAGCAATTGCAGAACCGCCGCATATAGAAGAACCGACTCCAATAAGTGTCGAAACCTTCGAAGGAACTTTCATGGTCCTGTAGATGATATATGCAATAATAAGCGAAGCCGAGATGGTAGCAATAATGATAGGTAAAGACTGCTTGCCTTTTGATAATATATCCGTAAAATTCAGGCCAAACCCAAGCAAGATGACAGAAAACTGCAGTATTTTTTTAGATGTAAATGTGATGCCTGGCAGGAAAGAATCGTTTTTTCGAATAAAATACGCGACAATCATTCCAATTATAATAGCAAATACCGGACCACCGATTACAGGCAAAAACCGGCCCAACAACCAGGATGGAATGGCAATACAAATACATAATAAAATTCCCTTCCAAGATTTCTTTATAAAGTCCATAATATTCCCACCTCTTTAAATGTGTTTAATAATTTCCAAAAGAAACGAACCCTATGCTTGAAGGCTTATGCGGGTTCTTCTTCATCAATAGTTTATCATAAAAGTATGATTCCTCAAAACCTTATGTTACATGCTATAATTATGATAATATTAGTGGAAAGGCAAAATGGCTATGAACAAAGAAACAGATAAGGGCGAGTCACCACTCACGATTCATCACCCTTATTAGATTTTCTACTGCAGCTTTTAGCTGAGGGACAACCACAGCAGCTTCCACAAAAGTTTCTTGCTTTTATATTTTTTACTTGTCTATATATTAAATATCCGACATATACTGCAATTATCACGCCTATTACAATTTTCGCCATTTGTATCACTCCTTACATCCTTGTTCAAATAAACAAACTTCCTATCTGGTAAACTAAAACAGATGCTATCCATGCAAAGGTTAGCTGGAATATTAGTAAGAATGTTGTCCATTTTGCTGCTTTTAGTTCTTGGGCGGTTACGGCAAGTGTTGCGACACAGGGCGTGTAAAATAGTACAAAAATCATCATTGAGTAAGCATTTAATGCTCCAAAGCCCATAACCCCAAGCGTTTGATGCATTGCGCTAAGCCCAATTGCAGAGTCAATGCTTGTGATTCCAAACAGGATACCCATACTGGATACTACTACTTCTTTTGCTGCTAAGCCGGATATCAAAGATACACCTATCTGCCAAAAGCCAAGTCCTGCCGGTTCAAGTGCCGGAACTAAGAAATGTCCGATAACAGCGCCAAAGCTTTGAGACATGTCTTCCACGTAGCCTGTCGTTCCAAAACTCAGGATAAACCATAGCACTACTGAAGCCAGGAAAATTGTAGTTCCTGCTTTGGACAAATATGCTTTTACATTTTCCCAAACATAAATTAAAATACTATATGCATTAGGGTTTTTATATTCAGGAAGCTCAATCAGTAATTGATTTACTTCAGATTTTTCATCTGGTGATTTTAATTGATCTGCTTTATCTTCAATTTTCGTTGCTGCAAATGCAATTAAAAGTCCCGATACTAATCCAATAATATACATTGATAAAGCTGCTAAAGTCGCAAACTTACCGAAAAACATACCGGATAACAGAACGTAAACAGGTATTTTCGCACTGCACGACATAAATGGTGTAATAAGTATTGTTTTTCGTCTGTCTCTTACATTCTCTAACGTTCGAGTTGCCATAATTGCAGGAACCGTACAGCCAAATCCAAGAAGCATTGGGATAAATGCTCTTCCCGTCAGACCGATTTTATTCATGATTCCATTCATAACATAAGTCACTCTTGCCATGTATCCGCTATCTTCTAAAAATGCCAGCGCCAAAAATAAAATCGCAATATTAGGCAGAAAGGTTAAAATTGTACCGACTCCAGTTATAATTCCATCTATAATTAAAGACTTCAGGATTGCTCCTGCATTCAGCGCTAATAAGACATCTTCAGTCCATACACTAAAGCTTTCAAGCCACCCTTCAAATATTCCTTTTATTCCATCACCAAGAGTAAACGTTAAGAAGAATACAAGCCCCATAATCCCTAAAAATATGGGAATCCCCAAAATCCTGTGGGTCAGAACATTGTCAATTTTATCTGTAAGTTCTGATCTTTCTTGCCTATTTACAAGAACCTCTTCTATTACTTCTTCAATAAAATCATATTTTCTATTAATAATCTCCGTCTCATAACTTCTATCCACAATGTCAGAAACATCGAAAGGGCAATTCCCCATTATTTCAGAATCATTCTCTAATAATTTAATGGCATAAAAACGTGGATTATGTATATCCGGGTTGTATTCCCGAAGCCTTTCTATTATTTTTGTTATTTTATCTTCAATTAATTCACTATAAACAACAACATCGTTACTTTTAGGTTCGCTTGCTTTATGATGAGATACTGCATGCATCAGGATATCTAATCCCGTTTTCTTTCTGGCAGAAACAGGGATAACCGGAATTCCAAGCATTTCGGGCAAACGATGTAGATCAATCTCCATTCCTCTTTCTTTAACAATATCCATCATATTAAGTGCTAAAACTACCGGTTTGCCGATTTCAATGAGCTGTAATGTCAAATATAGGTTTCTTTCAAGATTAGAAGCATCTGCAATATCAACAATAACGTCCACATCATCACTTAGAATATATTGCCGACTTACCTTTTCTTCTATCGAATATGAAGTTAAGCTGTATATGCCGGGTAGATCCACTAATTTATGTACATGGTTATGGTATCTTAGCGCACCTTCTTTTTTCTCTACGGTTACCCCCGGCCAATTTGCAACTTTTAATTGGGCACCGGTGTATGCATTGAAAAGGGTAGTCTTCCCACTATTTGGATTGCCAATAAAGCCAATATTTAACTCTTCGGCTTTGCGCATTTTATTTTTCATTGCAGTATTTGGATTCCTATTATTTAAGAATTTATCTTGATTACTATTTGTTGATGTCAATTTTCTCACCTCTTTTCCTAATTTATTCGACGCCTATTTTTCTGCCAATACCAATGACATCTCTATGGCCAATACCATTTGAATCTCTTAGGTTTTTACCACTATTATCTTTAAGACCGATAACATGACTTCTTTTCTTATGTTTTGTGTCACTTGCGGTTACATCACGAACAAAAATAAACTTTGCGATTTCTTTGCCCATAGCAAGTCTTGTACCTCTTACCATAAAAATAATAGACCCATCTAAAGCCTCGTTAATTTTACGAACCATGGTTCCTTCTATTAAACCCAATGCCTCTAATCTTTGCTTCACTGGCTGTTTGAGTGTTGATTTTTCGATTATATACTTTTTCCCGTTTTGGGAATCTTTTAAAGTCATCATATTTATCCTTTCACATGCTTACAGATCAAAAAATATGTATATAAACAAATTCAAAATCTTCCATTATAATTGTTAGCTTCAACCAACTAAATATTTAAAAAATATACTTTCTCTAAACGATTAACGTATGAGAAAGTACTTGCTCTGAACTTTCCCGTATAATAAGAAAGTACTTATACACTGGACTTTCCTGCCTTGTGGGGCAGAACTTATGCCCCGGATCTTCCTTCTTTGTGGGAAAGTATTTATGCCCCGGACTTTCCTACATAACTTTCTACTGCTTTTAGCATTTCATCAGTGATAATATGTTCCATCCGGCATGCGTTTATGGAGGCTTCCTTAGGAGAAAGCCCCAGGGACTTTTCTAAAAAATCAGTAACTATACAGTGTTTATAGTAGATTTTTTCTGAAATAGCCTTTCCTTTTTCCGTTAAAGTTATATGTCCATAGATTTCCTTATTAATAAGACCTTCATTTTTCAACTTATCCATAGCCTTGGTCACACTGGGCATTGTTATCCCCAAGTGTTCAGCAATGCCAACCACATGAGCATGAGCATGATTGTTTTGAAGGATATATATAGTTTCTAGATACATTTCTATTGATTTATTATAATTCATTGCTCTTCCTCGATTAATAACGATTTTACACAATCCACAGCAGTTAGCCCCGGCTAACAAATTAAAGATATCATTTTTTTATACAACTGTCAATTCCTTTTATTTATATTCTTTATTTTCCGGCTCATAAAAATATTTTATAAACTCTTCATAAAGAGATGCCTGCTGATCCATATGTAATATCAGCTAACAGCGGGCTCCGCTTAATAAGGTGTGAAACCTTTGTTTATTTCTCGTTTAGATTTTTTACATTATCAATTAATATTTCCCGCCTAAGATAAAGTTGGTCTCAATAAATCTTTCGGGGACAGAACCGGCCAGAATGTTAATAAGAGGGGAAAAAAATGATACTGAAAAAACTGATAACTTACGGTGTTGTGTTTCTAATTGCCGTTAACGGCATGTGCGCCGTTTATGCGGGAGAAGCCGACGAGAATACGGCAACGGATCAAAGCGCAAAAAATACTGAGACGACAGTCAAAAATGTTGTGGAAACTGTAGCCAGCCTAAAGTTCATAGGAGAAACAATTGATCTGTCGTTGGAGCAAGCATTGACCATAGCGATGACCAGCGGAGCATCGATAAAAACTGCAGAAATCCAAAAAAAATCAGATACCGCGAACGCAAAATCAAATGCGGAATCGGCATCAAAAATGAGCAAGGTCAATGATGATAAAAACAGCGACAATACTTATTCAAAATCAGAACTGGATAAGACGAGAAAGGCAAAGGAATATTACACTTCAATGGCTGACAGGAATTATGCCGCAGCAAAGAATACCATCACATATAACATAAATAATGCATATTATTCTCTCCTGAATGCAAAGGAGGGGGTTAAAATCGCCAGGGAAAACGAACAGCTTCAGAAAAATCTCTTAGCCCTTGTCAATCAAAAACTCTCATTGGGAGTTGCTTCAAAACAGGATGTGCTGGAAGCGGAAATTAAGCTGAACAACGCAGAATCCGGTTTGTATGCCGCTGAGGTTGCTTTGGCTGAGAAAAAGATGGCTTTGAATATCGAACTGGGATATGACGTAATGCAAAATGTCAATCTGACCTCGAAGCTGGAGACGGTAAAAATGAGCAGACTTTCCGTCGATCAGGCGGTAAGCGACGCCCTCGCAAGCAGAAATGAGCTATACACCTGCGCGTTCAATATCTATTCCGCTGAAAAGGAATTAGACAACTACAAGGGGTATCCCAAAAACTCATCAAAGTACCTGAATGCGTACAGCGGCCTAATTTCTGCACAAACCAATTATAAAAGCAAAGAAGCTTCCATTAAGAAAGAGGTTATGATCAATTACTCAAACATCCTTGGTGCCAAAAAATCCGCCGATAATGAAAAACTCAGCGTTGATAAAGCAAAGGAGTCGTACACCATTTATCTGGAAAAATATAAACTTGGCATGGTGACTCTGGATACTGTTCAGAAAGCGCAAATAAGCTATTCCGATGCAGAAAAATCCTATTCCGAGGCAATATTGAAATATAATCTGGCAGCCGTTACATATGAGATGTCGGCCACGACCGGGATGAGTTCGAATTAACAACAGGGAGGTATAAGAGGTGAAAGAGATATTGAAGTTCGGAAAGAAAAGAAAAATAGCCGCAGCGATTGTCGCGGTGGTGCTCATAGCCGGAATTGTCATTGTAAAGGGGATGCTGGTCAGCTCTGATGCAGCCATGACAGAAGCAGCAGCCATTAAACAGGATCTGACGAAGTATTACAGCTTCAGCGGCAATATCGAACCAAGTGATGTGCAGTATGTCGTGGCAACTTCCAACGAGCCGGTCAAGACGTTTTACGTCAAGGAAGGCGACAAGGTTCAAGTAGGGGATTTATTATATGAAATCGACAGCAATACGATGCAGTCGACAATGACTACAGCAAATATGAATCTATCGAATGCAAAAACAAATTACTCTGCAAACAAATTGGATTATGAGAGGAAAAAGTCGCTTTATGAGATAGGGGGCGTAACCCTTGAAGAATTGCAGTCCGCCCAGAATGCACTTAGCTCGGCGCAGAATCAGGTGACTCAGACTCAGGCAAATTACCAGCAGGCTCAGAAGCAGTATGAGGATACCAGATGCTACGCGGAAGTCTCTGGCGAAATATCAAAAATCTATGTGGATGAGAATGACTCGATCAACCAGGGAGCCAGCATCATGGATATCGTCAATTATGACAATCTTGAAATCAGCATCAAGATAGATGAATACGACCTGTCTGAGGTATCCGAAGGCATGGAAGCGGAAGTTTCCATAGAAGCAATCGGAAAAACGGTAATCGGAACGATCTCTGCGATCGCACGCGGAGCCAGCGTCGAAAACGGTGTTTCATATTTTGATACAACCGTCACTTTACCACAGGATTCAGACATCAGAGTAGGGCTTTCTGCAGAAGTCAAGATCATAACGCAAAGCGCAAAGGGCGCAGTGACAGTGCCGATTATGGCAGTAACATACAACGGAGCCAATGCATACGTCAAGAGGTATGATGACAGCGGAAGCCTTGAAAATGTTCAGGTAATAGTCGGGATAAACAACGGAACAGACATTGAGATTAAAAATGGACTGAATGAAGGGGATAAAATCGCTTATATCAATACGTCATCGTCTGACAACAGCCAGATGGGCGCAGGCCCAATGGGCGGTCCCCCTCAAGGCGGAGGCGCGAAGGGAGGCCTTCAGGGCGGCAGAAATTCCGGATCGGGGGCAGCACAATGACCGAAATATTGCACATGAAAGATATATACAAAGAATATCAGATGGGGGATGAAGTATCCGTTGTCCTGAAGGGTATAAACCTGAAAGTTGAAAAGGGCGAGTTTATTGCGGTCCTCGGCCCCTCGGGATCAGGAAAATCAACATTGATGAACATAATTGGTTGCCTGGATGTGCCTACTTCAGGAGAATATCTCCTTTCGGGAAGAAAAATCGCAGACCAGGAAGAGAAGATCCTTACACATATCAGAAGAAAAGAAATCGGGTTCATTTTCCAGTCGTTTTATCTTCTTTCGAGGCATACTGCAGTTAAAAATGTTGAATTGCCCTTAATCTACGCAGGCACTGATAAAAAGCTGAGGCATGAACTTGCAGCGGAAATGCTGAAAAAAGTTGGCCTGGATGATAAAATCAATCATTTGCCGCGCCAGCTTTCGGGTGGACAGCAGCAAAGGGTCGCGATTGCCAGGGCGATGATAAACGACCCAACCATCCTTCTTGCAGACGAACCAACTGGAGCATTAGACCAGAAAACCGGGAGTCAGGTCATGGAACTGTTTCAGCAGCTGAATCAGGAAGGTAGAACGATCATCATGATTACCCATGATGAAAACCTTGCAAGACAAGCCAAGCGCATCGTTCATATCCTGGACGGAAATATTGTCGAGGAGGCGATCTGAATGTTAAAAGAAAACCTTATCATGGCCTGGGACAATATTAAAAACAGCAAAATGCGTTCCTTTCTGACGTCACTTGGTATCGTAATCGGAGTTAGCGCAGTCATAGCACTGATTACTATCGTCCAGAGTGCAACCGGAGAAATGATGTCTCAATTTGAAAGCATGGGTACGAACAAGATTTCCGTGTCAGCTTCCGGAAATGTCCTGAAATCAGGATTGACATCAACTGATCTTGACAATCTGTCAAAGATAGATAACGTTTCAGGAGTGGCACCCTCTGTATCACTCACCGGTTCGGCAGGAAAGCAGGGAGTTCTGCTTGATGAAGTATCGATCATGGGGAAAAACGAGAAGTATTTTGAAGTAGATAATACTGAGATCACCCAAGGCAGGAAGCTGACCGCAGCAGACATGGACGGACACACCTATACCTGTGTCATCGACCAGGATATCCAGGCGGGTATGTTCCCAAACGAGAATCCCATTAGGCAGACAATCAAGATAAACGGTCAGGGATATGAGATAGCGGGGGTGAGAGATACGGAAAGCTCAAGCGATGTGATGGCGGGCTTTAATGCGAGCAGTACCGCCGATGGAACGGTCATAATACCATATAGGAATGCGCTGGCGTTATCCGGTGGATCGACCTATTCCAGTGTTGATATTTACATTGCAGATATATCTCTGTCTGAGCAGACACAGGCTAATGTTGAAGCAGTACTCGACGCAGCATTCAATTACAAGGATAACAGTTATCGGATCATGGATATGAGCAGCATTGTAGAAACAATGAACAGTATGAGCACCATGCTGACGGCTCTGCTGGCAGGGATCGCATCCATTGCTCTCGTTGTCGGCGGGATTGGTATCATGAACATGATGCTGGTCTCGGTAACGGAAAGAACAAAAGAGATCGGCCTTAGAAAAGCCTTGGGTGCAGAACCGTTGCAGATTCAGGCGCTATTCATTATCGAGGCACTTACATTGTCTTTGATCGGAGGTATCATCGGAATCTTTCTGGGACTGGGGATATCGGTAATCACAACTGCTTTAATCGGCAGCACCTTTGCGATATCTTGGATGGCCATAGCTATCGGCACAGGCTTTTCCGTAGCTGTGGGGCTGATATTCGGATGGACACCGGCTAAAAAAGCAAGCAATTTGAAGCCGATCGATGCCTTGAGGACTGATTGATTTCTTGATATAATGCAGTAGGAATACTGATCGACGGGAGATGTCGCATGAAGATAAAAAATAAAGTCCTGTTAACAAGTTTTTTAACGCTGCTGCTGTCACTGATCGCGCTGCTTCTGATCGGAGGGTCTGTGATCCGTTCATCTGCTCGCGAATTCAATGATGCGGCTATTCCGCGAATTGATCCAAACGCTTTTGCCATAGAAGACCTAATCAGCGATTTCGATGCGACCGATAAAGACTGGATAGAGCTTGCAGATGAACTTGGCAACTATGGATACAGGCTGATTGTAATTAATAATGGAGATGGTGTTTATTCAAACGACGAGCATATGCCCCCAAATTTCATGACATTTCTGGATAATGTCAGCTGGACAAAGGAGGGAATAACCTTCTATGCATACGGAGCGGCGATCGTCGGAAAAAAAATCGGTGACTACACCGTCATTTCAACAAAAGGCGGGAATAAAAACGAAATAGACATTATGCAAAAAAATCGCTTTGAAGTTGTTCTGAAAGCTTTTGTTTTGATTGGACTGGCGTCGATCGCTGTTATTCTGATCGTCAGTCAGTTGTTAACAAGCTGGCTTTTAAAACGCATCATGCGCCCGGTAAATGCTTTGACTGCAGGTGCAAGGCGAATAGTCCAGGGAAATCTGTCCGAACCGGTTGTATATGAAGAAAAAGATGAACTTGCTCCTGTATGCTCGACGTTTAATAAAATGCAGAGCTATCTTCAGGAAGAAAGGGAGCGCAATGCATCCTATGAAAAAGCAAGGACTGACATGATAGCAGGTATATCTCATGATTTAAGGACACCTTTGACATCTGTCAAGGGGTATATCAAAGGATTGCGTGACGGAGTCGCCAATACGCCGGAAAAGCAGGAGCAGTATCTGACAATTGCATATAACAAGGCATCTGAAATGGATGTGCTGCTGCAAGAGCTTTTCTATTTTTCAAAGCTTGAGACGGGAAATCTTCCGTTGTCTCTCACGGATGAGGATCTGGGAGACCTTGTCCGGAAATTTGTCGGACAGTCGAAGGAGGAACTGGATCAACTGAATGTACAAATCAGCACGGAATGTATATCCGACAATAACCCGGTTCGAATTGACACCGAACAGATGCACCGGGTACTCACAAATCTGGTCGAGAATGCGGTAAAATATGCAGGCTCGGATCGGCTGACCCTCACAATATCCGTTTGGAGAGAAAAAGAGATGATTCATTTGAATTTTGCAGACAATGGCAAGGGTGTCCCGGAAGAGCAGCTGGATAATTTATTCATACAGTTTTGGCGAAGCGATGAGTCGCGAGGCAGGCGCGATGGCGGAGGAAGCGGACTTGGGCTCAACATCGTTAAATATATCATAGAGGCACATGGAGGATCGGTTTCAGCCAGGAATGATCAGGGATTGGTCATTGATATCCTGCTGCCGGCCGGAAAGGAGACATGCCATGAGTAAAATCCTAATTATCGAAGACGATGATGAGATCTCAATGCTGGAAAGAGATTATCTTGAAATAGACGGATTCAGAGCAGATATTATCTCTGATGGCAGCCGGGCTGTTGATGCGGCGCTGTATGGCAGCTATGATCTGATCCTTTTGGATTTGATGCTTCCGGGAATGAATGGTTATGAAATATGCCGCGAGATCAGGGATAAAGTCAATATTCCTATCCTTATGGTTACGGCTAAGCTGGAGTCTGTTGATAAAATCAGGGGCCTCGGGTTAGGTGCCGATGACTATATAGCAAAGCCGTTTGATCCTGCTGAGCTTGTCGCCAGAATCAAGTCCCATTTAAAACGCTACAGCCGACTGACCGATGCATCAAATAGAACGCAAACTCCGGCAGATGATGCCATCGTAATAGGAAACCTGAAAATAATGCCAAGAAGCTGGAAAGTTATAAAAGGAGAAGAGGAAATCAAGTTCCCTAACCGAGAATTTGAGCTATTGAAATTTCTTGCCACGAATCCGAATATCGTGTTTTCAAAGGAGCAGCTGTTTGAAAAGATATGGGGGTATGATTATGTTGGAGACAATGCTACGGTGACGGTCCATATCAACCGTATCCGTGAAAAGATCGAAGATGATCCCGGGAAGCCCCGCATTATTGAAACCGTATGGGGAGCAGGATACCGATTGAATAATTGAAATGAAAAATTCAAAAGATATCCTAAGAGTCATCCCGGAACAATTGCTTCTACAATATTGGCAGTACGACTATATAGGCAGCACGACTTGTAAAGTAAAAAGCCCTTCTTCGGCGGAAAAGGAGTAATACCCCTTATACTTATCAATAAGCATTGCTATGCTTTTCGTTCCATAACCATGGCCTTCTTCC
>JAQUYC010000027.1:0-10934 GCA_028692105.1 Eubacteriales bacterium | reverse complement strand
TCGGTGCCCGGTTTATTCGTAGCAGCCTCAATTGCATTTTCCAGTGCATTTGAAAAAAGGGTGCAGATCTCTGTGTCTGAAAGCGGCAATGTGTCCGGCAGCACCACATCAACATCCAGTGTAACACCTTTCTGGTTAGCGTTTGTTGCAAAGGCGGACAGGATCAGGTTAATGGTATTGTTCTCACAGTATCGGACGGGTACGATGCCGTCAATATCGACCTGGGTCCGGCGGATGTATTCCATTGCCGCAGCACTATCCCCACTTTCGAGGAAGCCAAGGAGCAGGGACAAATGATGTCGCATATCATGACGGTAAATCGCAGTTTGATTCTGTACCTTCTGCAAAGCGTAGATTTCATTCTTTGCCCGCTCTGACTGGGCGCCAAGCATAGCGTTATCCATCTCCAGCTTGTTCCGCTTCTGCATCTCGTTGCTGTAGACTATTATAAAAATGATGTAGAACATGGAGATGACAGAAGGGAAAAACTCAACGACGATCTTTGCGCCGGAATAGAGGAATCCCGTGTATATTGTAGTCGTATAATCAAATACATAATAAATTAACGGAAACGAGCCAAAAAGATACAGTGCTCTGCGAGAATACGACATTACCTGATTGACGGGAGAAGCAATATACTTTTTTATGAGGTAAAGCATAATAAAGAGCCCGATGCTATCGCCAATGAAAAAAGCGATTGTATCGTCAAAGAAAAACTGTATAGCCTGACCGAGCCAGTTGGGCGGCTGGCAGCAGAGATAGGCGGTCAGGACGCTGACGATGGCGATAGGCAGGGGCCTTTTCAGATAACGCACAATAAACACGACACTCGGTAAATGGGTGATCAGAGGATACAGTCTTGCTGTGATCAACAAACCTGCAGAATAATATGCCGTCAGCTGAAGGCTCAGAATCGCAAGCACCAAAAGAGCGATGGCCTTTCGATTTCTGGCGGTTTTTTCGTATCCGGCGAAGCTGACCGCAGCAATAGTACCAAAAATCAATAGCAGTGCATAGTTCGTGATTTCGATCAAATGCTCCATCACTTCACACCTTTTTCCGAAAAAAGGTATTGCATATAGGTCTCTCTCACTTGAGGGTAAAGGAGCCTTGATATGGGAACCGTTTGTGCGGCGCAGGTGGTAAGCTGATTCGCAGCAAGGGTCAGGATAGATCCCATATTGACAATATAAGAGCGATGCACCTTGATAAATTCCTCACGGGAAAGCAGCTCCCCTTCAAAATCCGAAAGAGAACCGCGGATCTCTTTTATCGAGCCATCAGCAAGATAAAATCTTAGTTTTTTGTTGAATACCTCTAAAAATTCAACTTTTTCAAAAGGAATACGCGTAAAGCCGGATGCCGTTTTAATCTGCAGCGCATCCTCCCCTCGCCGTGCCCCCAGAAAGATTTTGTCCAAGATTGGAAAAAGCTTCTCTGCCGTTCCGGGCTTAAGCATATAGTAATGTGCTTCAACTGCATAGCTTTCCACTGCGAATTCTTTTGAGGAAGTTAGAAAAATAATTTTAATTTGTTCATTAAAGCCGCGGATTTCACGGGCAGCCTCGATTCCGTTGATCCCGGGCATGAGCACGTCAAGAAAAAGAACCTGATAAGTATTTCTTCTCATTGCTTCCAGAAGATCTATTGCATTGGAAAAGGAATCATATTTGAAAGCGGGCTCTTTCACTGCCTGGTATTGATTCAGCAGTCCTGAGATTCGGGAAATTTCCCGCAAATCATCATCACAAATTGCAATTTTAAGCATGATTGCGCCCTCCTCGGGCATCATTCAACCCATATTCTTACGACGTCAGTTAGTCCACATTCTATCATAATGCATGTCATATTTCAACGAAACTTGCTATGAATCCTAACATGTCATCTTTCTACGACACATTTCGGGCTGGAAAAACGACATCTCAGGGAAAAATCAATTTTGTACGCGTTCATCCTGTTAATATGGAGCAGAACAATTCAAACAGCAGGGAGGGAGGGGTTTGCTTGACGGCTGCCATTGCATATTTCATTGCGGGCATAAGTACAGTTGCTCTTATTGCCCTACTATTTTTCAATGCTTATTCAGTACTCTCGCGGGATAGAAAGGATATCCGCAAAGCGGAGGACAATTTAAGGCTTATAGAGGACTGTTTCAATGGGATGCGAAACACCCCCGATGAAATATCAGCACGAAGAATGCTGAAAACAAGCACCCAGATTTATATAAAGATTGAAAAACGTTATAACGAAGCGCTCCAAAACCCATTACACAGGTTACCCGGATTATTGATGGGATTTCGAAAAATGGAGCGGATACACTCTTCCTCCGGGGAGGAAGTTGAAACGCTCCGACTTTTTTCGGAGCAGCAGAAAACAGATTGCCAGATAGATGAGTTATAAAGACGATTTTACTAAGGAGGAACGAAAACCATGAAAAGAAGATTGCTGAGCATACTGCTGGCCTTGTGCCTAATGCTCACCCTGGTGCCCGCAACAGCGACGACGGCATTTGCCGCAGGTAAAACGAAGACGATCAACTGCGGAACATTTACACTTGAAATCTCCGATGTCTATGCAATAGACAGCAAGGATAAATCCGCGACAGACGGATATTATACGACCTACTGCGTTGTCGTACCCGATTCCGCTAAAATAAAATGTACACAAGAAAAGGAACCGTTACTGCCCAATTCATACCTCATATGGCCTTTTAATGATCTTGTTTTTGAAAACGGACCCATGTGGCCGGTTCTGGAAAGAGCTTGCGAATACGATGATACCATAACTGTAAATTTTACTCAGGGATCGACAATGTCCTTGGCGGTCAATAATTGGTACAGCTTTACGGGCGGTGAAAACCTCAGATATTACATTGTAAATGTTTACGTTGTAGACGCTGAAAAGCTGATGCAGTTCGGCGGACCAAAGGTAGCCAAGAAATTCAATCCGGTGACCAGCAATGTGCCTGCCTCGCCGAGCAAGACCGATTTTGTGGTAAAGGGCTTGGATAAAGACGCACGGGAAACATCAAAGCTTATAACACAAGCATACAGCATTAACAATACAAACTATTTACAGCTCAGAGCAATTGCCACACTGCTGAACAGAACCGATGCACAGTTCAACATAGGCTGGGACGGTCAGTATGCCGTGATCGAACCCGGCAAGGCATACAGCGGCACCGTAACCGGAAGCAAAATGCAAACGACAAAGTATGTGAGGCCCAGCGGGACAAAGTTCAAAATGAACGGAGAAGTCTTTTCCTTTGCAGACGCCCGCCTGATCAACGGCGACACCAACTACATCCAGCTTCGTGAGTTTGCCCAGAAGCTTTCCGGTACAGCATCACAGTTCAATGTATACTGGGACAGCACAGAAGGAAAGGTGATTGTTCAGCCAGGCGTACCTTACACAGGGACAAAATATGAAGCAGCCGTAACTACACTGAAACAAGTAAAAGGGATCGGGGATGTTTTGCCTGACAGCAAGTATTATATGCGAATAAACGGCAAGTACATTACCCCTGTGAAGGGCGGCCAGTATTGGCTGGAACTCAGCGACAAAAGGCCTGATATGCCCTTCGAGGCCAAGCTGGCAAGTAAAAGCGAAGCGGGCGGGCCGAAGTACTCCATCGGATACGACGGGACCTATATTATGCTGCCCGGATCCGCTGACGGAGCGCAGCTGCAGTCTACAACCAGCAAAACCCCTCACTATTGGAGAATCGATACGGAATCCTCCTATTGCACCGTACGGGATTACAGCAAGCAGGAACTGATCGTCAACGCTGGCGGAACGACGAGCAAAGGCAATACGAAGGTCATTGGATCCTCCTCTGCCAAACCTACTTCCGCCAATGCAAAAATAGAATTATTTACGGAAGGATCTATAAATGGATCAAAGACAGTGGTGCAGATGAAATCCTATCCGGACAAAACAAATTATACTCTCGGCGAGGGCTTTGATTCAACAGGCTTTAACGCTGTAATAATAGAAGACGGCACCGAGAAAAACGTCAATGATGAAATCACCTTTTACACTTCGAAAGTGGTGGAGCTGATCCAAGGCCGTCCCTTCACCACCACAGGGAAGAAAGTGGTTGAAATCCGGTACAACGGCGACAAAATCGCAGAATACACCATCGTTGTGACAGAAAATTGATCATAACTGATCGTTTGTTATAACAGAAAACAACAACCAGGAGGCTAAATGAAATGAAAAAACGACTACTTAGTTTTGCACTGACCATTTGCATGGTGCTTGCCATGATGCCGGGGATGAGCATCACCGCAAGCGCATTGGAAGCACCGTTTGGGTACAGCGTAAGCATTGATCAGGCAGCCATAAACAACACCAATAAAACCTCTATGTCCTTCACATTCGAAAACGCACAGGTCGACGCAAGTTATAGCTTTACAATCTCAAGCACCGGAGGGGGAGCTCCTGTAACCGGCAGCGGGACAATAATCACTGGCGGTCAGCAGATCAACGGAATCGATGTGAGCGGACTGGGAGACGGTACGCTTAATCTGAGTGCTACCTTGACCAATGGGGCCGGTACCGGAACCGCAGTAACGGATACCGTAATCAAAGAAACGGGTGTTGCCAAAAACGTAGAGACAGACACAGGGTACGCCACCCTGCAAGCAGCGGTGAATGCAGTTACGGATGGTCAGACCATCAAACTACTGATGGATGTTACAGAGAGCATTTCAATCCCATACGGAAACACGCTTTCCTTCACCCTTGACCTGAACGGCAAAACGTTGACAGGAGACAGTGACGCGGCCATCAAGCATGAGAATCGTCAGGTTGGAGGAGGAACGGGCAGCGTCACATTGACCATAACCGATGATTCAGACGGCAGCAACGGCAAGGTTACCAATGCTTCAACAAAAAACACGATCACGCTGTATAGAGGAGGCGAGTTGATCGTTGCTGGCGGAACGGTCGAAAATACCAATTCATCAGTATTTGACGGGAATGCTATTGAGAGTGAGATGTTCTCAACGGTCAAGGTGACGATTGCCGGCGGAACGGTGGATAATACCGGTAAAACGTCCGCAATTTATCAAGTGGGTTCCGGCGATGTATCTATTTCTGATGGAATCGTAAGGTCCGATTCGTGGACTGCAATCTATACTAACCTTGGTAACAAAATCACCATCAGCGGTACTGCTCAGGTTACCAACAATTCATCTGGTTATACAATTGGTATTAACTCAAATTCTACTTATCAGCCAACCCTGGAAATCACAGGCGGCACCATATCAAATACCAATGCAGACGGTGAGGCGATTCACTTCTGGGAACCCAATCATGGAACCTTTATTATTCCAAGCGGCTCGGCCATCATCAAAGGCGGCGACATGGCGATGAATAAGGCCCCGTATTTAAGTGGATATACGAATGTACTCATAACGGCAAGTACCGATGTCAGCGGAACGCCAACGGTAGCTTATGATGCCGGGAACATTACTGCCTATAAATACCTCAAGTTTGAGCCTGCAACAGTCACCGTACCCGGAGCACCTACCATTGGAACTGCTACAGCTGGTAACGGTCAGGCGACAATCAGCTTTGCAGATCCTGATTCAGACGGAGGTGCTGAAATCACAAGTTATACAGTCACCTCAAGTCCGGGCGGTATTACAGAAACCGGAGCATCAAGTCCTATCACATTGACTGGCCTGACAAACGGAACAACCTACACCTTCACAGTGACGGCCACCAACAGCGAGGGCACCGGTGCAGCCTCGGCAGAATCCAATAGCGTAACACCGGCAGCGCCTTCATCAGGCGGCGGCAGCTCCTCAAAAGGCAACACTCCCGCCGTTGTAACGAAGATTGAAAGCGGCGAAAGTGTAGTAAGCACCAACCTGGACAACCTCGTAAAAGAAGGAAAAAAACTGACCGTCGAAGGCAAGACAGGCGAGAAGCTGGTCCTTGATACCGAAGCACTGAAGAACATCGACGGACAGACCAAGGACAACATCAAAGTGGAAATCAAGGATGTTTCTACAAACTATAAAAACGAACATCCCGATCGTTTGGTCGTCTCCCTGACGATCACGGCAGGCGGAAAGCATATCACCAATTTCGGAAAAGGGACAGCGACAGTATCCCTGCCTTATGAACTGAAAGCCGGAGAAAAAGCGGAGGACGTAACCGTATGGTATCTGGCGGAAGACGGCACCATGACCGAAGTGCCATGCACATATGACGCGACCACCAAGCTGGCGACCTTCAAGGTCAATCACTTCTCGCTGTACGTCGTAGGAACGGCAGACATTAGCAAATGGACAAATCCGTTCAGCGACGTGAAGGAAAGCAGCTGGTTCTATGACGCGGTCCGTTATGTTTCGGCAAACGGCCTGATGAACGGTACATCAGATACGGCTTTCACTCCCGGTGCGAAAACAACACGGGGTATGATCGTAACCATCCTCTGGCGCATGGAGAATGAACCGAAGGCCTCAAAGAAAATGACCTTCGCCGATGTGAAAAACGGTAAATACTATCATGACGCCGTAGCCTGGGCTTCCGAAAAAGGCATCGTGGGTGGCTACTCTGCAGAAGAGTTCGGACCGGAAAATGACATCACAAGAGAACAGCTGGCGGTGATCCTGCATAAATATGCGGAAAGCAAAGGCTTTATCACGGACATTTCTGCAGAACCAACCGGAGAGCTTCCCGCAAGTATTTCCGCATTCAGCGATGCCGGGAAGATCCACAGCTGGGGAAAAGAAGCCTTAAGCTGGGCGAATGCCGAAGGGCTGATCAACGGCACGGGAGACAATCTGCTTGACCCCGCCGGCCCAGCGCAGCGCAGCCAGGTTGCAGCCATCCTCCAGCGGTTTATAGAAAACACGGCGAAATAGTATAATAAAAAACTCCTCAGATCGAGGAGTTTTTTTATGGTTTGAAGTGTACTTCGTTAATCTTGCAGATCTTGTGTCTACATTTATTACGATAATATTAAAATGGCAATCAAGATAAACTTCGACAAATTCAGATAAGAAATGAGGCCATTTCCCTGCATTGTATTTTTTTCTGCGAATTGCATAGAAAGTAAAATCTTGTTATAATTTGTAAATAAGTCTTGCTAAATGTAAATGGGTTATCCGTTCCGTAAATGTAAGCTTTCCGGCAAGTTTAAAGTGGCTGCAACTTTTTTGAAAAAAGCTTTCCTTTGCGGATGTAAGATGGATACAGTACGGCAAAAGGAGTGATGGATCAATGACAGAGCCTATAGATATCCTTCTTGCGGAAGATTTGGAACAACTGCGGGAAGGACTGGACGGATTTTCAAGCTATGAATTTGCCTCCGACCTGCAAGCCCGGATGAAAGCCCTGGAGCTTTCTTCCCTTGCCCTCGGAGGTCGGTGTGGATTGAGCCACACGATCGTGGACAAATGGCGGCAAGGCAAGGCGAAGCCCAACAGCAAGGAACGGATGAAAGAGCTGGGCATGGCGCTTTCCATGAAGGAACGGGAACTGAACTCCTTTTTATTTCAAAACGGATACCCGAAGCTGTATGCGAAGAACCCGCTGGACAGCGCCGCAAAGCTGCTGCTCATGAACAGCGCAGGACGGGAGGATATCGTATGGCTGTATCGTGATCTGATCGAGCGTCTCGGACTTTCGGACTATGCCCCGTCAGGTGATAATAACTCGCTGAAAACCTGCGTCATGAGCGCGGAACTTCGCGAGGCGGCAGAGAACGGGCAGCTGAGCGCATGGTTTCAGGAACACAAAAAAGATTTTACGGGCGGCGCGAGGCTTCAACTTCCGGATCTGCAGATTGCCCGGTTTATTCTGTTCTATCTCGGCGACTCCACGATTCACGAAATGACCGTAACGGGCGAA
This sequence comes from Eubacteriales bacterium, assembly GCA_028692105.1. GTDB lineage: Bacteria > Bacillota > Clostridia > Peptostreptococcales > Anaerovoracaceae > Anoxybacterium. The sequence goes on along the minus strand of JAQUYC010000027.1, from coordinate 3,065 downwards.
TTGCCGGTAAATCTGAAAAATCTTCTGTATACTCTTGTCGGCGGCCGGGCGGTGCATGTGAGAGGACTCCGGGAAAAACTGATTGCCTTTGGCTTATATGCCGATATGACCGAGGAGGAAATCGACACGCTGCTTGACTGCGCGCGCCTCCGACCCATCACGGAACCGGCGTCGACCGCGGACCTTGCGCTGCTGATGCTGCTGCGCATTGCCCATGAGCGGTATCCATATTACGAGGCGGAAAACCTGTCACGCATCGTGGAACGGCTTTCGGCATCGCCGGAGCCCTATGACCGCGCCCTGCTTTCGGAATATCGGGCGAGGCAGGACAACGCCGGACAGCGGACCGCCTACTATGACCGCCATGAACGAACGGCGGATGAGTTCCTCTTTGAACAGACCTATACCTCATACTGCGACCGTGGCATTATGGATTATGTGCGGGATGCAATGCGCTACTTAATAGAAGACAATCTCATAAAACCGGAGCAGGCAAATCCTTTGCTTGCCCTTTTGGAAAGGAAGCAGGAAGGAGAGTTGCTGATATGGCAGGAAAGGTAACCTTTGAAGTGACGCGGGGCGCGCTGACCGGAAGAAAATTCGAATATGAAGGAAAACAGCGCATCTTTATCGGTCGCCAGGAGGATTGTGGCATCGTGGTGCCGGAAAATACGGTTTCGCGCTATCACTGCGTGCTGGAGATTACGCCGCCGGAGGTCAGGCTTCAGGACTTCGGAAGCCTGAACGGAACGTACCTGAACGGCGCAAAGATAGGCCAGCGGGATCGAGACGCTTCCTTAGAACAGGTCAGGGATGAATATCATCAGGAATTCGTCCTCCGGGGCGGCGATGTTCTGGGACTCGGAAAGAGCTGTGAGCTGAAGCTGACCATTGAGGCGGAGGAGGAACCGCGCATCCCTGCCGGCAGGGCGTTTGCGCGGGCAAACAAGTCAAACGGAACCGGAACGGAGATTGAACGCCTTGCCGGCGAGCTTGCTGCCCAGTTTGCGTCAGAGCCGGAGGAACGACAATGCGCGGGCTGCGGCAAGACCTTTTCCCCTGCCGCACCGGACAATAATCTTTGCCCCGACTGCCTCGCAGATCGGGACAAGGTGGTTGATGCGCTTCTTGCCGCCATGCTGCTTGGAGCCGGAATCGGAGAAATTCACGAAGAAAAAGCGATCGGCGCTTCCCCCGTCAAAGGATATGAAAAAATCAAGCTGCTCGGGAAGGGCGGTATGGGAGAGGTCTGGAAGGTCCGCGAAATCAGTTCGGGCAAATACTTTGCGCTCAAGACAATGCTTCCCGAGGTAGCGCTCGATGAGCAGGCAAAAAAAATATTTCTGCGGGAATCGGAGATCGGCAAAATTATCGAGCATAAAAATGTAGTGCAAAGCCACAAAACCGGCTGCGCCAACAACGTTTTTTATATCCTGATGGATCTGTGCGAGGGCGGAAGCGTGGACAGCCTGATGGAGAAAAAGGGCGGGAGGCTCTCTCTGGAGCTGGCCACTTGGATTATCCTGCAGGTGTTGTCCGGTTTGGATTATGTCCATAACAAAGATCTTACGGTTGCGGTCAAAAAAGGGATCTTCAATGGAACCAGGGATGCCCACGGCATTGTCCACCGAGACTTTAAACCGGGAAATATTTTTCTTTCCGATACGTCCGATCATCCCGTTGCCATGGTGGCTGATTTCGGTATGGCAAAAGCCTTTGACACAGCGGGACTTTCCCGCATTACAAAATCCGGTACGATCATGGGAACGCCGGTCTTCATGCCCCGCCAGCAGGCCATTAATTTTAAGTACGCCAAACCGGAAGTGGATGTCTGGGCGGCAGCGGCGGCTTATTACAATATGCTGACCGGTGAATTCCCTAAAAATTTCCGCCCCGGGAAAAATGCGTGGCATATTATCCTGTCAGAGTCTGCGATCCCCATAAGGCAGCGCAATGCGAATATTCCGGAAAGCCTTGCGGAAGTCATCGATAGGGCGCTCGTCGAGGAGCCCGCGATCGGTTACGGCACTGCCGCGTCGCTTTCACGGGACATCATATCCGCCCTGCCGGAAGCGACACGGCAGGCGGTCAGAGAGGTAATGTAAATGACCATCTATCAGATAGAGCAGTTTGCATATTCGTTTCGTGCGGCAGGGCTTGCCGATATCGGAAGGCAGAGAAAGGACAATCAGGATGAAGTCATTCTTTGTCCGGAGCTTGGTTTCTTTGCGGTGTCGGACGGCATGGGGGGCTTGCTCAGCGGAGGAAAAGCTTCCCAGTATGTCAGGCAGGCCATTCCCCAACTGATTAAAATGAGCGTTGGGGAATACGCGCGGCAGGGGAATCTTCAAATAGCGGCCGCTGATATTTCCAAAGCGGCCGCAGCGCTCCGCGGAGCCGTGCAGACCATGAGCGACGCCCTCTACCGCAGCGGAAACAGCCCGAAACGAATCATCTACGGCTCAACGCTGGCTGGTGTGTGGCTTGTGGGAAATCAGGCGATCTTTGTCAATCTCGGCGACAGTAGAGGGTATCTGCTTGGCCGGTATCGGAAAAATATCAGGCAAATTACAGAGGATCACAATATCGCGGCGCTCCTTGTGCAAAACGGGCAGCTGACACGGGAGGCGGCAAGGGAGCACGAGTCGAGTTCCCGGCTGACCGCCTTTGTGGGCATGCCGCAGCCCGCAGAGCCGGAGGTGTTTTCTGTGGAGGTACAGCGGGGAGACCGGATCCTTTTGTGCAGCGACGGCCTTTACAGTATGGCGGAGGAGAAGAAAATTGCGCAGATTCTCCGTTCCAGCCGCAGTCCCGAACGGGTGTGCCAAAGGCTGATCGGTGAGGCAAACGAAAGAGGCGGCAGGGACAATATTTCAGCGGTCTATATTAAAATCTTGACATAGAGGGAGAAATTGCGATGGCAGGTTGGAAAACAATATTTGGCTTCGGTAAAACAGTATCGGAAGGTGACAAGACGGTATATGAAGGCGATCAGACCGTACCGGAAGTCGAGCGGACCGTGCTCGAAGACAGCCGCACCGTACTGGAAAGCAATGTTACCGTCC
>JAQUYC010000047.1 GCA_028692105.1 Eubacteriales bacterium | reverse complement strand
GGGTAGCAATAGAATATTAAAAAGAAAAATAGCCATGAAATCCCGACGTGTTGGGGTTTATGGCTATTTTTCTTTTCTTGCCCTAAATAACCGTCAACAAACAAAACTGGAAACCAAATGCATGTCTAAATTATAAATCCTGTCTAAATAAGCAGAAAGATATGTTATAATGAATATTAATGGAATATTGCAGCAATTATGGGAGGTGAAGGTGCTCTCGCCTCAGTTCATCGGTAACACCATACTTGCCTGCCCAATCGAGCGTACCATCCAATATATCGATCCCTTTGATCGCTGCGATCACGAACAGTACGATGAAACCACCTGAAAGTTCTTTGAGGAGAATTACGAATGGATCAAGTGTGATGTTTATATTGGGAACATATAATCGGAGATGGACACAGCGGCCGTAACCCTTTGAGAAACTGATGAAACTTGGAGGTTGATGCTATGTACTTACTGATATCTGACCATTATGCCTTTGAAAACGAAAGACAATTCTTTTCGTGTCCATCAAGCTGGCTGGATGAAGTAAAGACCGCTTTCCCTGATTATGTTAAGATTAGTGTGAACGACATAGACGAGGTGTTAGTTTATTCCAGCTGGAAAGCCGATGACGGTTGCTGTATTCGAACTGCAGAATGCACTGGCTATACGGCAGACGATCGCACACTGCGCATAGATTATGGTGAGCTGCAGGAGAGCGAAGAAACTAGCGGGAAAGTACGGAAAAGAAGATATCAGTATTATAAAAACACCGGGAAACTAAAAGATAACAGTTATCCTCCGGCTGTTATCTTTATTGAAGATATCAAAGACTACAAGTACATTAAAAACGGTAATACCGGCACTGTAATAAACGAGACCGCATTACAGCGTTTGACGGATATGATGGGAAAAAGCGACTGGATCGGGATCGTCAGATATTTTCCAAGAATCAACGAAATCGATAAGAGCGATTATTGGAATGATCCACAATGTCTGGCAAAGTTGAGCTATGCGTTGAACAAATTAGCGACCCGTGGGTTGACTAAACCCACACAAGAAGACCTTCGAAGGCAAAAAGAGAATGAAACTTATTTTTTTAAGGTAATAGAACGATGCATAGAGCTTGAGCCATTCTCTTCCATGCACAAAAGCACGCTGGCATATTACCTCTATGACAGATATAAAAAAGACAATAGCCCCGAGGACTTTGACAGGGCGAAAGACCTATATGAAAACTTAATCGTTTCTTCCTCAGATAAGTTCAAGGAGCTATATCGGTATACAAATTTACAGAGAAAGAATTATGAATTACCTGCCAACAAATATACGCCCGAATCCTATAAAGAGTTTGGTAATATCATCGCTCAATATTCTGAACTGATTGAGAGCTATGATGAACTTTCCGATGAGAAGAAAAAGGCAAACAAGAACAACTATATCAAGGGTCTGTATCAATACGTCAGCCTTTTCTGTGATGAAAGATTCAAAAGATATTGGGATATATATTTTGATGTAGTCGAATCGAATGCTTCCTACCCCGCATATATGGTTGACGAAGAACGTATTCAGCTTCTCAACCGCTGTTCCGATTATTTGGATAGAATCATTGCCCTAACACCAGTGAAGCCGGATTTCAACAACATAAAATATAAACCGAACTATTTTGATATCCAGTATAGAGTAGCTCTTATTGAACAGTACAAAGGTTTTATTCCAGTTTTACGCAGGAAAGCCAAAGATGAGTATCTTCCGATCTTCGAAAAATCCAGAGATGTTATTGATGGACTGCTTATCGAGGCTGAGACCCTAAAAAAGCAAGGCGCCAGGTTCCTTTATCCAAATTACGTAAAGATGCCGCAATCAATCAATCTCTTCTTTCTAGGAGAGACAGATAAATGCGAACGGTGTTATGATAGGGCTCAGCCTTGGATGAAGTACCAGAAGGGACAGATGTTGGCCTTATTCAGTAGATATGCGGATGCTATCTCTGTGCTTAAGGAGATTCCTCCCAATGATTTATGCCATAACAAAGCTCAAAAGCTCATTGAAAGGCTGGAGCGAAAGCTATGAAGCATTTTCTGATAGACTCGTATATTGATAGCAAACTTGATATACCGAATACTATCTCAACCGGGTTGCGACAGTTATTTGATGTTAATGATATTTCCGACCTTAGCGAGAATGATAAGAACAGGATTAGGTCGCTTTTGAAGGGCCTTTATACAACCACTTCAGGCACGGACTATAGCAATGTAAATAAGGAATATGCATTATATTACTTGCCCGTTAATCTCTACAAGATTTGGCGCCCCCTGATGGATTTGCTTCTGACAGACAGTTTGCCAATCAAGTGCAGTATTCTTGAGCTTGGTGCTGGCCCTGGTTCAGCGACATTCGGGTTGCTAGAGTTTTACAAATATCTCGCCATTGATAACCCTGTTACAGTATTTTCGCTTCATATAACACTCATTGAAAGAGACATGGGGTTTATTGGAGTGTTTAATAGCTTGTATGACGGCTATGTTGATTCCCTCCCGGATAACCTTTGCGTCGATATCTGTTGCGTTCACGACGATGCATATTCCTTTACAACTTTACACGAAAGCGGTAAATACCAACTGGTTATTGAAAGTAATATGCTTAACCAAAATGAATACATAGATGCTGATAAAATTTTCAGTTTTACGGAAGGTCTTAAAAAAAGTCTGTCGAGGCATTCTTCTGTCATCCTCATTGAACCGGCAAAGAAGGAATCTGGTATTTTCCTAAAGAGAATAAAAAAAGCTATGCAAGTAGCTGGATTGGCATGTTATAGCCCATGTTCTTGTGTAAATACAGAATGCGGGCAGTTTGCATCCGCTCGGGTAGATATAAGCGGAGTAAGCATTTATTCTGAGCTTGTCGATAGCGGAATCATTTCACGGCCGCAGGCACATCACTCGTTTGAATATGCGATTTTTAGAAACGACGGCCTCAAAAAATATAGTTTTGAGGGTACAGGAACTGAATTACAGAATCTTGCGAACCGTATTGGAGAAGTTATAAAAGTTAAAGCATTCATTCTAACAATAGGAAACGAAACAGAAGATTCATTTTCTCTGAAGCTATGTGACGGAAGTTTGAACGGCAGTAACGAAGTTTGGCTCAGCGTACCAAAAAAGTCACTCGTGGAGAAAGAGATTAACTGTCTTACGATCGGCCGTGGTGGAATTATTGATGCAAAAAATGTAGTCATAACTGGGCCGAGAAATTTGCAGTGTACGCAAATAACTAAATTGAGGATAATGATGTGAAGCTATGATTTTAAGTGTTAGTAGAAGAACGGACATACCAGCTTTCTACTCTGAGTGGTTTATCAATCGCATTCGGGAAGGATTCGTCATGGTTAGAAACCCCATGAACTATCATGGGGTGAGCAGAATCAGTCTATCCCCTGATTTAGTGGATTGCATTGTTTTCTGGTCTAAGAATCCTGCGCCACTGTTGCCATACCTTGACCAAATTGCCGAGAAGTATCCTTTCTATTTTCAGTTTACAATGAATGCATATGGAACGGATATTGAGCCAAATCTTCCTGCGATTTGCGAACGATTTGACACGTTCAGGTATATATCCGAAAAATACGGGAAAGAAAGTATTATATGGCGTTATGATCCTGTAATGCTGACAAAGCAGTATTCTATTGACTGGCACATAAGAAATTTTACTTATATTGCAGATCAGCTTAAGGGTTATACGAGCAGCTGTGTTTTTAGCTTTGTTGACATTTATGATAAAGTGAAAAATAATCTTAAAGCTGAGAATGTAGTTCAGCATACTCAAAATGAAATTAATATTATTGCCCGAGAATTTTCTGGAATTGCTCATGCCAATGCCATTACTTTAAAAACATGTGCCGAAGAAGTTGACCTAGACGAATACGGTATTGAACACTCTTGTTGTGTTGATCCCGTTTTAATATCTAAGTTGGTACGCTGTGATATTTCAACCAAGAAAGATATAAATCAACGCCAAATTTGCGGCTGTGTGGAAAGCATAGATATTGGACAATACAACACATGCAAGCACGGTTGCAAATATTGTTACGCAAACTACAGTCAATCAAGCGTACAAAAATGTTTTGCTGCACATATCGCCACCTCTCCTTTGCTGATTGGGAGTATTGAACCATCAGACAAGATAACAGACCGAAAAATAAAAAGCATTAAACTATCTCAAATATCACTGTTTTAATATATCGCATCAAAGAGTGAACGAAGTAATTGATACCATGGTTTATTATCAAAAAAATTCAAAACAGCTTAAAATCCAAGCGTAATGGATTTTAGGCTGTTTTTTATTTTGAAAAAATATTTTTGATTTCCGGACTATAAGCATATCTATAAAATCAGTATTCCAAAAACTAACAGCGTAACCCTAAACATTCTGAAAAAATTGTAAAAACCTCCGTTCATGGTTGATTTTCCAGGGGTTGAATCCCCCTGAAGTCAGCGTTATTGTGTTTTTAGGAGGTGTTTCAAATAAATGGAAGTAAAAAATAAGAGAATTACGAAACAGAGTACAAAACCAAAGGCAGCAGTGAAAAATGAGGGTGTTACCGTATTTTCAAAAGAGGAGTTTGAGTGTTTAAGCGGTAAGCTGGATTCTATGCATGAAAGGTTTGACGGAATAGCCGCTGAATTGGAAATGACCAATCATATTTGCAGAATTTTAATTGAATTGGTCGGCGGTGTAGACCCGGGGAGAAAGAGCTTGACAAACCTTGAAATGGTTAAGCTCCGCAATGAGGGCGTTAAGGTCAAGGATTTAGCCAGAATGCAGGGAATCAGCCAATGTGCCATGGGCAGAAAACTGAAAGAATTAAGAGAGGCAGGTGTGCTGCATGATCGAGAAGCAGAAAACAATTGAAGTGGCAATCAAAAATATGGTTAATAGCCATATGAAGAGCTATAGCAGAGATTTAATTCTATGTGCAGAAATATT
>JAQUYC010000026.1 GCA_028692105.1 Eubacteriales bacterium | reverse complement strand
CTCAACGTGCCCTGTCCAAGGGAACATATCCACCGGCTGAGCTTCTATAAAATGATAGCCCTTTTCCCTAAGGATCTTGACATCACGTGCCAAAGTAGCCGGATCGCAGGAAACATAGACTATACGATCCGGTTTCGCCTCCGCTACAGCCTCCAATAAAGCTAATGCACATCCTGCTCTTGGCGGATCCAGGATTACAATATCCGCCTTAACGCCCTGCTCAAGGAGCTTCGGTAATTCCTCTTCTGCTTTGCCATAAATGAATTCTGCATTGACGATGCGGTTGATAACCGCATTCCGGTTTGCGTCGATGACTGCGCTCTTGACCGATTCGATTCCAATTACCCTATTAGCATGCATTGAGCTGTAAAGACCAATGCTGCCAACACCGCAGTAAAGATCGAGTACCGTCTCTGTTCCGTTTAAGTTTGCATATTCTAAAACCTTGTCATAAAGCTTCACCATCTGTACCGGATTGATCTGAAAGAAGGACATTGGGGATATTTCAAAGTTTAGTCCTCCTACCTGCTCCAATATGGTTGGTTTTCCTGCAATTGTTATAAACTTTTCGCCCAGGATCTCCGAAGTTTTATTCTTGTTGATGTTAAGTGTGACGCTTTCCAATGTAAATTCAATTCCTGTAACCGGGTCCGGACCGAGTTCATCGATAGCATCATCCATCATATAGATAAGCTTCTCCATGTTAGGCAGCCCTTTGCCGTTTATCACCAGAATTGCCATGACTTCTCCGGTTCCAAAGGCAGTTTTAACTATTAAATGGCGTATAAGTCCTTTTCCGGTATTATTATCATAAGCAGAAATGTGATCGGTTTTCATGTATTCCCGCAGGACTTTCGCCAGCTTGTCTGCCGGTTCCGCCTGTATAATGCACTCATCACAGTTAATGACATTGTGACTTTTAGCTTGATAAAAGCCTACTGCCGCCGGTCTGGCAAGTCCACCTTTTGACTCAGCTTTTACATCTGGTTCTCCTATTATAAACTGCGCCTTATTTCTGTATCTCCAGGGATCATCCATGCCAATGGTATCATGAACAACCGGGTTTTCAATACCGCCGATACGGACTAACTTATCTTTCACCATCTTTTTCTTAAGCTTCAGCTGCTCATTATAATCAAGGGATTGCAGTGAACATCCGCCACAATCCTCAGCATATATGCAGGCTGGTTCGATACGCTGTTTGGATGGCTCCAATATTTCAACCAATCTCCCTAAGGCATAATTCTTTTTCAGCATAGTCAATTCCACTTTTACTACATCGCCTACTATCGCTTCATCCACAAATACAGCAAGTCCCTCGACTCTGCCTATTCCTTGGCCTTCAGTACTCATATCTTCAATAGTTATCTCATAGCTTTGTCCTTTTTCCATTCTTTTTTACTCACTTTCTTTCTATTCTGAAAGGGATGCAGGGCTGTTAAACAAATTTCCAAAGTCTCAGCAATCTCATTCCTATATTACATCAGTAATCCCATCCCTATATTACAATAATTCAAATTCATTCTTATTATACTTGATATATCCCTCATCTTTTAATCTGCTTAATTCCCGGGACATAGCGCTTCTATCCACACTTAGGAAATCCGCAAGCTCGCTCCTGGAAAATGGAATCTTAAACTTATCCTTACCAATCCGCTCCGAATAATCATTAAGGTATGTCATTAGCTTCTCCTTCGTTGTCTTACATGAAAGAATCCGCATTTTTTCATTCATCGATATATTCTTTATTGCTATGACTCGCATCATATTCTTTATTAGGGTTTTATGAAATCCACAAGACGAGCTGCAAGTGCCGATTATTTTACTGAATGTAATCCAGACAACACGGCAACCTGAAGTGGCGATTACAGTTACCGGAATTTCTGTATGGTCGACAGCTACATATGCCTCAGCGAACATATCTGATTTTTCAAGCTCAGACAGAATGGCTCGGTTGCCTTCCGCATCATCTCTAATTATCTGGGCATTCCCTTCAACTAAAATTCCAACAGAAGAAACCTTTGTGCCCGCCAAAAGAATTACATCGTTTTTTTCATATTTACGTTCCGTTGCCCCCAGACAAATCAGCATGGCTTCGAGATCATTCTCCGAAACATCCTGGAATAATGGGGATTTTATTAAGGTTTTTAAATAATTTTTCATAATTTCACCTTTTTGTTGCAAATGCAACGATGATTATATCGTAATTTTACTATACTTAAAACATAAAAGCAAAGAATATTATGAATTGATATATGAGGAGGAACAAATAAATGATAAGAACTATTATTAACATCGATAAGGAAAAGTGTAACGGCTGCGAATTATGCGTTAGTGCATGTCATGAGGGTGCTATCGCCATAGTAGACGGAAAAGCAGAATTGATCAGAGATGATTACTGTGATGGGCTCGGGAATTGTCTTCCCGCTTGTCCAACAGGAGCAATCACATTTATAGAAAGAGAAGCGGCTGCTTTTGATGAAGCTGCTGTAGAAGAGAATATGAAAAAGAAGCAAGCTGCCACTCACCAACATATGCATATGCATCAGCACAACCAGCCGGACCTTGCCTGCGGATGTCCGGGAAGTCAATCCAGAGCTTTCAGTAGGGGTAATGCAGTAAACAAGGTACGTTCATCTGCACCGGTACAGCCGGCAAGCATAGAGTCACAGCTGCAGCAGTGGCCGGTACAGATACAGCTAATTCCGGTGAATGCTCCTTACTTTGATGGTGCAAATCTGTTAATAGCCGCAGACTGTGCTGCCTATGCCTATGCAAATTTTCATAATGAATTTATAAAAAACAGAATCACCATTATCGGCTGCCCTAAGTTGGACGATGTGGATTACTCTGAGAAGCTGACAGCGATTCTGGCTAATAATGATATTAAAAGTGTTACTGTCGTTCGTATGGAAGTGCCATGCTGCGGAGGAATTCAAAATGCTGCCATTACAGCGTTAAAAAATAGCGGTAAGATGATACCGTGGCAGGTTGTGACCATTTCAACAGATGGAAGAATACTGGAATAACCAACAGACTGCTTTACAATAAGCTAATATATGAAAATAACCCGGCTTTTTCCGAATCGAAAGGCCGGGTTGTTTAATGTCAGAATTTCATCAAGTGGTGCTTCAAGAAAATATCATCAAGTGGTACTTCAGAAAATATCATTTATACTCACTTCATCAGGCTATCATATAATTCCCTGTTGCTGTTACGGAGACGAATAGGTCTAAATTTCAAATCTGTTATTGCATGCTTAGTCCAACCTGTGACCAACAGTTCATCTGTATACTTTCTTCTTATTTCATAGTTTAGTGTAATCGTGACTCCTCTCATCTCTGCAATACGTGCGGTGATTTCCAGCAAATCATCGTAGACGGCAGGCAGAATATATCTGCAGCTGCATTCTACGACAGGAAGCATAACCCCTTCCTCTTCCATGCGTGCATAAGGGTAACCCATGCTGCGAAGCAACTCAGACCTGCCAACCTCAAACCATTTTATATAATTCGTATGATATACAACACCCATGGCGTCAGTATCTGCATATATTGCTCTCACTGTTGTTTTATTCTCGCTCACAATGCGCCTCCTGTCATTTTTATTTTTTCCGTTATTCGACCCGGGGCTCCTTTCAGAAACTCCGGCTTGTTCGGTTACTGCCTATATTATAACGCATCCGCAGAAAATTTTCGACTGTGAAAGGTTTAAAAATAAGTTAAGTTGAGAATCATATCTCTTTTCGTATTTGATCTGCCTTGTAACTTTGCAGATCGAAGTCCCGGAAGCTGCCATGATCAGCATAACTTCCGTGCAGAGGCCATTTTATAACTTCCTTCAGATCAGCCTTTACAACTGGATCTTCCGTATTCAGATACAGCTCATACAGATAAGGAACCGCTCCGTCAGACAGCTCGTAAAAGACGGAAATGTCCAGCGTTCCCAGTGTCCCTGCCTGATAGCGGTCAATATTATACTTAGCGATCAAACCGTCCACGTTGCTATAGCATAAAACAATGAAAAGACAGATACAGCTGATAACAGCGATCTTCGTTCCCTGAAAACTTTTAAACTGTCTGAGAAGAACGATTACGAACAACAGAAGCAGCAGAATCATAAACCAAGAAGTATATACTCTAAGTCTGGTGAGACCGTAATAGCTGATATACATTCCCATTTTGCTTATAGCGGTTGCAATAAGTGCAAGAGTGAATACACAAATTACTGCGGTTTCTCCTCGTAGTATTTTGACCTTATCCCTCTTCACAATCAGGTGTACTGCCGCGATTACTGCCAGATTGATCCCCGATACTGCACAGAGTTCAAAAAAACCTCTTCGTGCATATTCAGCATAGGTCATAGTTTGAGGAAGACTGTTGCCAAAGGCCGAGAAAAAATATCCTGCCTGCGCCAAAAAGAAAATCAGGTAGATCAGATTCAGCGCAGTCAATGCGGAATAAACCGTTACATCCGGCGCGAACCGGAAAGCCCTGACACGCTCTTTCACTAATTCCTGCGTTATATTGCCGATCCCCCTTTTATAACGGTTTCCGTAGAGTAAGCCGAATAGATAACATGCAACCGGCAATCCAAGAATGATATCCCTCAAATACTCCAACATACTTTCCGAAACAGAAAACTGAATTTTATCAATGAAACTTTCAAAAGCAGCATCTGCTTGAGAAAGCAGTGAAATCACCAAAATCAGAACCGGCAGGAAAACTAAAATTCCGAGAATTCCGCCTAATATACCTTTTCCCCTGTTGTAATTCAGAAGTATCTGTCTGATCCCGGAAAAACAGCCTGTAAAATTAGCGAAAGGAACAATGAACAGCTGAGAAAGCATATCGCTCACAATGAAAGGCGAAATCCTTTTATCCAGCCTGTTTCCCGCGGAAATGCAAACCCAGTACACATAAGATACCGATAAGAACATGAAGTTTAGTGACTTGATCAGAACACCGTCAAACAGCACGAAGATTGCTGAGGATAATATAATAATCCCAAGGAACACGAGGCTTTCCTTAGACTGACGCAACCCTGCGATTTGAAAGTATATCATTGTCACCATGCACAGCATCACCGTAAAAAGGAATACGCCAAATCCCAAAGTCAAAGGATTGATCAGATTCCAATATAGGAACCCTATGAGCAGCATACCAAATGCAAGTGCAATATCAATTGTCGTAAAATTCATCGGTACGCGTTTTATCCCATTCGTATTTTTATACATTTGTGCCTTATCCTGCTCTTCATATAATATTTCGTTCTTTCCCCCTGATAATTTTCCCCTCATGTACTGATCAATCCTCCCTTTTAAATTCAAGAATGTCACCGGGTTGGCAATCAAGCGCTTTACAAATTTCTTCAAGTGTAGAAAACCGAATTGCTTTTGCTTTGTTATTTTTCAGGATGGAGAGATTCGCGGGCGTAATTCCTATAATGTTCGACAGATCTCCTGCTGAAATTTTCCTCTTCGCCATAATGACATCCAAATTTACAATAATGGCCATGCCGAACCCCCCCTCTCAAATAGTAAAATCATTTTCATTCTTTATAATTAATGCTTGTTCAATCACATTCTTTACCACTCTTAGAATTAGTCCGAAAAATGCAGCGGCAACCGCAATAATTAAAAATAGAAGATAATAAAATCCCGAAATTAGTGAAATAACTGAGACAGCAAAACTGCACCATGATATTACACGTAGATGCCGCACGTTTTTCTCTATAAAGACTTCTTTCCTTTTGATATTAGTGAGCAGTCTATCCAATGAAAACAGTGCCATCAGTCCTGGCACGGCACAGGCTATAATGGTCATTACTAATGGTGTAATAATATCCGGGTCTTTCATTGTGTATGAAATATAGTTTTTCACAAGATATGGTGATGCGACTGCTGTCAAGATGACGATCACTATTACGATCTTGGTGCAAACAGATGATGCCAGTACTGATTTGCTTGAATTCCACATTTGCTTGATTCCTTCCTTTCTCCCTTTACAATGTTATTGTTATTATATGATCGGTGTTATTGATTGTCAATATTAATTTATCGTTATTCGATATATATTGTATTAAGTTCCTGTTATTGAATACGCTATTAAGGAGTAGCGCAGGGATTAAATCTTACAGTTTATATAATTCCCGGTATTCCGTACAAAAATAAAAAATCCCGAATACTCCCGGCTAAAAAACCCGGGAATATTCAGGTTCTATTTTTTGTTAATGAAAGAATGAGAAGTATTCTCTGCAGTTCAGGTTTTCTCAGCCAACCGGGTTCTCTCTGCAGTTCAGGTTTTCTCAGCCAACCGGATTTTCTCTGCTATCTCTTCTATTTTCTTATAACGGTGGTTGAGCCCTGATTTTCCGATTGGCGGATCCATCAATTCAATTAGTTCGCTCAGCGATGATTCGGTGTTTTCAAGACGCAGCTTTGCTGCTTCCTGGAGCTTTTCCGGTAAAGAAGCAAGTCCCCTTGTTCGTTCGATCAGTTTTATATCCTGTACCTGCCTGAGCGAAGCGTTGACCGTTTTATCCAAATTTGCGCTGTCACAGTTGTTTATTCTATTGGTTTTATTTCTCATTTCTTTCATGATCCTTATATTCTCAAAATAAAGAAGATGACTGTGGGCGCCAAGTATATTCAAGAAATCAATTATCTGTTCCGCTTCCTTTATGTAAACAATATAGTTGTTTTTTCTTTTAATCGATTTTGAGTGCAGTCCGAAACTGTTTATCAGCTTCTTCACATCATTGCAAAGGATCTCACTGTTGCACACTATCTCAAGATGATAAGCTTTTTCAGGATCGGTGATCGTTCCGGCTCCCAGGAAAACACCTCTCAGATATGATCTACGGCAGCATTTCGTTCTGATCAGATCGGAAAAAATCCCGTCACTGATATAGTTACAGCCTTCCTTAACCATCAGTATACCGGTTTCTCTTAGAATCTGTTCCGCATTCATATCCGCGTCGATTATCAATTCATAATAGTGATTTTTCTTTAAGATTGCTGTTTTTATAATCACCAAAGATGCTTTAATGCCAAAATAATCTTTAATCAATCTCTTAAAATTCCTTGCTGCAGCGGGATTCTCTGTAACAACCACTACCGTCAGCTTTCCGCCGCCCGATAATTTTATAGTTCCGCACATGCGAATAAAGCCGGCAATTTCTGCCAGCTTACAGCATTTTTTTTCTGATTCTATTCGTGATAACTCATTTTTAGTTGTCGCTGAAAAAGACATATTAAACCCCTAATCACAAATCAGGCCATGTGATATATTTGCTATACGATCCGCATCATGCCGTATATATCCTTTTTGTACATCAACAAAGTTATTCTCAATAAGCGTGATTCCTTTCTCTCGAAGCAGCCGTCTATCCCGGTCATTCGGTATAATCTGCTCTGCCCGGTCTTCCTTATACGGCTTTAACGCTTCCGCATCAACCATCTTATTGTTTGCAATGACATATTCAATCATATTGTCTCCCAGGTACTCGGAGATTCTGGCTACATGATCCCAAACGGAATATCGGTCAGTTTCTCCGGGTTGGGTCATCATATTGCATACAAGGATTTTTCGTGCCATTGATGCTTTCACCTCACGGCTGATGCCGTCCACCAGGAAGTTGGGTATAATACTTGTGAACAAACTGCCCGGACCGATGAGAATTAAATCTGCTTTCCGAATGGCTTGTAATGCCATATCTGTCGCCGATGGTTTATCAGGCTTCAGATATACCCTATAAATTGGGCTGCTCTGACGTATCACCTCTGTAGGTATCCTTGACTCTCCACAGACGATCGCCCCATTTTCAAGTTCGGCACATAAATGTACGTCACTTCCTGTAACCGGAAGAACCTGACCTTTGATTCGCAGAATCTCACTTGTCTTGGCGACAGCCTCCTCAAAATTTCCATAAATACCATTTAAGGCTGCAATTAAAAGGTTTCCAAAGCTTTGCCCCTCTAATCTGCCTTCAGTAAATCGGTATTTCAGCACCTCCGTCATAATATCTTCCTCATTTGCCATTGCTGAAATGCAGCTCCGGATATCTCCCGGCGGAAGCATGCCTAAATCTTCTCTGAGAACGCCGGAGCCGCCGCCGTCATCGGCCACTGTAACAATAGCCGTGAGATTATCTGTAATCCTTTTTATCCCCCTAAGAATCACTGATAAGCCGGTACCCCCTCCGATTACTACTATCTTCGGTCCGACCTTATGTGCACCATTCATCTGTTTTTCCTTTCTGTTGCCGATGACTAAGATCCTACAAATCGCGATGAACTTTAATAACACGTTTTCCTTCTTCAAGAAAACGCCTTGACAATTCATTTGCTATTGCTACTGAGCGATGCTGACCGCCGGTGCATCCGATCGCAATAACCAGATGGAATTTTCCTTCTCTGATATAATAAGGAATCAGCTTATCAACCATATTATGAACGGTATCTAAAAATTCCTTAGCTTCCGGAGATTTCATCACGTAACGGCTTACCTTTTCACTATTCCCTGTCAGTTTTTTCATGCTCTTTAAATAGAATGGGTTAGGAAGGAATCTCATATCAAAGACCATATCCGCATCAAGTGGAATTCCGTGTTTGTATCCAAATGATTGAATACTTAGAGTAAAACTGGGATTACCCTCTTCAGATATAAGCAGTTTCTTAATTTCTTCACTCAATTGGGATGTTTTCATACTTGATGTATCTATTATATAATCAGCAATTTTTCTTATTTCCTCAAGCCGTTTTCTTTCTTCTGTGATTCCTTCCAGCGTATTGCCCGCACTGGCAAGCGGGTGTGTTCTTCTGGTTTCGTTGAATCGTCTGATCAATATCTCATCTGAGGCTTCTAAAAACATTATTTTGAACTTTATTCCTGAATTTTTTAGATCTATCAAGCTCGCTTTCAGATCATCAAAAAATTCACCGCCTCTTATATCTATTACAAAAGCTGCTTTTTCTATTGTAACTTTATCCCTCAAGATCAAATCCATAAAATTTTTGATCAATGTCGGCGGCATGTTGTCTATACAGTAATAGCCCAGGTCTTCCATGCAATTGATGGCCTGGCTTTTTCCTGCTCCTGAGAGTCCTGTTACGATAATTACATCATCCATGGTTCAATACCTCTCATTCCACGATCAAATTGACTACTCGTTCATATTCGAGACCGGCTGCCTTTATCCTTTTCACTGCTCCCTGGCAGTCGCCGATTCTTTCGGGAGTATGGGCATCGCTGCTGATTACAAAGAGAGCATCCGTCCTGGCAGCTTCTTTGATTCCTTCCACTGTGAGCCAATCATGCCATGTGCTTATCTCCATCAGTGTTCCCCTGTCAGCACAGGCAATTGCTATCTCCTTTATATCAAATGCTCCCTTATCTCCGGGATGTGTTAATATTTTAATATCGTTTTCATAGAGCGCTCGAACGGTTAATTCCGTATTTAATATTTTCTGTTGTTTCGTGCTCTTTTTCAACCACCCATTGATAGTAAAATTCTTTAAATGAATTCCCATAGCTCGCATCGGGTTTTCCCCTAAAACTCCGTAATGGTATCCGGCAAGCAGATAGTCGAACTGTTTTAGCTCTGCAGGTGTAACATCTATTCTTCCCGAAGGGTTTATAATATTCGCCTCAATTCCGAGCAGGATCTCTATTTCGGGATAAAGCGGCTTTAAACGGTTTACTTCGCTGCGCATTACGGGGATGTCACGCCTCTTCACTCCATATGTTATGTGGCCCGGTCCGTGATCCGATATGCCAATTGATGCCAAACCCTTTGAAATACCTGCTTTTACGTTATCCTCGACAGAACCTTTTCCATGAGAAAAAGTGGTATGTGTATGAAGGTCGTATCGCAATCGGTATCGGCTCATATCCGTCTCTTCTTTTTGCTTCATATTTCTTTTTTCTGACACATTATCAGTCCCCTATAATTCTTACTTCGGGCTCGAGCAAGACTCCGGATTTCTCGTAAACAGTGCTCCTCACGATTTCCATCAGATTGATAATATCAGATGCAGTCGCTTCCCCGGTATTGATAATAAATCCCGAATGGAGTGAGGAAACCTGTGCTCCTCCCAGGGTCAGTCCTCTCAGACCTGCTTCCTGTATCAGTTTTCCCGCAAAATTATTATGAGGTCTTTTAAAGAAGCTCCCTGCACTGGGATAATTCAATGGCTGCTTTTCATTTCTTCTTGCTGTCAGTTCGTTCATTCTTGCAGTTATTTTTTCATTATCTCCCTTTGTCAGCCGTAAGACGGCTTTTAATAGAATATCTCCTGTAATTTGAAGGATGCTGTGGCGGTATGACAGCTCCAGTTCATCTTTGCTCATTGTGAAAGTGCGCAATCCATCCGCAGACAGTATTTCCGCGCTTTCGATGATCTGTGATATCTCTCCGTCATAGGCGCCGGCATTCATAAACACAGCTCCGCCAATTGTGCCCGGTATTCCAGATGCGAATTCAAATCCTGTAAGTGAGGCATTGCCGGCTTTGCTTGCTGCCTCAGAAAGCAAAGCCCCGGCTCCTGCTTCCATTCTCTCACCTGTAATGTCGATTTCCTGAAATGGTTTTCCGATTCGCAGTATCACTCCGTTATATCCCGAGTCTTTGACGAGTAGATTGGAGCCGTTTCCGATCACCATATGTTCAATGCCTCTTTTGTTCAGCACCTTCAATGCATGTGATAATTCGTCAACATTACCCGGTTCCGCTAAAAGTGCGGCTGTTCCTCCCGTCTTGAATGAAGTGTACTCTCTCATTTGAGCATCGGGTATCATTCTGTTTTTATCTATCCGTAATGATAATTCATCAATTATACTGTTGATATTCAAAGTTTTTCCTCCATCTATCAGATAGTATCATTATATAAAATAAAAATTACAAAGTAAACAATAGAATCCTTAATAGCAGTATGTAGAAGATAACGCCTCTTCAATATCTTGATTTTTTTGAGCTGATGTTTTATACACATTGATGCATAATTATAATAAAATATGAATAAATATTTAATTCTCTCTTGATATCTTTTTTTTCGGGTGGTATACTCTTTTTTATAATATGACGAACAGCAGATCGTTATACGATTTGAATAGATTGCCCCAAAAGGAGGAAAATTAAATGGCGAAAGAAAAGGTTGTATTGGCTTATTCGGGAGGTTTGGATACTTCCATAATTTTGACCTGGCTCAAAGAAAATTTTGATTACGAAGTAATCGCAGCCTGCTGCGATGCCGGCCAGGCAGAAGATTTTGATGCGGTAGAGAAAAAGGCTTACGCGACCGGAGCATCCAAGTATTATTTGGTTGATATCAAGAACGAATTTATCACAGATTATATCTGGCCAACATTGAAAGCTGGCGCAATTTATGAAAATGATTATTTGCTCGGAACTTCCATGGCAAGACCTCTTATGGCAAAGAAGCTTGTTGAGATCGCTGAAAAAGAAGGAGCTCTTTACATTGCACACGGCTGTACTGGGAAGGGAAATGATCAGGTACGGTTTGAATCAACTATCAAAGCTCTTAACCCGTCAATAAAAATCATTGCACCATGGAGAACATGGGATTTTAAATCAAGAGAAGACTTACTGGCTTATGCAGAAGAGCACAATATACCAGTAGCACAATCCAAAGCTAAAATCTACAGCAGAGACCAGAATATCTGGCATATCAGTCATGAAGGCGGAAATCTTGAAAGTCCATGGAATCAGCATCTGGATGATATTCTTGTAATGAGCGTACCTCCTGAAAAAGCACCTGATAAAGCGACATTTATCGACATTGATTTTGAAAAAGGAGTACCGATAGGAATAAACGGAAAGGCCATGCCGCCGATTGAACTTCTCACCGAATTGAACAGGATTGGCGGAGAGAATGCTATCGGAACTATTGACATCGTCGAAAACCGTCTCGTCGGTATGAAGTCCAGAGGCGTTTATGAAACCCCGGGAGGAACAATCCTTTATAAGGCTCATGCCAACCTGGAGAAGCTGATTCTTGACCGCGATACTATGGCATATAAAAATATAGTGGGGCAGAAATATGCACAGCTGGTTTATGACGGTTTATGGTTCACACCTCTGCGGGAAGCCATCGATGCTTTCGTAAATTCTACGCAGGAACCGGTTAGCGGAACTGTGAAAATGAAGCTTTACAAAGGCAATTGTTTGCCGGTTGCTTCTAAATCTGAAAACTCGCTTTACAGTGAAGACTTTGCTACCTTCAGCAAAGATGAGGTATACAATCAGAAGGATGCGGAAGGTTTTATAAATCTCTTCTCACTGGCGATGAAAATCAGAGCAATATTGAAGCACAACAAGCAAGGAGGTAATTAACAGAAAAGATGAAGCTGTGGAAAGGAAGATTCTCAAAGGCAGAGAATTCATTAGCTGAAGAATTCAATGCTTCTATTGACGTAGACCAAAGGTTATATAAGCAGGATATAACCGGCAGTATCACACATGCGAAAATGCTGGCGAAGCAAGGTATTCTAAGTGAGGAGGAGGCTCTTGCGATAGAGTCTTCTCTGCTTGACATACAAAGGGAAATTGAATCAGGTAAAGTTGACTTCACCATAGAGCAGGAAGACATCCACATGAATATAGAGAGCATACTGACGGAGCGTTTGGGGCAAACAGGGAAAAAACTCCACACAGCAAGAAGCAGGAACGACCAGGTCGCAGTGGATATCCGTCTATATCTGAAGGATGAAATCCGTACTATTATTGTATTGCTGAATGAGCTCAACTCTGTTCTGACTGCAATTTCAAAGGAAAACCGGGATACCGTCATGCCAGGCTATACTCACCTGCAAAGGGCTCAGCCTGTTACTTTGGCATTTCATTTGATGGCTTACCGTGAAATGTTCCGGCGGGATATAATACGATTTGAAAACTGTTATGAAGGGACTGATTCCATGCCATTGGGCGCCGGAGCTCTGGCAGGAACTACCTATAACACGGACCGGGATTATCTGGCCATGCAGCTTGGCTTTTCAAAAATCTGTCAAAATGCCATGGACGCTGTCAGCGACAGAGATTTTGCCATTGAATTTCTCAGCTGCTGCTCAATAACGATGATGCACTTGTCCCGGTTTTGTGAGGAACTGATTATATGGAGCTCTTCTGAGTTTCGGTTTGTTGAAATGGATGATGCCTTCAGCACCGGAAGCAGCATCATGCCTCAGAAAAAAAATCCTGACATGGCTGAATTGATCCGCGGGAAAACAGGCAGAGTGTACGGAGATCTGATGACCCTTCTTTCCATTATGAAGGGGTTGCCGTTGGCATACAATAAGGACATGCAGGAGGACAAGCAGCCTGTCTTTGACGCCGGGGATACACTAAAAAGCTCTTTGACAATATTTACTCAGATGATTGCTGCTATGAGGATCAATGCAGATGTGATGGAGCAAGCCGCAAAATCAGGCTTTATGAATGCAACAGATGCTGCAGATTATCTTGTCTCAAAGGGTCTGCCCTTCCGGGAATGCCATGAGATCATTGGCAGAATTGTTCTGTATTGCATCGGTCATAATAAGGCAATCGAAGAATTGACTTTGAATGAATTGAAAAGTTTTTCCGATAAATTTGAAGAAGACATCTACGAAAAAGTCGATATTCGCGCTTGCATTAAGGCAAAAAAATCAAAAGGCTCTACCTCCTTTGAAAGCGTAGAGCTGATGCTGACAGAGTAGTTCTATAATTGTCAGGGTGAGTATGTCAATTGGATCATAATTTCCAGCTTATTGTAAACTGCTCTTTCAAGGGCATCGTACATAGGCTGGATTTCTTCTTTTTTAAGGTAGCTTCTTAAGGCAGCATAATATTCTGTTTCGCTAAAATTCAATAGTATAGGGGGGAAACCGTTTCTTAACAGCTCATAGTACATTGCCATCCTGGCCACCGCTTCCGTATGGGTTTCATACGGGTAAATTTCAATCAACTTATTGTGAAGGTATGCAGCTTTGAGAATAGGATTGTTTATAAAGTCGTCGGATTGCATCCATTGGATCAGGATATCCATCTGCTCCTCTATCTCGCTTGGATGAGGCGGGTTATAGCCAAGTGCAAAGAGAACGGGGTTTGTCCTTCGATATTCCTGTGCCGGGCAGTCTGCAAGGATTTGATAGAAGCGAAAAAGATATTTTTCATCGGGTTCGACATTCATATCAGCCATATCATACGACAGCCTGATGGCCTTTTGGTATTTTGTTATGGCAGTATGATCATTGACCTTCACATCTATGACAAATTCGCCATTGACTATTTTTTGTACGCTGCTTCTTGTGATGTTGTTTCCGTCCAACTTCATAGACGTATATATCCAGTCGACCAGATTAATCTCATCAATAAGTTTTATCGCTTCTCTGGTATAAGGCTTTCTAGTGTCCAGTATGAGTTTCTTTTTTTTTATTTCACGAAACACGTTTCAGACCTCGCCTTCTTATTTTTCTCTACATCGGCTAACATAAATACGTTGTAACACTATAAATCATCTTTGTAAGTACAGAATGTTAATTTATGGATTTCTACTGCATTGTATTGTATCATATTTATCACTGATATGGTACAATATAGAATAAAAAATGGTTTCATTTTCCATAGTAATAACTGCTTGAAAGGGGATATTTTATGTACTTACCCGATTTTTTTTACGACGTCAATATTTTTTCCGTAACCTTTAGGCTCCTTCTTGCTGTCTTGTATGGCGGTATCATTGGTTTGGAAAGAGGAGCGACAAGACACCCGGCCGGTTTCCGTACCCATATACTCGTTTGTGTTGGTGCCACTCTTGCAATGCTTACCAATCAGTATATTTGTGAAACCGGCTTGTATAACCCGGCAGACCCATCCAGACTTGGTGCTCAGGTAATTACAGGAGTAGGCTTCCTGGGGGTAGGAACCATACTTGTAACCGGGGGAGGACAAAAGATAAAAGGCCTAACGACAGCAGCCGGCTTATGGGCTTCCGCCTGTATCGGATTGGCTTTGGGTATCGGTTTTTATTCAGGTGCCGTCGCAGCCGGTTTTCTTGTTTTTGTCTCGCTTAGATTCCTCAAAAACATAGAGAATTACTTTTATGACTTATCACGTGTTATGGACCTATATGTAGAATTGGATTCTCTGCCCAAACTTAAAGAATATCAGAAATTCATAACGGATCAGGGAATAGCGATCCAAAGTTCCCATCTTAACCGATATGGGCGCGTTGCGACCAATGGGATCGGATATCATCTGTCCATCAGAATTCCAAAAGGAATAAAGCATACGGAAGTGATTGAAAAGCTTAGCAATTATGAGGGGATTTACCTTATTGAAGAAATTTGATTTTGGAATCGTTGTAAAAAAGATTATAAGACAATAAGTTGAAAGGACTGGCTTAATGCCAGTCCTTTTTTATCTCTTGAAATTTTCTATTTTTCTTTGTTTGCTATTCTATTTTTGAAGAACTCCATCGCAGGCTGTGGGAACAGTGCCCTTGTTAGAATATCCTCGTCCTGCTCAATATATTCCGCTATTTCCTCTTTTATTTTGTCAAGTTCCGGCTCGATCAAATCTGCAGGCCTGCAAGTTATTACTTCACCTTTTCTCAGGATTTTCTTAACGATTTCATCTTTGATCGGTACGGTTGTCTTTCCATACATGCCCCTGACAAGCTGCTTGACTTCATTCGGTACAACCTTATATCTTGCGCCGGTCACTACATTAAGAACAGCCTGTGTGCCGACAATCTGACTCGTTGGTGTTACAAGCGGAGGATAACCCAAATCTTCTCTTACCCTAGGTACTTCTTGCAATACCTCTTCAAACTTATCCATGGCATTCTGCTGCTTCAGCTGAGACAGAAGATTTGACAGCATTCCGCCCGGCACTTGATAGATCAATGTGTTGATATCGACACCCATCAGTTTTGGATCCATAAGCCCTGATTCTATATATTTCTCTCGAATCGGTTTGAAATATGCAGCTGCCTTATTTAATAGGCCCATATCGAGACCTGTATCATGCTCGGTACCCTTGAATGTGTAAACCAAAGGTTCTGTCGAAGGCTGTGATGTACCTTCCCCAAACGGAGAAAGGCAGGTGTCTATAATGTCTACCCCCGCTTCAACCGCCTTCAGATATGTCATGCTCCCCATTCCGCTTGTTGCATGGGTATGAAGTTCAAGAGGTATCTTTATCTCGCTTTTGATTTGTTTGACCAACTCATACGTATTATACGGGCTCAACAGACCGGCCATATCCTTAATACATATGGAATCCGCCCCCATCTGTTCAATTTCCTTAGCAAGATTAATGAACACCTCATTCGTATGTGCAGGGCTGATTGTATATGAAATAGCTCCTTGCGCAGTTCCCCCATATTTCTTTGTGGCTTCTATTGCTTTCTGAAGGTTCCTCGTATCGTTTAACGCGTCGAATATACGAATAATATCGATTCCATTACCGATAGCCTTGTTTACGAATTCGTCAACTACATCATCAGCATAATGCTTATATCCCAGGAGGTTCTGTCCTCTCAGCAGCATTTGCAGCTTTGTTTTTTTCACAATCTTTCTGAAGGTTCTCAGACGGTCCCATGGATCCTCATTCAAAAATCTCAAGCTCGCATCAAAGGTTGCTCCACCCCAGACTTCCATTGCATGATAACCGATATCATCCATGGCTGCCAGTATGGGAACCATTTCGTCAGTTGTCATTCTGGTTGCAATCATCGATTGATGGCCATCTCTTAATATTGTTTCTGTAATTTTTACTTTTGCCATATTTCCCTCCATATTAACAATCTGCCTATATCAAATATTTGCTAAAAACATTGACATAATAAATGATAACTTATTATTACCTATTCAGTCTAAACCTGAAGAATCTCAATATTATCTCCGACTTTTACAGTTCCGTCATTCAGAACTCTCGTAAATATTCCCTCTGTCGGCATAATACAGCTGCCTTTTTGCTGCATTATGGCACAGCCTCGGTGACATTCCTTGCCAATTTTTGAAACCTCTTGGATTGTTTCTCCGATTTTCAATTTTGTTCCGATAGGAAGCGTCTTCAACTCAATTCCATAGGTTGTGATATTCTCTGCAAATGCCCCGGCTCCAAGCTTTAGACCCATAGCTCTCATTTTATCCACGCTCTCATTGGCAAGCAAGCTGACCTGTCTGATATCATCCAGTCCAAAATGAGCATCTCCCTCGATACCTCCTGCCGTAAACCTGGCCATATCTACCGGGAATTTGACTTCGCCAGTTTTTTCGCTGATATTAATTGATATTACTTTAGCCATATTCCCACCTTACTCGTTACTAAAATCACCGGACTTTCCTCCTGATTTTCTCACAAGCCTGACATCGGTGATTCTCATACCCCTGTCTATTGCTTTGCACATATCGTATATCGTCAATGCTGAAATAGCGACCGCATGCAATGATTCCATCTCAATACCTGTTTTCCCTATAGTCTTTGCGCATGCTTCAATATGAATAGCTGATTTATCTTCATCTATAATAAAATTCATTTCAATTCCTGTTATAAAGATATTATGACACATTGGTATTACCGATGCTGTATTTTTAGCCGCCATGATTCCTGCTGTTTGCGCTACAGAAAGAACATCGCCCTTTTCCATGCCTCTCTCTTTGATCCGTCGCAGCGTTTCAGGCTTCATATAGATGCTGCCTCTCGCAACAGCGATTCTTTTACTGTCTGCCTTTCCTCCCACATCCACCATCACAGGTCGTCCGTTTTCATCGATATGAGTCAGTTCACTCATGTCAGCCTCCAATTTGATTCATTCCTCTGTTCACAGGCTTTATTCCGTCATTAAGATGATGCTTTTCGCCCTTTATTAAAATGGCATCGCTAATAGCTTTCTTCAAGAGTTCATCATTATCGGCCTTTAAAATCTGGTTCAAATCGATCTCCTGATTTGTATGTAGACATGGTTTTAATTTTCCATCAGCGGTAAGTCGTATTTTATTACAACTCGAACAGAATTGATAACTCATCGGGCTGATAAATCCTACCCTTCCTCTTGAGTTTGGATATTTAAATAAATCTGCAGCTCCATCCTGCTTTCCCAGTGGAATCAGCCCCGGCAAAACTTTTTTGATATCCTCACCGGAAAGGTAATGATTCCCGTGAGTTGCAGCAGCCGATCCTATCGGCATTAGCTCAATAAAACGGATATCAACAGGCTCGCTGACCGATAATTGGGCGAAATCGAGGATTTCATCATCATTAAAACCCCTGATTGCGACAACATTCAGTTTAAGCGGAGACAATCCTGCTTCCTTCGCTGCGTTTATTCCCTCAAAAACCTCATCAAGATCGCCGCCCCGGGTGATCTCCTTATATTTCTCATGTTTTAAGGAATCTATACTAATATTGACCCTATCAAGTCCGGCTTTTTTCAAAACTTCAGCTTGTTCGGCCAGCATGGTGCCGTTGGTAGTCATAGCCAACTCTTCGACTCCCTCTATTTTTGCAAGTTCTTCTATTAGAGTCACTATGCCCTGTCGGGCCAGAGGCTCGCCTCCTGTGATCCGGTATTTTGTAATGCCCAGTCCTGTTGCTGCTATTACAATTCTTTTGATATTTTCATATGACAGAATATTATGATGACCAATGCTCTTAATTCCTTCCTCAGGCATACAATATTTACAGCGCAAATTACATCTATCCGTGACTGAAATCCTCATGTATCTGATGTCTCTGCGGTAACTGTCTTTCATCTTATCTTGCCGCAACAGATGCCAGTATATCCTGAACATAATTAGGCAATGAAAAGGCTCCTCTATGAAGATCAGTATTGTAATATTGTGTCTTCAGTCCGAACTGTTTCCATATCTCCGGTTTCATGTCGTCCACTGGATCAAAAACTTTGGAAGCAAATCCGAAGTACCAATAACCTGATGCGTAAGTTGGTGTGTTGAAGCCGAATACTTTCGCGATAGGGAACGTCTTTTTAATTTTTGCATGTGCCTTTTTCATCTCTTCGATATCACTATCAAAAAAAGCTCCTTCATGCTGATTGATCAATATACCCTTATCGCTGAGCACTCTATAGCAGTCCTCATAGAAGCCAATTGTAAACAAGCCTTCTCCGGGCCCGGCAGGATCAGTAGAATCAACTAATATAAGATCGTAAGCTCCCGCAGGGGCTTCTTTTACAAATTTCAAACCATCGGCAAACATCAGGTTCAGCCTTGGTTCGCTATTAAACACCGAAGATGTTTGGGGCAAATATTTCTGACAGGCACGAACAACCGCTTCGTCTATTTCTACCATATCAATCTTCTCAATCGACTTGTATCTTGATACCTCTCTTGCAGTGCCGCCGTCTCCGCCGCCGATGATAAGAACTTTTTTTATATCGGGATTTATGCAAAGGGCCGGATGGCATATCATATCATGATAAACAAATTCGTCCTTTTCTGTAACCTGCGTATAGCCATCAAGCACCATAAAAACGCCGAAGGTTTCATTGCGAAATATCTCCATCTTCTGGAACGGGGTATATTCAACATGCAAAACCTCTTCAATTTTAAGAGAGAGTTTGACATCGTCATCTGCATAGTATTCGGAAAACCATAAATCATTATTCTTTGTCAGCATTCTTTATCTCCTTCTACTTATCCGGCATGTTCTTGCCATAAAACACTTCGTCCATTTCTCTTCTTACTTTTGCTGTAATTATATTTATCTCATCCTCAGAAATGTCGTCGACTGAAAAATTAAAAAAGTAGTTGTCCAAGTCAAATCTTCTCAGCTTGCATTTAGTATGAAAGATGTTCTCCTGAAAAACATTGACGTCAATCATGTAGTACTGATCAATGAGATCCTGACTAATATAGTTCTGAATCGAATTGAGTTTATGATCTATAAACATCTTCTTTCCCGTGATATCTCTGGTAAAGCCCCTTACACGATAATCCAGTGTCATCATGTCTGCCGCGAAGCTTTCTATAAGATAATTCAAAGCTATCAGAGGTGAAATTTCTCCGCAGGTTGACACATCGATATCAGCCCGGAAAGTGCAAACACCGCCGTAAGGATGATATTCGGGATAGGTGTGCACTGTAATGTGACTTTTATCTAAATGAGCAACGACAGAAGGGTTTTCAACTTGAACTTCTGATTCCGGCGGCGCGCTGCCTTCACAAATCATTATCGTTACGCTTGCCCCTTGAGGATCATAATCCTGTACTGCAATGCTGAGAATCTTAGCTCCGATTATATTCGTTACATTCCTTAAGATTTCTGTCAATTTTGCTGCATTGTATTGCTCATCAATATATTCTATATAAGCTCTTCTGTCTTCAATCGATTTTGTAAAACAGATGTCGTACATGTTGAAGCTTAATGTTTTTGTTAGATTGTTAAATCCATGTAATTGCAATTTTTCCAACGATATTTCCCACAACCTTTCAAATCCTTCAAAGAAAACAATTAATTGAATAATTATTAATTTTACCACTTGTCCCTTGAAAAAGCAATATAAAGGACGATTTTTGGATTCGTTCGGCCTGTGTTATAATATCGTTAAATAAGATGAAAATATGTATATAGTTAAAGGACATTTTTTCTGAGATATTTTTTAAGGAGATATATGATGACTGATAAAGGATTTAAGACTTTGCTGAGCTTCCTGCTCAAAAATAAAGACGGGATTTTTACATTGCTTGATAAGCTTAAGCCGGAGGATATTGAAAAGGGGCTGCTTGCTGTTCCCGACAGTATAATCAACCGTGACCTGAAAATGCTTATCATAGATAAAGCTGAGCCATATCTTAATGATTATACAATCGCCTTCCAACAAAATTCAATTTTTATCGACCTGGATATCAACGGGAAACAATTAGGGCGATTAAAAGCAAAATATATGCTTAACGTTACCCGCTTTGATTTTCGTAATGAGATACATCAAATACAGTTCTCCTTCAGGGAAGATGTAAGTTCAAAGGGTAATTTAATGCAGAATATGGCTGTAAAAGCGGCAGGTCTAAAAGGAAGCTATCTGCAGTTAGCGGCGGATATGGCAAAACTAAACTTCCTTAGGGTCGAAAAAGGCATCATTGCAATCGATATCGATGCACTAAAAGCTGCAAGAAAGATACCCTTCGAACTTGTTATCGATTATGTTAGCAGCGAGGACGGAGACTTGAAGCTTAAGTTTCATATTTAACAGAGATTAGCTTTTTTAGTAAGTTTAAGAAGTCTTTTTGTTTGAGTAATTTAATAAAGTGGTATAAGTATTTTATTGTTAAGATTATATATACTTGAAAGGAGTTTGATACCATGAGTAAAGAGCCAAGATTTTTTATTTGTGAACATTGTGGAAACCTGATGACTTTATTGGAGGATTCCGGAGTTCCCGTAGTCTGCTGTGGAGATGACATGACCGAGCTCGTTCCCGGCACATCAGACGGTGCATATGAAAAACATGTCCCTGCAGTGGAGACAGATGGAAGTAAAGTAACCGTAACCGTAGGCAGTGTAATACATCCGATGCTTCCGGAGCATCATATTGTCTGGATCTATCTTCAGACCAATCTGGGCGGTCAGATCAAATATCTAAAAGTCGGTAAAGAACCTAAAGCTGAATTTGCCCTTAGTGCTGGCGAAACTGCTGTTGCAGCTTTTGAATATTGTAACCTTCATGGATTATGGAAGGCTGAAATATAGCACGAATTCTCTAAATGCATCAATTATAATATGAAAAAATTTAGGACTGACCAAATATTAAAATGTCAAAACTTGTATAATATTATTACATTGGCCTACCACCTACCTGAAAATATGCATTATTAGTGTGACTGTTTATATGGGGAAATTATGGGCATAAACTATAAACAAGAAATTATAAACAAGAAATTATAAACAAGAAATTAAAACCTTATTTCTTATTTGTGACAATTGCAACAGACAAATAGCTTGAATGCATTCTATTATTATTACGTAAATTAAAAAAGTATAATTCTAAGTAGTTTTTTTTAAAAGAAAGGAAGGATGAAAATATGATGTTTTGTTTTCAATGCCAGGAAACAGCAAAAGGCACAGGTTGTGAAGTCAGAGGTGTATGCGGCAAGACTGAAGATGTTGCTAAGCTGCAGGATCTTTTGATCTATAGCCTGAAAGGAATTGCCGATATAATTAATAAAGAAAAAATGGATGTAAGCAAGCTTGGAAATATCAATCATGAGGTAATAAAAAGCCTGTTTATGACCATTACTAATGCAAACTTCGATGCGGACGCTTTGGAAAAACAGATTGATGAAATGATTTTACTAAGGGATTCATTGAAATCAAAATCAGCATCCGGAAGTTTCCATGACGCGGCTTCCTTTCAAGCGGGCAGCTTGGAAGAGAAATTGAAAAAGGCCGCAGATATCGGAGTCCTTTCCACTCAAAACGAGGATATACGTTCTTTTAAAGAGATGAATATATATGGTTTGAAAGGCATGGCTGCTTATTTTCATCACGCGCTTAATTTAGGCAAAGATAGTCCTGAAATTATTTCCTACATATATGAAACTCTTGCTGCTTCCTTAGACGATTCTCTATCAACAGATGAATGGGTTGCAAGAACATTAAAAACAGGGCAATATGGAGTATCTGTAATGGCTCTGCTGGATCAAGCAAACACTGAAAAGTACGGAAACCCAGAAATTTCAGACGTAAACATCGGTGTAAGGAAGAATCCTGCCATTTTGATATCCGGACATGATTTGACTGATCTCGAACAGCTTCTGGAACAAACTAAGGATAGCGGGGTCGACGTTTATACTCATAGTGAAATGCTTCCTGCTCACTACTATCCGGCATTTAAAAAATACCCCAACTTTGCAGGTAATTACGGAAATGCATGGTGGAAACAGATCGATGAGTTTGCTTCCTTCAAAGGTCCTATTCTCTTCACCACAAATTGTATCGTTCCGCCAAGAAGTGAAGAAGTGAGGGGAAGAATATTCACAACAGGAGCCACAGGTTATCCGGGATGCATTCATATTGTGTCAGATGAGAAAGGTAAAAAAGATTTCTCTCAAATCATAGAGCTTGCAAAGACGCTTGAGCCTCCGGTAGAAATTGAAAGTGGAACAATAGTAGGCGGTTTTGCGCACGAACAGGTTTTTGCTCTTGCTGATAAGATCGTAGATGCAGTTAAGTCCGGTGCGATCAAGAAGTTCTTTGTTATGGCAGGCTGCGATGGCAGAATGAAATCAAGAGAGTATTATACTGAGTTTGCAAACAATCTTCCTGCCGATACGGTAATAATGACAGCAGGCTGTGCGAAATACCGCTATAATAAGCTTGGGCTTGGTGATATCAACGGTATTCCAAGAGTATTGGATGCGGGCCAGTGCAATGACTCTTATTCTCTTGCATTGATTGCTCTGAAGCTGCAGGAAGTCTTCGGACTTGACGATATAAACAAGCTTCCTATCGCCTTCAATATTGCTTGGTATGAGCAGAAAGCTGTTATAGTACTGTTGGCATTGTTGTATTTAGGCGTAAAAAATATCCATCTTGGACCTACGCTTCCCGGGTTCCTGTCGCCTAATGTTGCAAATGTCTTAGTCGAGAATTTCGGGATATCAGGTATAGGGACCGTTGAGGATGATATTAAACTCTTCATGGGAGCCTGATTTGAAACAGTGCGTATTTTACGCATCGTATCGTTGCAGAGTAAAATACGACAGCAGCGAACGAAGCGAAATAATGGACTAAGAGCGAGTGAGTCGGAGTGAGCATTTGGCGAACGTTAACAATAAACGCTGGAATTGTATATTAACGGGTTCCGTATAGAGGTAGAAAACTCCGAATAACACCAATTTTAGCATTAAGAATAACGAATAAAACGACCATAAAAACAGCTATTGTTTTATGGTCGTTTTCTTTATAAATGCCTTAATTTAAGCATTTGTGCACCGAAAGTGGTTGCAAATTGGGCTAAGACCCGTGGGTACTATGGCAAAATGAGCTTTTCAGAAATTGCGAAGCTGTACTTAAAGGAGGCAGTATCTTGCCATGACTTTTATGATTACAAAACAATCAACGGG
>JAQUYC010000025.1 GCA_028692105.1 Eubacteriales bacterium | reverse complement strand
CGTTCTCCATTTTCTCGGCAAAACATATACAGCGTTCACCTGTATCTTGTGTTCCGGTATCGTTGCAAAGAGTACAATCATACAATATGTCCATATAACCTATTGTAAAATTGTTTTCTGTCATGAGGTAAGCCTTCTCTTCATTCAGGCGGTCCACCCTTCCCTTCATAGCTTTGATTCTGCTCTTTACATCAGCCTCACCGGAGAGCATGACTTTTGAAATCTGCAGCCCGATATTCCGGGTTTCCTCTTCAATTTCACGCACTCTGGGTATTTTTTCGTAAACTTCCCGGCGTCTTTCTTCCGCCTCTGCGGCATGCTTCACTCTGAGTTCTTCATAATGATTCATTACTCTTGAGATAATACCGGAACTTCCTTTTGAATCATCCGCATGAGGTAAAGTTCTTTCCTGCCCGCTGCTCCATGCTTTCAAGACACTGTTAATATAATTGATGTTCGGATTCGATATGCCTGTAGTCTTCTTGCATGCATCAAGTACTTTGTCGATATTGAAGCCCATCTGGTCAAACCAAGTGTCCATGATTCGTTTTTCTTCTTCTGTTGCGTTGCGCAAAAAACCCAGCGCACGGAGAATCCTTTTATAAAGGTAATGGCGATTGTCTGTCTCTTCAAGATAATCCTCAATCTGATCGACGGTCTTAAGCCCCTTATTTACCCATTCCTTGACGATAGCTGCTACGTATTTATGGTTGCTGTGGCTCTTTTTCTTTACACAGTATGAATATGCATAAATGATCATTTCCGGGGTCGCATTGTAATCAGTGATCCAGGATAGGATTTCCGCAGGTTCCTTCCCCTCGAAAAGCCTTCCTGTAATCTGTTCGATCCTGCTGTACATATCCTTGATATCATCATTGTCCATAAGGCTTTTTAGGTTATCTGGCACCTTGGCGTCCTGTTTGCGTGCCTTCTGCTTTTTTCCGTATGCAAGCTCCTTAAGGTTCAAAAATTCGACTTGATAGTGAAATTTGTCGTTGGCCTTCGAATAATGCTTCCGGATTATGCCCATCTTCTCCCAATATGTCCATGCTTTCAGGACATCTTCGTCCTCCATATCCAGTTGTTTTGCAATGGTCTCATTGTTCATGCGCATTTCAAAATCAGCATACATCAAAGCAAATAGATATACCTTGACATAGTCGCCGGGAGCTTGGGTCATGTATTCATTAATAAATATATTTTCAACATTTGTGTCTCGTAAATAGACATCCTTCGTTATTTCTCTTTTATAGTTCATATTTATTATCCTTGAGTAACTATTTGTCAGCTAAAAACTGATTTAGATCTTCCACCAATTTTTCAATACTTATGCCGTGTCCTTCTGCGGCTTCTCTGAGAATCTCGTTACTTGCACCCGGACATCCGAGACAGTTTAGTCCATGACGAAACAGGATATCTGTCAGTTCAGGATACTTATCAAGCATGTCATTGATCAGCATGTTTTCATTAATCTTCATAACCATACCTCTTAATACATTCTCATCGTTCTATCTCTCACTCATATGACTTTTATCAACAAACCTGGTATATTTTCCAAGCCAGGTAAGTTCCAGACTTCCTGTCGGACCGCTTCTCTGTTTTGCAATATTTACCTCGCATATGTTCGGTTTATCTGTAGTTTCGGGGTTATAATATTCATCCCGATATAAAAATATGACGATGTCTGCGTCCTGTTCGATAGAGCCTGATTCACGAAGGTCAGACAGAATCGGACGGTGGTCGGCTCTCTGTTCGGGCGCACGCGATAACTGAGATAATACGAGTACCGGGCAATCCATTTCTCTGGCCAGCTGCTTTAAAAACCTTGATATCGCCGTAATTTCCTGTTGTCTGCTTTCCGTTCTTCCTTCAAAAGCCATTAGTTGAAGATAATCTATGACAACAAGATCCAGTCCCTTTTCTGCCTTAAGTCTCCTGCACTTATTCTTAATCTCCATGGGCGTGACACCCGGCGTATCGTCTATGTAAATGCCGGTTCTGGAAAGAGTATCCAGGGCTATATGTATCTGATCCCAATCCTTACGTTCCAGATTTCCCGTTTTCAGTTTCTGCAATTCAATTCTTGACTCCATGCTGAGCATTCTTTGACCCAACTGCTCCTGCGACATTTCCAGGCTGAAAATCAGAACCTTTGCTTTTCCCTTTATTGCGGCTTGCTGAGCGATATTCAGAGCAAATGCCGTTTTTCCCATGCTCGGCCTCGCCGCCAACATAATAAGATCTGATTTTTGCATTCCGGAGGTTCTTGCATCCAGATCCATAAAGCCTGTGGTCAACCCTGTGATATTGCCTTTTAGCTTTGACATTTCATCAATTTTTGCAATATTATTCCATAAGACATCCTTAATCAATTGATAATCTTTTGTCTGCCTTGACTGTGCGATTTCAAAAATCTCTCTTTCGGCAAAATCCAACACCTCAGCAGCTTCCATCTTCTCTTGATACGCTTTTTCAATAATGTTTGAGGATGCTCCGATCAGCTTTCGAAGTTCTGCTTTTTCCGCAATGATTTTTGCATATCCTCCCGCGTTCGAAGTTGAAGGAACTTCTGTAGATAATAATGCTATGTATGCTCTGCCGCCTACCATCTCAAGGGACTTGCGCTTTTTCAACTCATCTGATACTGTCAGGATATCAACAGGCTGGCTTTTTCTGTATAATTCTATTATTGCGGAATAGATTTCTCTGTGCATTTCGCTGTAGAAATCTTCCGGCTTTAAGATCTCCAGCACTTCATAAAGTGCATCTTTGTCCAAAAGGACGGAACCAAGCACGGATTTTTCCGCATCATCGTTATGAGGCGGTATTCTTTCGTATTGACTCATAATTTATCCTCGTTATACCAATACCGTTACCTTCAGCTTTGCAGTGACTTCCGGATATATTTTTATATCAAGTTGGTAGTCTCCGGTTTGCTTGATCGGACTCTCCAATATGATTTTTCTCTTGTCTGCATTTATCTTATGCTGCTCCAAAAGAGCATCTGCAATATCCTTCGACGTAATTGAGCCGAATAGCCTTCCGCCTTCTCCTGATTTTGTTACGATCTCGACTTTAAGCGACCCGATTTTTTCAGCCAATTTTTTCGCCTCAGCAAGTTCGTTTTGATGTTGTTCCTCCTGAATCGCTTTCTGCTTTTCCAGGTTTCTTACATTGCCCTCTGTCGCTTCTTTTGCAAGACCACGAGGAAGCAGCATGTTTCTGGCATACCCATCACTGACCTTAACTACTTCACCGGCTTTTCCGACCCCTTTTACATCCTTTTCCAATATTATAATCATCTTTCATCCTCCTGTTAACTCGCCTATTTTTTTTCAAGTTCTTTTACCTGATTAATAATGAGCTCTACAGCTTCGTCCATCGTGATGTCGGGCTGAGCTCCTGCCTTTGTAAGGTTGCCGCCCCCTCCTAGCTTTTCCATGATCATCTGAACATTTATTTCACCAAGTGAGCGAGCACTTATTACGGTGTAACCTTGCTCGTTTTCGCCTACTGCAAAACTGGCCTTTATGCCCTTAATGTTCAGCATTTCATCTGCAGCTATTGAGTTTATTACCTGCACATCCAAGTGACGCCCTTCACATTTTGTTATAGCTATGCCTGGAAGAGGTATAAAAGCATTTGACACGATCTGTGATCTCAGCTTCAGGGTGTTGATATCTGTCTGGAAGAACTGCCTGACGTTTGCGGTATCAGCACCCATCCTGCGCAGCCAGGACGCCGCATCAAATGTTCTTACACCGGTCTTGATCGCAAAACGGTTCGTATCTATTGTTATTCCAGCCAGAAGCACTTCCGCTTCAAACTTATCTATATCCTTCTTATCCCCGCTGTATTGAAGAATTTCAGTAATCAATTCTGATGTGGAGGATGCATATGCTTCCATGTAGGTGAGTGTTGCATTCTCGATGAATTCTTCTGTTTTTCTGTGATGGTCTATAATGACAAGCTTGTCTGTCATAGACAACAACTCGGGGCATTCCACAAAATTGGTACGGTGGGTATCAAGGACGATCAGCAAGGTGTCCTTATCGGCAATTTTAATGGCTTCTTCATTGTCGATGAAGTTATAATTTCCTGACTCTACAGCTATATTATACATTTCTGAAAGGGATTCATTATATGAATTGATTATTACAAAAACCGGCTTGTTCCGGTTCCTTGCTATCCTGCTGACACCGATTGAGGCGCCGAATGAGTCCATATCGGGCTTTTTGTGACCCATGATAATGACCTGATCAGATTGATCGATCAGCTGCCTCAGGGCATGTGCCATGATCCTTGATTTGCCTTTATTCCTCTTCTCTACGGTCTGAAGTCTGCCGCCGTAATATTCGATTTTACTGACCTTTTTCACCACTGCCTGATCGCCGCCCCGGCCCAGAGCAAGATCAAGAGCAGCAGCAGCATATTCATCCCCCTGCTGTGGAGTCTTTCCCCCAACTCCTATCCCAATGCTTAAGGAAACCGGAAAGTCTGCATCTGTCTCAATTTCCCTTACCTCATCCAAAATAGAAAACTTGCCTGCTTCCTGTTTCTCAAAATGTTTAAATTCAAAAACTATGAAGTATTGACTATTCCGATATCTTGTAACAGAAGCAGACATTTTCCCCGCCCACTGCCGTACAGTTCTCTCGATTTCCGCCGCTACGATGGATTTTCTGTCATCGGGTGAGGATGAAATGAGTTCATCATAATTATCAACGATAACATATGCATAGCAGTTTTTTTCATCTTTATACAGCGTTTTTACCAATTCATAGTTAGTCATATCAATCCAGTAAAGAACCGCACTGTTATTTTTATCTTCACCCAGGAAAGAGGATACGACCTTATAAGTTCTCCCGTTTTGGGTAACCATAACCGGCTTCTCTACCGGATCTTCCGTAAAGAAGTCTGAAGCCTTCAGTCCTGTTACACGAGTGATCCCCAAGTTGACTATATCCGTTTCATGATAAATATCTGCAAATTTATTGTTGTACCAGAGGAACATTCCCTCGGAATCGATCATGCACAAAGGCAGCGGATGATTGGCGTTGGAATAATCCATGATTTTATCAACGCTTTGAAAGATGTGCTCTTTATAAGCTTTCATCGATTCATTTTTTTTGCCGGATGCATTATTTAAATATGTTGAAATACGACTTAATATAGATTTGTCGCCCATTATGACTCCTATTTCTATCTTCAGTTATTATAGATAATTTAGTAAACTATATTATAACACACACGAAGAAATATTACGACTGTAGAAATTTCTATATGGATTTATGATTTTATTCGTGAGATCCTGTTTAAGAAAATAAAAAGAAGCGAATGCTCGCTTCCTTCTTTTTTAATGCTATGCTATTATGTTTAGTCAGCGGTATAAGGCAATAATGCTACAATTCTTGCTCTTTTAATCGCCGTTGTTACTTCTCGTTGGTGAACAGCACAAGTTCCCGTAATTCTCTTGGGAAGTATTTTTCCTCTGTCGGTAACATATTTTCTTAGTTTGTCTACATCTTTATAATCTATGGTCTCTGTCTTGTCGGCACAGAACTGGCATACTTTTTTTCTTCTCATGCCGCCACGTCTCCTGTCCATCATGGTCTATTACCTCCTGTTTATTAGCTCGCACAAATTATCTGCGAACGTTAAAATGGTATATCATCATCGTCCTCGAGGGCCTGGAACCCTTCCGGAATATCCGGGGCACCTTTTGACTGCTGCTTATCAAATCCATATCCGGATCCGGATCCTGATCCCGAAGCGGCTTTATCGCCCCAATCTAAAAATTCTACTCTGTCCGCAACGACATCAGTGGTATATACTGTAGCGCCCTCTTTATTCTTGTAGCTGCCTGTCTGAATTCTTCCCTGGACTGCTGTAAGCCGGCCCTTAGCCAAAAACCTTTCACAGTTTTCCGCTTGCTTCCCAAATACGGTGACCCGAATAAAATCTGCCTGCTTTTCTTTTGAAAAAGGCCGATCTACCGCAAGAGTAAATGTTGCCACGGCGTTCTGGCTTTCAGGAATATATCTTAGCTCAGGGTCTTTTGTCAATCTTCCGATCAATACTACATTATTCATGTTTTATACCACCCTTTCTGCTGCTATTTCTGATCTTTGTTTATAATGATATGTCTGATGATTGAATCGGAAATCTTAAGTCTTCTGTCAAGCTCTTTTGGAAGTTCGGAATTTGCGGTAAATTCGATCACTACATAGTATCCTTCATTCTTTTTCTGGATCGGGTATGCAAGCTTTCTATTTCCCCATACATTTACTTTTCCCACTTCACCTTCGGCAGAAATAATTTCCTTCACCATTCCAATCACAGCTTCTTTCTTTTCTTGTTCTAACACTGCCTGAATGATGAACATAACCTCATAATTGTTCATTTTTTCACCTCCCTGTGGACTAAATGGCTCTTAAAAAAGAGCAGAGAGCATTATTTTGTCTTCTGCAAAATCCAATGCTTTACCAGTATACCATAAAAAATAAATTATGCAAGGAAATTTTAATAGCGTCCGATGCCTGCAATTTAATAGAGTCCAAAGCTTTTCTGGCATTCAGGTTTATAGCTTTCTGCCCCCTGCAGCCATCTTAAAACACGAACCATTTCATCTATCTCACCCCGGGTGTTATAAAATGAAAGGGACGCGCGGATCGTACTTTCCAGTCCAAACCTTCTTAGGATCGGCTGAGCACAGTGGTGCCCTATTCTTACCGCTATTCCTTCTTGGTCGAGTGCTTTTCCGACTTCTGTATCTTTGTGCCCTTTCAAATTGAATGAAATTATGCCTGCTTTCTCCTCAGCGGTTCCTACTATAGTAAGTCCGGGAATTGATAGCATTCTTTTTTCTGCATATTTTAGTAAAGCATGTTCATATAAAGAGATTTTTGCAAACCCGACCGACATGATATATTTCAACGCAGCCCCCAGGCCTGCTGCATCTCCTAAACTGCCTGTCCCCGCTTCAAATCTCATCGGAGCGTCCTGATACCGTGTTTTTTCAAAGGTCACATCGGCGATCATGTTTCCGCCGCCTTGATAAGGATGCATATCCTGCAGAATTTCAGACTTCACATAAAGAGCTCCGATTCCTGTGGGCCCATATACCTTGTGCCCTGAAAAGGCATAAAAATCACAGTTCAAATCCATTACATCCATATCGATATGAGAAACTGCCTGTGCGCCATCCACGAAAACCTTGGCTCCGTATTTATGAGCCAGCCTAACCATGTCTCTGATCGGCGCAATCGTTCCAAGTGCATTGGAAACATGTGCTACAGATACAAGTTTTGTTTTTTCATTCAGGAGCCTTTCGTACTCGTCAAGCAGGATCTGCCCGGAATCATCTACCGGTATGACCCGGAGAGCAGCGCCTGTTTCTTCGCATAGCAGCTGCCAGGGAACAATATTTGCATGGTGCTCAAGATATGAGATCAGAATTTCTTCTCCCTTTCCAATATTCTGCTTCCCATAGGTTTGAGCAATTAAATTTACCGCTTCCGTAGTTCCCCGGACGAAAATAATCTCACTCGAAGACGATGCGTTGAGAAAACGTCTGACCGTTTCCCTTGACGATTCATATGCATCAGTAGCTCTTGCTGCCAAAGTGTGCGCTCCCCTGTGCACATTGGAATTTTCATGCTGATAAAAATAATTGAGTCTTTCTATGACGCAGGACGGTTTTTGTGTAGTGGCTGCGTTGTCGAACCAGACTAATTGTTTCCCGTTTATTCTTTCCGCAAGAATCGGGAAATCTTTTCGTATTGCATGAACAGGAAAGGAGTCTCTATTGCTGATCATGGGGATATTTTGGAAAGTCCACCTATTAGTAATCATAATAGTTCCCAATCTCAACATTTTCAAGCACGCCG
This sequence comes from Eubacteriales bacterium, assembly GCA_028692105.1. Taxonomy (GTDB): domain Bacteria; phylum Bacillota; class Clostridia; order Peptostreptococcales; family Anaerovoracaceae; genus Anoxybacterium. The sequence continues at coordinate 16,232 of JAQUYC010000025.1, read as the reverse complement.
ACCGCATCACGAGACAAAATGCAGGCAGAGCTGTAAAGAAGGATCAGGTAGGAGCCAATACCTTGGTTGTCAATTCCCATAAATCGAACTGACAGGCCTTGGGATTGTTCACCGGGGATGCCCTCTTGATAAAGCCCTATGACCCCTTGCTTTTCTTCTCCAGTCCTGACGAGGAGAATGTTGGTTTTTCCCGTCTCCCCTTTCGGATCAAGCTGTCCGTCAATAAGCAGCTTGTTGGTTGGAATCAGCGGTATGCCCCTCCAGGTAATAAAAGAGCTTCCCTGCAGGGTGATTGTAACCGGCGGAACACCTCTCTTTGTACATTCCCTGCCAAAAGCTGCGATTGCTCTCGGATGAGCCAGAAAAAATGACGGCTCTTTCCACACACGGGTAATGAGCTCATCCATATCATCCGGAGTCGGACACCCTTTTCGTGTTTGTACCCTCTGTGCGTCTGCAGCATTATGAAGCAGGCCATAATCACTGTTGTTGATAAGTTCATGTTCCTGTCTTTCTTTTAAGCACTCCTCGCTTAAACGCAGCTGCTCTTCGCTTTGATCGAATGGTTTGCTATAAAGATCCGATACCTGTGCGCTGATTTTTACAATCGTGGAAATGGGGTTTAATATATATTCTCTGGGAGTTAAGTCATAATCAATATAACCCTCCGGAATGAATTGATAGCCCACTTCCTTATTCAGGAGGTCTAAAGGCGAGCCTTCTTCTTTAACTTTATTTAATCGTAAAATACCGTTCTCTAATGGCTTCCATTCCAGCAGCCTCGTCAGCCATCTGGGTGTTATGGCTTCAAATTGGGGGACGGTTTTTGTGATGTCAGCCAGCTGATAGGCAGCTCCCGAAGTAAGAAAATCTATTTTTCTGTTATTCTCCAAAGAGTTTTCTGCTTCAGACTTGTTTTGTTCAGGCATGTTTTTATCCTCCTTATGATCTTAAATCCCGCCGGTTTAACTCAAATCGTTTATTTACGATTCTAATTGAATGACAGGTTTATGCAATTCTTATTAGTATGGTTTAAGGATGGATAATTTAAACATTCTGGCCGTGCCATAGGTAAAATAAAGCCAAAATCTAAGAATTTTGTTTATAGATTTTAACAGTCTAATCACATTTTCATTGCTGTCTCATATTATATAGTGTATGTTTGCTAATCTCCTTTAGCTTCATTAAATCTTTTCAAAATTTAATATATAATCACCTCAAGTTTTCGCGCCTGCAGCAATGCAGGCGCTTTTAATCATGGCTTGCTCATTTTTAAGGAATCCTGCACCCTATTATTTCAGTATCATAAAATAGAATGATAAACATATGAAAGGAGATCAATCACATTGAATAATATTAAAGTCCAAAGCAGACGCGGATGTGATCGGGAGCCTTATGTCGGTATGCCGATCAGAGGTAACAGAGACTATGATTGCTATCAATCACATCAGCCCAAATGCAGCGAATCCGCCTGCGATGCCGTAGATGTATGCCCGCTCGGCATGGCCTATGTTCCCATGCAGCGCTGGGGCGATACCTATGCTCCTGAGAAAGCATTGCATCGGGGAACTATATTTCCCGACCTGGATTTACCATTCTTAGGAGGAGGTGCGTGCTAAAATGAATACGGAGCAAGAATTATTTAAGAATATACAAATTCTTGAATTTGTATTATATGACGCCGGCCTTTATCTTGATACCCATCCGACGGATCAAGAGGCGTTATGCTACTACCATAATTACCGGGATATGCTAGCCGAGGCTATTGATGAATATACGAGGTGCTACGGTCCATTGACCATGGATGCGGTATTGTCGAAAAATAAATGGACCTGGATCGAGAAGCCATGGCCATGGGAAATGGAGGCCTAAAAATGTGGACTTATGAAAAGAAATTACAGTATCCTGTTAAAATCAAATGTCCAAACCCCGCAGCGGCTAAAGTAATCATGACGCAATACGGAGGTCCTGACGGCGAATTAGGTGCATCCATGCGATACCTGTCACAAAGATACACCATGCCTTATAAGGAGGCGATCGGTGTATTAAACGACGTAGGAACAGAAGAGCTCGCCCACCTTGAAATGGTCAGTGCTATCGTACATCAGCTTACAAGAAATATGACCATGGAACAGATCAAAGAATCCGGATTTGATACCTATTTTGTCGATCATACTGCAGGAGTATGGCCACAAGCTGCTTCAGGAATGCCTTTTACCTCTGTATGCTTCGCTTCAAAGGGCGATGCTATTACCGATCTGGTCGAGGATATGGCAGCAGAGCAGAAAGCAAGAACAACCTACGACAACATTCTTCGTTTAGTTGACGATCCGGATATTATAGATCCTATCAGATTCCTTCGCCAACGCGAAATCGTTCACTTCCAGCGCTTTGGTGAAGCCTTGCGCATTGTTCAGGATAAGCTTGACTCTAAAAACTTCTATGCATTCAACCCTGAATTTGACAGGCCGAAGCGTAGATAGCGAGGAAGCACCGGCATATGAAAAACCATGCCGTATGCCGTATAGAGATACAGCAGCAGGGAAGTTACATACCCCTGCTGCTGTATTATTTCACTTCAATAATTGAACGGCTTGCAGGGAGACAATCTTTTTGCCGCCGGCGACTGATTGTTTTCCCACTTCTAAAAAGCCAAACTTCTTGTGAAATTTTAAAGAAACTAAATTTGACGGCTCAATATCAATTTCAGCGGTTACAATCGGTACATCCATCGAATCGGCATGCTTGAAGACTTCTTCATAAAGCAATTTACCAAATCCAGTATTTTGCTGTTTCACAGAGACAACCACTCTGTCGATATACAAGAATTTATCATAATTCTTTGAAAACCAAATATAATTCACGCTGTCGTAATCCTTGCCTTCTCTCAAAGCTAATAAAAACGCTTCCACAGCGCCATCTACTTCTACTACCTTCAAAATTTCAGATTGCCGGTGCAAATGAGTGAGTTTTTCTTTTGAAAGAGGTGATAAGAATTGCACAGATTCTTCATTTAATTTTAGAATCTGTTCATAATCTTTTAGTGTCGCCGGTCTAATCTTTCGTGTTTCAATCATCATATTGTAATTCTCCATTTAAAAATAATTTGTATATAGGGTCAGTTCTTTAGAACACTATACTGAAACTGTTTATATCATACTTTTTTACTTTATTCAATTTAGATCAAGCTTCTGCATTTTTTTACACTGTCCTTTTAAACTTGTTTCTTTCCTGCTTAATGCATATATGATAGAATAAATAAAAGTTTGCAGTAAATCACAAAGTAGGGCGAGCTATTTGCTAATACTAATTATACTGGAACCGGTATAATTACTATTTACGGAGGAAAACTTATGGCTTTTGGTTTATTTAAGAAGAAAGAGACTGCTGATACTATTTTTATGGGAGGCAGGATCTATACTCAGGATTCAGATATGCCCTGGGCTGAAGCCGTTGCGTGCAAGGATGGACGTATCATTGCCGTCGGCGACTTCGAGATGTTGAGGGATTTTGAAGGGAAAGATACTGAATATGTAGACTTAGAGGGCGGTGTAATGCTCCCCGGCTATATCGACACATGCGGACATCCTGTTTTAAATGCTTTTTCTGCTTCCTGCCTATATTTGAAGCCCGGTAATTTAGAAAATGCATTGGCACAGATTGCTGACCACGCTGCCAAAGTCGGCGAATCACGCATTATTTTTGCATACGGTTATGACGAAAATATATTAAATGACATGGAGCCGGAGAGAACTAGAGAGTGTCTTGATAACATATGCGTTGATAAACCCATCATTATACTCAGTATGAGCGGACTGCATTGCTGGTTTAATAACTATGCTTTGGATATGGTTAAGAATGCTGCGGAAGAAGATGAAATTGAAACGATTACTCTGCAATATCTGCTGAGCGTATTGGAACCGTTTGACTTTGATACTATACCTGAAAGAGTGCCTGATGAAATGCAAAAATATGCCGAAAGAGGATTTACTTCAATTTTTGATTGCGGCGCTCCTGAATTCTTTGCATCGGTCTATCAGAACATGATGGTAGAATTGTTTCATGAAAATATGATAAAAGAAAGACTTTACGGTTCTTTGCTTATAAGCCGCGATGTAAATCCTTCTATGGCCATCAGAAAACTGGCACAATATAATACTAATTGCGTTGAATTAGAAGGATTAATTAATTTTGATACTTTAAAGTTAGTCATCAACAGAACTGATGATAGAAATTCCCTATCAACCGCGATACTTAATGATATTTGCATGGAAGCCGGAGATAAGGGCTTCCATGTGCATATCGATGCAGTCGGAAAGGATGCTGTCTTTGAGGCAATAGAAGCTTTGGAATCTGTTAGAGCTGCGGGTTACAGGAAGAATTCCTTTACCATCGCGCACGATGAGATCTTTAATCCTGAGGAATTGGCGGATACAAGTTTCAGACAGGATATCAAAGAATCCCCGGGCACCATCGACAAGATGACTACAGATTGGCTATGCATTAAAAATGCAAAGAACGTTGAAGAGGCGATAGACATGCTGACGATTGATGCAGCAATACAGCTTGGCATAAATAATAGTTTTGGCTCGATTGAAAAAGGCAAGCATGCAGACTTTGTTATATTTAATGAAAATCCGCTTGATGCAGATGATCTGTCAGCGTTTAAAGCCTTAAGGTCTGCCATGACAGTGATCGAAGGTCAGGTCGTATACGGGTAATTATTCGTTTCCGGCGAACATGGCTGCGCCGATAATTCCTGCCGTATTGCCAAGCTGTGCCGCCACAACCTCGTGATCCATTTTAAAGAAGGATTTCTGCTTAACCAGTTCTCTGACCGGCTTTATGAGAAATTCACCGGCCAGGCTGACCCCGCCGCCGAGTGCGACTGTCTCGGGATCAAGCAGTACAACTATCGATGTGATTGCAGAGCTTAGCGAATCCATAAAAGTATTAAATATATCCAAGGCGATGGGATCGCCTTCTTTAGCACTGTCAATAACGATTTTTGCTGTGACGTTGTTCATATTGCCGTCAGCCTTTTCATAAATCAGTCCAATAGGATTATCCACGATCACCCTTCTTCCCTGCTGAATAAGCCAGGTTGCGGTACAGAGGGATTCTATGCAGCCCTTATTGCCGCAGGTGCATATCGGTCCTCCCTGCTTAATGATCATATGTCCAATTTCATTACCATGGCCTTGGCCGCCCTTGAACAGCTTTCCGCCGAGAATGATACCGCCGCCCACTCCGGTACCAAGCGTCAGAAGGACTGCGGTCTTCTTTCCGCGCAAAGCACCTGCATGCAATTCCGCCAACGCGGCCGCATCTGCGTCATTAGCAAGAAAAACCGGTATTTGGGGAAAATACTTATGCATTTCTTCGACCATCGGTACATTATGGAACCCAAGATTATGAGCATGTAAAATGGTCGTACGGTTTGTATCGATCGAGCCTGCAGTTGCTACACCGATGGATTTGAAATCCGAAACCGGCAGCATTATTTCCTTTGCCATATCGATCACTTGCTCAGCCATAAGACCTGTAATATTTTCAAAAGTATCGCCTTTCGGAAACGTAACATTTCTATGTGCAATGATTTCCATATCATGAGAAACGATACCTGCCTTAAGGTTGGTACCGCCCACATCAAAACCGACCTGATACATTACTGTTTCTCCTGTTTTCTACATCGACATATTTCTTATTCTTAATCTCCAATATATTATCAGCTATCTTAATCCCAAAGCTTTTCCGGGTATAAGCCTTTATCCTTCATAGATTGCAGGGCATTCACCACCGATTCACGGTCCTCTTTGTACGTAACACCGAACCATCTGTCTTTGGATGGCAGTATTTTTACCTTTGCTTTTTCTTCTTTCAGCAGCATATCTACCGTCAACGGAAGCAGGAATTCACCTTTTAAAGGGTTATCGATGAGCGCCCGCTCCAGAAAATCCGGGAAACGATCCTCAATTTCCTTCATCATGCTCGGCGTGAAACCCCAAAAATTCATAGATACCGTTGTTCCTTCGGGTATGGATTCCCAGTTTTCCTCATCTTCTGTGAATTGAATTTCTCCGTTTCGACGCATTATTTTAGTTCGTTCATTTATTCGTTTAAGGTAACCATCTTCAGTTGTCTCGCAAACTCCTCTTGCCACGTGACCATTCTCGGTTAAGGTGTTTTCAAGCAAGTATCCAACCATGCTGAAACAATACTTTTCACCGTCTTCAGCATTCGCCAGGAAATCATACATGGAATGAAATGCACCTGCTCCATAATAATCATCCGCATTTATGACCGCAAAAGGCCCATTAACTTTGTCCCTGCAGGATAATACCGCATGGCTTGTCCCCCATGGTTTCACACGCCCCTCCGGTACAGAATATCCCTGAGGCAGATCGTTTAAATCCTGAAATGCGTATTCAACTTCTATAAACCTGCCCGATCTATCGTCAATCAACGCCCGAAAGTCTTCTTCCATTTCTTTTTTAATAATAAAAATTACCTTTTTGAATCCTGCCATAACGGCATCATATAATGAAAAATCAATGATCAGCTCCCCGCCGGATCCAACCGGGTCCATTTGCTTCAGTCCGCCGTATCTGCTGCCCATTCCGGCTGCCATCACGATTAATACTGGTTCTTTCATATCATTTATCCTTTCATTATCCTTTCTGTTGTGTCCTTATATTCGTATTATAACGCATTCGTAGAAAATTATCGGATGTAGATAATTTTCTTTCCCCTGTGCGTTTCCAACGGTCGCTTCCTTTCAGCAAAGCTGCATTTATTTCAATATAAGTGATCGTTTTAACGCATTCGTAGAAAATTATCGCCTCACTATTGCTGTCTTATTAAACATTATACTATAGAAGACTCTGTTTACAACCTTAAAATCTCCTGTTGTATTCACATGCCGATACCGTATATAATATTTAAAAATGTTATTCTGAGTCAGGAGTTGGCAATATGGTGTTTCCAAATCGTATATTTTTAATAGGCTATATGGGTTCGGGTAAAACGTCTGTATCGAAGGTGTTAAGCGATAAAACAGGAGTTAGGTGTATTGACATGGACCGGGAAATCGAGCGGGCAGAAGGAATGTCCATCCGAATGATATTTACAAAATGCGGTGAGCATGGATTTCGGACTAAAGAAGCAGAACTTCTTGATAAGCTTGCAAATATAAAAGAACCTCTTATCGTTTCATGCGGCGGAGGTGTCATTCTGGATGATATGAACCGGAGCATCTTAAATCGTCAATATACGATATTTCTTGAAGGCAATCCTGAAAAGCTGTTTGAGCGGGTAAACGGAGACGCAAACCGTCCCTTTGCCTTCATGGATATTGACGATGAGAATGAGCGGCGGCAAAGGTTTCTGGAGTTATATGAAAAAAGGAAGGATCTCTATCGGGAGGCAGCCTCTGTTATCATCCATACTGACGGAAAATCCCCGAAGAAGATAGCGGATGAAATCTTATCTATTCTTTAAAACAAAAAATAATAGGATAAGAAATATATAAGCACCATGACGCGTGTATTTTAGAGGAAACCGTGAAACATATTACCGCCTTAAGCAGTAGAATTTAAAGACGGCGGTTTCTAAGAGAATACACGTGGCTGGTGCTTGATTTAAAATCCAACTATTTTTTGTCTTCCGCTGATTGAAGTTCCTCTAACTTTGTTTTAATTATCAATTCGACCTTTTCAGCCAGATTGTTGGCTTCTGACTTTGGAAGGCCTTTGGTTTCAATCGCTTGGTGTATATGAAAATCAATTTTGGCAGACTGGATATAGCCTTTTTCTTCATACATATGATAGCTGCCGCTAATCGTGACCGGGACAATCGGAACGCCTGATTTTACAGCCAATCTCATGCTTCCCTTTTTAAATTCTCCCATATGAGGACCTCTGCTTCTGGTTCCTTCCGGAAAAATGACAAGTGAAAAGCCTTGCTTTAAAAGATTTACTCCTTCTTCAAAAGTCTTAATGGAAGAGCGAGTATCTTCCCGTTCTATAAATATACTTCTTATATCTCTGATCCATTCACCAAAAACCGGTATCTTCCCCAGTGATGTCTTTGCGACAAATCCCATCTGCTTCGCCGGCATTGCTGCAAAAAATACCGGAATATCTGCGTAACCCTGATGGTTGGATACAAAGAGCGCAGAACCCTCAGGTACGTTTTCAAGTCCTGAAACATTCAGGGTAACATGGAACTTCTCCATAATTTTCCGTCCCCATACGGACGTGGAATTAACTATCTGTTCTCTTTCCTTTTCTGCATCTCCCGACTCGCGATATTCTTCAATCAAATAATGAAATGGGTGAAGATGTCTGAGGTTAAAATACATCCAGACTCCAAAGGATATATTCTTAATAAGTTTCTTCATGATCCCCTCCTTATTGCTTTTTATCTATTTATTGCTGTAGATTTGCAGGCCTTTTCCAAGTAATTCTATCGCCCTCTTCAGTTTATCAGGCTCAAGGACATATGCGATTCTGATTTCATTTTTACCCAAGGCCTCTGTTGCGTAAAACCCATCTGCCGGCGCAGCCATTACTGTTTCACCGTTATCTTCAAACTCTTCCAACATCCATATAAGGAAATTACTGGCACTTTGTACAGGCAGCTTGCAAATTAGATAAAAAGCCCCTTCCGGCTTTGTGCAAATAACCCCCGGGATATTTTGCAGACCATCATATACAACATTTCGGCGTTTCTCAAATTCGTCGCGAATCTGGTTTATTACCCTCATACCGGTGGAATATAAGCCTACCGCTCCATGCTGTTCAATGGTTGAAACAGATAAGCGACCCTGGCAAAGCTTTGAGATCAGCTGAAGTATTTCTTTGTTTTTTGATATCACGACTCCGATTCTTGCTCCGCATGCGTTGTAGCGCTTAGATACGCTGTCAATCAATATCAATCTGTCATGGACGTCCTCAACAAATCCGAAGCTGGTTACTTTTCTGTTGTCAAAAACCATTTCGCGGTATACTTCGTCACATATAATGTATAGATCGTTTTCAATTGCTATATCTGCGATCAAGCGTAGCTCATCTTCTCGCAAAACTGTACCCGTTGGATTCCCTGGGTTAGTTACCAATATAGCTTTTGTGTTTTCTGTGATTTTCTGTTCAATTGAAGCTCTGTCTCTAATATGAAAGCCGTTTTCGGCATATGTTGTAACGGCTACCGGTTTTGCCCCTGTTATGGTAAAGATGGTGTTGTAGTTTGAATAATAAGGCTCTAAGACTATAACTTCATCTCCGGGATTAATCAGAGAAAAAAGTGTAAACATTAGGGCTTCCGTACCGCCGGTTGTTATATATATATTTTCTTTGTTTACATCGATTCCCGTATTCTTATAGTAATCCTCCACTTCTTTTAAAAGCTCGGGAATACCCTGAGACGGCATATACTCTACCGTAGGTTCCTGAAATGCATGTATGTTTCTATAATACTCCTCCGGAACGTGAAGATCCGGCTGGCCGATATTAAGTTTATAGATTTTCTTTCCCTTAGCCTCAGCATCAACTGCATATTTTGTCAGTATCCTGACGGATGATGCCTCCATATTAGACATTCTTTCTGATAATTGTTTCATTTTCTATCCTACCTTATTTATAAAAATCCTAATAATTCATTAATTATTACATTTTATTATACCCCAGTAATTAAGGCAATAGATATCGGGTGATTTGGATTTTTTAGTTAAATCGAGTAGCCTTTTTTGCAGTTTATTAATAATTTATGGTCGCACATCAATTTCCCCGAATTAATTTTGGCGTTTTATAAAATTTCCCTTTGTATTAAATCCTGCTTTCTTTACAAAATTTAGCTTAAAGCATATAATAGTAAAATATCTGATTTTAGTATCATATAGCGCAGCAAGAGAGGACAGCTTGTCAAGAAGCCGATAGTTCAATGAGAAAGTTTTTAATTCGAACCTTTATCAAAGATTATGAAAATGTTAAAGACCCTAAAGTAAGAGAAAACTATGGAAAACTTGCGGGTATTGTTGGAATTGTTACAAATTTGATTCTGAGTGCTGCTAAGATCATTATAGGATTGTTCGTGAACAGTATTGCCATTATTGCTGATGGCATAAACAATCTAGCGGATATGGCTTCTTCAGCGATAACTCTGATCGGATTTAAGTTAGCAGCCAAACCCGGTGACTTGGAACATCCTTACGGTCATGCTCGTTTTGAGTATTTGGCGGGACTGGCAGTTTCATTTCTGATTTTAATTATTGGAATCAGACTTCTTACCACTTCATTTGATAAGATTCTTAACCCCGATCCGCAGCAATTCAGTTATATTGTCGTAATTATCCTCGTTCTTGCTATCGGCGTCAAAGTGTGGCAGGCACAATTCAATCTTAAGACGGGAGAAGATATTCATTCCTCAGCATTAAAAGCAACAGGCATGGACAGTCGAAACGATGTCATTGCGACAACTGCCGTATTGATCAGTGTTATTCTGGGAAAGCTTACCGGCCTGCAGCTTGACGGTTATATGGGTTGCTTGGTCGCGCTTTTTATCATTTATTCCGGATTCAAATTGATTAAAGAGACATCCAGCCCGTTACTGGGTAAGGCACCCGATCCTGAACTGGTCAAAGAAATAGAGGAGAGGATTTGTGAGGAGGATGCAGTATTGGGTATACACGACCTGGTCGTTCATGATTACGGTCCGGGAAGAATCTTTGCCTCAGTCCATATTGAGGTTGACGCTTACGGTGATTTAATCCATAGCCATGATATAATCGACAATATTGAGCGAACGATAAGCACGGATTTAAAAATTCATCTTGTAGCCCATATGGACCCTCTGGAAACAAATGACCCATTAACACAGGCAATAAATGAAAAAATCGCAGATATTTTGAAACCTTTGGATGGGATCGCTGGTTTTCATGATTTAAGAATTGTGGCAGGCTATACTCATAGCAATATAATTTTTGATATCGTTATTACTGAAGAATGCAGTCTCACAGAATCTTATATTAAAAATATGGTTGAAAAGCAGCTTCAGGTGATGGATAAAACTTATTATGTGGTAATCACCTTCGACAAGAGCTATACTTAAAACAGCCTATTATTTAAATTGTAAAGGAATAGGATGTTTTATGGGGAACGAAACGGATTGCATAACGCTTAATAAGATAAACAAATTCTTTGGAGATAAACAGGTGCTGAAAGACGTCTCTTTCAGTATACCTTACGGATGTATATTTGGACTCTTAGGGCCTTCCGGATGCGGAAAAACTACCACTGTTAAAATAATCGCCGGCATTTCTGAATCCACCTCCGGAGAGACCTTTGTTTTGGACGAAAAAATGCCCCAACTGTCTTTGATGAATGAAATAGGATATATGGCCCAATCTGATGCCTTGTATCTGATGCTTTCGGCTGCTGACAATCTGGAATTCTTCGCAGCTGTGTATGGAATGAAAAAAATTCAATATAAAAAAAGGATTCTGGAAGTAATGGAATTAGTAAACCTTGGTGATGATCTGAATAAACCGGTGTATGCTTATTCCGGAGGAATGAGGAGAAGACTTTCACTGGCAATGGCGATTCTCCATAATCCAAAGGTATTGATATTAGATGAGCCTACGGTTGGTATAGATCCTCTTCTCCGTCAGGATATCTGGAAAGAGCTGTATGGCATGTCGGAGAATGGTGTCACCATTCTTGTTACGACTCACATTATGGATGAAGCGCTGAAATGTCATAGACTGGCTATGATGCGGAAGGGAGTTTTGATAGCACAGGGGACGCCGGAAGAACTTCAAAACAATATCGGAGCGGTTAGCTTGGAAGAAGCCTTTATTCATTACGGAGGCAGCGATCATGAGGATTAAAGCACTGGCACTTCGTATCCTGCGGCAGCTGATCAATGATAAACGAACACTTGCGCTTATCCTGATCGCACCCTTGCTTGTTCTGACATTGATCTACTTTATTCTTGAAACCACAGTCACTGACATGAAAGTGGGTGTTGTTAATGCCCCGCAAAAGTATGTTGAAAAGCTGTATGAAAATAATATTACTACCGTTCGCTGTACTGAATCAGAGGCAATGCAGTTATTGGAAGATGAAAAAGCCCTCGCTTATGTAAAAATGGTTAGCGGTAAAGTATATATCAATGTCGACGGCAGCAACACAACAAAAGCAAATGCGGTTTTATCCGCAATGGAGCAGGCAAAACGATCCTTTAACTCACAGCAGCAGGAAAGAGTCGACCTAAAATCCGAAATCAATTACGTATACGGAGCAAGCGATCTTGGTATGTTCGATAATTTCGGATCTCTGTTTATTGGGTTTTTAGTTTTTTTCTTTACATTCTTAATATCCGGCATTTCTTTTCTGCAGGAAAGAACGTCGGGTACGTTGGAAAAGTTGCTATCTACTCCGATTAAACGATGGGAAATTGTAAGCGGGTATATTTTCGGGTTCGGAACGGTCACTGTAGTACAGTCTGCGATTATCACGTTCTATGTAATCTATGTGCTTAACGTTATGATGATAGGATCCATTTGGCTGGTTATGTTTGTGACCTTGCTTACCGCTATGACCGCTCTCTCACTCGGTATGCTGATATCAACGGCGGCCTCCAGCGAATTTCAGATGATTCAGTTCATCCCTATAATAATCGTCCCTCAGATTTTTTTTACCGGCTTGTTCGATCTGTCTCCCGAATGGGCCATAGTAGGAAAATTTATGCCTCTTTATTATGTTGCAGATGCACTGGATAAAATAATGATACGAGGAGAAGGGCTTGCTGCCATCGCTTTGGATATAAGCTTGCTTCTTGGGCTAACCCTTATCTTTATGGTCTCCAACACGATGCTTTTGAAGAGATACCGAAGAATATAACAGAATTCACGGATAATTTTGCGTATGATAGTATACGATGAATGAATCAAAAGCGCAGTACTTCATAAAAATAACAAGCAAGAAGGAGAATCTTATCATGAATCATATGGCAAATAATAAAAAGAAGATATTACCCGCGCTTATTCTAGTCGTAATCATCGCCTTGATCGTGTTTTTATATGGAATGAGCGGTCAGAAATATACCGGTGTGGTAGAAGCCACTATTCTTTCCAATACTTCGGAGGTATCAGGAAAAATCCTGGAAATGCCTGTTGAGTTAGGCCAGAAAGTATCAAAAGGAGATGTGATCGCCATAATTGACAGCACAGACCTAAAATATTCATATGAGCAGCTAAAATTGACAATGGAAAAGAAAAAGAAAGCTGCTGCAGATCTGACGATTGGATCGGGAAGCAACAGCCTGGCAGAAAGCAGCTTTTCCATAGCGCAATCTAATTACAATAGCGCCGCGTCTTCCTCTCAAAAGGCATTACAAGATTATAAAAATGCACAGGCTTTATATGCTCAGGGAGCAATCCCTAAGGATTCACTTGACCAGGCAAAACTTAAAGACGATGCTGCAGTTAATGCATTGACAGCTGCCAAGGCTCTTCTTGATAACGCCAAAAGCGAATCCTCTTTAAATTCTGCACAATTGGATATATTGCTTACGGAAAGCCAGCTTGAGGACATGAAGAATACACTGAATAAATTCACAATTCGTGCGGTAAGCGATGGTGTGATCATAAGCAAAAGTTATCTCTTAGGTGATATTGTTTTACCCGGCTTTAATCTTGCAGACATTGCAGCAGATGACGGAAAGTATTTTATATTTTATCTTCCGGTAGATCAAATCCATGCTATAGAGTATGATCAGGCTTTTGAGGTTAAAAGCAGAGATGAATATTATAAAGCCATAGTTAAATATATTGATGTTGCAAGCGAGTATACCCCTAAAGACATGCAGACACCTGCCAACAAAAATAGGGAAAGCGTGAAGGTCAAGCTGTTGCTGCCAAAGGACTGCCCTCTTAAACCCGGAGAAGAAGCGGAGGTTAATTTAGACTCAATATGATTTTCTGCTATTGACTTGGTCCCACCCTATCCCTTATAATTTAAAGTGCATTGCCAATAGACGATATCATTTATCGTACAGTATAAGTTACAGCAAGATTAGGTGGGTTAGCAGCGTGGGCCTAACAACACGGGAGGAGATGTAGTATGAGATTAAGAAAAGAAGCAGATGAAATGCTGGAAGAAGAAATATTGCTTATAGCAAAAGTTTCAGATGCCCTTGCGCATCCTGCCAGAATTAAAATATATAGATTTATTATGCAGAACAACAGAAACAGAATACCTGTCTGTAATAAAGATGTGGTTGCGGCTTTTGATTATTCGCAGGCAACTATTTCACAGCATATTAAAAAGTTAGCTGAAGCCGGATTGATCCAGACAAAAAAGGAGGATAAATACTCCATCTATTATGCAAACATCGGCATACTTGGGAAATATTTAGATGCAACGAAGAAGTTTGAATAGAAACGCGAACGGTGTCTGACACTGTCGTTCAAAAAAAAACGGGCTTCCGGTGATCACCGGAAGCCCGTTTATTACTGTATTTAACTAAAAGAAAATTATTGTATCTAATATGAAAAGCGGAATAAGGAAGCAGAGTGACCATCCCATATATCCGAAGAAGCTTGGCATAGTAATTTTATTTTCCTCTGCGATGCTACGAACCATAAAGTTGGGCGCGTTCCCGATGTAGGTATTGGCTCCCATAAATACGGCTCCGGCGGATACTGCTATAAGTATCTCCGGTGCGATTACACCCACTCCCGTCACCAATCCTTCTACAGCTCCCAAGGAACCTGCCGTCGTCATGAATACAAGGTAAGTAGGAGCATTATCAAGGAACGAAGACAGCATTCCTGTCGCCCAGAAGAAATGCGCAGGCTCTGACAGCCCGAGTGCGGCTCCATTTGTTCTAAGCAAAGCTAACGCCGGTATCATGGTAATAAAGATACCGATGAACAGTTTCGCAACTTCTATGATGCTGGCCCAAGTAAAGCTGTTTTCTTCGCGTATTGCCTTCTGTGTAGTTTTCATGGAAAGCAATGCTGCCAAAAGAATAATGCCCATCTGAATGAGGCTGTTATATGACATCACGACGCCATCGTAAATATTCAACCCGTACAATTCGCCTGTTGCCTGGTTTGCAAAAGCATCCAGATTTGGCAGCGTCCCACTGAGAATTACGGCTCCAATAATCATTGCCAAAAATATTACATTATGAGCCCCGCCCACTTTTAATGGTTCTTTTGGAGCGTCTCCAATCACATCTTGAGGGCTCCTACCTTCTGCAAGTTCTTTTTTATAGAAACGAGTATCTAAAATAAAGAAAGCAACCAGTAAGATCGCGGAGTTGAACAACAAAAGTGGCAGCAGATGCATTGTCCAGAAGAACGGAACTCCTCTTAAGAATCCCAGGAATAGCGGCGGATCTCCGATAGGAGTCAGGCTGCCGCCCATATTAGCTACCAGGAATATGAAAAATATTATAACATGAGCTTTCTTTACTCTCCATTTATTAGCTCTGATTACCGGTCTGATCATCAAACAGGCCGCACCGGTGGTTCCTATCCAGCTCGC
The DNA here is from genome assembly GCA_028692105.1 of Eubacteriales bacterium. GTDB lineage: Bacteria > Bacillota > Clostridia > Peptostreptococcales > Anaerovoracaceae > Anoxybacterium. The sequence continues at coordinate 681 of JAQUYC010000025.1, read as the reverse complement.
AAGTATTGTACCGATTAACAATAATATGAGATTTACTTTAGGAGTCCCCACAAGTGTCCCTCTTAGAACGATACCTCCGGAAACGGCAAACAGGCCAAACAGGAGTACGATAAATGGTAGATAGTCCAAAAGTACGATTTCTAACAGGTTAAAGGTAAGAGCGTTAGCGCCGAATCCGATTCCAAAGGGAATCAAGAATGCCAATGACCAAAAGATCACGGTTTTCCCCATATTGTGCTCCCACCATTCACCCTTAACAAGTGGTATAATGGCCAATGAAAGCAGCAATCCGACAAATGGTATAATGCTCCAGATAGGAAGCATGCTCCCAAGATCATGCCCGCCTGTTCCTTCTGCAAAGGCTGTTAAAGTACCGCCAAGTGATATCAAAACGGCAATTACAGCAATGCGTAAAACATTTAGCTTTTTCAAAATAGTCCTCCTTTTTAACCGTGGCATTTAGCCCGTTATAGCTGCAGTGCTCTGCGCCGTTATCCGGTGTGCCCCAATTATTAACGATTATTGCATAACAATAAGAAAAAAGGCTCAAGCTCTTTTTCCTTTACTGTTTCATAATACCAACGAATTTTCCTAAATACAAATACAAGATAAAATGTGTTTGTGTTAAGTAAGCATATGATTTTCATTGGCAAGATAAATCGTAAGTGGAAAATCACAAAT
>JAQUYC010000046.1 GCA_028692105.1 Eubacteriales bacterium | reverse complement strand
ATAAAACCGTTATCTTGCTTTTTTGCAGCATATAGATTGATTGCCAAAGCAGAAAGGAAAAGATTCAATACATTATATTGTACCAAGTAAATGCCTAAAAGAAAAAGGAAAATTGAAAATAGCAGAGAAAAAAAACGAGAAATTTTTTGTGATTTACCATAACCCAAAAATATTGCGAGATAAAGGTCAGTAATTTTACCACCGTCCAAAGGATAAAACGGCATCAGATTATAGATGGCCAGCACAGCATTTGCTATAATCACGGGTTCAAGCCATGAAACATAATAATAAAGATAAAAACCATACAAAATGTAAGCTGCCAGGATGTTGAACAGAGGCCCGGAAAGATGGATGAGCAGTTCATCAAGAGGCCGGACAAACCCTTCTCTCAGGTGAAGAACACCCCCAAATAGCCCGTAAGAGATCTTCTCAGGAGAATAACCCAAAAAAACAGCCACCCTTTTATGCACGAACTCATGAAGAAATGAAAAAAACATAGAAGAAGCGGCAAAAATATAATCTCCAATAAAGGCAATAAAAAGAAGAATGAATAAGGAATAGTGAATTTCCACCTTAGTATGGCAAATATTAAAAGAAACCATCAGCAGCTAAAAATCTATATAGCTTGCCGGATTTACAATTTCATCCTTGCGCCAAAGCTCAAAACTTAAATGTCCGTTATTCTCAGGTTTGATTGACGCAATGAGCTGACCCTTTTTTACTTTCTCAAGCGGTTCCACATAGATTTGAGTGCAGCCCCCGTAGACAGATGCGAAATCATCTCCATGAACTATGCGTATATATTTGCCATACTTGTTGCTTTCACTGATTTCGGTAATTATTCCGCCACCGACTGAATAGATCTGCAATTCCTGCTCCGCCCGGAAAACCATGCCTCTTTCAAAGCTATTACCCTCTGAAAATGCTGCTATAATTCCATCAGCATTTACCGGGGGTGAAAAGGCCAGTTTGTTTCCACTGTTTAGAAACGCTTCTTCAATAGATCCAGGAACCTCTTTTATCTTTACAAAAACATCCTTCGAGGATTGAAAAATTTCAGCAACCGTATAATCTTGAACAAGTTTTGCATGAATTTTAGCCATACTATCGTTTACAATGGCAATATCCATCTTCTTGATTACTATAACGAAAAGCACAATGATAATACAGATTAGCAGCTGCTTTAACAGAATCATGCCGTAGTTTTTTCTCTTTCTTATATATCTTCTGCCTCTCACAATAAAATAACCCCCTTGTCTATGCTTCATTTAAGCATATTACTCAGGAGGTCAAAATATAACTTAGAACATTAGAATATCACATGATAGAGTCGATAGGAGTACCGATAAGTCTTTCAATTCTTTTAATTATTGCCCTGTTATCAGCAATGCCTTCCCTGATCCGCTCTGTTGCTTCCTGATTACCTCTGAATTTATCAAGGATATACTTCATCCTCTCATCCAAGCCCACGTATTTATCCTCCTTCACCATTTTATCCGAAAGACAGATGATATCTATTTCTTCAAATTTTTCCTTCATCGGGTTACTAATATAGAACATATGCATTCTGATAATATATGCTTCCTGCCGATATCCATTCTTCAAAGCAATTTCAGCACCTACATCCCAGTGTTTGTCATGGACCCTTGCAATATCATGTATCAAACCTGCAGCTTGGATAAGTTCAAGGTTGAGATGATACCCTGCCTTATTCAAAGCAATACTGATCTTTAATGCTGTGTCGGTCACCTTGATACAATGACGTACTACATGTGCCGGTGTGTTGTATTCCTTAAGCAAGGCAAAGCATTCTTCTTTTGACGGATGTTTATTTGACATATAATTCTCCCTGTTTCTTCTTTTTCAATTGACATTATAATTGCTTATTGTTATAGTTAAGTCAAAATTCAACATAATATTACAGGTTAATGGAGAGTATATCATGAGTTATGCTGAAATGTTAAATTCGATAATATCTGAAAGCGAGCTATCCTTACGTCAAATCTCAAAATTATGTACCCAGTTTGATATATCTATAACACCTTCTTACATATCTCAATTAAAAAACGGAAAGCTCCCGCCTCCTTCACCCGAAGTATCGCTGGCAATAGCTAAAGTCTGCAACAGCAAAAATCAATCCCAGCTAATATTTCAAGGCTATATGGAGAAAGCTCCGGATGTAATCAAAGAGTACATGCTTGCATCCTCACAACTTAACAGAATTATGCTGGAATCCCTGTATAAATCAAATAAAGACAATACTATGACGCAAGAAGCAGTTGACTTTATCAGGAATTTGGATGTCCTTTCAGCGCTGGAAATGTCCTCCAGGTATGTCAATGCAGATAATAACATAGACCCTGCTGAACTTGTGAAAGAGATCACCCTGTCGGGCGGGGGCATTGCTAAGGTGCAAGCGCAAGGTGATATGGTAAACTTTTTCTTGGGCGATACTTCCATGAGCCCTATGATACCGGTTCATTCATATATATATATACTGCCCACAAGGCTTGACCTATTAAAAGAACGTGATATTATCGCCTTCTATCCAAATAATCGAAAACAAGCCACTCTGAGAAGAATCTTTTATTCAAATGATAAAATCCTTCTGATACCCGAAGATAAGAACTATCAGATTTATATCATAAAACACCTTGAGGAGATTGATTATATAGGCAAGGTAGTATCATATAAGGTTGATCTATAAAGATCACTCATTATAATAAATGAATTCATAATCGAAAACCCGGATAGTATCTCCCTCCGACAATCCCATCGTTTTCAGCTTATCGATAGCTCCGTTTTTCTCAATATATTGATAAAGGTATCTAAGTGAGCCTTGATCATTAAAATTCGTTGAATTAAAAATTTTACGCAATTGTTTACCGTCTAATACGAAAACCCTATCTTCTTTAGATAAATAAATTTCCCTGTAATCAGGAGCTTCCATGTCTTTCTCAAAATCAAAGAGCTCATAATTCTCCTCCTGCGGTTCCAACTCAAGTTGTTTGAGTTCGGCAGCAGAAGCTCCTAAAAGTTCCTTGACGCCCTGATTTATAGGTGCAGAAATAGGAAATACACGATAGCCTTTCCCTTCCACATACTTCTTGAAATTCAGAAATTTCTCATCCTTCTCCTCTATGATATCAATTTTATTAGCTGCAATCAGCTGAGGTTTTTTAATGAGTTTCTTGCTAAAGGCGGAGAGCTCGTTATTTATTTTTTCGAAATCTTCTATTGGATCTCGCCCTTCAGAACCGGAAATATCTACTACATGTATAAGCAGTTTTGTACGTTCAATATGCTTAAGAAATTCCAATCCCAGTCCGGCTCCTGTATGGGCACCTTCGATTAAACCCGGAATATCAGCCATTACAAAGCTTGTATCAAATATTTCAACAACACCTAAATTAGGCGTAATCGTAGTAAAATGATAATTTGCTATTTTTGGATTTGCGCTTGTGCTAATGGATAACAGTGTCGACTTACCGACATTAGGAAATCCTATCAGACCTACATCCGCAATAAGCTTCAACTCAAGAATAACACTTCTTAACTGGGGGAAACCACCTGCTTCCGCAAAGTTTGGTGCCTGTCTTACAGAATTCTTGAAATGAACATTACCCTTACCGCCCTTTCCGCCTCTGACCGCAACAAAGCTGTCTCCGTGATGTACCAGATCCTTCATAACAAGTTTACTTTCTTCATCGATTACAATTGTACCAGGCGGGACTTTAATAACGAGATCTTCACCTTGTTTTCCAAATCGGTTATATTTCATGCCGTTTTGCCCATCCTGAGCTTCATATTTTCGTTTATAACGAAAATCCATTAATGTCCGCAGATTATTATCAGCAAGAAAAATGACATCTCCTCCTTTTCCGCCATCGCCTCCGTTAGGACCTCCTTCAGGTACATAAGGTTCTCTTCGAAAGGAAACGCATCCGTCGCCGCCTTTTCCAGATTTTATCGTTATTTTTGCCTTATCTACAAACATTACCTCACCTCATTTTTTATATATTGAAATTAATATTCTACATTCTGCCCGACATGTTATTAACGTAAACAGAAATGTTAAAATAAGCCCCTATATTAATAGGGGCTTTTGTCATTAACTATACAGTGTGATCCTTAAGAAATGCTAATCTTAAGCTTCCTTTGGATAAACGCTTACTTTCTTTCTTGTTTTATCAAATCTTTCAAATTTGACTGCACCGTCAATCTTTGCAAATAAAGTATCGTCTCCGCCTATTCCAACATTATTTCCAGGATGGAACTTAGTTCCTCTCTGTCTGACCAAAATGCTGCCTGCGCTTACGACCTGGCCATCGCCTCTTTTAACGCCTAATCGTTTCGCCTCACTATCTCTTCCATTCTTGGAGCTTCCTACTCCTTTTTTGCTTGCCATAGACTACACCTCCTTTTTCTTGTGCTGTCTTTGCATTTTCGTTAATGTATATGCTATATATGCTTATTCTTTATATTACTCCGCATTCTTTACTTCTGCAGTTTTATCTGCTGCAGACTTTTTTGGAGTCGGATTACCGTCTGCAGACAATGATTCTATTTTAACCATTGTGTAGGGCTGTCTGTGTCCCTGCTTCTTTCTGTAATCCTTCTTGGACTTATATTTGAAGATGATAACCTTTTCTCCCTTACCATTTTCAACTACACTGCCATATACCTTTGCTGCTTCGATGGTTGGCGTGCCAACCTGGACTTTTTCTCCGTCGTTTAACAGCAATACCTTATCAAATGTAACGTCATCTCCTGCTGAAACTTTCAGCTTTTCAATTGTAATAACGTCACCTTCCTGTACTCTGTACTGCTTTCCGCCGGTTTCAATTACTGCATACATACTCTTTTACCTCCTCTATCCAGTCTCGCCATTAAGGGCAGCGCAAGGCTTTCTCAAAGAACCCTTCATGAGCGGCTTACATCGATATACTTTATCATATCAACCGGATTCTGTCAAATATTATTTACTCTTGAAGAATTACGCCATCTTCATCAACTTGGAGAGGTGTTATAGTAATCATGCTGCTCTTCAGGCGTTCTTCTATCATAGACATACTATCCTTATTCTCTGCTAAGAAAGCCTTTGCATTCTC
>JAQUYC010000045.1 GCA_028692105.1 Eubacteriales bacterium | reverse complement strand
TTAAATTTATACTTGTCATGGCATCCTCCTCATCTAGGAAAATTTCCCAGACTTAATTCTACCAGATGCCTTGTCAGACTAAATTCCACAATCTTGTCCACTGTGGAACTTACTTTGGGAATTAACCAGAATTATATTTTGATAATGCGTATTTGACTTTTTGATAGTTTTTTAGTAACCTATTAAAGACTAAAAAATAAAGCAATATAGATTTCTTTGAAAATCTTAACCCTTTGATTTGTATATTTCTGCTGCTAATATTAACATGGAGGATCATATATTATGAAGAACATTAAGACTATTGCAAAACCAACCTTAAAAAAGACAGCCGGCAAAGGCTGCGGTGAATGTCAGACATCCTGTCAGTCAGCCTGCAAAACATCCTGTACAGTCGCAAATCAGGAATGCGAGAATACAAAACGCAGATAACAAACCCAACAAAAAACAGCAGCGTTGCTGTTTTTTATCTTGTAAGAAATGTAATTCTTAGTTATATTTTGTTTTAAAAGGAATTTAATTTACTATGATTCATAAGTATAAGTTTAAAGATAATTATATTGTAATGGATATAAACAGCGGGGCAGTGCATGTTGTTACAGATATCGTATTTGATATTCTGAATTACTATCAGGAAAAATCCTTAGATGAAATAATAAAATTATTAAAATCAAAATACGAAAAAAACCAGATTTTAGAGGCGGCACTGGAGATTCAATATTTGGTAGATAATGAAATGCTTTTTACCGACGATTCTCAGATTACCACGGAGATGCTGGAGGGGCGCGGAGCAATCATTAAAGCAATGTGCCTGCATGTGGCTCATGATTGCAATATGACTTGTAAATACTGCTTTGGCGGACAGGGAGCCTTCGAGGGAAAGCGTTCTCTGATTTCACTTGAAACCGGGAAAAAAGCAATTGATTTTCTCCTAAGTCACTCCGGAAGCAGAAGAAATCTTGAGATCGATTTTTTTGGCGGCGAACCTCTTATGAATTTTGAGGTGGTCAAAGGGTTGGTGAATTACGGACGTGAAGCTGAAAAGGCTTTCGGGAAAAAAATACGTTTCACTATTACAACGAATGGGCTGCTTCTTGATGACTTTAAAGCTGATTATATAAATGAAAACATGGACAATGTAATTCTTAGCATAGATGGCAGACCTGAAGTAAACGATAATATGAGGCAGACTGTTACAGGCAAAGGGACATATGATAACATAACTGAAAAGTATCTAAACTTTATAAAAAAAAGAGAAAAGACTTATTATGTGAGAGGAACCTATACACGTGAGAACCTTGACTTTTCTGAAGATGTCAGACACCTGGCCGAAAAAGGATTTAAGAATATCTCAATGGAGCCTGTTGTAACGGATCTTTCACGCAGTTATGCTCTGCAGGATGAAGACAAAGATCTTATTCTTAGGGAATACGACAGGCTGACAGATCTATATCTGGAATATGCAAAGGAAGGGAAAAAATTTGAATTTTTCCATTTCAATATAGATTTAAATCAAGGACCATGTGTTGTAAAAAGGGTATCCGGATGTGGCGCAGGAACGGAATATGTCGCTGTTTCCCCTGAAGGAGATATCTATCCATGTCATCAATTTGTCGGAAATTCTGATTTCAAGCTTGGGAATCTTTATGACGATCATTTTGAAAATAGACTGTATGACGAATTTAACAGGGCACATATTTATAACAAGAAAAAATGCAGTGAATGCTGGGCAAAGTTTTATTGCAGCGGAGGCTGTCATGCTAACGCCTTCCAGATGAACCGCGATATAAAAAAACCATACGAGCTTGGGTGTGAACTGGAGAAAAAGAGAATAGAATGTGCAATAGCCATAAGAGCGATCTTAGATGAAGAATAGCACAAAATCAAAACCGGGTAATTCCCGGTTTTTTTTATTGAATCGACCGATCTTTTAATCCAATAAAGGGGATAATCCTCGAAAAGCATTGAATTTGATAGTCTTAGAGAGGATTTTGTCAAATATTTTTAATTGATTCTAATAGGTCAAAATATATAATATTTATAAAGGTCTAATCTTTGCCAGCCAAAGAAATTGACAACAGAAAAATATACATGGGGGTGCTTCATGATAAATCTACTTATAGCAGATCATCAACCGCTCATTCGACGCGGGATTATTGAAGTTCTGTCCGTTAACAAGGAAGCATATGAAATATATGAAGCCGGCACACTTGATAGTGCATTAAAAATATCCCACACTAAAAAGATTGATATTTCAATTGTTGAATTGCATTTAGGAACATCTGATGGCCTTGAATATATCTTTCGTGCAAAGAAGTTAAATGCGAATAAGTCAAAATATATTCTATTAGCATCAGCTATAACCATTTTTGAATTTCGCAGAGCCAAAGAACTGGAAGTAGATGGATTCATTCTAAAGGATGCACTCATTGAAGATTTTATTTATGCTTTTAACGTAGTTAAAAGAGGAGAAAAATTCTATCAGTCTAAGATTATTGAGAAAACAATTTCGGGAAATGACAGTGATGCTTTAGGGCTTTTGACTGAAAGGGAAATGGATGTATTTTCTGAATTGCAAAAGGGCCTTACAAACTGTCAAATCAGCAGAAACCTATTTATTACGGAGGGGACCACAAAAAAACATATCAGCAGTATATTGAACAAATTGAGGCTTTCAAATCGAATGGAAGCAGTTGTCTATGCCAATAAATTGTATCAAAATCTGTTGTAGCTATAATAAAGGAGGCAGACATGAAGCGGAAAAGAGTCATGACTATATGGTTGATTCTGATTGTCGCAGTATTAAGTTTTATGGGTATCAGTTACGCTGCATATACAAATGTTTTGATGGCTGATTTTAACTTAAGTACAAGCAATATGAGCTTTATATTTGACAAAGATGATAGTCGTGAGGTCACTGTTCATTTGGAAAATGAAGCAGGAGAACCTATTAAAGATTTAGGCGGCAGATCTGTATATGAAGATAAAAAGCTGACAATCCGAGATATAGGGCCGATAGATATAAGTGATTTACAGGATGGAAATGCTATCATTACTATTAAGTATGCCATAAAAACGGAAGAGAAGGAGCATGGCATCAAACGGCCCGCCGCTATAGAAACAAAAAAAGATTCAGGGTACGACCTTGGCATTGTAGAATTTGAACTGATGTCGGATACGCCTGTCTGGAGCATAAATAATGGTGTTCGTAACTGGGGTAATTCTTCAAGAGGAATTAGTAGAACCCCGGATATAATTTATGATTATTTGCCGGACAGTCTTGCAGAATTCCATGTATACCATACTTTGCTTCCGCACCGTGAGGATGGTGTTATGATGGGTACCCTTAAGCTTGAGCAAGTGGACAGCCCAAATCTGCCGAAGAAAATGGAAATCGGTTTGAGCAGTCTTGATTTCCCCCAAGAGATCTGTAATGAAATAAAAAGAGGATCATCGGACAGTATACTTGAAATCGAAGGGACATATGGTTTCTCTATACCTTTGGATTTGAATCAGTTCAATACAGTGCAGTAAACAGGAGGGATATAATGTCTAAAAATAATGGAGCAAAAAAAATTATTGTTGTTATTTATGCATTTTTGTTTTCTTTGGGTACTGCTTCCGTAGGCTACGGATTTTGGACTGATCGTCTTGATTTAGAAGGAAAAGCGGATGTAATAATAAGCCTCAATGTCTTTGACGATATAGTTGACGCAGAAGCTATCTCAAATGGGGCCCTCAACTTGATGTTTGATGACAAGAATCCCGAAGAAGCCGCAGATAAAGGAGAACCAACGTCGAACGATTTTAGAGGAGGACAATATAATAATGCTGTTAAACACAGTCAGTCAGAAAGCAATAATATACCCGATGGCAAAGAAGTCAATGACCTTCCTCAAGAAATGGTAAATGAAGACCCTTCCGAAGAAACAGAAAATAACGACTCATCTGAAGGTGCAGGGGCTGATGAATCTTCTAAAGGAACTGACGCTCCTTCCGTAGAAATAGGAAATGATGATCTATCTGATGAGTCAAAGGGAGATGCTATTCCTGCAGAGAATAAAAGTAATATCTCCGCCGGTGCGCCAGAAGGAGGGAATCAGCATATTGAAGCAGAGGGTGTTTTAGTTGAAGGAAACAATTAATTATCGGAAATACAGAGAAATAAGCATAATATTAATAATAGTATTCATAATATTAATTATGTTGCCTAAGCTGCTCAACGGTTGGTTTGCACCGGAATTGGTAAATTATCGGATCAAACCAATAATTTGGAGCGGTTTCTTTATAGTGATCATACGTTATCTTCCAAGAGTGCATCATAGGGGCAAGTTATCCAAACAGGAAAACATTTATCTTGAATCTATTATCTGCGCGGCTGTTTTAACGGGAATTCAGTTTCTGGCAGGCTCAATGATAGGGCAATTGGGAGAAAGCCCTTACATATTAACTCCAAACGGAATATTCAATAATATGATCTTCATTGCACCTGTGCTAATCGTGAGGGAATTTATTCGGGCATACGTGCTGGGATCGTATTGCGTCAAACCAAATCCCAAAGCATTCGTTACGATTACAATTATAATGACTCTATCAGATATAAATTTTTCAAATTTATTCCTTGCAAGAAGTCTTGAAGAGTTAGCAATCTATATTGCAAAGGAATTCGGTCCGCTGCTATGTCAGAATATAATGTTGTCCTATCTGGCCCTTTATGGGGGAGCTGGAGCATCTCTTTCATATCTCGGAGTAATTACGATTTTCCACTGGACTTCTCCGATTCTTCCGGTTTTGAATTGGCTGGCAGAAGGCGCTATCGGTATACTTGTGCCGATTTTTGCTTTAATGTTTTTCATAAAAAAATACGAAGTTCACGCAAATAACGCAAGGAGAGAGCCCGCAAGGAAAGGAGAAGGGGTTTTATGGACTTTGACAGCTTTATTGTCAATTGGATTAATATGGTTTGTCGTCGGTGTATTTCCGATCATGCCATCTGTAGTAGCGACCGGAAGTATGCAGCCGCTTATTTATCCGGGCGATGTTATTTTACTGGAACAAATACGTTCAGAGGAGCAGGTGCGGAATCTGGAGGTAGGAGATATCATACAATTTCAACGAGAAGAGATATTGATAACACATCGTATTATAGAAATAGAAGAAGACAAACTGAAAAACCTGACATTTCATACAAAGG
>JAQUYC010000044.1 GCA_028692105.1 Eubacteriales bacterium | reverse complement strand
CCGTCTTGGTTTTCTCATACATAGGACATCACACACAGGAAATTGCCGTAAACGGCCGTTCCACAGTAAACGTAACACTCGTGGAAGACACACAAAAGTTGGAAGAAGTGGTCGTTGTCGGATACGGTTCATTCAAAAAGAGAGACCTGACTGGTGCCATTTCACAGGTAAAAGGTGATGATATCGCCGGTTTACCTCTACGTAGTGCTTCAGATGCTTTGCAAGGAAAAGCAGCCGGTGTAACCATTACCTCAACATCCGGAAGTCCAGGCTCTATGGGTACGGTTCGTATTCGTGGTGTAGGAACCATCAACGACAACAATCCTCTTTACGTAGTAGATGGCCTACCACAAACTGATATTGGCTGGTTAAACGCACGTGATATAGAAAATATTGAAGTACTAAAAGATGCTTCGGCTCAGGCTATTTACGGTGCCCGGGCAGCAAACGGTGTAATTCTTATTTCAACCAAGCGTGGAACAACAGGCGATTCTTACCGAAGCAATATTGAATTTGATATGAATATTGGCTTCCAAAATATACCTAAACGTTATGATATGCTGGATGCAGAAGGTTTTATGGAATATAAAAACAGAGCTTATGCAGCAGCAGGAAAAGATCTGATAGATGACTTTGCTACATCTGAAAAAAGAGAAGCTATACTTACATTCCTTGAAAAAAATGGCGGACGCGAAGGAACAGACTGGTGGAAAGAAACAACACGTAGCACTCTGGATGCTCCAATACAAAACTATAATCTGGCTCTCTCGGGAGGAACAAACAAATTGCATTATCGTTCCAGTTTCGGATATATGACACAAGACGGGATCCTTAGAGGTTCTGATTACGATCGTCTAAACGGACGCCTTAATTTAGATTCGGAAGTGAAGAAATGGTTGAATTTTACAGTCAATGTAAACGTGGTTTACGAATCAAGAAGAAATATCCTGGAAAACGATGCCTATACTGCAACAGTTTTTAACACAGTAACAGCGGATCCGATCACGCCTGTCTATCGGAAGAATCTGGTTGATATCCCTAATTTTCTATACTCCCGTATTATGGGTGGATACGAACCCACTAATCCTTGGGCTCAATACACGGGTGTTATTTATTCCAATAAAATGAATGCTGTAGCTCAAACCGACCGTATGGCACAAAGCAAATGGTCCGGAATTTCTACCAAAAGTAACGTGGCGGGAGAAATAAAAATATTCCCTTTCCTTACATTCAAATCAAGCATAGCAATTGACCTATATCGCGGACGTTCTGACGGTTTTACGCCTAAATATTATCTGGACGGGGATGAATACTCAACCTATGCAACAGTTAGCCGAACATCTTACAATACAGATTATTGGGTATTTGACAATTACCTGACATTCAATGAGAAATTTAATAAACATGCTATTAATGCAATGATAGGCACTTCGGCAGAAAAGAACAGATATGAACAATTTGCAGCGTCAAAACAAGGCATGGTAAACAATAATCCAAGTCAGCAAATCATTGATGCCGGGACATTAAATCCCGGAGCATCCGGCTATATCAGCACACATTCGCTAAATTCGTACTTCGGACGTTTGTTCTATTCATACGATGATAAATACATGATCACGGCAAATATACGTTGGGATGGTTCTTCTGCTTTCGCGGATGGTAATCGTTGGGGATGTTTCCCTTCGCTTTCTGCCGGATGGAATTTTGCGGAAGAAAATTTCATGGAACAGTTTGAATGGTTATCACAAGGAAAGTTAAGATTAGCATGGGGAGAAATTGGGAATCAAAATCTAAGTTATGCCGGAGCTTATCTGAATACTTTCGGAAACAATATTTATTATCTGTTTGGTTATCCATATAGTACTTCTCTTTCGGGAGGACGCAATTATGTAGGTAATCCTGATCTGAAATGGGAAACGACACGACAAGTAGATTTTGGTCTTGACCTGGCGTTTCTGGATGGTTCGTTAAAAGCCAACTTCGACTATTTTGATCGTGAAACATCTAATATGTTAGTACAGATTCCTTTACCGTCGGCTTTAGGACTACCGAATACACCATGGATGAACGCAGGTAGCGTTTCCAATAAAGGTATCGAATTAACACTCGGATATGACGGTAAAGCTGGAAAAGATTTTAAGTATCACATTAACGGAAATATATCGACTTACAGAAACAAAGTAAAGAATTTAGGAGGTAGCAAAAATATTCCGGGTAAAGGAGTACACTTGGGAAATCAGACCTATACTATGACTGAACCCGGTAAACCTATTGGATATTTCTACGGATTTAAAACAGACGGCGTTTTCCAGACTCAGGAAGAAGTAAATAACTATACAAATAATGGATTTGTTGTTATGCCTTCTGCCCAAGCGGGAGATTTAAAATTCGTAGACATCAATAAAGATGGGAAATTGGATGAAGAAGACCGTACTATGATAGGTAATCCGCATCCGGACTTCACTTTCGGCCTTACATTGGGAGCAGAATTTAAGAATTTTGATTTCACCGCTTTCTTCCAAGGATCAATCGGAAATGATATCCTAAACATTCTAAAATACGATATCTATTCCGGAACAGGTTGGTATAATTCTCCCAAAGATATTTTGACAACGTTCTGGAGCGGGCCAGGCAGTACAAATAAGAATTTCGGAATTGACGCCAATAGCCGTATGAATCTGGAAATGTCAGAATGGTATATCGAAGACGGTTCATATATGCGTCTTAAAAATATTCAGTTAGGCTATACGCTTCCTTCTTCTCTTACGAAAAAATGGACAATACAAAATCTACGCGTCTTTGCTGCAGTCCAGAATCTGTTTACAATCACCGGTTATTCCGGATTAGACCCTGAAATTGGGAATAATAATCCGCAATATATGGGAATTGATATGGGCTTCTATCCACAAGCAAGAACGTATATGTTCGGTGTTAGTATGAAATCAATAAATAAATATACCATAATCAGCCTTACTTTATTTTGTATCGGTATGTTTTCCATGAGTTGTGATTCTGATTTTTTAGACAGACCCTCATTGGGTTCATTAGATGAACAGACATATATCAACACGGAAGATGCAGGCTATAAATTATTAGTACAATGCTATCAGCCCATATTGAATCATTGGGATTATCAGACAATGAAGTTCGATTTAGGAGATCAACTAACAGACGACGCGACCAAAGGGGGATCAGATGCAGGCGACCGTGTCGGGATAACAGAGATTACCCGAGGAAATCCCCTGGCTACAAATTCTATACTTACTACTCTATGGAATCACAGATACCAGCAGGCTATCTCACATTGTAATGTTTTCCTGCAAACAATCACTCCTGAAACACAGTTGATACAAACAGGTGGATCTTTAGTTTCTGAAAACACAAAAAAAAGATGGATCGCTGAAGCACATTTCATGCGTGCTTTCTATTATTATGATCTGGCAACTATTTTTGGGAATATTCCTCTTATAGACAAACCTTTGAATGCTATTGATAAAAGTACGATCACAAAGTCGAATAAAGAAGATGTAATGAAATTTATTCTAGCTGATCTCAATATTGCTATTGCTGAGGCAAACTTGCCAAGTGCGAAAACCTTGGCCGCTTCAGAAATCGGTCGTATTACGAAAGAAGCGGCAATGGCTTTCCGCGCACGTGTAAATATGTTTTACGGAAATTATGAAGCAGCAACGACAGATCTGAAAGCAGTTATAGAATCCGGATGTTATGATCTAATAAATAACTACGAAGACCTGTTTAACAGTGCAGAAAAAGGATATACTTCAAAAGAATCTGTTTTCATTACGCTTCGTTCTTATATACCGAACTATACGGGAGGAAGTGTCTGCCCACAAATGAATGTAGGTAGAGCCGGTACAGGTGGTTGGGGAGGAGAATGCCCTACATATGACATAGTCAATGAATACGAGACGGGGGATCCACGTCTTGTGCATACGGTATTGTCTACTGGCGATATATTTATAAAAACAGATGGGACAGAAGAATTGCATGATTATTCCGGTTATGATAACTTCCCTCAACAACATAGTCGTAAACAATATCCTGACTGGTCGAGAAGACCGATCGGCAGTTTAATGGAGACAGACTGGACATTCTATCACATCCGCTATGCCGACGTACTTTTAATGTACGCAGAATGTTTGATAGAGACTAACGGAGATAAACAAGAGGCAGTGAATATTATCAACAAAATCAGGCACAGAGCTTTTGTTACTTCTTCCCCTGTAGACAGCTACGCTAAATACCGTAAATTCAATATTGCGGAAGATAAACGCGTGACAGAAGCCATATTTGAGGAAAAGTATAAAGTGAAAGTCTCTGACGATCTTCGCACAGCGATCCGTCATGAAAGACGTGTAGAATTAGCCGGAGAAGGGTTAAGATTGTATGATCTTATCCGTTGGGGAATCTTCGTTGAGAAAATGAAAACATTGTCTCAAACGCCAGAAGGAAAATATTCGGGTGCCGGACAAAATATTTCAGATAAGACTTGGCCATATCCGATACCTCAGAATGAAATCGATTATGTAGGTGGCTCGTTAACACAGAACGATAATTATTAAATTCCGAAAAATAGAATAAGGGCTGCACGGGAATACCCGACAGCCCTTATCTATACGATCACGTTAATGAAAACGCCTCTTAAGGCTTTGGTAAAAATGGTGTTTATAGCCCTGCATGTGACGTGTGGGGCTTTTTTGATTTCCATCCGTTAACAGTTACTAATTTTTTATTGAAAAACTATATAAAATTCCCCGATTATTTTTTTTAAACTACCTTTGTTTATCTTGATAATTTGTCAATAGATTCTAAAAGAATCTCTCTCCTTGTTCTCTTTGAGAACTATGCTTGTTTTTTGTATTATGAAAAAACTTTTTATTTGATTAATAACACTTTCTTCGATTACTCCGTGATCGTGATTGTCCTTGTGTTTACATAAATATATCTTACACATAAAAAATAAACTATTGCTGTATATAAAATAAGTTTTAGAAAGGAAGTAAAAACTTTTGTTTTTCATTCTTATTCATTCATTTTTAAAACTACATATTATGAAATCAAAATTAATCACTTTGTTCATGATTTTATCTTTTGTCATTATATAGCTTGTTTAATATTCAGAAAACCATGCTCTTAGGAGCAAATATATTAGTTAAAACTAAAATCAATCAACGCTCAAATTCAGACACGAATGATTTAAACACTTTTATTCAAAAATTTGAG
>JAQUYC010000003.1 GCA_028692105.1 Eubacteriales bacterium | reverse complement strand
TAAATGTCAAATTAATTGGTCTTCCTTACTTTATCTTTATTTCAACGATTAATTTGCCTTTCCTTACTTTACGTCAGTTGAATCTGCTAATACACTTATTTTTTACTTCTTTTCAATTTTGGTATAAATCTTTCTATGAATTTTCTGTCGCCCCTGTCTTTAATATAGTAATATCCAAATATAGAAAATATAACGGCCCCGATAAAGTTTACAAAGAGATCTGACACAGTATCGATCAAGCCTATATCAATATACCCCATCCACTCTGTTCCATTGATTACAATACTGTTGATGTCAATAGTAACCGGAACATTGATGCCTTCGGGATTTAATGTCACAGAGGTTATGCTGCTGATAATCGTATCCTTTTGCATATCCATGAAGAAAAACTTATCCATGAAGTATTCAAAGAATTCCCAGATGACTCCAATCGTCATCGAAAAGCAAAAGGATACCATTGCCACAAACCTTGCAGACATCTCAAAATGAAATTTCTCGCTCCTGTTTAATATGTCAATCATAGCCAAACCGACAGCCCCAAATAAGAAGCCATTAATCGTATGAAGCATATCGTCCCATCGATCATAAATCAAGTAATATTGTCCTATTTCCCCAAGTATCGCTGCAGAATAGATGAAAAGCAAAATAATAATCTCAAGCGTATTTGGTAGTGTTATATTCAGCCGTTTATATATAAAGGTAGGTATCATAAATAGTATGAGGGCCAGAATGCACATAAATACGTCATTATAATTTTTATTCAGTATTTGTACAATCATAACTGCTATTATTGAAAGCCTTAGTATTAAGTATACTGCCGCTTTCAGTTTATTGGACCTTATTTCTTTTTTCGCCTCTGAAATCAGTTCTTGCCTATTCATGAAAACCTCTTAAGCTGCTGCTTAATTTACTTGATCGCCGCCTGCATGGAACGCTTTAATATTAATTTCTTCAAAGCCTTTTTTGACATTGTCTCTTATCACTGCTTCCCAATCAATCCCTGGTAAGTTCATCGCTTTTGTAAGAGCACCCAGCAAGACAATATTCATGGTCCTCTTGTTCCCTAATTCTACTGCTATATCTCCTGCCTTAAATACGAATACTTCGGCTTTCGAAGAAAGTTCTTCTATGATTCCTTCCGGATATTTTGCTTTCCCCTGCTGGATCGGCACGGATGATATCTCAAAATCATTGATGACCATCTTGCCTCCTGTTTTTAAATACTCTACCCAGCGTAATGCCTCCATCTTCTCAAAGGCTACTATAACGTCTGCTTCACCCTTCCCGACGATCGGAGAATATACCTTCTCCCCGAAACGGATCTGGGTGCTTACGTTACCGCCTCTCTGAGACATTCCGTGAATCTCGGACATCTTTACATCAAATCCCGCTTTGACAAGCCCTTCTGAGAGAATCTTACTTGCTAATATGGTCCCTTGTCCGCCTACGCCGACAAGCAATATGTTTTTTACTTCACTCATTTCTACACCTCCCTGATTGCATCAAACGGACAGACCTGCATGCATACGGTACAGCCTGTACAAGATTCCGGATCAATTTCGATTATCTCGCCTGAATTTATTGCAGGGCATCCGGTTTTTACGCACAACCGGCACTTCGTACATTTATCCTGATCAATTACGCAGGATTTCGGGCTGAGATCAAACTCTCTTTTATCCTGATCTGAAAATTTCTTCAATACACAAGGCCATTTGGCAATAATAACAGTAGGCTCATCTTTTGCCAAGGCCTCATCCACCACTTCTCCCGACTCTGTTAAGTGTAGGGGGTTGATGATATAGAGGTTTTCATCTTTAATGCCGATCGCTCTGCACAACATCGGAATATCTACTTCAGTTGTGGGTTCTCCCATGAGCGTAAAGCCGGTTCCCGGATTCTCCTGGTGTCCTGTCATTGCAGTGATTCGGTTGTCAAGAATGATGGTTACATTATTTCCTTTGTTATACACTACGTCCATAAGGCTGGTAATACCTGAATGCAGGAATGTTGAATCACCGATAATAGCAGCCACCCTTAAGTCAGAACCGCCTCTTTTCAACACAGTGGATGCACCGTGCCCGGAGCTGATACTGCCTCCCATACAGAAACATGTATGTAAAGAGGATAGCGGCGGCGCTGAGCCCAGCGTATAGCAGCCGATGTCTCCGGTAACAAGGAGATTCTTTTTCTTGCTCAAGGCGTAATACATACCCCTGTGAGGACAGCCGGCACATAGTACAGGAGGTCTCCCGATCGCTTCCTTTTCAGTTTTCAGTGTTTCTGTCACTGTCCCGAATACTGCTTTACGCACGATATCCGTATTCAATTCATCCATTTCGGGGATAATATCCTTGCCTATACATGAAATCCCTGCAGCCTTCAAATGGTTTTCAATGTAAGGATCCATTTCTTCTATTACATACAGTTTTTTTACCTTTCCTGCGAATTCTTTGATTTTAGCAATAGGCATAGGGAAGGTCATGCCAAGCTTCAGATACGACGCATCGTCTCCAAATACCTCTCTGGCGTATTGGTAGGCAACACCGGCACTTATTATACCTATTTCGGTTCCGTTATATTCTACCTTGTTTATTTCAGTTTCATTTGAATAGGCTTCCATATTTTTAAGCCGGTCAATCAGCTTTTTTCTCAGGACCTTTCCGTTTGCAGGTGTAGCAACATATTTCTGAATGTTATGTTTATATGGAATTAATTCCCTCTCTACTCTTTCTCCAAGTGTTACCAGGCCCTTGCTATGACATACCCTGGTGGTCATTCGCATAAGAACCGGTGTGTCAAACCTTTCACTCAGCTCAAATGCCAGTTTCATATAGTCTTTTGACTCCTGGCTGTCGGATGGTTCCAGCATTAAAACTCTTGCTGCTGCTGCGTAATTTCTGTTGTCCTGCTCATTCTGTGAACTGTGCATACCCGGATCATCAGCTGATACGATTACACAGCCCCCTGTTACTCCGGTATAAGCAAAGGTGAACAAAGGATCTGCCGCAACATTTAAGCCTACATGTTTCATCGCTGCCATTGATCGTGCACCGGCTACAGAAGCCCCTATAGCGGCTTCCAAAGCAACCTTTTCATTGGGTGCCCACTCGCTGAATATATCTTCTTTGTATTGAATCATATTTTCTAATATTTCTGTGCTGGGTGTACCGGGATAAGCCGAAGCGAACTTTAGTCCCGCTTCATAAGCTCCTCTGGCTACAGCCTCATTTCCCGTCATTAGCTTCTTCAAGTTATTTTCCTCCTTTGAATTCATATCCTCCTGACCTGATCAGATCGGCTTTATTTCTGTATTTATTCTCGTTATCTGCATCCTTGCTTTCCTCATAGATATTCGCCAGTTCGTCCATGGATTCCACATGAGACGGATTTAGCGCAAGTACTCGCTTAAACGCATCAACGGCTTTCTTTTTATCTCCTGTTCTTTCATAGGCAACGCCTAAATAATATGACATCGGCCACCAGTCCTTAAATCTTGTATTTACAAACGGTTTTAGAATACTTATTGCATGTTCATACCTGCCGGATAAAAATGCATTACATCCTTCTTCTATTCTGACCGGCTGCTCAAGCTGATTTAGTCGGTTTTCGATTTCAAGCCTGTCATCCGGATTAGCCGTAATATCCATAAAATGATCCCAAGTCAACTTTGCTTTGATATAAAGGCCGAGGTTTAAATAAGCATAGCCAAGATAGTAATATCCCTTACTGAACCTGGGGTAAAGAGCTACAAGAAATTCAAAAAACTCATTTGCTTCAGCTTTAAACCGCCCGACATACTCCTCATCCCCGCCGGCAAGGTACAGTTCCCGACATATCAGGGCATAGCTATACATAGCCTTGATGTTATCCGGCAGAATGCAGAGTGCCGCCCGAAAATGGATAGCAGCCTTGTCATTATCCTGACTCGAGGCAGCGGCCCTGCCTTCCTTGACAAGTGCATTTACTATATTTTTTTTATTAAAATTCTCCATAAACTCAAGATAGTTTTCGATATATTTGAATTTCGTATTAATGCCCATAATCAAAGTGATATTCTTCGCAATGACATTCATGAGCAATTCGTTTCCTCCGTGAAATTTCCCTGCATCCTGCTTTCTTAGAGGTACGGGTACACCTTTCATACAATGAAATCCTGTCTTGTTTATGTATGCATCACTGAATTCATCAAAAACAAAGTCTTCGGCATATTTTTCAAAATATTTGCTCACTCTGTCAGGACGTTTCTTGATATCATAATCATCGGGTCTCATTGACTGTATTCCCATCCCTTTCGCTCAAATTTTTTTATTGCATCCGAATTTAATGTGTTCTGCATGTCTTTCATAAGCAATTTTTTAATTTTTCCCTTGATTTCAGGAATAAGCTGCTCTTTCCAGCCGGCATACAAGTAAAATATCCGATACAAGTCCTCCTTTTTATGTGACTTGTGCTGGAATCCTTTAGAGTAGTAATAGTCCGCAAATTCCTCATAAAAATCAAATGGCGTCATAGCAAAGTTTTCGATAGCAAACTCCAAAGTTAGACTGAAACCTTCTCTATTATAGTACAAATTGAGCAAATTCTCTATCTGCTTCAGCCGAATAAAATCATCGGCAGTCATGTATTTACTGGAAATCACCTCATATGGCGGCTTGCTCCGGTAAATATATCCGTGTTCCTCTGACTGTTCCCGAATCGGCGCACCCTTAAGCAGCTTCAGAAAACCCAGTTGAAGCTGATGCATTTTCAAAACATACACATCGTTGAAGGATTTTCGGAAGGAGGTATAGTCCTCATATGGCAGACCGGCTATCAAATCGAGGTGAATATGTATATTGCCCGGCTCCCTCAGACGTTTTACGTTTTCTGCAAGTTTTTCAAATTCCGAACTCCTGCCGCATGCGCTTAAAGCACTCTCATTCGTTGACTGAACGCCTATCTCAAACTGTAACAGACCCGGCCTGACAGTGCCAAGAAGCTGAATCATGTCATCATCGATAAGGTCGCCGCAGAGCTCAAAATGAAAGTTTGTAACTCCATTGTCGCCCATGATAAGATATTGCATTATCTCAAGACATCTCTCCCTGTTCCAGTTAAATGTCCTGTCAATAAACTTTACCTGCTGAACCCGTTTATAGATAAAATAGCTCAGATCACTTTTGACGCGTTCCATGGACAAAGCCCGGACCTTACGCTCAAGAGATGACAGGCAGTAACTGCAGTTATAAGGGCAACCCCTTGAGGATTCGTAATACAGTACCTTATCCTCCTCACACACCAGGTTAAGATATGGAAAAGGGACAGATTCGAAATTCAAAGGAGGAGCGGCCGGGTTCACATATATTTTCCCGCCTCTCCTGTAAGTCAGGCCGGCGATCTTATCCAATTCCTGCTCACCTGAGATCAACATTTCTGTCAGTTCGGAGAAAGGCGCTTCCCCCTCTCCGGAAATTATAAAGTCAATAAATTTATGCTGAATCATTAATGGCACCACGTCAAAGCTTACTTCAGGACCGCCTAAAAGAATTTTTATTTCCGGCTTGGCCTTTTTTATATTTTCAGCCAGGTATAATACTTTTTCTATATTCCAGATATAACATGAAAAGCAAATGACATCGTAGCCTTTCCTTAAGAGCTCGGTAAAAATGTAATCTTCTTCATTGTTAATGGTGAATTCCCGGATATCAATAGAGTCTCTGTTCCTCTCTGCACAGGCAAAAAGATATTTCAACGTCAGATTGGAATGGACATATTTGGAATTCAGCGTAGTCAATAAAATCTTCATATCCGACCTCCATAAGCACTTTTAACGAAGCGAATCGAATAGATATTAACGCCTCATCGCAGTATTTTATTACAACATGCGGAACCTGTCATCCTTCAGCATATCGGTATGCTTCATCGCATTGCGCAGCTGCTGCAGCATCCTTTCCTTATCCGCGGGGAGATTGCCCTTTAAGGATAAGTAGTTTGACGCATGATTGCTACGGAAAACACAGGTTTTTGTAACGTTAATATTTTCGAGCATAAGTTCGGTTTCCTTCAAAACCTCTATCGGATTAAGTGTATTGAAGCGGCCTTCTATGATATCACGGTGCAGTTCTGCTCCCGGTTCTGTGAGCAGCGTAAGAAGACCGACATACGACGGTTCCATCTCACTTATCATAGTCCCTGACTCTATGGCATGATCCTCCCATCCGTCTCTCCCTGCCAATCCGGAAATAAAGGTAACCGAAGCCTGGATTCCGGAAGCTTCGATCTTTTTAACCGATTCGATAATTTGCGCCCTTGTGGCGCCTTTTTTAATATCGATAAGAACTTTGTCGCTTCCCGACTCTGCTCCTATATATACTATGCCGATTCCATGCTCTGAGAGTTCAGTCAGCTCTTCTTGGGTCTTTCTCAAAACATCCTGTGGTGAGCCATAAATTCCTACCCGTTCGCATTCCGGGAACAGTTTTTTGATATGATCAAGAATTACGAGCAGATCTTTATTCTGCAATACTAAAGCATCTCCGTCCGCAAGGAATATCCTGTTTACACTGCGGTAATGTCTTCTTGCAGATTCCAGGTCCTCAATAACCTCATCAATTTTTCTTACACGGAACCGCTTATCTTTGAACATACTGCAAAAGGTACACTTATTGTGTGCGCACCCGATCGTCACCTGCACAATCAGGCTGTATGCCTCACTTGGCGGTCTGTATACACTTCCTTCATATCTCATATTGCTACATCCTTTCCGGTGCTTCCATTCCCAGCAGCTTCAGACCGTTTTGAATTGTCTGTTTCGTTGCATAAACAAGAAGCAGCTTTGCCATTTTTTCATCTTCATTCTGAACCAGTATATGTTCATCATGATAAAATTTGTTAAAACCCTGAGCAATATTCACGATATGCCTTGTTACTATGGAGGGTTCATACTTTTCGCCGGCTTCTGCAACAATTTCCGGGAATCGATAGATCAATTTTGACAATTCATAAGCGCTGTCGCCTGTGATATATCCCATATTTGCCTGATCAAAAGCTGCAAGAGCATGATTTGTGCTTTCCTCACCGTTTCTCAGGACACTGGCGGCCCTTGCGTGAGTGTATTGGACATACGGTCCGGTCTCACCTTCAAAATTAAGTACTTTATCCCAGGAGAACACATAGTCCTTGATCCTGTTATTGGAGAGCTCCTGGAATATAACAGCTCCGATACCGACCTGTTTTGCGGTGATGTCTAAACTATCCGTATTCACATTCTTTTCAAGGATTATATCCTTTGTCTGATTCACTGCCCTGTTCAATACATCTTCCAGGAACACGACCCTGCCGTGTCTTGTCGACATGGTTCCTTCTTCAAGGCTGACAAGTCCGAAAGGTATATGCACGCAATCCTTTGACCAGTCATAGCCAAGAAGCTCGATGATCTTGATCCATTGCTGGAAGTGCAGGTTTTGCTGTGAGGCAACAATATATAAATTTTTGTAGAAATCATAATGCTCTTTTCTGTATACTGCAGCGGCTATATCCCTTGTGATGTAGAGAGAAGAACCATCTTTCTTCGTGATAAGAGCGGGAGACATGCCGTATTCTTCAAGGTCTACTATATTGGCGCCGTCGGATTCTTTCAGGAGATCTGCCTCCTTGAGCATGTTGATGACGTTTTCCATTTTATCCGAATAAAAGCTTTCTCCGGCATAGGAATCAAACTTGATCCCGAGCATCTCATATACCCTGTTGAATTCCTTCAGGCTCTCGTCACGGAACCATTGCCAAAGCCTGACTTCCTCCGGCTCCTTGTTTTCGAGTCTCGTAAAAACATTCCTGGCTTCTTCCTCAAGAGTAGGATCTTTCTCTGCCTCCTCATGGAATTTTACATAATAGCTCAGCAATGTTTTTATCGGCTCCCTATTCACATCTTCTTCATTACCCCATCGGCGAAATGAAACGATCATTTTACCGAATTGGGTTCCATAGTCACCCAGATGATTGATTCTAACTGTGTCATATCCTAAGAAATCATAAATCTTATAAATAGAGTTCCCGATAACCGTACTTCTGATATGTCCGATATGAAACGGTTTTGCGATATTGGGGGATGAAAACTCAACAATAACTTTTCGATTTCTGCCGATATCGCTGCTTCCGAAACTGTCATTCATCTCAATAACACCGGATAAGAGTTCTTTCATAAAAACCTTTCTTGACAGGAACATATTTACGTAGGCATTGACATTCTCAACCTTATCAAATAATTCGCTGCCCTGAAGCTTTTCTGCAATTCCCTGTGCGATCATCGGAGGTGCCTTTCTGAGCAGCTTCGCCAGTTTAAAGCACGGAAACGCATAATCACCCATTTTGCTGTCTGTTGGGATCTCGATCATATCCATGATCTCTCCTGCAGAAAGCCCGTCTATTGTTTCATTCAGTAAAGCTGCTATTTCCTCTTTAAAATTTATCATTTATAATCCTCCTGTTTTTCCGTAATTACCGTAATTCCCTTTTTCTTCAGTATTTCAGCAAAGATGCCATCCCCGTCGATCAGAGTTCCGGTAAAAGTACCGTCATATATTTTTCCGGAGCCGCAGGAAGGACTGTTTGACTTCAGAATAGCCAATTCGATCTCCTGCCCAAGCTCAGCGGCCCTTTTTTCTGCTTTTTCCAATGCCTTTTCAGCTCCATATATCAAATTATCGGTAACATTCTTACCGTTTTTGTCAATTGCTTTTCCGTTGATAATCTCAGACGGCGGCCTGGGAGTCGACAGCTTTCCCAATTCCTCCGGGCAGACAAGCAAACATTCTTTGTCCTTCATAAGATCTTTAATCCAGCCGCATTCATTGTTGCTGCCGTTGTATTTACAGTTGACCCCGGCCAGACATGCACTTATTAAATACATAAAACTCTGACCTCCGAGCCGCTTTTAGTCAATGGAATCATTATATATCCTTTCCAGCCGCTAATCTATCTTTATTCGAGGCTTGGTAGCTTCCCAAGAAAACCGTCCTGGATTTAAGTGCGCGTGATGGTCTTAATCATAGGAAACCGTCCGTACCCGAAAATATTAACTTTAGTGGGAATATTTGAGGGTGAGCGGTTTTCGAGAGTAAGACCTCACGAGGAATTCTCGAGCGGTTTTCGGACACAAAATCCCAAGCCCTTACTTCAATTCAACGACCGTCACGCCGTCTCCACCTTCATTATAAGTACCCTTGCGAAATTTGGATACATGCTTGTGGCTCTTCAGCATCTGATGTAGCCCTTCCCTGAGGATCCCCTCTCCACGTCCGTGAATGACGGTCACTTCCTTAAGACCTGCAATATAAGCATCATCCAGATATTTGTCCACATCCATCAAGGCATCGTCCAGATTACTTCGTATTACGTTGATACTGGGCATAATGCTCTGCACCTTGCTTCGATACATTGCACCGTATCTTGTAGTCTTATTTTCCTTTTTCGATTTCCCGTTTTCGATCAGATTAATGTTATCAACGTTCACATTAATTTTCAGAAGTCCTACCTGTACCTGCATTTCTCCTTTTTCATCCGGAAGCGAAAGCACATTTCCCTTTTGATCCAGACTTAATACTCTAACTCTGTCTCCTATTTTCAGTTCTCCGGTTTTTACCGGATTTGAATTTTCTATAGTAACAGGTTTTTCCCTATATTTATCGGAAGCCTCACGAATCCTTTTCCGTATTCCCTCAGATTTCCGGTTCCGTTCCCCCGTATTATTTTCTTGTTCTAATTCCCTTAGTTGCTTCTGCACCTGGTCTGTAAATTCCTTTGCGTCCCTTATCATATCCCGTGCTTCTTCCCTGGCTCTGCTGATGATCTTTTCCTTTTGCGCCTCAAGTTTAACACGATCCCTGTCAAATTGCTCTTTTTGCTTTTTCATTTCGAGGTTCAGCAGGATTGCTTCATCACGTTCTTCTTCTGCAAGCTTTCTGTCCTTTTCGATAGATGTTATTACATCTTCAAATTCTATGTCACCCTGCTCAAGCAGGTCTTTTGCATGTTTGATTATAACCGGTTTAAGGCCAAGCTTCTGAGATATTTGAAACGCATTGGATCTTCCCGGTGTCCCGATAAACAAACGATATGTGGGGCTCAGAGTCTCTACGTCAAATTCCATGGATGCGTTTTCCACTCCCCGGGTTGCTACCGCATACTTTTTCAGTTCAGTATAATGTGTCGTTGCAATGGTATCTACCCTTTTATCGTAGAGATGTTCCAAAATAGAAATAGCCAGAGCGGCTCCCTCAGTAGGGTCGGTTCCGGCACCAAGTTCGTCAAGAAGAACCAAAGTCCCCTTTCCTGAGTTTTCCACTATGTCCACAATGTTGGACATATGAGAAGAAAAGGTGCTAAGGCTCTGTTCGATACTCTGCTCATCACCGATGTCCGCAAAAACCTTTTGAAAAACAGGCATTTGCGTACCGGATCCTGCGGGGATATGAAGCCCGGTCTGAGTCATAAGCACAAAGAGTCCGACAGTTTTAAGCGTCACGGTTTTTCCGCCTGTGTTTGGTCCTGTTATCACAAGCGTATGATAATCCTTCCCAATGGCAATGCTGATGGGAACGACCTTATCCTTTGCGATCAGCGGATGTCTTCCATCCCTTATCTTCAGGATTCCTGAGGTGTTTAATTCCGGCTCGGTGCATTTCAGTTTAACAGAAAATTTTCCCTTGGCAAAGATAAAATCCAGTTTTAAAAGAATTTCCTGGTTGTTCAAAAGTTCATCACTGACACCGGCAACTTCAGCGGACAATTCTGCAAGGATCCTTTCGATCTCCACCTTCTCCGCCAGTTCCATTTCCCTCAGCTCGTTGTTAAGGTTGACTATTGCCTGAGGTTCAATAAAAAGCGTCGCCCCTGTTGATGACTGATCGTGAACAATTCCGGCAAATCTTGCTTTATGCTCCTGCTTAACAGGCACTACATATCTTCCCTGTCTCATTGTCACAATTGCATCCTGAAGAATTGTCCTGTTATCCGATGAATTAAGGATCTGATTCATTTTAGCCCGGATCGCATCATTCTGTCTAAGTATGTTTCTCCGGATGCTCTTAAGTTCAGGGCTCGCGCTGTCAGCTATTTCATCCTCTGAAATAATACAGCGATCTATATTATCTGCAAGTCCTTTTTTTACACTGAGCAATTCCGCAAGACCTTTTATGATGGGCAGTTCAGGCAGGTCGCTTTTTAAAAAAGACGCGGCATTTCCTGTGACACGAAGATTATACAAAATTTCGAGAAGCTGCTTCATCGTAAGAGTGCTCCCCTTATCAGCCAAATATATGCTGTCCTTGATGTTATAAAAGCTGCCCAGAGGGAG
Source organism: Eubacteriales bacterium (assembly GCA_028692105.1). Classification (GTDB taxonomy): domain Bacteria; phylum Bacillota; class Clostridia; order Peptostreptococcales; family Anaerovoracaceae; genus Anoxybacterium. Next base: position 84,487 of record JAQUYC010000003.1, on the reverse strand, counting down.
AGCACCTTTATGAGTAATAACGGAAACCGCTTCCGTGGTTTCCGCCAGCATATCTTGAATGGAGTTTATGTCAAAGGCTGGTCTAAGTTCTTCGATAGTTTTTCTCGTAATGGATGACGCCGCTTCCGCCCTTAGCATTTCCAGTATTTTATTGTATTCAAGAACTCTGTATGTCTTTTCGTTCATAAGCATGATTCCTTATCCGTCAACAATTTTTCTGTATCGGTCCAAATCACCTTTCAGTCGTATATTCTCCATCTGCAGTTCAAAAAAGCTGCTTTCCATATCCTTGCATTTTGCTTCCATATCCTTCAAAGCAGAAGATCCGGATATGTTATCTTCATGCTGAGTTTTTAGCTTGTCTGATAGCTCCTCATTTTTTTGAAGCAGGGCAGTATATTTTTCTTCGAGCTGACGATATGATGTGGTAATTCTGTCAAGATCGACAGTCTTTTCATTAAAAAGTCTCTGAAGTTCCTCTTTTTGCTCAACACTTGCCTGAGCATCCTCTTTATACTGAAGAAAACTCTTTTTTGCTTCATCCCAAAGCTGTACATAATGCTTGGAATCTTTTTCAAGCTGCTCATTCTGCGTCTTTAAGCTGTGCAGCTTCCCCTTGGCGTTATAATAATCATCTGCCACATTCACAGCGGATAACACAGCCAGAGAGGATATGGAAACCCCGGGCATAGCTTTTGCGATTTCATGCATCTTCGTGTTAACATAATCTGCAACTTTCATGATATGTTCTCTTGATGTGTCTCCGCCTATCGTGTATTCCTGCCCATAAATTTTTACTGTCACCCTGCTAATATCATCCATGAAACTTTCCCCCCTCATATTTCTGAGCTTGATCCGGTATTTCTACATCTCACGCAGTATCGCATCAAGCTTCTCTTTAAGTGCATCAAGAACCTTATTATGAATCTTCACTACTTCCTCATCGGTTAATGTTCTATCAGGAGCTCGATATGTCAGGGTATATGCCACACTCTTTTTACCGGACTGAACCTGTTTTCCCCTGTAAATATCAAACAGCTCAATGCTTTCCAATAACTTTGTGCCGGTTTGCCGGATCGTATTTTCTATTTCGGCTGCATATACATCCTCGCTTACAAGGAGCGCGATGTCTCTAACTACAGCAGGGTATTTTGGAAGAGGCCTGTAGAGTCTCTCTGTATCAGCATGCTTTATTACACGGTCAAGGAACAGTTCTGAGCAATAGCACTTGCTCGCGATTCCGTACTTTCCGGCAACGTCGGGATGGATTTCACCCATAATTCCCAGTTCCATGTCCTGAACCATGATCCTTGCGCATCTTCCGGGATGGTATACTCCGTAATTGCCTTCAGGGATATAGACTGCATCATGTATCCCAAGATTTGCGAATAACTCTTCCAGCATCCCTTTTAATGTGAAAAAACTTTCGCCTTCTCCATAGCAGCCAACTGCCAGGGAATCTCTTTCGTCCGGCAGTACTTCTTCATCACTCGGATTGTTATGGAAGGTGTTTCCGATTTCGAATGCCTTCACCCTGCTGATATTCCTTGAATAATTACGCCCTAAAACTTCCAGCATATTTGGAATGAGTATAGTCCTCATGACGCTGTATTCTTCTCCTAAAGGATTCAAAAGACGTACAAAATTTCTTTCTTCGGCATCTTCACCTATCCTCACATGATCCACACCTTTGGGGCTTACAAATGAATAAGTCTGAACCTCGTTTGCACCCATTGACGCCATGATATCTCTTGCCATGTCCTTTAAAGTTCTTTCTCTTGTTTTTCCTGCTTCCGTATTTCCTTTTGGAAGAGTTACAGGCATATTGTCATAGCCATACATCCTGGCAATCTCTTCGATAAAGTCTACTTCTTCCTGCAGGTCCTGTCGTACTGTCGGTGGAGTTATCTTTAGATTGTTTCCAAGCCGTGATACATCCATTTCAAGACCTTCCAGGATCTTTTCCATCTCTTTTCCGGCAAGGTCAATCCCCAGCACTGCATTGACACGGTCTACACGTACCGATACAGGATTGGATTCTGTCTTGCCCGGATAAACATCTACGGAACCTTTAGTCACTTTTCCTGCTCCCAGCAGCTCTATCAGTCTGCATACCCTGTCAGCAGCTTTCCCGCATAAGTTTGGATCGATTCCTTTTTCATACCTTGAGGAGGCTTCCGTCCGGAGTCCTAACTTTTTAGAGGTTGATCGGATACTGTCTCCGTTAAAGTTTGCACTCTCCACAAGGATCGTCGTAGTGTCGTACTTTATTTCCGAATTCAGGCCGCCCATAACACCCGCAATCGCAATGCCTCGCTTGCCGTCTTTGATAAGCAGCATATTGCCGCTCAGCTTTCTTTCGGTTCCGTCAAGAGTTGTGAATACTTCACCCTCTTTCACTGTGTCGACTATAATGCTTCTGTCCTCGATGTCTCTGATATCGAATGCATGGATGGGCTGGCCGTATTCCAGCATCACATAGTTTGTAATATCAACAATATTATTGATCGGTCTCATGCCTGCATACATCAATCTCTTCTGCAGCCACCAGGGAGACTGCTCTATCTTCACGTCTGTTACGACTCTTCCTACATAACGGCTGCATATCTCCGGCTTTCGGATTTCTATAGTTATATGATCCTTTGCTTTGCCTTCTTCCGCCTGACATTCCGTATCAGGATACTTTAGCTTGCTTCTTAGTGTCGCAGCTGCTTCTCTCGCCATTCCGATAATGGAAAGGCAATCCGGCCTGTTGGGTGTGATTTCAAAATCCACCGCCTGACCTTTAAGTCCGATTGCTTCTACGATATCCATCCCCAAGGGGTATTCCCGATCCAAGATCCAGATACCATCCTTCAATGCCACCGGAACTACTTTATCTAAAAAGCCGAGTTCTTCAACGGAGCACAGCATGCCGGCGGATTCTACGCCTCTCAGCCTGCCTTTCTTTATGACTTTATTTCCGGGGAGCTTGCCGCCATGTAATATTACCGGAACATATGCTCCTTCAAAGATATTGTCTGCACCCGTAACGATCTGCACTAAATCTTCTTCGCCCACATCGACCTGTGTTACAAGGAGTTTATCAGCATCAGGATGTTTTTCAATATCTACGATTCTTCCCACAACGACATTTTCAATACCCTCTCCGAATTGCTCCACCGTTTCGATATTCGAACCGGACATGATCATCCTTTCACAGAATTCGTCGATTCCTGCATTGATGTTCGTATATTCATTTAACCATTCTATCGGTACCAGCATACCTTCTTACCCCCTACTTAAATTGTTCGATAAAGCGCATATCGTTTTCATAAAAAAGTCTGATGTCATCTACTTCATACCTGAGCATCGCGATTCTTTCAACGCCCATTCCGAAAGCAAATCCTGTATATTTTTCCGTATCAATGTGTCCGACTTTTAAAACGTTGGGATGCACCATGCCGCAGCCTAAAATTTCGATCCATCCGCTGCCCTTGCATACCCTGCAGCCTTTTCCTCCGCATTTGAAGCAGGAGACATCCATTTCCGCACTTGGTTCTGTAAACGGGAAAAAATGAGGCCTGAATTTTGTTTTTACCTTGGAGCCGAATAGCTGCTTCGCAAAGGAATCCAAGGTCCCTTTCAGATCCGCCATGGTGATGCCCTCATCAACGTTGAGTCCCTCGACTTGATGGAACATGGGGGAATGTGTTGCATCCGCTGTATCACATCGGAAGCAGCGGCCCGGCGAAATTATCTTAATCGGCGGATCCTGTTTTATCAGTGTCCTCGCCTGCACCGGAGAAGTCTGAGTTCGAAGCAGTACGTTTTCAGAAATATAGAATGTATCGGTAAAATCTCTGGATGGATGATTCGGAGCCGCATTCAGCGCATCAAAATTGTTGAATACTGTCTCAACCTCCGGTCCTTCAGCTATACTGAATCCCATACTCATGAACACTCGGGATATTTCATCTATCGTTATAGTAATCGGATGCTTGACGCCCAGTTTAAATTTCGTACCCGGCTCGGTTACATCAATTCTTTCCGTTATAAACATTTCGTTTTTTTGCTTTTCCTTCAAAGATGCAAATTTCTCATCCAGCAATTCTTCAATTTCTGACCTTACTGAATTTGCGGCTTTTCCAAACTCCTTGCGTTCTTCAGGGCTGTAAGAACCCATTGAACGCAGAATTTCAGTAAGCTTACCCTTTTTTCCGAGCAGCTTTACTCTGATTTCTTCTGTTCCAGCTATTGAGGAAGCCTGAAGCAACTGTTCCTTTGCCTCCTGCAAAATGTTCGTCAATTGATTTTGCATAAAACCGATCTCCATTTCTTTTTAACATTTTCATCGTCTGTTTCATATAATTCTTTTCTGATGTCTCTGCCTGACCGACTCAAACATCAGGATTCCTGCCGATACCGCTGCGTTGAGGGATTCGATGGTCCCCTCCATTGGGATTTTTACCAGAATTTCCGATTTTATCAGGAATTCATCGCACACTCCGTTGCCTTCATTCCCTATTATCACTGCAGTGTTTTCACTCATATCAATATCATAGTAGTTTTTGCTGCAGTTCGGTGAGGTACAGATGATACGCTTGCCGTACTTTCTGAGAAGCCTGATTACACGGTCCGGTGTATCCTCCATCAGAACAGGCAGACGGAAAAGTGAGCCCGCAGCAGCCCTGACTACTTTAGGTGAATATATATCACCGGTTCCTTTTAAGAGTATCGCACCCTGAAATCCTGCCGCATCTGCAGTCCGTAATATTGAGCCTATATTTCCAGGGTCTTGAAGCCTGTCCAAAATGATAAGATTTGAAGCTGACATCTTTGGATCAAAAAACTCTTCTTCCGGGTATATCCTTTTTTTTACTATAGCAAGAATCCCCTGAGGCGTCTCTGTATCCGACAGCTTGCAAAAAAGCCCCGTTGTCATCACCGCCATCGGAGAATCTGATTTAACCGTGATAGATTCGGTATAGTCTTCGCTTTGGACTATCATCTCTATATCGGCACCGTTATTATATGCTTCTCGGATAAGATTAGGCCCCTCAATCAAATATAAATCCTGCTCGTCCCGATATTTTTTATGCTTCAGCTGCATTACTCGCTTATATATATGATTATCAGCGGAGGTTATCAGTTTCATTTCCCCATCCTATTAGAAAAAGCCGGCTTTTACCCCGACTCACTATTCAAATCGACCTGCTGAATTTGAATGACCTTGTGCTATTCAAAGCAGACGTCTGTTTTTACGGCATTCAGATTGTTAATTCAAATCAATATTTAAAAGCTGACCGTTTTATCTTTTTTAAGAAATGACGGGATGTCAATGCCTCCGGTTTCCTTTGATAGCAAGATATCGTCATGCTCCTCATTACCCATATGATCCTCGGGCCTTTTATCTGTGCCCTCAGCATTTATAGTGTTGGCTTCCGGCTTGTCTCTGCCCGGCGTCAATATGTCAGACGGCCTGTCCTCAAATCCGGTTGCTATGACTGTTATTACGATTTCATCTTGCATGTCTTCTTTCACAGATGCGCCAAAGATTACGATTGCATCCTTGTCTGCCGCCTTTTCAATCTGATCTGCAGCTTCATTGACCTCAAGCATTCCGAGATCGTAGCCACCCATGATATTAAGTAAAATTGCCTTTGCTCCATCGATGGAAGTTTCTAATAGCGGGCTTTCAATGGCTGATTTGACGGCGTCGGCGACACGCGTATCTCCGGATCCTCTGCCAACACCCATATGAGCGATTCCTCTGTCGTTCATCACAGTTTTTACATCTGCAAAGTCAAGATTGATCAGTCCTGCCTCAGCGATCAAGTCTGAGATCCCTTGAACACCTTGTTTTAATACCTCATCTGCCATCGTAAACGCTTCCAGCATGGAGGTATTCTTCTCTGCGATCTGAAGCAGTTTGTCATTGGGAACAACGACGAGAGAATCTACATATTTCTTCAGGAATTTGATTCCTAATTCTGCATGATCTTTTCTTTTCTTTCCCTCAAATGTGAATGGTTTTGTTACAACTCCTACAGTGAGTATGCCTAAATCCTTTGCGGCTTTTGCAATAATAGGTGCCGCCCCTGTTCCGGTACCGCCGCCCATTCCTGCTGTAATGAAAACCATATCCGAGCCAGTCATAAATTTCGTTATGTCTTCAAGGTTCTCTTCAGCTGCTTTCTGACCGACTTCCGGGTTTGCACCGGCACCAAGCCCTTTTGTAAGTTTTTCCCCTATCTGCAGTTTCGTCTCTGCTTTTGAGCTTGATAATGCCTGCTTGTCCGTATTTATTGCCATAAATCTTACGCCGTTAAGTCCGGCATCTATCATTCTATTGACGGCATTGCTTCCCCCGCCGCCAACCCCTATAACCTTTATCTGAGCTGAATTTGTCTCGTTCACTTCGAAATGTAGCATAATCCCGCAACCTCCTGTATACATAATCATTCTGATATGCATCTAATCCTTAAAGCCGATTATATCATATGCCAGCCTTGATTGCATCTATTTCTTAATGATGGCTTCATCTTTTTTTGCCAATATTTTGTCAATCAGCAGCCTCCGGATAACAGCCAGGTTCTGGAACAACCTGCCTCCGAAAACAAGGATTGCGGCATAGTAAAGAGGAACACCAAGACGATCGCCAAGATAGGCTAAAAGTCCTGCCAGAATGGCATTGGTAACAAAGCCGGTAATAAAGATCACGTTGTTGTATTTTCGTTCCAGATGGGATCTGGCAGCTCCTAAAATCGAATCGATAGCCGCAAGAAGTCCCATGGTAATATAAAATGAATACTCTGTAGGATAGGAAACGTCCAATGTAAATCCGAGAACAATACCTCCTATCAATCCTATTATCATTGCAATTAGCATTTTATTCCTCCTCTTTTACCTTGGTCATATATTCATACGCTTGATATTCCATGAATTTTCTTATCGTCACATCTTCTTTGATGGTGAGTTTGAAAATTACTCCGTAATCTGATAGCAAAGTACCGTAGCCTTCCGGTCCTATTAAGGCTGCCGCCATTCTTTTTGAATCACCGATTGCTTTTATTTCAAACGGTCTTGCAAAGAACTGGCCATTTATCCTGATAGTATACCCGGAGCAGGAAATAGAAGAATCATTAACGATTCTCTGGCCGTTGACCGCAAGGACTTCCGCACCTGAGCGATTAAGCTCATTTATTACATTCAGAATATCCATATCATGAACAAGAACAGTATTGGGGTCTTCGCCCTCATAAAGCTGCCTGGTTCCATCATCAATAATTATGACAACGCCTTCCCCCTGAACATCTGCATTTCCGCTGAGTACCTTGTATTGTTCACGTTCCTTCTGCAGTTTATCCTTCAGTATGTTGTCTTCGCCGGACGAAAGAGCTTGATACTCCTTTAGCTTTATTCCGGCTTCTTCGGTTAGCTTATCAATTCGTTCTGTTTCTTTTCTTTCACTGTCTATCGTCGTCTGATAATCTGTAATTGTCTTTGCAGACACATAAAGCCGCTGTCCGTTGTTTGCCCTGGCTTGTACAATAATCGAAAACCCTATTGCAAAGCAGATTATGAAAAGACCAAGGGTTCTTAGTTTCATATTTCTCACCAGCCTATTCTTCGGTCTTAACCGGTTTTGCATATCGGAACTTCAGTATCCCGCTGTATCGGGGAACCTCTATCTCCTTTTCCTGTTGGATCTTGATCCTCAAGTCGAAGTTCTTCATTTGCTCAATGATACCGAATCGGATAGTAAGCGTGGATTCTATAGTATCCGGATTACCAATGGCTTTGATGATGTATGGCGGGGCTGTCGGAACCGCGTTGATGTTAACATTATCCCCCGCAAGACTTATTTCCGTTGTTGCTATGATCCTCTGCCCATTTATTGAAATCGCCTCTGCGCCTGCATCCTTCATCTTGTTTACAAGGCTCAGAAGCAGCTCATAGCGAAGCATGATAACACTGTATTCATCTGAAAATTCATCTGTCTGAATAGGGTCTTCCACAGTTATAACAACACCGGGGCCTTTCACATCTACAACACCGGCTGCCATTTTATATTTTTCAAGGTCGGAAACAAGACCTGCTAAAAAAAAGTCTTCATTCGCCTTTTTTGCTTCGATTTTAGCTATTCTTTCCTCAAGTTCGTTCAGTTCCTGTAAGGCAGCATCCTTCTCTGTCCTTACTTGCTTTAGTTCTTCAAGGTAGCCCTGAGCTTTGGCGTATGGGATCAGCCCCCCAGGATCCGAACCTTGTGTAGTCGTGATTTGGATGGATATCACCAGTCCGATAAACAGTGCAAGTAGCCCTATCAAGATAATACCGCTGTTCTTTTTCATTTGTTATTTATCTCCCATCGTCATTTATTCCACCAGTGGGCTGAACGAAAAATACTCATCACTGCCCATTTTAATCACACCACGTTCAATTCCTTTTGTATATAAATCATACAGCACATCCTGCAGAGAGTCCAGATTGTCCATAATATTCTCCGCTGTACCCTCACAAATCAGCTGATCATAAATATGTGCTTTAATCACAAGATTTGAAATATCAATCTTTTTAAAATACAGTTCATGCTCCTTAGCTTGCTGAAGCAGTTTCAGCGTGTCGGTCAGCAGGGCGTTCTGTTCCACTTCCAAAGGAGTACCCGGTTCCATGTTGATAACGACCATACCGGTAAGCAGCGTAATGGCTGGCTCGACATCCGATATTCTAAGAACCATTCCCTCACTGTCGATAAGGATATACCTGCTTCCATAAGGCACTGCGGCATCCTCTTTGCGCTCTTCGACGCTGATGACAACCTCGGCGGGCAGGCGCTTTTTCAGTTTAACATTCTTTATATAGGGATCTGCCAACAGCTTCTCTTTCATCTTAGATAGAGATGCATCAAACAGATTCTCTCCCGTCTTTGCTCCCGCCAGGCTGATCAGCTGTTCTGTTGTATAATGACTATTATCTTCTACCGTAATCTTCTGGATATCAAACATACTTGATGAAAAAAAGAAATACAGACCCGTTGCTAATGCCAGTAAAATAACAAATTTCAATAAATAATGCTTCTTTTTCCTCTTTCTCTTCTTCCTGACTTGATCCGTTTCCTTCATTGCCCATTCCCTCAAGTTTTATCCTGTATCGTTTCTCGTCTGATTTCGGCGCCTATTTTGCGCAGCGCTAATTCAAATTTATCATATCCTCTGTCAATATGGCAAATATTTTCTACAATTGTTTCCCCTTCTGCGCCCAAGCCGGCAAGCACCAAAGATGCGCCTCCTCGAAGGTCTTTTGACACGACTCTTGCTCCGGTAAGCTTATCTACTCCGGTAACTACTGCGGTTCTGCCGTCCACTTTAATCCTGGCTCCCATTTTCACAAGCTCCTCAACATACTTGAAACGGCTCTCAAATATCGTTTCTGTAATGATACTGGTACCCTGAGCTATCGTCATAAGTGTCAAGAACTGTGATTGCATATCGGTTGGAAATCCGGGGTATGGCTGGGTTATCAACGTGTCCATGGCATTCAATTTTTCGGGAGCCGTCATAATCACGAAGTCATTTCCTTCACGTATTCTGCAGCCTGCTTCCCTCAGCTTTGATAAAGTCATACTCATATGTTCCGGTATGGCATTTCTCAGGATGATGCTGCCTCCTGTCATTGCCACTGCCGCTAAGATGGTACCTCCCTCGATTCTGTCGGGAATTACCTTATGTTCTGCGCGGTGATATGATTTTTTGCCGCGAATCAGAATTTCTCCTGTTCCTGCTCCTTTGATGTCTGCTCCGCATGCGTTCAGATAGTCTTGAAGGTCAATGATTTCCGGCTCCTTCGCAGGATTGATTATCCTGGTCTCCCCCTCTGCGGCAGTTGCCGCCATCATTACATTTTCAGTTGCTCCGACGCTTGGAAAATCAAGTAGTATTCTGCAGCCTGTCAGCCGATCCGCTGTGCATTCCAGGAAACCATGAGCTTCCTTGATCGTAACACCTAACTTTCTTAGTGCCGATAGATGAATATCAATAGGCCGCAATCCGATTTCACAGCCACCCGGGTAACTCAATGTTACTTTTCCACACCTGGCGATCATAGGTCCCATCAAAAAAACCGAGGACCTCATTTCTCTCATCAGATGTTCAGGTATCGTATGAGAATTTATCGGCTCCGTATTTATTATCACTTTGTCTTCATCTTGTGTAATCTTGCATCCAAGTTCTCTTAAAATAGTGAACATTGTCTGTACGTCTGAAAGATTGGGGCAGCTTTCTATTATGCTTTCGTTTCCTGTAACGATGGTAGCGGCCAGTATCGGTAAAACCGCATTTTTGGCACCTGTAAGCTCATACTCGCCGGTCAGCTTCTTTCCGCCGCCTATCAGAAATTGTTCCACAAGAATAACACCTCTTTTTCGGCTCAATTTGCAGCAAAAAACAACTATTTGAAAATCTGTGATTTCCTTGCATGGTTCGCCATCGATTTGTAATGCAAATCAGGCGAGCCGGTGGCCGTTAATTAAAGGCTGAAGTTCGTCAGCCTCTAATTATAATATGATGTTCTTTAAAAGGTGTTACATCTAAGCATTCTGCCCGGAACTTCGACATAGCAGGCAAAACTGCTGATTTTCGAAACGTATATGTCTAAATTCCGAGATTATCGTAAATCATATCGACCGAGTCGATTTTGCCAACCTTTGCGCTTGCTGCCGACATGCAGTTTAACGCTTCTTTATTATTCTTTAAGCGCAGTATAATCCCGAGCAGACTTTCATCGGAAAGATCCTTCTCTTCTATGATTATCGCCCCGCCTTTATCTGCTACTACCTTGGCATTGTAATACTGGTGATTCCCTGTCACATTGGGAGATGGAATTAGAATAGACGCCTTTCCGCAGGCTGTAATTTCCGAAACAGTCAAAGCGCCGGCCCTGCTGATAACAAGATCCGCAGCAGAAAGATATTCATGCATATTATCAGCATATTCAATAATATTTATATTCTCATTCAAAACAATATCCGCTTTTTCAATTGTATCACATACTTTTTGATAATAGTATTTTCCGGTAATAAAAAACAGCCTGATTTCCGGCATGCCGTTAATCGCCTTGATCACATGCAGCATTGTACTGTTGATTTTTTCCGAGCCGAGGCTTCCTCCAAAACAAAGTATCACGAACTCAGTAGCTTTGATTCCCATTTTTTCTCTGCTGTTATTCATACTGCAGATTATAAAACTTTTTCGAATCGGATTCCCCGTTATAATTAGCTTGTCTTGATTCTTAAAGTACTTTTTTGATTCTGAGAAACTGACGAACACCTTATCCGCATATTTTTCTAAAAGCTTGTTTGCCAACCCGGGATAAGCGTTCTGTTCATGAATATATGAACGGATGCCTTTCTTTTGTGCCGCGCGTACCACGGGACCGCATACATAGCCTCCGGTGCCAATGACCAGATCGGGTCTGAATTCCTCTATTATCCTGCTCGCCTGCCTGTATCCTATGGCAAGGTCTGCTGCTGTTCTGAGGTTTTTCCACAGTTTCTTCCTGTTAAACCCGCTGACTGTGATGAAGCGGATCTCGTATCCGTTTTTCGGAACAAGATCTTTTTCCATGCCGCGTTCCGTACCGACAAATAAGATTTCCGCTTCAGGGTGTTTTCTCTTTATTTTGTCTGCGATAGCGATGGCCGGATAAATATGTCCGCCCGTGCCGCCGCCCGTCATGATAACTTTCATTCTGTCTCCTCCATAATAACGTCGCGCTGCGAGTATTCTCACGGCTCCCGCCGCCTTTGTATGCTTCGCATAAAGGCGGTAATCGGTTTTACGTCCGCCTTTGGGAATACCCGCAGCGCGCCTCTTACCGTCAAGTACGAATGTCGCATTATTGGAACGCGGCTATCGGGCCGAATGCCGCGATATATTAAGCAATATCCCCATTGAGCCCATAAAGAGTATCAAGGCATTACCCCCATAGCTTATAAATGGCAGTGTGATTCCGGTCGGCGGCAGCGATGATGTGACTACGGCGATATTAAGAATTACCTGCAAGGCCAGCATGATCGTAATACCTGATGCCAAAAGAGTTCCAAACATATCAGGCGCATTCAGGGAGATATGTATGCCGCGCCAGATGAGCACGATATAACAAGTTATGAGGATCAGACAGCCTATAAAGCCGAGCTCCTCTCCTATGATTGCAAATATGAAGTCATTCTGTGGTTCCGGAAGGTAAAGCGTCTTCTGGATGCTTCTGCCAAGACCAACACCAAAAAGCCCTCCCGATCCTAACGCTAAAAGAGACTGTATTACCTGGTACCCATCACCTAAAGGGTCCTGAAAGGGATCCAGAAAACTGGTAAGTCTTTTCAAACGGTATCCACCTTCATCGGTCAATATTAGGAGTGCTATACCTGCCGTACCGAGTCCGATGATACCTGCCAGGTACAATATGTTCAAGCCTGCTACAAACATTATTCCGATTATAATGCCGCAGACTGTTATGGCTGTCGACAGATTCGGCTGCAAAATAATCAGGCCGAAATAAAGTCCGCAAAGTGCCAGCATGGGCAGCACACCTTTAGTGAATGATCTGATTCTCTTTGGGTCGCGGCTTAAATACCAGGCCACAAATATAATAGCTGCAATCTTGGACACTTCGCCGGGCATAATAGTGAAGTCTCCCACTCCGATCCATCTTGTAGCATAATTTCTTGTGACGCCTAAAGGAGTGAACAGCAGCCCCAATAACAGAAGACTTATAGCAAGTATCGCCGGTGCAAACTTTGCATAAACTCTGTAGTCTAAATAAGTACAAAAAAGCATGGCGACCAACCCTAACATTGCCCATACTATATCCTTTTTCAAATAATCATAAGGATCCCCTGAATCATTGAGGGCGCTATAATAGCTGGAGCTGAACACCATAATCACTCCGAAGACCACAAGCGCCAAGACAATGATGGTCAGGATAAAATCCCCTGATTTCTTCAGGGACTTATTTTTATGCGCCATTTATTTCTCCTTGCTTGTTAATTTGCACCGCCTCTATTTCTCCAGATCTCTTACACAGTTTTTAAAATGATCTCCTCTTTGCTCAAAACAGGTATACATATCCCAGCTTGCGCAAGCCGGAGACAGAAGAACGGTATCTCCTGCGGCTGCCTTTTCATAGCCTGTTTTTATACATTCATCCATGGTTTTCACCATGGTTATATTTGTAAAGCCCAACCGTTCTGCCGTTTGTTTAATTTTAGGTGCTGTTTTGCCTAACAGAATCAGATGTTTGACTTTTCCATTAAACGCTTTAACAAATTCTTCATAATCAGAACCCTTATCATAGCCGCCTGCTATCAGAACAATATTTCCTTTGATTGCTTCAATGGCCTTTATGGATGCATCAGGATTAGTTCCTTTTGAGTCATTGACAAATCGGATCCCGTCAACTTCTCCGACAAATTCGAGACGATGTTCAACCCCTTCGAATTCCCTCAGTGTTTTGCTGATCACTTCAGGTGAAATACCCGAAAAGTAACTTGCAGCTGCCGCTGCCAAGGCATTTTCCAGGTTATGAGCGCCCGGGATTCTCAATTCATCGGCTTTACATATATCAATGTATTGTCCTTCTTCATTTCGGATGACTATATCTCCGTCAAGTACGAAACATCCTAAATCAAGCGCTGTCTTTCTGCTGAAAGGAATTACTTTCGCCTTGCAATGTTTTATCAGTTTCCGGGATTCGGCATCGTCATAGTTTACTATAAAATACTGGCTTTCATCCTGATTCTTAAAAATCATAGCTTTCGCATTCGCATAATTTTCCATAGTCTTATGTCGGTCCATATGGTCCGGAGTAATATTCAGGAGTACAGATATTTCCGGTTTAAAATAGCGTGTCGTTTCCAGCTGAAAACTGCTGGTTTCGGTTACAAGCCAATCCTCTTCTGAGGTACAGAGTGCCTTTGATATGACAGCAACTCCCACATTTCCCACAACGTAAGTTTTCCTGCCGGAATTTTTAAATATCTGACCAACAAGAGTCGTCGTCGTAGTCTTACCGTTTGTTCCGGTAATTGCTGCGTATTTTCCCTTTCCGACTCTGAAGGCAATCTCTAATTCGCCGATCACCTCTGCTCCGGCATCCTTTGCCCTTTTTACAAAACCGGTGTTCAAAGGTACCCCGGGGCTGATCACAACCATATCTAAATCTTCCGTATTTTTTGGTTCCTTACCGAAATAACAGGTTACATTCTTATTTCTCAAAAATTGTATCAGCTGGGTATCAAGTTTGTCTTCTTCCTTCTGATCGTATACAGAAACAACTGATCCCAGTTTCAATAATGCCTGTGTTGCGGCAATGCCTGATTTCCCCATGCCGACTACCAGTATTTTTTTATTTGCCAATTGATTCACTAAAATTCCTTCTTCCTTGCATTATATTAGGGCTTACTGAACGATTCAGTAAGGGTAAAATACGATATGACCCTTTCTAAATCCATGAAGTGCAAGGTTTTTCTCGATAACATTAAAAAAACATTGCACCTCAGGCGGCATAACAGATTGCTAATTGATAGTTATGCCGGTTCAGCCGCCGATAAATAGGGCTTGATATACTCAAAAGCGCTAATGTTGCTACACTTTTGAGTTTATTTGAAAGCTTTGCTTTCACTGAACGGATAATCCTTATCCGTTCAGCAAGCCCTATATTATCAGCAGACTGATTGAACACAAAACAAAAGTGGCAATCCAGAACACCGCTACTACTCTCGTTTCTTTCCATCCGTTTAACTCAAAGTGATGATGCAGCGGAGCCATTTTGAATATCCTTTTTTTCCTTGTTTTATAACTTGCTACCTGTAATATTACCGACAGTGCTTCGACTACATACACGCCTCCTGCCAGTGGAATTACAAGTTCAATATTCATCAGTATCGCTGCCGCGGCGATCCCTCCGCCAAGTGCCATAGATCCGGTATCTCCCATAAAGACTTTTGCAGGATATCTGTTGAACATCAGAAAACCGAAGCATGCACCGGCCATTGCCGAACAAAAAACCGGGGTTGTTGTAAAACCATATTCAGAACCTGCAAGCGCTAAAAACAATGCAACAATCAATGTCACTCCCGAAGCCAGACCATCAAGCCCATCCGTTAGATTTACACTGTTTACCATAGCTACAACGACGAATGCTGCAAATGGGACATACCATATTCCAAAGTCTACATATTCACTTATAATTGGAATAAATACCGTGGTCCCATATACGGAAACCCTTGATTGATAGAAAGCAAGCCCTGCTGCGATCAGTGTCTGCAAAACAATCTTCTGCTTTGCTGTCAGACCTAAATTTCTCTTAAGAGAGACCTTTACAAAATCATCCAAAAAACCTAAAATTCCGTATCCGACAAATGCCATAATAATTATCATCATATCAGTATTGACATCACCTGCCGTCAGGCAGGTTATCAGTACAGCACCGACAATTGCCAGGCCTCCCATGGTTGGGGTGCCGGATTTTACCATATGCGTCTGCGGACCATCTTCCCTGATGCTCTGCCCTGCCTTATTACGTTTTAATATCATAATCAGCAGGGGGGTGGCAATTATTGTTATGATGAATGCAATTGCCGCCGTTATCCCTATCTGTAAATATCCCATACTCAGTTTATCTCCATTATTTTCTTAACCACTTGATCCATAGCCATTCCTCTTGAGCCTTTCAGAAGGATGACATCCCCGGATGATATCATACTCCCAATATCTTTGACCAGCAACTCCTTTGTTTCGTAATAATGGATTTTATCCGCTTGAAGTTTTCCGTAGGCGCCTTCTGCTATATATTTTGCCATTTTGCCAACCGTTATCAGCATATCAATGTCGCTTTCCGCCGCATATCGTCCCACTTCAAGGTGAAAAGCCTCCGAATTTTCGCCCAGTTCAAACATGTCTGCAAGAATTGCGATTTTTCTGAAGCCCCTAGTAGCAGTTAATACATCAATAGCGGCTCTCATTGAATCCGGACTCGCATTATATGTATCATCGATTATTTTCATTCCGTTTTTCCCTTTAATATTAAGACGTTTATCTGTAATCTCGAGCTTCAATAGCCCTACGGCAGCCTCTTTCATGGTAATCCCGCAGGATATCCCTGCCGCAACGGCAAGAGCTGCATTGTATGCATTGTGCCGTCCGGGTACATTAAGTCGGAAATTTTGCGAAGATGAGGACATATTGGGCCCTTTATACTCAATGGCAAACTCAATTCCTTTTTCTCCAAAATCCCTAATATTAGAAATAATGAAATCGCTTCTGCCCGTCTCGCCTATGGTTATGATCTGATAGTTTCCGGTTGATTTTTCTTTTGATAATAAATCACTGTTCTCATTGATGATTAAAACGTTGTCCTGATTGAAATAATTCGTAATTTCCAGTTTTGCTTTTAATATATTTTCTTGAGTCCCTAAGTTTTCAATATGAGAGATTCCGATATTGGTAATGATTCCGATATCGGGGTGTACCAGTTCAGCAAGCAGATCTATTTCACCAAACTCACTCATTCCCATTTCAAATATTCCGACCTCTGTGTCTTCCGGAAGTGAAAGCACGGTCAGGGGCAAGCCGATATGGTTATTCAAATTGCCTTGATTTCTTGCTGTCTTATACTTTTTCGAAAAAATACTATAAAGCATTTCTTTCGTGGTCGTCTTTCCGGTACTTCCCGTTACTCCTATCTTTTTTATTGAAAAAAGAGACAGATAATAAGCTGCCAGCCTTTGAAGTGCCTCGGTGGTATCCTTGACCAAGATAAAACCTGCGTTGCTAATTTGGAGCAGCTGTTCCCCCGGTATTTCTGACAGAACCACCAGACCGCATCCACGTTTTAGTGCCTGCGGAATAAAATCATGTGCATTATGATTTTCTCCTATCAGTGGAACGAAGGCTTCTCCTTCCATGATCGTTCGAGAGTCAGTTGAAACACCGCTCACCGCAGTATCCGGATCTCCGCGAAGCAAATCGCCGTTTACCGCTCCTGCAATTTGTCTTATTGTTAATTTTTTCATTTTATTCCCCGTCTTCTATTATGCTTTTCACTGCTTCCCTGTCATCGAAATGGTACTTTTCCTCACCTATGATCTGATAGGTCTCGTGACCTTTGCCCGCTATTATTATTATGTCACCTTTGTTATAAATAGAAACAGCTTTTTTAATAGCGTCGAATCTATTCTCGATGATTTCATAATTACAGCCGGTATCATAAATGCCGGATTCAATATCCGCAGTGATATTTTCCTGTTTTTCTGTTCTGGGATTGTCGCTGGTTATGATGCAATAATCACTGTATTTTCCCGCAATCATCCCCATGAGTGCCCTTTTCTTAGTATCACGGTTGCCGCCGCATCCGAATATGCTGATCAGTCTGCCTTTTTTAAAGTCAGTTGCTGTTTTCAAAACCTTCTCAAGCGCATCCGGAGTATGAGCATAATCGACGATAACAATTAACCCTTTATCGTTTTCTACCAATTCAAATCGACCCGGAACACCTTTCAACAGTTCCAACCCTCTTTGAATCGTTATAATAGATAAACCGGCCGACCGGGCACAGGCTAAAGCAGCCAGTCCGTTGTATATGGTAAATATACCCGGTGTGTTCAATTTAATCATATTGCATTCGGCTCCTTTTTCCGTAACTTGAACGACAGAGCCCTTTTCCGTTGTCTCAAGGATTACGCCGAAATAATCTGCTTTTTTATCTTTTAATGAATAACTCAGCACCTTTCTTTTATCTCGTTTTAATTCATCATACAGCATTCTTCCGTGATTATCATCAAGGTTGATAACAGATGCACCATATGTCTTATAGAACAGCTTTTTTTTAGCTTTGTAATACTCTTCAGTATTCTCATGAAAATCCATATGATCTGCAGTGAGATTTGTAAATATCGCAGCATCAAATATAATATCATCCACTTTTCCAAGTGCTAATGCGTGTGAAGAAACCTCCATCACACAATTTGAAATGCCCTCCCCTCGCATTTCTGCAAACATTCGCTGCAGATCGCAGGATTCGGGAGTTGTGTTAAGTGCCTCATACTCCCTGCTGCCGACATAATAACCTGTTGTACCTATCATCCCGCATGGTCTCCCTGATACTTCAATGATTTTTTTCAGCATATAGGTAATTGTCGTTTTCCCGTTGGTACCTGTAACACCGTAGATATGAAACGGAACATCCTTGTTTTCATAAAAATTAGCGGACATCTTTGAAAGCATACTTCTGCTGTCTTTTACCTTCAAAACGGGAATTGCCTTCACATCAATATCTTCTTCACAAATTATAACGGATGCACCCCGAAAGGCTGCATCCAAAGCGAATATATGTCCATCTGTATGATACCCCCTAATACAAAAAAAAGCGTATCCCTTCGCCACAAGTTTCGAATTATATGCAAGTCCTGTTACCTCAAGATCTCTGAGGTCAGCGGGATACGATACATCTGTTTCTCGTAACAGATCTTTTAATTTCATCTTGCTGGTTCCTCCTTGCAGATATTATTATCGGTTTTACTGGTTTGGGTTTTTCAGTCCTAATTTTTATATAAACAAACGGTTCCTCCCTTTTGCATTTTTTCACCCGGTTTTGGATATTGGTCTACTATTATAAAATCCTCCCCTGAATCAGTGGCAGGAGTGATAGTATAATTAAGAGATGCGCCGCCCAAAATACCTATGGCATCGCTGAAATTGATACTTGTGACATCAGGCACCTCGGTCTGTTCAGTCTGCATCTTCTGCAGCTCCTCTTCGCTGTAGCCCGGCTGTATATTCAAGTATCTCAGTGTTTCCTCAAGAATCAGCTTAACACCCGGCGCTGCTGTCTGGCTTCCAAATTTTACGCCCTTGGGGTTATCTACGATAAGAAGTATGGCGATCCGGGGATCGTCCATTGGTGCCATTCCTATAAAAGAAGAATAGGTCTCACTCGTATATACGCCATTTTTGACCTTGTTTGCCGTACCTGTCTTGCCTCCTATCCTGTATCCCGGGATTTTTGCAGTCCCGCCGCCGCCTTCGCCTACGACTGCTTCCATTATCAGACACATCTCATCTGCTGTTTCTTTTGAAACAACATTTCGTACCACTTTCGTGTCAAAACGCTGTATCACATTACCGTCACTGTCACTCAGCTCCTTAACAATTCTGGGCTGCATCAGCTTACCTTCATTTCCTAAGGCTGAAACAGCTGTTATCAGCTGAATCGGAGTAACAGCAATACCCTGACCGTATGACATAGTTGCCAGACCTACAGGACCTGCGGTTTCTTCAGGCTGAAGAATAGCATACCCCTCTCCCGGATAATCTATCCCCGTTTTTTCACGAAGTCCAAATAACTCCAAATAGTCAAAATACGTTTCATATCCGGTTCTTTGAGCAAGCTGTACAAAGACAGGATTGCATGAATTTCCCACAGCTTCAACAAGATTCTGAGCTCCGTGCGGATTATAGAAACGCCAGCATTTCAGTTTTTCACCCGCTACAACGATGGAACCGGTACAGACGAATTTGTCATCCAGATGTGTAACTCCTTCTTCCAGCGCTATTGATGTCGTCAGCAGTTTAAAAGTGGAACCCGGTTCATATGTATCGCTGATCAGCGGATTTCTCCACATTGCATTCCAGTAATTCAGCTTATCCTTGTCAGATAAACTCTCAACATAAGCCGCCCCTCCCGATGTCAGCGGGACTCTTGAATTATTCGGGTCATAGTCCGGAGTTGTTGCCATTGCAAGAATGTCACCTGTCTTAGGATCCATAACAATGCACATTACACGATCTGACTGCGTATTAACCATTACCGTATCAAGAGCTTTTTCAACATAATGCTGAATGACTTCATCGATGGTAAGAACAAGATTCAGACCATTTTCTGCCTGAAAATATTTTTCAACTCCGTACGAGAGGCTGTCGCCGTCACGGTCTGTATTTTTTATCCATCGTCCCGGAATACCGCTTAAATATTTGTCATATTTCAATTCGATCCCTGCAAGACCCCTGTTATCATCAGTGGTACTTCCAAGAAGATGTGCAGCAAAGGCACCCATGGGATAATACCGTTTTACGTCCTCTGCAATTTCTATTCCCCTTAGTCCTTCTGCTCTGATTTTATCTGACTTCTCCTTATCAACATACTTGGCGACTTTTACCAGGCTGCGCTCCTGACTGATTGTCTCAAGTATTGCATTTTTATCCATGCCCAGGATCTCTGCAAGTTTAGAGGCGGTTTGCTCCTGTTTAATTGCAGATTCTTCATCCGTAGCGGCATTTTTCACCACACCGGGCCTTGCCCATATACTGCTGGTCACTGCGCTGATAGCAAGTTCTTTTCCGTTTCTGTCATAGATAATGCCTCTTTTTGCCGGAATCGGCACGTCCCTTGTCTGCTGCTCCACTGCAATCTTTGCATATTTTTCACTGGCAACGACCTGAATCCATCCCACCCGAAAAGCTAATGCAGTACATAAAAGACATGAGATTACAAAAAGAAACACAAGCCTTCTTTTATTTTTGTTAGTAGTCGGTGACATCTTGCAATACTCCCTATCAACATGTTAAAAGCCAGATCACACACTTATTCCATTAGCATTCTGCCGGTACTCCGACAGAATATGGGCCGGAAAATCACAAATTTCTGATTTGCAGATTTTCAGCATCAATTAAGTTCTCTGGCTTATCTTAATCATTATGCAGTTAATTGTTTCCTCTATTATTATATAGTTCCTTCGTCAATTATATGCATGTTCCTGAAGAACGAATGCGAAGTCCTTAGAGGTTTTTCGTTCAGCGTCTATGTACACTAGTTGATTTGCAGCCGGGTATATCATCCCAAGATCAGCTGTAGCCTTTGATTCCACTATCTGTATATTTG
This sequence comes from Eubacteriales bacterium, assembly GCA_028692105.1. GTDB lineage: Bacteria > Bacillota > Clostridia > Peptostreptococcales > Anaerovoracaceae > Anoxybacterium. Next base: position 63,574 of record JAQUYC010000003.1, on the reverse strand, counting down.
AAGCACTTTCAATCTTTACATTGAGGTTTTCTATTTCTCCCTGAATTACGGCATTTTCTTTGATCATTGTATTGATGCTTACTTTAATGCTTGCTGCATAAGCAGTGGATAGAATCAAACCTATACAAAGCATACCGATCAATATCGTAAACAGCACCATCCGAATTTTATCCTTAGCATTGATTCCGGTGTTTGCACTTCTTGATTTGGTCGATTCATTTTTAACCGAAACAGGCTTCATATCAAAACCGTATCTTTTATAACACTCTTGATATTCATACCATTTTTCTGCTGCCATCATAAACTCTTACCTCATAAACGCTTTTCGATTATTCTAAGTTTTGCGCTCCTGGCTCTCGGATTCATGTCAATCTCACTGGTAGTCGGCAAGACCGGCTTACTGTTTATCTTTTTCACATCCGGCTTCTTTCCGCAGACACAAACCGGAAAATCCTTCGGGCATGTACAGGGATTTGTTCTTCTGTTGAATGTTTCCTTAACAATTCGGTCCTCCAGGGAGTGAAACGTAATGATGCATAACCTTCCCCTGTCATCCAGAACATCAATAAAATCATCTACTGCACGTCCAAGTTTGGAAAGTTCGTCGTTTACCTCTATGCGAATTGCCTGAAAAGTTCGTTTCGCGGGATGCGGTCCTTCCCTTCTTGCTGAAGCAGGTATTGCCGATTTTATAATTTCCACCAAATCAGATGTTGTCCTTATACGATGCTTTTGTCTTTCCTTAACAATAAACTCACTGATGCGGGACGCCCATCTCTCTTCGCCGTATTTTCTTATGATGTCTGTCAGTTCGTTCTGTCTGTATTCATTCACTACGATTTCTGCTGTCAAAGGATCGTCCCTGTTCATTCTCATATCCAGGAGCGCATCCTGCATGTAGGAGAAACCTCTTTCAAAATTATCCAGTTGAAAGGAGGAAACCCCCAAATCAAGAATGGCTCCCTGTATGCTATTGATGCCCTCAGATTTTAAAATGTTTTTTATGTTAGCATAATTGTCACGGACAAATATCTTCTTGCATGGATAGCTCTTCAGACGCTCTTCGGATGCACCGATTGCATCTGCGTCTCTGTCGATTCCTATTAAAATCCCCGTTTGATTCAGTTTCTCACAAATACCGGAAGCATGTCCTCCGCCGCCAAGTGTGCCATCTGCATAAATCCCTTCCGGATCTATGTTTAGATATCGAATTGATTCCAGTAAGAGCACTGAGGTATGTTTGAATTCCATAGTATTACCTATATCCCAAACTCAGACATTTTTTCAGCGATCTCATCCGGGCCAAGGTTTGATCCTTCGTTATAATTGTCCCACTCCTGCTTGCTCCAGACTTCGATCTTGCTTAATACACCTATTGTTACCAGTTCTTTATCAATTTTTGCATGCTCTCTTAGATTCTGCGGAATGGTAAGTCTCCCCTGCTTGTCCACTTCGCATTCAACTGCGCTGGAAAAGAAATATCTGACAAAAGCTCTTGCATCCTTGTTGGCTACCGGGAGACTCACTAATTTATCCTGAAATTTGCTCCATTCTTCCATAGGATAGATATAGAGACAATTGTCCAGACCCTTTGTCAGGATGAACTTGATGCCAAGTTGCTCCCTGAATTTAGAGGGGACAATAATTCTGCCTTTTGCATCTATGGAATTTTGGTATTCCCCGATAAACATAGAAAATTCTCCACATTAAAAATTTGTTTAACACCACTATACCCCACTCCCCTCCACTTTTCAACCACTGATAATTAAAAAGGGCTGTTTTTTTGAAAAAATAATAGCTTTCTACCCTGTTTAATTCTGCTTATATCACTTAAACTACAATATGTTGTGAGGTCATATAAAAAAGCCAACAAAATATTGCTTGATGTCGCACGCGTTATTCTGAGTGGCATTTAAAAATAAATATCATATAATGTAGCATATTTGATTGCCTCCTTACATAGTAAATCGGACTTACAGCATTTTTCCGATATTTCGTAAGCCTGAAATTACTATAAATTGAATCATAGAGAGAGGTTATCAAATATGAAACAACATCGATCATCTGTTGCCCGACCACTTTCCAGGAACTGTTTAGGTCATACCTGCGGAACTAATATTGATACTGAAGGCATCGATTTTACAAACAAACAATCAAATTTAGTGTATATAGATAAAGTTTTTTCGTTTAATGAAGACACTGCAAGCCCTATCCTTTTCAATTTAAATACCGGCGTACCGAATAACGGTTTAAATACAGTTCTCCCCAATAACAGTAATTTTATGGTTAAACTCTTCCTTGACGGATGTGACTGCAGTATCATACCGTGTACGCTTACCGCTGATGCCGTATTTGAAATAGACAATTCCTTTGTAGTATTGGAATATTTTAACACAAGACCTCCGGGGAACATCAATGCCGGTCAGGTTACGCTGGACGGCTTTCCGGTTGATTCTGTCAGCTACTCCAATGGTCAATACACAGCAAAAACAGCCAATGTTCTTCCAAGAGTCCAGAAGGACAGATGCTTAGACAGAGGACTTCCGACAAAAGCCTTTTTCCTTATCAACAATGCCGGCCCCTGGGATTTCAGAGCGACATTCGTTCTTGAGGGAACTGTAACCACAGGAGGCAGGCTATGCCGCTTCCGTATAGAAATATCCGGCACACCTGATTCACCAAACATTTCACTTCCTCCCGGAAGTCTGAGCAGTTTTGCAATCCGTGATCTGAGTCTGCCATGTGCTATAAATGGTGTGGCACCAGATATCAATTTTCAGTTCACTGCGAAGATCAGTCTGGTCAATCCCAGGTTGGTCGTAAATTGCGGATTGCGTCATCCTGTCATGGGGCGTGATGCTGTAAGTGATGCTGTAGAAAATGAAGCAGACATTAATGGAAACAGTGCTCAGCTTTTCCCGTGTTTTCTGTGTCTACAATGCCCTACTACGATCAACTCGGCTAACTGCACAGTTTCTCTTGTTACATCACTGGCTATCGAACCGGTGGTACACGTTGAAACTGTTCGAAGAACTTTATTCTGTTTGGATGCCTGTGAAGGCCTTCTTCCCTGTCAGGGTTCTGTTACTGCAGCTGAGATCGAGGAAGATATTGAGGACTGTATCATAGGCGGAATTGATCGTCCGGATTGCCGCTGTGAATCCAATGATTCACAAGATCGCTCAAAGCATAAAGGCAGAGGGCATGATTTCTTCCCGGGATGCATCGAAGACGAATTCGATTGTGACCGTAATGATCAAGAAGACTCGCGCACAAGTAATAAACAAAAGAGAAATGCTTTCCAGTTCCACGGCTCAAACGGCTGCAGCTGGTAAATTATTATAAACTTCGGGCAGGGGATTGAATCTTCTGCCCTTTTTAACATTCTGTCCGGCGCGTTGCTTATCTGCTGTAAGATTGCTTTTTTTTATGAAGTTAAATTTTTAAGGATGCATTATATAAATTGGTCATATTTGTTGTGTTTTTTAAGATTATTGTGCTATAATACAAACAACCTGCTAAATTAAGGAGGTTTTTTAAATGGCAGATAATTTTACTTCAAAGGCACTTGAAGCCAATTTAATACAAACGAGGGATTCGGATATTGAGATACCCGAGGAACAGCAATGGTTCATTGATATCTCAAGGGATAAATGGGGAATCCACAAGCGGGCTGAAGAATTCATAATTGAATTAAACCATAAATTCGTTAATTATCAGTATGTCATTGAAGTACTGCACAATATAAGCCTCAATGATCTCTGGTTTTATAATTCTCATGAGGAATCAGAAAAAGCCCTTACTGTCCTTGTACACATCTTCCAAGATCTTATCGATTCAGACTTAACCGAAGAGCAAAGGGAACTTCTGATTAAAACTATCATTAAATTCATGGAGCGTCTTGTTAATTTATCTGAATTTCCTCATTCCATCATCTGGAAATGTCTTGATTTTTTAAAGCTGGATATTCAGGTTCATGAAAACCTCTATCTGTTCAATTCAGGCTACTTTAAAACCTATTTCAATAAAATTGCAAAATACTCCGAATATAGGGACTGCCTGTTTCAGATGACTGCCGGACTGCTTGATAAGTGCATTGATTACTGGGAGAATACTGCCGATGTCGAAGCCTGGCTCAGCGAGCGAAACATTCGCTTTGACTCATTGGAATCTGATAAACTTCAGGAAATTAAAAAGCCTTTCTTTGACCGGCTCCGGAATGAACTCAAAAAGTGCACCCAATGGGATGAGCTCTATGACCTCATGTTTTTTAACGATATCTCTAATTATTTCCGCGGATTCACCGAACAGTTCGGATCCTCGCGGGAGAAGATTTACTACCTTCATTTTTTGCTGCATCTTCCGGGTATGGTACATTTAAAAGATCATCTGCTTTACGATATGAACCGTTATCTGCGAAGTGTACTTGAAGAATTAGATGAAAACAATATTACCTTTTTCCTTGATAAGAGTATGGTTCTCTTTGAAGAGCTGAAAACAGACCATGCCGGAACAGTACTGGATTGCGTTCTTACGTTAGGCAAGGAAATCATTCATACGAAGAACGACAGCATAATATCATATTTTGTGAAGTGTCTTATTCAGCTGGGCTTTCATTATCCGGGTCAAGTGACCATGAATTCTGAATGGCAGATAAAAATCAATGCGAACCACGTAAAAAATATAAAGGTCTGGATGGAACTGATCGAATATTCCCCTTATGAAATGAGAGAGCTGCTGGCAGCCTTGATCGTGAACCTGAAACTTGGCGGTATATTTATATCCGATACCGATCTCTTTCAGAGAGAGGTAACAAAACTGCTGAATTCTGATATTGCACCGGTTTACAGAGAAATGAAGCAGCTGGCCAGAATCTTTCCCGTATATTTCAGGGAAATCGGTGCAGAAGGAAAGTTGAGAGAAATAACTACTGCCATCGACGAGTTCTCGCGGCGGCAGGATCGTCTGATTCATTTTCTACGTAAGCAGACGCATACCGAAAGTAACAACACTCACATTGCTCTCACCCGTCAAATCATTCTTTATTGGGTAGATGGCGACAAATCAAGATTGAAAAGCATTATTCCGGATGACGTTTTTGAGTGGCTTGATGTCAAGAGCGAATGGTATTTAAATACTAATGAAATAATGTCTGAATTATGCAAAGCGGCAGGTACCGAACCGGAGGAACTTTTCCTATTTGATATCGAACGTTTGAAGCAGCTTCTTGCTGCTATTTCGGATAAAACAGACAGGGACGGGAAACGCGTACTTTATCTCTTTCAAATTCATTCTCTTCTTCGTGATAAATATTCTCTGGAATCAGAGGATATTATCAACATGCTGAAAAACTATCACTTCTTTACCGAAGAGGAACGTGAGGGATTAAAGAAACAAATGGAGGCAAATAATCCGGAAGCATCTTTGGTTATGATATATAAATTCATGCTGCGCCTGAAAGGGATCATTCTTGATCCTGAAGAAAGCGTGGCTGTAGAGGATATTTATTATAAGCGTCATATCGCAGCAGGTATCCCTTCCATGTATGGACAGTATATAGAAGCAAAATTTGATGCTCTCGGATTGATGTTCCGACTTGAAAAGACTGCTTCAAAATTAATGGTAGAGCTGCTGCAGTCAGTAAACCTTGAGTATATAACATTAAAAACATTCCGGCGCATATATAATGTTCTGGCGCTCTTCAAGGAAGGGCTTGAACTTGATGGAATAAGCAATCAGGGATTTAATTCCAATATTGATATGTTTAAATACAGCCTGTCTTCGCCAAGCTTTTCACTGGATCAATATATTAACCTTTTTCAGTTTATGGCGCAGGATATTAAGCAGATCATAAGTGAATACTTTATAGATGCATATGAACGTCCGCTGGCGGATATTATTCCCCAGGTGTTTCCTGACTACCATTCCCTCGCTGAAACGGATAGGAAACAGTTTTCGCAGATGGAATCAGAAAAGTTCTTTCGTGATAATTTGTCTTCTGCTTTTCTTGTTCAAGACCTGGATAACTTTATTACAAATATCGTCAACACGCTGCGGAACATGGTTGAAGGTTATTCGGATGAATTTATCCATAATGTCATGAGCTACGACCCAGATCTGATTCTGAGTCCGCTGAACGCTGCAACCCTTGAGATGGATAACCCGGTTTTTTTAGGAGCTAAGGCTTATTTCCTTAAAAAGATGATTTCCTACGGCTTGCAGGTTCCTCCAGGTTTTGTTCTGACCACAGAGGTTTTTCGGCACAAGGAAACTGTAATCCGGCACCCTCATATGAATCAGGAGTTGAATCAGAACATCCGCAATGCGGTTTCAGAAATAGAAAAGATAACATCAATGAAATTCGGAGACCCGAATAATCCGTTACTTTTCTCCGTCCGCTCCGGTTCTTCTCTGTCATTGCCGGGTGCTATGAAAACATTTCTCAATGTTGGGATGAATGATGAAATTGCAGAAGCCTTTAGCAAAAAAGCCGGCTATGAATGGACCGCATGGGACTGCTACAGACGTTTTTTCCAAAGCTGGGGTATGTTTTACGGTATAGAGAGAGATATTTTCGATGAAGTGATGAAAGTGCACAAGGCAAATTATGGTCTCGAGCTTAAAAAACAGTTTTCTCCAAAGCAAATGAAAGAAACCTGTTATGCCTATGAAAAGGTTCTGAAGGATAAAGGAATCCATATAGAAAAGGACCCTTTCCTTCAGCTGAGACATTCAATTTTAGGAGTAATGGATTCCTGGTCAACAAAAAGTGCGATATATTACAGAAATCATATGCAGATAGCAGACGAGTGGGGTACTGCGGTAATCGTGCAGAAGATGATACTCGGGAATCTTTCGCAAAACTCGGGAACGGGCGTCGTATTTACGAACAGCCCTTTTAACGGAAAAGCCGGCATCAATCTTTTTGGTGATTTTGCCCTGTGCAGTCAGGGGGAAGATGTGGTTTCCGGGTTGGTAAACACATTGCCTATCACAGAAAAACAGAGAAAACAATACAACAGCGATGCGACCTTTTCTTTAGAATCTGCATTCCCTGAAATATATAATCATCTGCTTGCGATAGCGAGACAATTGATTGAAAAGCATGGTTACACACATCAGGAAATAGAATTTACCTTTGAGTCAGACAAACCTGAAAACTTATATATACTTCAGATCAGAAACCAGAATTTAAAAAAGCAAAGCATAATCAGTACCTTTGTTTCCGAACCGGACAAAATGAAATCCGTAGGCAGCGGGATCGGCATTTCAGGCGGAGCTCTGTCAGGGATCTTAGCTTTTGATATGGATGACATAGAAGATCTAAAAGTAAGGAATCCGGATAAAAAAGTCATACTCGTGCGGCCGGATACGGTTCCGGATGATATCCCTCTTATCTTTAACTGCGACGGTTTGATTACTGCCAAAGGGGGTGCGACCTCTCATGCTGCGGTAACAGCTGCCAGCTTAGGGAAAGTGTGTATCGTAAGCTGTAAAAGCTTGAAGGTAAATGATGATGAGAAAACCTGCACCTTCCGCGGCGGGAGTTTCAGCCTCGGAGATGAAATTTCGATTGATGGAAATTCCGGATTTATTTATGAAGGTGCTTATGAGGCCTCCGATGATTGAACGGCAGGTTAATTAACTTAATTCTTACTTTTTTCCGTAAGATACGGAAATATACTACATGTTTTCGACGTAGAGGAGGAAATGCAAATGGAAGCACAATTAAAATCAAAACGGTTGTTAGGAATTAACGGAATCGGCAGAATCGGGAAATTGACACTATGGAATCATCTGATTTTAAGGCATTTTGAAGGAATTATAATCAATGCTGGAAGAGAACTCGGAAAGAATCCAAATGACATCATCCATTATCTGACGACGGATTCTACCTATGGTTCAATTGACCGATTTCTATATGGACATACAGGCAAAACCTGCCAGATAACAGTATTAGGAGATTATCTGTTCGAATTTGACGGAATAAAGATCAAAGTGCTGACGAAAGAAAGAAATCCGAGAGATATTCCCTGGAGCAAAGAAGGTGTCCGGTTGGTTGTTGACTGCACAGGCGTTTTCCTTGACCCCTCACTTCCTGCCGATTACAGCAAAGGAAGCCTGCGAGGGCATCTTGAAGCCGGAGCGGAAAAGGTAATTGTCAGCGCACCATTTAAAATGAAAGATGCTTCCACCAAAAAACCGGATGACTGCGCTATGTTTGTGTACGGAGTCAATCATTCGGGATATGACCCTGTCAAACATCATATTATATCGGCAGCAAGCTGCACGACTACTGCCTTGGCGCATATGGTCAAGCCACTTCTTGAAACAGAAGAAACATCAAATATCGTTACTGCATCTATGTCCACGGTCCATGCTGCGACAAATAATCAGAGCATCCTTGATACACCGCCGAAAGCCGGCAGCAGTGACCTTAGACGGAACCGTTCAGTTATAAATAATATCATACCGACTTCAACCGGCGCTGCGATCGCATTAGAGGAAATTCTCCCGGCAATAAAAGAAATCGGCTTTATGGCTGACTCCATCAGAGTCCCGGTCAGCACAGTATCTTTGATATCTCTTAATTTGACCTTCCGTTCAATTCTTTCCGAAAACGGGGAACCGATAATTACTCAGGATTTCATAAATGACATATTCAAAAAAGCAGCCAACGGACCGCAGAAGGATTTCCTGATATATAGCGAAAATCAAAATGTTTCTTCAGATATAATGGGCTGTCCTGCGGCAGTGGTAATTGAAGGGCATGAAAACCATACCAGGACCGGCTTTTTGTCTATTGACGGAAGAACATTACAGCAATTCGGAATCACTACTGCAAAGGATATCAGTATTCCTGTCACTCATGCTAAAATTTTCGGGTGGTATGACAATGAATTCGGCTGTTATGTAAATTGCCTCGGCAAACTAACCAAATACCTGGATAAGAATATGATATGAATATAAATGGGGGACCCTGTCCCCCATTATTTTATTGCTTTCATATATATTTATTTACACGTTTCCAAGATAGACATAGTTTAGATGACGCTCAGCAATCCTTTTAAGTTCAAGTAAAGTATTACGAGGTGTTGGCGGTATATCTGTCATTTCAAAAATCGGGAAATACCTGGAAAGATGAAGCGGAATGTCTACGGACAAGGAAGACAGCCACTTTGCCATTTCCTCCATCTCCTCAGTGGAATCGTTCCAGGTGGGTATTATAAGAGTAGTGATCTCGACGTGACAATGTTTTACTGATTCGCGGATCGTAGACTTTACATTTTCAAGTCTGCCTTTTACAAGTTCCTTATAAAACCTGCCATTATATGCTTTAAGATCAATATTCATGGCGTCAATATATGGCAATAAATTCTTAAGGGGTTCTTCTTCGATATACCCGTTGGTTACCAGGACGTTCATCAATCCCTTCTCCTCCGCCAGCCTTGCTGTTTCAAAAACAAATTCATACCAGATGACAGGTTCATTATATGTATATGCTATGCCGATATTCCCTTGACTTCTGAGAGAAAGTGCTTTATCCACGACTTCCTCACTGTTTGTATGATAGGTTTTCACTTTCTGTAGCTTTACCCTTGCAATATGATAGTTTTGGCAATACGGGCATTTCAGATTACACCCTACGGATCCGATCGACATGATACTGCTGCCGGAGCAAAACCGGCTCAGAGGCTTTTTCTCAATGGGATCTAATACGATAGAACTCATATCCCCATAATTCATAGAATAAAGAATACCGCCATTATTTTGACGGACGCCGCAGATTCCGTACTCCCCATCCTGAATGGTGCAATTGTGAGGGCAAAGCAGACAAAGCACCTTTTTCTCTTTCAGTTTCTCATAATACATTGCTTCTTTATTGTCAAACATGATATATCCTCCCTTCCGCTGTAAAGATGATATAACTCTGCTCGTTTTTTATTCGGCTGCATCTATTTATATCTGATGACTTCAAACCGTTCAATTTGAAAAGGTTTCCAGCGTTTCTCTTGCGAGCTTCACATAATCACTTTCCATAAGATCATCTCCCTCACCGCACCGTCATAGATTTTAGATTTTCTAATACATCTAAAACATTTTTATAATACATTCATTTTTGCAATCATATATCCCACACCAAAAGGTCCTTCATAAGAATAAACCTCCGGATCAAATTTCTTGTTATGCAGAGCACCGAACATCATTACTATGGATCTGGTACCACATTCACCTGCTTTTTCCAGAACGCTTTCCTCTGTGGCAATAAGTCCTTCAACATCGCCGGTCTTCACCATTTCAACTATATATTCGTCGTATACCCTGCCTAAGGGGCTGTACCCCGCCGGGGCTTCGGGAATAAGTTTGTGGGACAGATCTCCGCTGGCTATATATACCACCTCTTCACAAGACTCCTCAACCGCTTGCTGAATGCAATTCCCAAAACGGTAGAGATCGATTAATGAAAAGAACGGCGTAGAAATACAAACAAGACGAAACTTATCATACTCCTCAGTAATAAAATACAGAGGAACACGTGCTCCGTGATCAAGTTTATCGATGATGCCGTGTCTTTTCTTTTGCTGTTTGCTCAATCCTCCGGCATCAATACCTGCACGCTTAGCCTTTTCAATAATCAATGAAATTAAAGGAGCGTTGTTCTTAAGCTTAAGTTTGATATCCGGGCAGCCGTAGTCTAAGAAATCTCCCACGATGTCTTCCGTATCTGAAATGTAAACATAATCCCTGAAACATGGAGCATGAGGGGTAGAAAGGATGATCGTAGACGGCTTGTCTTTTCCGATCTCGCGCGCTGCTTTTTGCATTGCTTTTATGGTCGCCTCAGCTTCACTTTCTCTTCCGCGGCCAATCCCCGGTATAATGATCGGGGGATGCGGCATAATATAACCATTCAATATTTTCCCCATATGTTATCTCTCCTTTGCCCATATATTGCCCTATATATTATCACCGATATATTAATTATAACACATAAACACAGATGTTATGGTTAATTGATTGAATATTTTGTAATTTCCGTGAACCACAGACATTATCGCGTAATTGCGGTTTCATTTGGGAAGTTTTTCGATGAGTCCGTATTTGACTTTGATTCTTTCTAATTTTTCTATCATGGGATTTGCGAGGATATATAGGAATATCACTGTAGCTGATGAGTGGATGATATTAAACCACAGAGCCGTACCGTATACTATGATTGCAGTTTCCATTTTGGGTTCGGGAGTAACCATAAATATCGTCCATAGATCTACAATTCCCCCATATATTAAAAATGTTGTCAACCCTCCGAAAAAGCACAATTGCTTTCTGCTTCTCTTGAGAAATCCTTTTTGGGAAAGTACTCCCGCCAAAAACCCTATGATACCGAAGCAAAACATCTGCCATGGGGTCCAGGGGCCTTGACCGAAAAAGAAGTTCGATACAAACCCTGCCATGGCTCCTGTCAGAAATCCAGCTTCAGCGCCAAAGCAGACTGCAGTGATTATGACGATGGCAATGACCGGCTTAAATTGAGGTACCATAAAAAATGCGGCTCTTCCCGCGACGGCGATCGCTATTAAAACCGCAATAATGATCATTTCTCTTGCTTGCGGCTTCCGTCTTTCAAAGACCAAAAAAAACGGTATCATCGCATAGCAGATGATCATAAGACTGACGATAAAATACTTTCTGTCATCAAGAAAGAATACACCGAATAAAATCGTCGATGGAATAAATATTAAAATAATTACAGCTGACGTTATCGTTCTCTTATTCAGCTTTCCTGTGTTTTCAGATTCTGTATGCATATGTCTATCACATCCTTTGCGGTAACAGCATTACTAAATTTGTGCCGGGACATCCTGTTTGCTGCCGTCGTGTAGAAGCTGTTCCCGGAGAAAAATCTATTTGGTGTATTGGTTGTAATAATATTTCCGTCAAAAAACATCGAGCACTGATCCCCGTATTTTGCACAAAATTCGATATCGTGTGAAACCATCACGACAGTGATTCCATTCTCCAATAACTTATTGAGGATGCCGGCAAGCTTTATTTTAAAATGATTGTCCAGCCCTTTGGTGGGTTCATCCAATAGGATTATTTTCGGTTTTAAAAGCAGAACCTTACCCAATGCTGCCCGTTGCTGCTCTCCTCCGCTTAAATCATATGGGTGCATTTTTAAAAGATCGTCTATTTCCATAAGTTTTGCGGCTGCTTTAACCTTTGCTTCTTTTTCTTCTATGCTCAAGGTCTTCTTTTCAAGAACCTCAAACAGGTCAAGTCCGACCGTTTTCTCGACGAAAAGAGATTGGGGGTTTTGCGGCAGGATTCCAAAAATGCCGTTATATAGTTCTTCCTTTGTATATTTTGACAGTTCTCTTCCCATAAGCTTTACTTTTCCTCTGTACGGTTTATGAATTCCGCCGATTAAGGCTAATGCCGTGGTTTTCCCTGTCCCGTTTCCGCCTACAATGCAATGCATCTGTCCCGCTGAAATATTTAAAGATAATCCTTTTATGGCATCCGAGTGGTTTCTGCTATATTTAAACCATACATTCCTGAGTTCTATGATCGTTTCGTTTTCTGTTTTCTTTGCGATATCCAAATCACGGCACCTGATCTCTCGGGCGTGAAAAACTTCTGTCAGCCACTTTCTGCCCTCTCTTACTGTAATGGGGCAGCTCATACCGGCAGCCTTATTTGGATCAATAATTGGATCAATATTGGGATCAACATTTTGATCAGCGTTTGGATTAATATCTATACCCATTTCTTTCTGAGCCTTGATCAAACCGGCATATATCTGCATAGGACCGGGCATGGCTAAAAACATATCATGATTCAATTTTAATAGCTCTTCCCCCACGTTCTTGGGAGCGCTATCCAGGATTACCCTGCCGCTGTCTAAAACAACAGCGCGATCCGACATAGGCAGTACTTCTTCAAGTCTATGTTCTGTTATTATTATGGTTGTGCCAATTTCACTGTTTATTTTTTTCACTGTCTCCAAAAAATTACTTGCCGCTATAGGATCAAGCTGTGATGACGGTTCGTCCAATATGAGCAGATCAGGCTGCATTGCCATGACCGCCGCTAAATTCAGAAGCTGCTTTTGTCCTCCAGAAAGCTCTGAAACATCTTTCATAAACCAGTCTTGTATGCCAAAAAAACTGGCCATTTCCGCAACTCTTAATCGAATGCTTTGAGTATCGTATCCAAGGCTCTCAAGTCCGAAGGCAAGTTCGTGCCAGACCTTATCCGTAACTATCTGATTTTCCGGATTTTGCAGAACGTAACCGATTCTTTGCGTTTGCTCACGTAAGTCTATTTCAGAAAGGAGTCTTCCATCAAAATATATTTCTCCGGTCACAGCACCGTGAGGCGTCAATGCTGTCTTTAGATTACGAAGTAAAGTACTTTTCCCGCAGCCTGTTTTTCCGCAGACTGTAATAAATTCTCCGTATTCTACAGTTAAGTTGACCCCCTTTATTGCCGGTATGTCTTTCAAAGGATAGGTAAATGTTAAATCCCGGATCGAAAATAATGCCATTTTATTTCCTCCATGACGTCCAGTATCACTGGTATAAAGCATAACAGAAAATATGCCGTATAGACGAAGATACCGAATCCGGTAATCTCTCCGATCTTTATTGATGGGAAATACTGAATGTTTGTCACACCTGCTGCAGCTCCAATAGATATGACTGTGATGAAAACTGTCATGATCATTAAGAGTCCCTTGTCTCTCGCATAGAATCTGAATATCGAAAAGCTGGTTCGCCCTTTTAATCCATATCCTCTTGATTTCATGGAATCTGCAGTTTCTATTGCATTCTCCAGAGCCCAGGAGACCATGATCGACAGTATCTTGATGCCATGGCGGATTCGTTCCTTATATGAGCCGTTGCTCACATCCCTCCCGATGCATTTCTGTGCATTTGATATCGTAATGATCTGTGTCTTAAATTTGGGTACGAATCTTAGAACCATAGAGAAAATAAGTGACATTGCCGGCACGATCCGGCCAAACAGGCAGATAATTTTATCCGATGTCATAATTGCATTGTAGCACGAAAACCAAAGTATGATTGCTCCAAACATCAGCCCTGTGCAAATACCGTAATATATCGATTCGAGGGTTATGGGATTGTCTCTTATATAACCTAAAATGGTCATGCCTCTGTGGTTGAACAGCGGATTTATCAAAGATATTATTATCATTGTCGGCAATACGAAGACAATATTGAATCTTAACGCCTTTCTGCCATTCAGATAAATTGAGTATAAAAAAGCCGCTGACCAGGAAATGCAAAGCAAAACCGGGTGCATAAAAAACATGCTGCCTATTATAACGGCGCAAAAAAAGGTAAAATTTACTGCTGGATGATATGCTGCAAATATACTCTTCATGTTTATTGATTCTCCCCGCCGTTTTGTGCATTCCAGTCTCCGCCGATATCGCGTCCCAGATTACAAGTATAGATCCATTCTACCCGATCTCCATCTACAAGCTGATATCTGCTGCTGCCGTAATTCGGGAACTTTTCATTGACTCTGTACATCCATCCGGAGAGAGGTCCGGCATCAAACTCATAGATATTATTTATGCCTTCAATATACGCACTGTTATAAATGGGTGTATTGACAAATTCCATGTGTATATTTCCTGCTCTTGTTTCTCGTAGCAAAACGTCAAAAGCACTGTCTCCTTCGTGGAATTCAACCTTTTCAGCAGTATAAACGATGCCGTCTTCCGGAAGGACTTCGAGTTTTGATTGATCAAAATCATCCATATTATCAAATATGGTGCTGCAGGTGATCAATAAGGTACAATAATAAGGTGAAGTTGCGGCTGCAGTTGATTTACCCGTATCTTCATCAGTATAGCTCGATTTGGAAGAACTGCCCTGCTTGTCTTTATCAGGATGTTTTGAAACAGCAGAACTGCCCTGCTTATCTTCATCCTGAACTCCAGGCAAATCATCTTTAGCCATTATATCTTCTGATTCCTCAGGACTGCCCTGATTTATGGCATACCCGGATTCGGATGGTACATCCTGATTGTCAGCACACCCTGAAAACACGACTATGCAAACAAGCAGAACCAATAATATTTTTAAACACTTATTCATTAACACTCACCTACATATCCTCACTGACTGTCTGCGAATCTGCCATGTCATACAGAGAATTTTTGCTGTTGATATACCGTTCATATGCGGCAAGGGCATACAGACCCTGTTCCGTTGCCATCAAGTCCGCTCCTCCTGCAATTGTATGCCTGATGCTTCCGTCTTTATTGCAGTATTTCATCAATGCATCTACATTATTGGCAGCATCAACTCCCAGCATGGATTTTGCCACTATCGCCTGAACAATGCTTTCCGAGTTTTCTGTTCCGGCAGTTTTAAAGCTTCCATCTGCAGACTGCATGCGGTTTAAAGCCTCAAGTCCCCTATCGATAGCGGCTTTTACTTCCGGCATGCTTTTATACTTTGCAAGTGCCTGGAGCGACATCCCTGTTATATCTGCATCCGGGGTGCCATCAGAAAGGGAAAAACCTCCTTTTACACCGGCTGCATCTGTTATTTCCTTTTTCAAGATATAATCTATCAGCAATTCTCTCGTTGTCTGTACCGTTACGCTTGCGGCCTGAGGAATCTCATAGTCGCCGCTATCCAATGCAAGCAGTGCGAATATCGGTCCATTGATCCCCTGTTTGATGACATTGTTATAATCCGATAGCTTCTCCGTCAGATTATAGCCTCCCACATTCGTTACGTCCCTGCCTATGGCCGTCAGTGCCAGAATAAGCCTGGAATACTCGGAATACTTTACTTTCGTCAGATTCCCGCTCTTTAATTTTAATTCTGATACCACATTTTCGTAGTATCGTTCATAGTAGTCTTCAGGCGTTTCGACCCCTGATCTAGCTAATCCAAGAATTGTCCATTCACCGCCAACAGCGGAAATCATCGGATTTGAAACTGTTTTTACAAGATACCGGCTTGCTCGACCAATATCGTTTGATACATCAATATGTTTCGTTTGCAGTTCATCATTTTCAACCACGACAGTTGTGGCCTTCAGGGAATTCCGGAGCATCATTGCAATCATTTTTGCGCTTTCTGCTCTTGTTGCATAGTCTTTTGGCTCAAATGTACTTGCGGTTTTCCCATTGATCAATCCCGCCTGCTGCAATTGCAAAACTGCTTCTTTTGCATAAGCCGCTATTTCATCTTCATCCGAAAAAACTGACGCTTCTCTGATTTTTGCAATATCGTATCCTTCATATTTTTCAGTAAATCTTAAAATCAAGATAGACATGTCCTGTCTGGAGATATTTGTGTTTGGCCGGAAGCTTATACAGCCGTCATTATTTTCAATACCTTTTACAATTTCCTCCTCAGCAGCCCATTCAACTGCTTTTGAATACCATGCAGTTTTCGGTACATCAATAAACGATGTCCCTTTACCGCTCTGAATGCTGTCTGTATCACTTCCTGTTAGGTTTGCGAGTATTTGTACAAATTGGGCTCTTGTTACGTTATAATCGGGCGAAAAGGTTGTTTCCGAAGTACCGTTAACTATCCCTCTCGAAGCAAGATATGCAATGTCGTTTTTCGCCCAATGAGATTCAGTGTCATTAAAGCCCAATGCATTATAGCCCAAGGCATATTTTGAAAAATGCTTTGTCGTAAACGTCATTGTACCGGTATCTGCATCATAGATACAATCTCTCACAACTTTTAGGCTTCCGTCATCCTTTAAAAAGTATATCACAAGTCCATCGCTTATTTCCTGAGGCGATGCGGTGTATGGCACAGTTAATGTAATTTTTCCGTCAAACTCTGAGATATTCCTGCCGCCGCTCATGATCGAAAAATCATATACCGGTCTACCCCCTATCTCGGCTTTTACTTCCTCGCTCAAGTTTTGTATGTCAGCCGAATCAAGCTTTGCTACGGTAATTTTTATATCGCCGCCTGCTTCAGCCGCTAATGTATTAAGCGTACCTGTATCAAGGCTAATAGCGGCAACAGGCATTTTTATCGTAACTCCGTCCGTCTTTGTGTTAAATGCCTTTAGCACAGAGCCGGGTATCGTCATCTCAACGGATGCGGCATTATCTGCTCCCTCCACTGTCATGTGAGCCATAACCCTAACTCCGGTGGCTGCTCCCTGTAATGCTGCGTCTATTGCTATTGTAACTTCCTTTGCTGAAACAGATGCAAAGGCCTTGCCGCT
Source organism: Eubacteriales bacterium (assembly GCA_028692105.1). Taxonomy (GTDB): domain Bacteria; phylum Bacillota; class Clostridia; order Peptostreptococcales; family Anaerovoracaceae; genus Anoxybacterium. Next base: position 46,324 of record JAQUYC010000003.1, on the reverse strand, counting down.
GCTGTCAATTCTTGATGTTACCGTTATGGCCGCAGTTTCTTTAGCGGTTCCCGCTGCAGATTCAGCATCGGTCTTTTCTTCCTTCCAGTTGCTGCTGCTCTTATCCTTAGTGAAATCCAAGGTATAGTACCAAACGATTGAATCTCCATTTTGAAGAATATAATCTTTAGCCGAAGTTGTAGAAGGCGGAGTCCCGTTTACAGAATAAAGCCATCCGGAGTTTGAACCTTGATCAAACTCACCCAATCCATTTATTTCCGAAACATATCCATTTTGCTTGATAACATAGTTTATGCCTTCAGCGTCCAATAACATCTTCAACACATCCAGTGCGCTTGTCTTTCCTGCCTCAATCAACATTGAAGCGGAAGAGGCTATCGTACTGTTGTTAGTTCTTACTTTAACATTTGCCGTGTCTTTCAATGGAACAGTTGTATCGCTGTTTTTCACAGTTACTATGAAGTTGGCTGTATAGCCTTGATACGATACGGTCACAGCTTGGGTGCCCGGCTTCGCCCGGTCGATATTCGAAACAACGCAGTTTGTGATTGCAACACCTGTTGTGTTTGCCGCGTCTCCGTTGTAGACTGCTGTTACGGTCATCCCTTCAGTGTTGACTGTATCATTCGTTTTCGCAGCATCATAGCTGTACTCCGTCTGTGTCGGTGCAGTGACCCTTATGCCTGTCAGCAAGTTTGCGTCAGGCCAGCTTGTATAAGGCGTGGTTTCCTTTGTAAATTGATATAAATTACTGCTTCTGGCATTACTTAGATTTTGATAAGTTGCAAGTGCCCCTAAGCCCTGCTGACAAGCATAATCGTTAGCAGCCATATTGTCCATCCAACCAAGCTTATCATCACTTGTTCTATAGGAAAGCAGCTTCTGCATTGCGCTATTTCCGTTTTTTATAAATCTGGTATCTGTATGCGGATTCAATCTTAGAGCGTTTATTCCCACTATATTTGTACTCATAGTATTGGAATCCGGCATGCCCATAAAGCCCGGAAATCCTCCGTCTATCCCTTGTAAAGCAGACAGATAATTTAATGCATCATTTATTGCTGTCGTGATAGCAGCGCATGATGGGGCGCTTATTCCGTTTGTTTCCGTATTTGCATTATAATATGGCGCTAAAGACGGCAAGGCCATCCCGGTAGCATCTGAACCCCAATCATCAGTCCATGAACCTTCAGGTTCCTGTGCATTGATAATGTTATCTATCAGGCTTTCTCTTGTTATCGCGGCACCGGTTGGTATTTCATAATTATGCAGATCATAAAGAGATAATATAAACGGTGCTCCGTAAATCGGATCAATAGGGTCATTAAAGAATGCTATTTCATTTATAAGGTTGATATTCTCTCCGCCGTTCTTATTGGCGATATATCTCGCATCAATATTTAAAGCTGTTAAGGCTATTGCTGACTTTGCTTTTGCGGCTGCGCTACCGGCTGCTGCAATATTAAGTACATTTGATAGATATTTAGTTTTTTCATCAGCTGTAAGGGGCAGTCCGGCCGCTGCCATGCCTAACACCCAGTCGTCCGTATAATAGGATGATGCATGGACATCACCTGCATCCCTTATTCCGCTAATTATATTTTCAACATCAGCTGAAATGTCATACACAGAGCCCCCGGAAGGAGACCCCGATTCAGCGTAAGCGATGTTAACCGGTATCCCCAACCCGTTTAAGCCCATGCTTCCGCAAAGCATCGCCATCACCAGCAGGAATGCTGTCACTTTTCTCTGTAATCTGTATTTTGTATTCATTTTTGTTCCTCACTTTCTAAGTAATACTGGGATTTGCCGAAAGATTTGGCAGATGTCAATTTGAGTTTTATTCGATGGCATTTACTATGCAAATCGGGCGAGCTGGTAACAGAATAGCAATTCGTTCAAAAACAAAAGCTGCAGCATTGCTACAGCTCCGTATTCTTCTGTATGTTATTAAATACTAAATTAAAGCTTGCCGATCACCCGTCGGAATCTTTTTTAAATTTTATGCAGGTCTTCTGGCTCACGAATCATCATTCTTTACAAACCTTCCCGGGCTTTCGCTCAGTGGCGCATGTGATTTGCGCAAATACATGCTATGGAAGAACTCCTCGCTTACAGCGGCGGGACCGCACAGGACTCTCACCTGTTTCCCTCTCAGCGGTTCAACCATAACATCATGTCTCCGGATTCTTAAGAATCAGACAAAAACATCATGGATGAGCCGAACATAAAACGTTTATTCGATTTTGTTAGCTACATACTATCATTTGCAGATACAACGTGTCAAGATATCTTCAAATACATGGTCTTTGCATCTTCAAACTCATGTCCGTCAGCTTGAGATACGCTTGAAATACGTTGTCGAGACACACTCATTATGATATAATATCTACATTATATGCATATCTAATTTGTCTATTTTCGAATGTATAATTACCTCTGATATGGTTAATAAACAACGGCGCTGGGCTCGGACTTTATATCGTATATAATGAAATAAGCAAATTTAACGGAAGTATTACTGTGGAAAGTGAAGTTGGAGGAGAAACAGCTTTTACGATTCGGCTTCCGGTTACAAGAGGAGTGGAATACTATGAATAAAGATCTAAGGGCTATGAATAAAGACCTGAAGATCCTGATTGTGGATGATGAAGAAGCATGCCGCGAGACCCTTTCAATGATTTTACAGGCGGAAGGCTATCAGGTAAAACAGTGTATAAAATCGAAAGAAGTGACCGACATCCTGAAAACAGAATATTTTGATATCATCATTTCAGATCTGATTATGCCTGAGATGGATGGAATAGCTCTTCTGAAAGCCGTAAAGAAAATCCGCCCCAATCTCTTTTTCATCATACTGACTGCACACGGAACCATCAATAATGCGGTAGAAGCAATGAAACAAGGCGCTTATACCTATGTAATCAAGGGGAGCGACCCGGAGGAACTGCTGAAGGAAATACAAAACATCGAAAAGCTGAAACAGACACAGAGTAAAGAGACCGAAAGTACGGCTGAACCGAACGGCAGCAGCTATATGATGAATACGAAAAGCAAACTGTACCGAGAGGTTCTGGATATGGCCTCCAAGGTGGCCAAGAGTGAAGCGAATGTCCTTATATTGGGAGAATCTGGCGCCGGAAAAGAAGTCATAGCCCAATATATTCACAGTGAGAGCAACCGGAGCAAGAACAGTTTCTATGCCACTAACTGCCATGTCTTTTCCAACAGCCTTTTAGAGTCGGAGCTGTTCGGGCATGAGAAAGGTTCTTTTACAGGAGCTTTAAGCACACGTATCGGCAGGTTTGAGGCAGCCCAGTCAGGCACGTTATTTTTGGATGAAATCGGTGATATTCCTTTAACTACCCAGGCAAAACTGCTGAGAGCAATCGAAACAAAAATGATAAACCGAATCGGAAGCAATGATGAAATCAAGGTAGATTTCCGGCTGATTTCTGCGACCAATAAAGATCTGTCAAAAGAGATCAAAGAAGGAAATTTCCGCGAGGATATCTTTTACCGGCTCAGCACTATCATCATTCAAGTGCCCCCTCTGCGCGACAGGAAAGAGGACCTTCCGGACCTGATCCAATTTTTTGCAGAAAAGGTGAAAAGCAGTATGGGTATTGAACGTATTGAAATAGACAATGATGTCATGGATTTTCTGCTTAATTATCGTTATCCGGGTAATATAAGGGAGCTGAAAAACATTATCGAACGTATGGTTGTATTGTCAGATGACGGTCATATCACATCAGGCAGCATTCCGAACTTGATGTATGATGATCCTGATGCTATGGCAGAACTTTCCGAAGCCAATTATACACTCAAGGATGTTCGCAGAGAATTCGAATCTAAATATATAGAAAATGTATTAAAAAGAAATCAGTATAATGTTACCAAATCTGCGAAAGACCTGGATATCAGTACAAGACATCTCTTCAATAAAATTTCGGAATACGGCATCAGGGATTGTCAAGATAAAGGGGTCTCCAAAGGTGAGTTTCCTTTCTCGGGATAAGCGAAATATATTTCACAGTCTCTGTATTTTTTTTCATCAAAACGGATCCGATACTCCCTCAAAAATGTAAAAAGCGACGAGGAATTTATAAGTAAAATGCCAAATGCTCTCCTATCTAAGTACGATTTTTCAAAGCTTTCAGGTAATTCGAAATAAATACGAAATATTTTTTTTGAAACGCCAGTGCATATGGCTTCAATCTTGCTTTATTATTAATGGTTGTATAAATCGCTAATTAAATTAAGCCGATTTGTAAATATTTCAGAATCCATCTTTGGATGTGTTTTCGAGAAATATGCAAATCAAAGAAAGGAGAATAAAAACGTGAGTGAAAATCAACAATCACAACAACTAAAGAAAGGCTTTAAAACGATAGACGTTCTAATGTTGGCCTTTGGAACAATGATCGGCTGGGGCTGGATCATGCTCTCCGGAAAATGGGGAGTTGACGCCGGTATTGCGGGTGCAGTAGTTGCTTACCTTATGGGAGCGGTATTATGTATTTTTGTTGGATTGGCCTATGCAGAGTTAACCCCTGCAATCCCATATACAGGAGGCGGCGTAGTATTTGCGTACAAATCCATGGGTTATTGGCCTGCTGTTATTGCTGGACTCGGCACATGCTTAGCCTACATTGGTGTAGCTGCGTGGGAAGGCCCTGCGTTTGCTACCGCCGTAGATTATGTTTTCCCACTACCTGATTCGGGATATCTATGGACGATTCAAGGTTTTGACGTATATCTGCCTTGGTCATTAGTAGCCATCGCAATGTCTGTTATCCTTATATTTGTAAACTATGTTGGTGCAAGACAGACTGCTATTTTCCAGACTCTTGCAGCTGTAGGACTTATTGCTGTCGGAGTACTCTTAGTCGGTGGAGCTACAGTTAACGGCAACTTTGCTAACGCACAGCCGCTTTTCACAGACTTTAAAGGACTGTCGATGGTATTGCTGATGGTGCCTGCTATGTTTGTAGGCTTTGACGTTATTCCTCAGTCTGCAAGTGAAATGGATGTTCCTTTGAAGAAAATTCCGAAACTGCTGATCGCATCCATATTCATGGCTACTGCTTGGTATGTCATTATGATTATCAGCACAGGTCTTGCAGCTCCTATTGATATTAGAACCAACATGGACAGTATTCCTGTTGCTGATGCTATGGCTTATGCTTTTGGCAGCCCAATCGGAGGAAAAATTTGTATCATCGGTGCAATCCTTGGTATTGTAACAAGCTGGAACGGATTCCTGTATGGCGGAGCCAGAGTATTATTTTCCATGGGTAAAGCAAGAATGTTCCCGGCTTTCTTTGGTAAAATTCATCCTAAGTACGGCACACCTGCAAACGCAGTACTGTTCGTCGGAGTAATTTCAACATTCTCCTGCTTACTTGGTAAAGGAGCTCTTGTATGGTTGGTAGACGCAAGTTCCTTGGGCGTTGTTGTTACATACACCATGGTTACTCTGTCCTTTATCTACCTCAGGAAGAACTTCCCGGATCTGGAGAGACCATATGCAATCAAACCTTTCAAATTTGTTGCATTTATGTGTGTATTAGTTTGCTTATTCTTCCTGTGGCTGTATACTCCATTTGGACCGGCACCACTCCTCCCAATCGAATGGATATTCGTAGTAGGATGGTTTGTTTTAGGTGGAGCGCTTGCAATATATGCAAAAGCTAAGTATGCAAGCTTTACAAATGCAGATCGTGAAGCTGCTCTGTTCACAAAAGAAGACTAATCGAATAGACGAAAACAAAGTAAAACAATAAAATGTTTCACTAATTTCTTATTCTAATCCAGGATTTATACAACAAAGCATCATAGAAAAGAGGGTCCGCAGTCTCCGTTGCGGACCCTCTTTTTTTTGGATTCGATGTCTGTTGTTGGGTTGATCCTGTAAAATCGGTTTTATAATAAATGGGCTGTATATCAAATATATATGATTCGGGTTCTGTTGATCTGTTTAATATAAAGGGGGAATTCCAATATCTATGCAAGCTGCAAGACCTACCCATTCATCACATTTCTCCATCAGGTGGGCATGCTTGAAACGATGAAACGCTAATGTGTAATCCGCCCTTACGGTATCCCTGTCAGCTTCGCCCGTGTCGCTGCTCAGTCCGCTTGGCATGTCCAGTGCAAAGACCGGGGTGGACTTGTTCCTTGAGTTTATCAAAACCGCAGCTATCCTTGCGTTTTCTCTTAAATCACCTGCAAATCCGGTTCCATAAATGGCATCTACAATAATATCTGCTTCTTTGGAAAGGGTCGTTATTTCTTGATTATGTCCGTTCATATTGTTCCACGCAGTATCAGGTTCAGTCATGTCGTATATCGGGATGTCCCTTTCACGGCAAAGTTGCCAATTGGTAATCGCATCCCGGGTTTTGGGTTCGCCATCCACCAGGTACAGGGTGCAGCAGGCTCCGGCTTCTGCTAACTTTCTACCTGCCACAAAACCATCTCCGCCGTTATTTCCCTTCCCGCAAAAGATAAGGATCTTCTTATTTATAGCGGGGATCTTGTCCATTATAAACTCCGCAGCTGCGCTTCCTGCGTTTTCCATCATTTCATAGTATGACAATCCGTTTTCCGCTGACCGTCTTTCGATTTCTTTCATTTGGGCTGCTGTGACGGCAGAGCGGCCGTCTGTTATTTCAGCCAATAAAAATGGAATTAGCTTATGTAAATCATCAAGTAATAACTCAACTTGATATCCTATTTTTCCGGCACTAAATATGATGGTATTATGTTTGATTGCACTTTCATCTATCACGGTCACAAAGCGCTTTTTCATGCCGATTGGGGAACACCCGCCGTGAATATATCCGGTAAGAGGCAGTAACTCTTTTGACTTGATCATATCGACAGATTTTTCGTTAACTGCTTTTGCGGCTTTTCTTAAATCCAGTTCACTGTTTACAGGAATAACAAACACATAATGATCTCCGGATTTACCAACTGTGACAAGGGTTTTGAAGACTTGTTCAGGATCCTGCTTCAGTACTGATGCTACATCCAGACCACAGACTGCATCTGTATCAGCATAGCAATGCTGTTTATATTGGATCTTTGCTTGATCCAATACTCGTACCACATTGGTTTTTTGCCCCATAAGCTTGTCTTTATCTATGTTTTTACCCATAAAGACCACCTCTGTCTACACATTAAACCGGAACAGTATCACATCTCCGTCCTTGACCACATAGTCCTTACCTTCAGAGCGAACCAGACCCTTTTCCTTTGCAGTGGCCAGATTGCCTCCACACTGAATCAGATCGTTATATGCGATGGTTTCAGCGCGTATAAAACCACGTTCAAAATCCGTATGTATCTTTCCGGCAGCCCCGGGCGCTTTAGTCCCTCTTTTGATGGTCCAGGCACGAACCTCCGGCACTCCTGCGGTCAGAAATGATATAAGATCCAGTAAATGATAGGACGCCTTTATCAGCTTATCCAACCCCGACTCCGACATGCCCAGCTCCTCGAAGAAGGCTGCTCTTTCTTCGTCTTCAAGCTCAGCTATCTCCGATTCCAGCTTAGCACAGACCACTACGACATCCGAACCTTCGGAGGCTGCAAATTTCCTGACTTCAGCAACATATTTGTTGTCTGTTTCGGAAACAGCTTCTTCTTCTGAAACATTGGCGGCATAGATTACAGGCTTAAAGGAAAGCAGATCCAGCGATTTCACAAATTCTGTTTCTTCCTCACTTAAATCCATCGTTCTGGCGGACAGCCCTTTTTCGATCGTTTCCTTCACTTGGAGCAGGATATCAAGCTCTGCCTGCAGGTTCTTGTCCCCTTTCAGGTTTTTCTGAGTCTTTTGTATTCGTCTGTCCAACAGCTCCATATCTGAAAATATCAGTTCCATGTTGATAGTCTCGATATCGGAGATTGGGTCGATTCGTCCGTCTACATGGACAACATTTGAGTCTTCGAAGCATCTTACCACATGGACGATTGCAGCAACTTCTCTGATATGACCTAGAAACTTGTTTCCTAAGCCCTCCCCTTTCGAGGCTCCTTTCACAAGACCTGCAATATCATAAAATTCAATGGTAGTATAAACGGTTTTTTTAGATTGATACATCTCGTGAAGAACTCTGAGCCTCTCATCGGGAACGGTCACAACTCCCACGTTAGGTTCAATAGTACAGAACGGATAGTTGGCCGCTTCTGCGCCGGCCTTTGTTATTGCATTAAAAAGTGTGCTCTTCCCTACATTGGGAAGCCCTACAATACCTAATTTCATTTTGCTCTCCTATACTATCTTGCCCAATTTGTGAAACAAATTGATGGCGAACTGAAAAATTTCACTCTGGCTAAAGCCAGGCAATTTCTGTATGGCACCTACCAGACATTTGCTCCGCAAATGAGGTTAGGTGCGCAACTGAAAAATTCAACCCAGGTAAGCTTGGTGAATTTTAATAAAATAACCTGTTGCGATTTTTTCGTCTCAACATAATATAGACGATGATAAAAACTATAAACACTGTGGCACTCAGCAGCTGTGCCTGCTTAAATGGGCCAAGCATCAGACTGTCTGTACGCAGTTCCTCAACAAAAAATCTCTCAAACGAATATAGTATCCCATATAAAAAGAAGGTCTGTCCTTCGAACTTTCGATTGTTGTCGACAAATATGAGAATAATAAACAAAAGAAAGCACCATATGGATTCATATAGAAAAGTGGGGTGCACCATCTGTCCGTCTATGGACATCGCCCATGGAAGGTCAGTAGGTCCTCCGTGTGCTTCCTCATTAAAGTAGTTTCCCCAGCGTCCTATGGATTGTGCGATGGCTATAGCCGGCGCGGCAAGATCCAATAGATTTAAAGGTTTTATATTCCACAGAATGCATAGCAATACAGCGGCAAGAAGTCCAAATATAAGTCCTCCGTGGATTGCAAGCCCTCCACTTCTGATGTTTATGGTCTTGTATATATCACCTGCATAGTATTCCCAATTGAAGACTACATAGTAGAGTCTTGAACCTATGATACCGGCAGGAATGCAAACCAATACAAAATCTAAAGTCTTTTCCGACGGAATATTGTGTACGGGTGCTCTTCGATAAACAATAACTACAGCAATGACCATTGCGGCTGCGATGATGATTCCATACCACATGATTTCGATCCCGAAAGCTGTAAACGCGACCGGATTTGGTGCAGGCATGACCCCTTCCTCCTTCTCCTCGTTATTTTACACTGCTCGTGCTGATATCAATCTTAATTATTATACACTAAAAAAATAATGCTGCACAGGCACATATTCTATTTTCTCCGTATCGAGCCGATATAATGCGGCAATATTTAATATAATTTTAAGGATTTACCGGTGTTTATCATGATATAATGCAGGAGTAGATTAACAGAGTTTAAAAAATATTTTGATATCAAAGGGGAGGCATTTATGTTTCGTAAAGGGAAGCCCATGAGCAAAAAAAAGAAAAGGATACTTATCGTTACAATCATCGCGATTATACTTATGATTGCGATAATAGCAGCCTTAGGTCTTACATCAGGGGGAGAACCGGCTACGCAAGTAACTACCGGTACGGTTGAGCGTATGGATATTGAACAGGCAGTTACAATAAAGGGAACCATACAAGGCTCCCAATCTGCAGATGTCGCAACATCGCTGAACTATGAGATTGTTTCCATTCTGGTCGAGGAAGGTGATATTGTCAAAAAGGACCAGGTTCTTGCTGTGCTTGATTCGGAGGAATTGCAGGATGATTATCAAAAAGCAGCAAGTGCGCTAAATGAATCCAGATTTAAATATGAAGCTGCAAAAAGTCTTTATGAAGAAGGCGCTATTTCCAAGGAAGAATTTATACGTGCTGAAAACGCATATAAAAGTGACAGGATAACAGTCGATTCGCTTAACGTTTCCGATAAGGTAAATATAAAAAGCCCGATAGACGGTACCGTAACAAGAGTCAATGTCAACATCGGCCGCTATGCCAATGACACTGATAACAGTGAACCTATGTTTATTGTGGAGGACCTTCAGAACCTGAAAATGGATGTCAGAATCAGCGAATATGATATCAGCAAGATTCGGGTAGGGCAAAAGGTTACGATCACAGCGGAAGTTTTAGGCAAAGAGAGCACGGAAGGAACCGTTTCCAGAATCTCACCGACAGGTGAACAAAAGGATGCCACTTCAAAAGAAATGGTTATACCGGTGCAAATCGATGTTAATAAAGGCAATCAGAAACTGATCGCTGGAGTAACTGCTAAAGCTAAGATCGAGATAGAGAAAAAAGACGATGTTTTATCTGCTCCGATCGATTCGCTGCTTGAGGATCCCAATACCGGAGAAAGCTACGTAATGGTTCTAAATGTCAATGCGCTGAAAAAGATCCCTGTTGAACTTGGCCTTGAGGGAGATTTCAACGTTGAGATACGCTCAGGTGACCTTAAGGCAGGCGATCTGGTAGTCCTTAACCCGACATTTGATATGATAGACGGTATGGAAGTTGCTCCTGCCCCTGCTAATTAAGGGGGTTATTATGACAGATGCACTTATTAGAATAGAAGGTCTCTCAAAAATTTATGACACCGGTGAAATTCAGGTCGAAGCCCTTAAGACCATAGATCTGACAATAAAAACAGGTGAATTCATCGCAGTGATGGGCGCTTCGGGTTCGGGGAAGTCGACTTTGATGAATATCTTAGGATGCCTGGACCGTCCAACGGAAGGGAGCTATTATCTTGAGGGAGTCGATGTTATGGAAAAAAGTGACGATGAGCTGTCAGCTGTCCGTAATAAAAAAATCGGCTTCGTATTCCAGTCCTTCAACCTGATATCACGCACAAGCGCATTGAAAAATGTAGAATTGCCGATGGTTTACGGTAGAATCGGTTCTGAGGAGAGAAAAGAAAGAGCCCGCAAGCTATTAAAAGATGTCGGCCTTGAAGACCGCGCTCACCACATGCCCAATGAGCTTTCCGGAGGTCAGAAACAAAGAGTAGCCATCGCGAGGGCTTTAGCAAATAGCCCTCAGATCATTTTAGCTGATGAGCCGACAGGCAACCTGGATTCCCAGTCATCTGTGGAGATCATGGATATATTCTGCAAGCTGAACCGACAGGAAGGTAAAACGGTGATCATAGTAACCCATGAGCGTGATATAGCTGAATTTTCGGACCGAATTATTACTTTCAGGGATGGTCATATCATCAAAGATGAGATCAAAGTGGATATCCAAGGGGAAATCCAGGATAAGATTAAAGGGGAAATCCAAGATAGGATTAAAGAGGAAATCCAAGATGGGATTAAAGAGGGTATCCCGGATGGTATCAAATGGGAGGTGGAACCATGCTGATTCTTGAGAATATCCGCCTTGCTTTTACCTCCATAAAAAGTAATAAAATGCGATCTTTCCTGACCATGCTTGGCATTATCATAGGCATCAGTTCCGTTATTGCCATTACCTCGATCGGCGCAAGTGCAAAGGGAGCTGTCGGAAAAGAGTTTGAAGCATACGGAATGAATTATATGTACATTTATCCCAATTGGGAGATGACTCAGGACGGTGTCGATTATGCCGACCTGTTCATGCCTGAGGACATCGAAGCGCTGAAGGACAGATTTCCGGATGATATTTTATATGTCGCCCCATATATGACAATAAACAGTGATACAAAGGTCGGTCGTCAAGAAGGTAAACTCAGCCTGTATGGCGTGAATGCAGGGTATAACCAATTTACGAATATGGTCATCCTCCATGGGCGTATGATAAATGGAAGCGATGTGCAGGGAGGAAAAGACCGTATAGTTATTGAGAAAGATGCTGCCTTGTATTTCTTTAACAAAGAAGACCCAATTGGAGAAACTCTAAGCGTCATAATAAATGATGAGATGAAGGACTTGACCATAGTTGGGGTTTATGAAGTCCCGCCCAGCATGTTTCAAGATATGTTCATGAGTGACTCCTACTCTACCTACGTGCCTTATACTACCTTGCAGGCCGGCGATCCTGCAACTAATTTTATAGAACTTTACACCATTGAGGGAAAGAACCTGGATACTTTAGGGAACGAATTTACAAGTTATCTTGCAAGGATAAAGGATAATGATCCTGCCTTTTATAAATATGATTCATCTGAATCTCAGATGACACAAATAAACACTGTACTCGGCACTCTTTCTCTGGCTATAGGTGCCATTGCTGCTATTTCACTCATTGTAGGCGGTATTGGTATTATGAACATCATGCTCGTATCGGTTACAGAACGCACCAGAGAGATTGGGATCAGGAAGTCTTTGGGTGCAAGAACCAGAGATATCTTGATGCAGTTTTTGATTGAGGCGATGATACTTTCCGCTATCGGAGGCATCATTGGCACGATTTTAGGAGTTGGCATAGCTGCCGCCGGCATGAGCTTTGCGAATATTGCTGTCGTGATAGAACCTGGTGTGATCCTGCTTGCAGTTGGCTTTTCCGCAATCGTAGGAATGTTCTTCGGGCTCTACCCTGCAAGAAAAGCAGCAAAACTGGATCCCATTGAAGCGCTCAGATACGAATAAAACACATGGGATATTTTCTCGAAAACATGCTCGCGCCGTGCAAAATGCGCTCGGACGGTTTTCTATGAAAATATGCCATGCGCCAGCGAAGTCCATTTTGAATAATAATGAGTTGAAATAATAATGCACTGAACAAAAAGAGAATCCCAGATATATTTAGCAATGACTTCGAAGCCGAGAATGCACCTTATTATAGGATAATACATTCTCGGCTGAGTGAATTGTGAATATATATGGGATTCTCTATATTACAATCTTTTATTTCATGCTTTCCTTGAAAATTTCAACAGACGCACTCGCTCCGATCCTATCGGCCCCTGCTTCGATCATCTCCCTGGTCTTAGCAAGATCGCGTATTCCGCCGGAAGCCTTGACCTGAAGATTATTGCCTACAGTCTTCTTCATAAGTGCTACGTGGCGGGCTGTGGCCCCTTCTATGGAAAACCCGGTTGAAGTCTTAACAAATGAGGCTCCAGCCTCTATGGATAGTTCGCAGGCTTTGACGATTTCTTCATCAGTAAGCAAGCAAGTCTCTAATATGACCTTTACTATGGCATTATACTCCATAGCGACAGCTACGATTGTTGCTATATCCTGTCTTACATAGTCATATCGCCCTTCCTTAAGAGCACCCACATGGATGACCATGTCGATTTCCTTTGCTCCCTCGCTGCAGACCCATTCAGTTTCAAACGCTTTCACATCCATGCTACAGGCACCTAAAGGAAAACCCACTACAGATGCGACTTTAACGTCCGACCCTTCCAGCAGTTCAGCAGCAAGCGGAACATAGCATGAATTAACGCAGACAGCATAAAAGCCGTATTCGCGTGCTTCGCCGCAAAGCTTGTTGATATCATCTTCCGTTGCTTCCGGCTTTAATAAGGTATGGTCAAAGTACCGGTTTAATTCTTTCATATCGTCTCCTGTTCGAAGATTTCTTGCCTCAATATATATTTATACTAAAGTGTGATATTCACCTCTTTATAAAGCGGCTGTAGAGAATTTCCGACTCACTATATGATCTCACCAACATCGCCATTTTTCAGACCTGCAGCGTTGCCTTCATCCGTATCAAGATGGATTTCCCTCTCATGAGCTTCTCCGGAACGAACAAGCACGTTATCAAAAATCAGCCCTCTTTCGCCTCCAAATCTAATGCTAACTACATCTTTATCCTTCACTCCGGCTTCAAGCGCCTGCGCAGGTGACAGGTGGATATGTCTTAATGCGATTATGGTTCCATGATCTATTTCAATTTCACCTTCAGGACCTACAAGCTTCACTCCCGGTGTTCCTGTTAATTTTCCGGATTCTCTTACCGGAGCAGCAATTCCTATGGTTCTTGCATCTGTCATGGAAAGTTCAATCTGCGTTTCGGGACGTATGGGTCCTAAAACTCTGATGCCCTTTAATGTTCCTTTAGGGCCTACGATGTCAACTTTTTCATCGCTTGCAAACTGTCCGGGCTGCTTCAGATCTTTTGTCGGAGTTAAAGCATGTCCCTTTCCGAATAATGTTTCAACGTCTTCTTTGCTTAAGTGCAAGTGTTTGTTTGATAATCCTACTTCTGCTTTGTAACCCATTTTTTATTTCTCCTTTTTAAATATAAATTGTAACAACGTTCTCTCATGCCTCTTCAAGGCAGGTTATGTATGGAAGATTTCTGTATTTCTGGTCACAGTCCAATCCGTAGCCTACAATAAATTTATTTTCCACTTCGAAACCGACATAGTCAGGCAGAATATCCGCCTCTCTGCGTTCCGGCTTGTCCAGCAGTGTGCAGATCTTCAATGACTTTGGTTTTCTGCCCATAAGGTAATCTCTCAGATAATGGAGTGTGACCCCTGAATCTATAATATCCTCAACAATGACTACATTCAAGTCCTCAATTCCGGAATCCAGATCCTTTAGTATTCTGACGACACCGGAACTTTTAGTTGAAGCTCCGTAACTCGTTACTGCCATAAAGTCTATCTTGGTATCCACGGTGATTTCGCGGATCAAATCGCTTAAAAAGAGAACTGCGCCTTTTAATATCCCTATCATCAAGACCTCTTCTCCACGGTAATCCTCTGAAATTTGTTTTCCCAGTTCTTTGATTCGCTGTGCGAGCTGCTCCTCACTGATCATAACCTTTCCAAATATCGTGTTATTTTGCATACCATCCCGCTCCTATTCTTCGATATCTTCCTTTTCCACTTTATAGTTTACATCTTTAATAATATCTTTTCCCCGTAATCTTTCCGGCTTCACCGGACCGGTTTCAACCCAATACTTATCCAATTCATCTTTAAGGTACCATAGAATGAATGTCCATAGCGTGATATCATCTACTACATTAAAGAGCAACACCGGCGCCGGAATCAAATCGATCGGAGAAAGGAGGTAAATGATACCAAAAATGATAATCAGCTTCTTCCGTAGAGGCACCTCTTTGTCTTTTATAAAATGTCTGATCGCTTTTATTCTTTTGAATATAATCTGGAAGAAAATAAACTGCATTTTTTATTACACCTCCTCCAAAAGGCGATCCATTACCTCTAAAAGCTCCTCATATCCCGTTTTCTTCAATGCAGAAACAGGTATGATTATATCTTCGGGAGATAACCCCAGAGTTTTTTTTATGATACCGATGTTTTTTGCCATTTCATTTCTGGATATTTTGTCTGATTTGGTGGCAGCCACTATCCCATCCAGTCCATAATGCTTCAGCCATTCATACATTTGAACATCCTGAAAAGAAGGAGCATGCCTGATATCTACAAGCTGCACAACTTTAATAAGTCCTTTTCTGTCTCCAAGATAAGCTTCGATCATCTCCCCCCAGTTCTTTGTTTCTGATTTTGACAGCTTAGCATATCCATAGCCCGGCAGGTCTACGATCCTAAATTCTTCATTTATTTCATAAAAATTAATCGTTCTGGTCTTGCCCGGGCTTCCGCTTACTCTGGCCAGATTTTTTCTGTTCACCAGCAGATTCAACAGGGAAGATTTACCGACATTGGAACGGCCTGCAAAGGCGATTTCCTTCTTATTATCTTCGGGGTATTGGTTTTTTTTCACCGCAACAGCGACCAGTTCTGATTTTTTAATTATCATGTTTTCTCTTTCCGGGAAATCAGGATTCCGTTTTCACCAACGCATGTTCCAGAGCTTCACTCACATTATGAATAAGCACAAATTCAAGCCTCTTTCTCACATTGGACGGGATTTCCTCAATGTCAGCCTCGTTTTCAGCAGGCAGGAGCACTTTTTTAATTCCTGCTCTATGCGCTGCAAGCACTTTTTCCCTGATTCCTCCTACGGGAAGAACTTTCCCTCTCAGTGTTATTTCACCTGTCATGGCAATATCTTTCCTTATAGGTCTGTTGGTAAGGCTGGAGATGATAGCTGTACACATTGTTACGCCCGCTGATGGTCCATCCTTTGGCGTAGCGCCCTCCGGAATATGAATATGCAGATCGTTCTCTTTATAGAAGTCTTCATTTATTCCTAATTCTTTGCTTATAGAACGTATATAGCTCACACCTGCTTTTGCGGATTCCTGCATGACCTCGCCAAGCTGGCCGGTCAGAACCAGTTTTCCCGACCCCGGGATCAGAGTCGTTTCAATAAAGAGCGTATCGCCTCCAACAATCGTCCACGCAAGACCTGTTGCAACGCCAATCTCATTTTCTCCTTCTATAATATCATATCTGAAGCGTTTTTTACCAAGATATGATTCAATATTTCCTGCTGTGACTCTAAATCTTGTCGCATCCTCTTCTACGATTTTTCTGGCGACTTTTCTGCACAGGTTTGCTAATTCTCTTTCAAGGTTTCTTACACCGGATTCCCGTGTATAGTAATTTATAATGCTGCGGATCGTTCTTTCTGATATCGTAATATTCTCATCACTCAGACCATGCTCTTTAATTTTCTTCGGAATCAGATACTTTTCTGCAATTTTAACCTTCTCTTCTTCCGTATAGCCCGGCACATAGATGACTTCCATTCTGTCTAAAAGCGGCCTTGGAATTGTCTCTGTCGTATTTGCAGTGGTGATAAACATAACCTTCGAAAGATCAAACGGGATTTCCAGATAATGATCCAGGAATTCCTTGTTTTGCTCCGGGTCAAGCACTTCCAGCAATGCAGATGCAGGGTCGCCTCGGAAGTCGTTGCCGATTTTATCAACCTCGTCAAAAAGAAATACAGGGTTGTTGGTTCCCGCCTCTTTAATAGCTGATATAACTCTTCCGGGAATCGCTCCGATATACGTTCTTCTGTGTCCCCTGATCTCCGCTTCATCTCTGACGCCTCCAAGAGACATCCTGACAAATTCGCGATTAACAGCCCTTGCAATTGATTTTGCCACAGAGGTCTTGCCTACTCCCGGAGGCCCCACGAGGCAGAGTATTGGTCCTTTCATTGCCTTTGACAGCTTCATGACCGCAAGATATTCCAGTATCCTGTCCTTTACCTTTTCAAGTCCGTAGTGATCTTCATTCAAGATGATCTCAGCATTCTTGATATCTATCGCTCCTTTGGAAGCTTTGTTCCAAGGCAAGGCAAGAATCCATTCGACATAAGTCCGTATAACACCGCCCTCTGCAGAGGATGGCTGGATTCTCGATAGCCTTTTGATTTCCTTTTCAACCTTTTCTGTGATCTTCGGAGACAGTTTCAGTTTTTTCAATTGACTCATCCAGGTTGCGATCTCATCCTCAATCGCTTCATCCTGGCCCAGTTCCTCCTGAATGGCACGCATCTGTTCTCTCAGGTAATATTCACGCTGAGATTTATTGATCTGGCTTCTTACCTTTATATTGATATCCTGCTCAATGGTCAGGATCTCATTTTCCTTGCTCAGTATCTCGCTTAGTATTTCCAGTCTGTCCTCAGGGTCATAGGCTTCAAGTATCTTCTGTTTTTCTTCTGTTTTAATGTCCAGATGAGAAGTAATCACATCAGCCAATCTTCCTGGCTGATCAACTGAAGCAACTGACGGGAAAATATCCTGTGAAATTTTTGGATTGAGCTCCAGGTAATTTTCAAAGTATCCCAAAGTAGAGCGCATTAAGGCGACTAACCTTGACGGGATTTCTTCAAACTCCTTTTCTTCGATTTGCTTAACGGTGCATTTAAAATAAGGGACCTCCAAGATCATATCCTTGATCTCTCCCCTGCTGACTCCTTCTACCAGCACCCGTATCGCATCTCCGGGCAGTTTCAGCATCTGCTTTATTTTTGCAATTGTTCCGATTTTATAAAAATCTTCATGCGTCGGGAGATCCGTATCTGCATCCTTTTGAGCCGACAGAAATACAAGCTGGTTCATCATCATAGCTTTTTCCAAAGCGCTTATCGACTTCTCCCTTCCAATATCAAAATGAAGCACCATGTAAGGGAAAATGGATAGCCCCCTGAGAGGAATCATCGGCATCGTTTTAATCGAATTGTTTTTATAATCTGTCAGGTCGAGTTCATCATCTTCTCCTACATCTTCTGTTACTTTATTGCTGTCTTCCAATTCTTCTTCATCTTCTTCATCAAATTCATGCAATTCATCCTTATTTTTCTCTGTTTTTTTATTCTTATCTTCTGTCATTTCACCCTCCTGTATCAAAATCCCTTTTGAATATGTCCTGCTCGCCTGAACAAATAAGGCGGCTAATGCCGCCTGTCTGTCTTACGATGCAGATTCCTCGCCTTTCTTGTTTCGTTTTGGCGACTCGACAAGCATTAACGCCGGCCCTGTATTATAATCTATCGTTCCTCTTGTTATTATGCACTTTGTTATATCTTCCCTTGATGGAAGCTCAAACATAATATCTGTCATAACATGCTCTAATATGCTTCTGAGTCCCCTTGCTCCTGTCTTTCTTTCTATTGCTTTTTCTGCAACTCTGTCAATTGCATCCTCTTCTATTTCAAGTTCCACTCCATCCATCTGGAACAGTTTTTTATATTGTTTTAAGATGGCGTTCTTTGGCTCCTTGATGATTCTGACCAAAGCTTCCTTGCTTAGTTCATCCAATGTCACCATAACCGGAAGTCTTCCGATAAATTCGGGGATCAATCCGTATTTCAGCAAATCCTGCGGCTGAACTTTCTTTAAAATCTCAGAAGTCTCGATCTTTGTTGACTTGATGTCTGAATTGAAACCGATTGTTTTTTCTCCGATTCTCCTCTGAATTATCTTATCCAGACCGTCAAATGCTCCTCCGCAAATAAACAGTACGTTTGTTGTGTCGAACTGTATGAAGTCCTGATGCGGATGTTTTCTCCCTCCTTGTGGAGGTACGCTTGCAACGGTTCCTTCGAGAATCTTGAGCAGAGCCTGTTGAACGCCTTCACCGCTGACATCTCTTGTAATCGATGGATTTTCAGATTTCCTGGAGATCTTATCTATTTCATCAACATATATTATACCCTTTTGCGCTCTCTCCACATCGTAATCTGCCGCCTGGATCAGCTTCAGTAAAATATTTTCGACATCTTCTCCTACATAACCTGCTTCAGTTAATGCAGTGGCATCCGCAATAGCAAACGGCACATCCAGGATTTTCGCCAATGTTTGCGCTAAAAGGGTTTTGCCTGAACCGGTCGGTCCTATCATTACGATATTGCTCTTCTGAATCTCTATTTCATCATTATCATGTTTTCCTGTGCAGTTTATCCTTTTATAGTGGTTATACACCGCCACTGCAAGAGACTTCTTTGCATCATCCTGATCGATAACATATTCCGATAAGGTCTTTGCGATTTCCTTCGGTTTTGGCAATCGGAATTTTTCAGGTTTACGTTCACTTTCTGCCAGTGCATTGGAGAACTCTTCTTTTATAATATCCTGACATAATTCGATACATTCGTCACAAATATATACATTTGGTCCTGCCACAAGTCTCCTTACTTGATCCTGTGGTTTCCCGCAAAAGGAACATTTTAATTGTTTTGTAGCATCATATTTACTCATTAGTCAACCCCCCCTTATTCCCTAGGTCTCATAACCTTATCGATAATCCCATATTCAACTGCCTCGTCTGCACTCATAAAATTATCCCGGTCTGTGTCTTTTTCAATTTGTTCGAGGTTCTGACCTGTATTTTCGCTTAGGATCCTGTTTAGTTTTTCTCTTGTTTTTATTATCCACTCGGCATGGATACGGATATCCTCCGCCTGCCCTTTGATACCGCCTAAGGGCTGATGTATCATAATCTCTGCATTTGGCAGGGCATATCTTTTTCCTTTCGTCCCGGCAGATAAAAGAAATGCTCCCATACTCGCAGCCATCCCGACGCAGATAGTCGAAACGTCCGGTTTGATATGCTTCATTGTGTCGTAGATTGCCATGCCTGCAGTAACTGAACCTCCGGGGCTATTGATATAAAAACTTATATCTTTCTCTGTGTCTTCTGCTTCCAGAAACAACAGCTGCGCTACTATGAGACTTGAAGTATGTTCATCTACCGCTTCTCCCAGAAATATAATTCTATCCTTTAAAAGTCTCGAATAGATGTCATACGAACGTTCGCCTCTATTCGTCTGTTCTACCACCATTGGTATAAGTGCCATTTTTACCCCCCTTGAAGTCCGGTTATTTTTATTTTTCAGTATTCTTAATTATATATTACTCAACTATTGCGTTTTCAAACATAAATTCCATAGCTTTTCGCATTTTTATATCTTTAGCCAGATAGAAGAAACTCTCATACTGCATTGACTGCTTCAGCTTTTCAACCTCAATCTTATATTGATCCGCTAAAGCTTGTAGTTCTGCAGTCACTTCTTCATCAGTTGCATCCAATTTTTCAGCGTCTGCAACTGCCTCTGTTATCAGTCTTGTTTTCGTTTTTTTATAGGCGTCAGCGCGAAGGTCATCTCTGAATGATTTCAAGTCTTTCTTCATATATTCTAAGTACTTATTTAAATCTAATCCTTGATACTTTAACTGCTGGTCAAATTCCTGCGACATTTCATCGATCTGATCTTCTACCATTACATCAGGAATGTCGATCTCGTTTGCTTCATATACTTTCTCCAGTATTGAATTTTTTATATCGTATTCTGCCTTGGACTCAGCAGCTTTTTCAAGCTTTTCCCTGGAATCCTCCCTCAGCTCTTCAAGTGTGTCAAATTCACTTATATCCTTTGCAAATTCGTCGTTCAGCTCAGGTTTTTCAGCTTCTTTAATCTCATGCACCTTGCATTTAAAAACGGCTTCTTTTCCTGCAAGATCAGCTGAATGATAATCTTCCGGGAAAGTAACATTCAAATCTCTTTCCTCACCCGCCACTGCTCCTACAAGCTGCTCTTCAAAGCCCGGAATAAATGTTCCGCTTCCAAGTGACAGAGGCTGTCTTTCAGCGGAGCCGCCCTCAAACTGCTCATCTCCAACAAATCCGGCATAATCGATCAAGACGGTATCGCCATTCTGTGCCGGCCTGTCGACAACCACAAGTCTTGAATTTCTTGTCTGTAAAGCTTCAAGTTCCTTATCTACATCTTCGTCTGTAATATTGTGCTCAACTTTAGCGACCTTTACTCCTTTGTAATCTTTTACTTCAAATTCAGGCCTTACCGTTACATTAACTGTAACCGTAAATCCTTTTCCTTTTTCTATATTATCAAAATCAACTGAAGGCCTGTCAACCGGATCTAAATTCAACTTATCGAGCGCTTCAGGATATCCGTTTGAAAACATATTATTAATCGCATCTTCAAAAAATACGTCTTCTCCGTAATGGGTTTCAATAAGCTTTCTTGGAGCTTTTCCCTTTCTGAAACCAGCAATTGCATATTTCCCCTTTGTTTCCTGATATGCATCATTTACTGCCTTTTCAAACTCCTCAGCAACGAATTCCATTGTAAATTTAACCTGGTTTTTTTCTTTAGAGATAAAAGTTGATATCATTTATTAATCCTCCTAAAATTGTTATTATAATTCTTCTGTAAATAACTATAAGACCGATGGGTCCCATTGGTCTGAAATGCGCAATGTGCGCAAATAATTATACCCTCAATCACGAACAAAGTAAAGTATTAAAAAGGATTAAAAGATAGCTTGTTCAAGCTATCTTCCAGTAATTCTGCAGTTACTTTAGCTTTAGCTTCTGACTGTCCTCTAAAAGCTTCCAGCCTCTTGCATACTTGCTTCTGTTCTCCGGTATAAGCTGATACTTTTCCGCTAAAGTTCCGCCAATTTTCATTATATCTTCCTGTTCTCCGGAAAACAACTCAATTTCAAGTTCACAGATCGGCAAGCTTCCATAATCTGTTTCGATTTCCCCTTCATCAATAGCCAACTCGCAAATGCTTGTTCCAGTGTCAATTCTCAACCGGCTTCTTAAAAATTTTGGTTCCAAAAGGCTATGCAATGGTTTTCCGTTAATCAGTTTGATCACATCCTGCCCGACATCACTATCTCTAAATATCTCCGGATTCGGTATTATAAAGCAGGCTTCGTCATTTACAGGAACGTTTATCTCTTCTCTCTTATGCAGTCCGTCTGCACTATCGCCTTTCCACTTCAGTGAAGCGACTATGCGTGTACCCTCCATGCGGACACGGAATGCAATATCATTTTTGGATAGTATATAGTCATCGGTAT
The DNA here is from genome assembly GCA_028692105.1 of Eubacteriales bacterium. Taxonomy (GTDB): domain Bacteria; phylum Bacillota; class Clostridia; order Peptostreptococcales; family Anaerovoracaceae; genus Anoxybacterium. The sequence goes on along the minus strand of JAQUYC010000003.1, from coordinate 24,166 downwards.
CAAAATAAGAGGCTTTCATGTATACTTTTTCTCTTGAGTCTTTTTCCTCGATACTCAAAAGATACTCGTCTTCCCATATCTTTAGGGCAGTTTCCTTATCTTTGATGCTGTACTTCACTTCTATTTCCATAACAGTCTTTCCTTATTTCCTTATCATCAGGCTTAGATTAAGAATTATGAAGTCTTAACGTTTTCTATGTAATAGTATCATATACCATTTAAGAATTCAACTTAAAGTTCTATTCCGGTTGTTGCTGCTGTTGATATGATATGCCGTACAAATCTGAGCGGTGACAATAAAACAACGTCCCGCATACGGGACGTTGTTTTATTAAATCATATTCTTAATGATGTTTATAATGTTTATTTTCCAAGGGATTTGATAATTGCCTTCTCATAAATATCAAGTCCTGCTTCGAGCTGGGCGTCAGTTACGCACAGTGGGCAGAGGAATCTGATTACGTTGCCGTATGTGCCTGCGCTTTCAAGAAGCAAACCGTTCTGTACTGCTTCGTTGACGATTGCGCTAACAAGAGCTGCATTAGGCTTCTTGGATGCTTTGTCAGTAACGTATTCTACGCCCATCATAGCTCCTGTTCCTCTTACATCTCCGACTACATCATATTTTTCTTTCCATTCATTGAATCTCTTCGCGATTTTTTCTGCTATCTTCAGTGCTTTTCCCGGATAGTCTTCTCTTTGCATGACTTCAATAACCTTTAATGCGGATGCACAGGATACTGCATTTCCGCAATATGTTCCGCCAATGGTTCCGGGTGTAACAGCATCCATGATTTCAGCTCTTGCAGTAATAGCAGAAAGAGGCATGCCGCCTGCAATTGATTTTGCACAAGTCATGATATCAGGTGCACATCCTGCTTCTTTAAAGTATTCTGAAGCAAACATTCTTCCGGATCTTGCGAAACCTGTCTGTACTTCGTCTGTAATCATAAGGATACCGTATTTGTCACAGATCGCTCTTACAGCTTTTACCCATTCAATAGGAGCCGGAACAAATCCGCCTTCGCCCTGTACAGGTTCAAATACTATAGCTGCAACATACTGTGCAGGAGAAGCCTCTACAAATACTTCTTCAAGTTTACCAATATAATAATCAATTGCTTCAGCATCGCTCATTCCTTCAGGTTTTCTGTACATATTCGGGAATTCTGCACGATATACTCCATCCGGGAATGGGCCCATTCCTACTGCATATGCCTTTTTCGCTGTCATAGCCATTGTAAGAACAGTTCTGCCGTGGAAAGCACCTGTAAATACTATGATATTAGGTCTTCCGGTATAGTTCTTAGCAATTTTTACTGCATTTTCATCTGCTTCTGCTCCGCTGTTTGCGAGCATTGTCTTTTTTTCGTCTCCCTTAACAGGAACCATGCTATTCAACTTTTCAGCAAGCTCAATGTATCTCTCATGTGTCGTGATATTCATCATGGCGTGGAAATACTTTTCACTCTGAGCCTTTACGGCATCAATCAATTCGGGGTGGCTGTAACCGATATTGAGAACTCCGACTCCGCCAATCCAGTCAAGGAAAATGTTTCCGTCCACGTCTTCAAACATCGCGCCTTCACCGCGCTCTATCACACATGGATATCCGCACTTGATCCCATTTGGCATTGACTTAGCTCTTCTGTCGATGATCTCCTTCGCTTTTGGCCCCGGTAATGGTGTGACAATTTTAGGTAAAGCATCTCTTAACATTTTTGTATCCTCCTGTTTTTTTATTACACATGCTGTCTATAGCAACATATGTTCCTGAGTGAAAGCAACTATGATTTTTACATAGTTCAATAAATGTATAATGTGCAAGATCAATGCTTGCACTTTTACAATTCGCTATTACAAATAGTATCACATGATTGAGGGATTTTCAATGCCTTTTTAACATTAGAAATTAAAATGTAGAAATTAAAATGTCGTCCCTCTGTTCTCATTTTTAAGACTCCCGTATCATATGCGATACGAAACGTGTCAATATCTGAGATTTAATGAAGACATTCTTACCTTCTTTGTCTATTCCTTTATTCCTTTCTGTTGCTCACCGCTGTTCCAAGTCTGATTGAACCTTTTTCAATTTCAAGTATTATATTATTGATCTCATTAACAGCTTCCTGTGTTATACCGGTGTTTACTGCCAGTTGAGAATTGTAAATAATGGTTTCTATCTCATCATGGATTTTTGAAAGGTGGTTTCTTACCTTGATCAGCTGTTCCTCGGAAGCCACTCTGTTGCGGATATCCTTTACGCCAATCATGACGTCTTCGTCCAGGCTAAACTCTGAAACATCCTTTATTACGGTGCATTCATATCTTAGTGTATGTTTTACCATAGCGGCAAAACCATCTTTAGATTCTTCTTCCCCGTGAACCAGGAAAATACGCTTCGGCGGATTTTGGAATGCAGAAAGCCATGCCAGCAAATCATCTCTGTCTGCATGCCCTGAAAAGCCGTCTAAATAATATATCTCTGCATTGATGTGAATTTTTTCACCAAAGATGCTTACATCTTTATCCCCGTCTACAATAGATCTGCCCAAAGTCCCTTCAGCCTGATAACCGACAAAGACAATGCTGTTTTTTGAATTCCACAGATTATGCTTCAGATGATGTTTTATCCTGCCTGCATCACACATGCCGCTTGCCGATATTATGATCTTAGGGCTGGAATCAAAGTTCAGCTGCTTTGATTCTTCAGTGGTTCGAGTGAATTTTAAATTTTTAAAATCGAGAGGGTTGTCCCCTTTTAATATGTACTCCCTGGTTTCGTCATCAAATACCTGTGAGTTTCTTTGAAATATTTCAGTTGCACTTGTAGCAAGAGGGCTGTCGACATAAACCATTATTTTATCGAGTTCCTCCCTGTATTCCTTATGGTATTCATAATATATATTCAGTTCATAGATAAGCTCCTGTGTCCTTCCTACCGCAAATGACGGAATGACCACCGTACCGCCGCGTCTTGTGGTCTTAAGAATAACATCTATGAGTTTTTCCACGCTTTTTGAACTCGGCTCATGGATTCTGTCTCCGTAAGTAGTCTCCATGATAAGATAGTCGGCTTCGGATATCAGCTCCGGATCCCTCAATATCGGTTTGTGTGATACTCCGAGATCACCTGAATAAACTATCTTTGTTATCTTATCCCCTTCCTTTATCCAAAGTTCTACAATGGATGAGCCAAGGATATGTCCCGCGTCCTTAAAGCGGAGATGAATATCGGGATTGATTTCCAGCAGCTGACCGTATAATACAGGTTCCAAATACTTTTCGGAATCTTCCGCATCCTGAAATGTGTACAGCGGTTCTACCATAGGGCCGCCGGATCGTTCAGCTTTTCGATTAGTCCATTCCGCTTCTTTTTCATGAATATATCCACTGTCCTTCAACATGATTGAAACCAGATCAGCCGTTGCATCAGTGCAATATATCTTTCCTGTGTAGCCACGTTTTGTAAGCAATGGAATTCTGCCGCTATGATCTATATGAGAATGACTGAGAATCATAAAGTCAATTTCAATCGGGTCAAAGTCAAAGTCATCATAATTTAGTTCCTCTAATGCTTTGCTGCCTTGAAACTGCCCGCAATCCAACAATATTTTGTATTTATCCGTCGTTATAAGGTGGCAGGATCCGGTTACAGACATTGCTGCGCCTAAAAATTTTATATGCATTCTATGCTCCCCCTACTTATTCTATTACCTCAGTCGCTTACCGGCATGTTATAGAACTGCCCGTAATCAAGACAACGAAAAGGTCCTAAAGAACCTTGCTTAAAAAGTTCTTGGTTCTTTCGTTTTGCGGATTAACGAATATCTCCTCAGGTCTGCCCTGTTCCACTATCAAGCCCTCATCCATAAACAGAACCCTGTCTGATACTTCTCTGGCAAACCCCATTTCATGCGTTACTATCACCATTGTCATTCCCTGATTTACGAGATCCTTCATGACCTGTAGAACCTCCCCGACCATTTCGGGATCCAACGCTGAAGTAGGTTCATCGAAGAGCATTATTTCCGGTTTCATAGCCAATGCTCTGGCAATAGCAGCTCTTTGCTTCTGCCCTCCTGATAAGGAGGCGGGATACACATCCGCTTTATCCTGCAGCCCGACCATCTTAAGCAGCTCCATTGCTTCTTTTTCAGCTTCAACCTTAGGTGTCTTATTCACTTGTATAGGACTGATCGTTATATTTTCAAGAGTGGTCATATGCGGAAATAGATTGAAATTCTGAAAAACCATTCCTAATTTCTTCCGCACTTTGTTTATATCCACATCTTTTTTATTGATCTGCTCTCCATCGATGTATATTTCCCCTGAAGTCGGAATCTCCAGTAAATTGATGCATCTTAAGAACGTACTCTTTCCGGAACCGGATGGGCCGATTACGCATACGACTTCGCTTTCCCTGACTGTCTCTGAGATTCCTCTCAGCACCTCAAGTTTGCCGAAGCTCTTTGATAAATTACTTACTTCGATCACTCTGCGCCATCCTCCTTTCCAAATATGCAACAAGCCTTGAAAGCGGAATCGTAATGCTTAAATAAACAAATGCCGTTCCAAGGTATGCAGGCCAGGCTTCAAAAGTAGCCGCTGCCCAAAGCATGCTTCTTCTTGTCACTTCAACCACGGAAATGACGCTTAAAACAGCTGTCTCTTTAAGAAGAGCAATAAACTCATTTGCCAAAGCAGGCAATATTATTCTGAATGCCTGCGGAACTATAATAAATCTCATTGCCTGTATGTGATTCATTCCAAGGGACCGGGCGGCTTCCATCTGCCCGCGGTCCACCGCTTGCAGGCCGCTCCTGATAATCTCTGCAACGTAAGCGGAACTGTTTATTCCGCATACGAGGATAGACGCTATGATCGGGTCCTCCCATCTGAAATTGATGCCATACGTCTGCATCAGCATCGGGACTCCTGCATACATTATCAAAGCTTGCACAACCAGCGGCGTGCCCCTTAATACTTCTACATAAACAGAAAAGATAAGCCTTACCGGTTTTATGGATGACATTTTGCTGATTGCTACTATCAAACCTAAGGCAACCCCTATCAATACCGCAAAAACTGTAATTTGCAGAGTCACCATAATCCCGCTGTATGCTATTTGTATTCCTTTAAAGTATACGTCCAAACCGTTCTTCTTTCTTATTCAAACCACTCTGCTGCTATATCATCAAAAGTTCCGTTATCGATTATATTCTGCATACCTGCATTGATCTTATCCAGCAATTCGGTGTTTCCTTTTTGCACTGCGAAGCCATATGACTCAGCATTCAAAACGTCTCCGACTATTTCTATAGTTCCGGGTTTTACATCCATATAAGCTTTTGTTACAGGCAGGTCATTGATTAATGCATTGATCGTTCCGTTCTGCAGATCCATGACTGCAACATCCAAACCGTTATAGATTTTCGCTTCTTTAATTTTACCGGCATCAAAAAGTTCTGTAGCAAGATCAGCTCCTGTTGTTCCGATCTGTGCACCGGCTTTCATATCAGCGGTAAGGTCATCAATGCTTTTTATTGCAGTATTGCCGGTCTTGACTGCAACAACAAGTCCGGAATCATAATATGTGGTTGAGAAATCAACTTTTTCTCTTCTCTCTTCACTGGCGTTCATACCGGATGCTATGATATCTATATTGCCCGCCTGCAGTGCAGTAATCAAACCATCAAATCCCATGTTGACCCATTCCAGCTCAAATCCCTGGTCCTCAGCTATGGCATTCATCAAATCAACATCAAAGCCATCAAGCTCCTGTGTTTCTTGATTTATAGTATCGAATGGCGGGAATGTTGGCTCCATAGCAACCTTGTAGGTCATAGGTGTGTCTTGCGCTGCCTGATCATCATTTCCGCCGCCGCATGCCGCAAATGTAAGCGCCATTGCTATAATCAGAAAAATTGCGAGTAATTTTTTCATGTTCATAATCCTCTCCTTCTTTTCATTCTGCCTTGGCTTTTTGGCATCGGCAGAATTTAGACTGAAAAATCACAAATCATAAATTTGTGGATTTTCACCATCATTCTTTTTAGTTAACCAGTATATACGCGTATAATTATAAGTTGTTTACCATATTTATTCAACTAATATTTAATTTTTGAATTGCCCCGCTAAATCAAATTTTTGACGAAAAAAGCAGAAGGACTTATTCCTTCTGCTATGTTTTCATAATCCCACCTGTAGAAATAATCAATAACGGCTTTGCAAACTTAGTTGCCGTTCTTTATCTCCATATCATAACCGCCTTCAATTGCAAACACCGTTTCCTCACAGATGTTCGTTGCATAATCTGCGATTCGCTCCAGATGTGATGCGATAAAAAGGAACATCACGCTTTGATTGGCTTTCATTGGGTCACGATCTACGATGCCCATGAGTTCATCATAGATATTACGGAAAAGCTCATCCACCTCTTCATCTGCCTTCCATACCCTCCTTGCCAACCTTAAATCTCTGTTTACAAAGGAATCAATCGCATTCTTGACCATCTTCGACGCCATATCGGCCATCCTTGGGATATCAATGAGCTCCTTCATATACTCTTCATTTTCAAAACGAAGGGTATACTTTGCGATATCCTCGCAGTGATCTCCTATCCTCTCCAGATCCCTTATCATCTGCATTATTGAGACCAGTTTCCTCAAATCACCGGCAAGAGGCTGCTGAGTCGCTAAAAATTTCAGGCATTTATCTTTGATTTCATCCTCTAACATATCGATTTTTTCATCATCATCTATTATATTCCGTGCCATTTCGGAATCCTTTTCCTTAAGAGATTTTATTGCATTCAATATGGTTTCTTCCACCAGCGTTGTCATATTGAGCAGATCTCTTGTAATAATATCCATTTCATGGTCCATCGGTCGTGCAGCCATCATCCAAACCTCCCAGTTATATATTCTTCTGTCTTTTTATTTGCCGGATTTGAAAAAATCACTTCCGTCTTGTCTGTTTCAATTACCTTTCCGTTTAAAAAGAAAGAGGTGTAATCGGAAACCCGTCCCGCCTGTTGCATATTATGCGTAACAATCACGATCGTATACTTTTCTGCCAGTTCTTCCAGAAGCCCTTCGATTTTCGAAGTCGCAACAGGATCTAATGCTGAAGTAGGCTCATCCATCAGTATGACCTCAGGTTCAACTGCGAGGCACCTTGCTATGCAAAGCCTCTGCTGCTGTCCGCCGGAAAGTCCCAGAGCCGGTTTTTGGAGACGATCCTTAACTTCCTCCCACATTGCTACTTCCTTAAGCGTTCTTTCTACGATATTGTCGAGCACGGTTTTGTTTTTTTCACCGTGAATTTTCGGTCCATAAACGATATTCTCATAGATAGTCTTTGGAAAAGGATTAGGTTTCTGGAAGACCATTCCAACTTTTTTTCGCAGTTTTATTATATCATAAAAATTACCGTAAATATCCTCTCCGTCAAATTTTACTGTACCTTCGATCGTGACGCCGCGTATGAGATCATTCATACGGTTCAACGTTCTTAGAAATGTTGATTTTCCGCAGCCCGAGGGACCAATAAGCGCAGTGATCCTGTTGCTGTATATATTCATGTCGATATCTTGCAGAGCTTGAAAGCTGCCATAATACAGATTTAATTTTTCTATCTCAAATTTAGTTTCCATTGCTTCCTCCCAGTTTGCTGCTTATTAGGTTTGCAGCTCCGTTGATCACCAGTACGATAAGAATCAAAAGTGCTGCGGTGGCATATGTCTTTTCCTGTGACAATCCTTCTGATGCCAGCGTATAAAGGTGTACTGCCATCGTTCTTGTAGAATCAAATAATGATGTCGGCACCCGAAGAGAACCTCCTACGGTTAACATAATCGCAGCTGATTCACCGATCGCTCTTCCTATTCCAAGAATAAGCCCTGTAAGTATTCCGGGTTTGCAGCATGGAAGAATAACACCTGTAATCATCTGCCATTTTGTTGCTCCAAGAGAAAGGCTGCCTTCACGATACGACATCGGAACTGTTTTGAGCGACTCTTCCGTAGCACGTACCAAGGTTGGCAGTACCATCATCGCAAGTGTCAATCCGCCGGATATCACCGACCAGCCCATTCCTAAAAATATTACAAAAAATGCAAAGCCAAAAAGTCCAAATATAATTGAAGGGATCCCCGCCAGAATCTCGGTAAAAAATCGTATCAGAATTACTCCCTTGCCTTCCTTTGCGTACTCTGTAAAATAGATCGCAGCGGCAATTCCGATAGGGGTAGCGATTAAAATACCCACTCCGGTTACGTACAAGGTTCCTATAATTACAGAAAAGATTCCGCCTTCTTTTCCCATTTTCCTGGGTTCCTGTGTGAGAAATTCAACATCAATATGCGAAAACCCGTTAAGCAGGATGTATCCTATTATGATAATAAGCACAGTTAGCGTTGCTGCAGCAAGAAGTCCTATGATTCCATAGAAGGCAATATTTTTTGCTTTTTTAATGTTTCTCAATTTTCTGGGGTCCATTATGCATTACCTCCTATTTTCCTCACGCTTAACTGTGCAATGATATTAAGAATCATAATTACAACAAACAGTACGATTCCCACTGCAAACAGCACTTGCTGGTGAGTCGGTGATGCGTATCCCATTTCCATCGCTATAGTTCCCGTAAGGGTTGCTACGGGATCAAGAATCGTTCCCGGAATTTTCGCCATATTACCTGTAATAAGGAGTACTGCCATAGTCTCTCCAATCGCTCTTCCCATACCAAGGATAATCGATGAAAGAATCCCGGATTTGGCAGCCGGAATCAATACCCTTACGATAGTCTCCATTTTATTTGCTCCAAGTGCCAAAGATGCCTCTTTAAATTCTACCGGCACAGCGGCAATTGAGTTTTCTGACATGCTCACAATGGTCGGCAGAATCATAATAGCTAAAATCACTGCTCCTGCTAAAACGCTGAAGCCTGTTTGAGAGACTTCAGGATCAAAAAACTGGTAAATCGGCAGGATATATTCTCGTATCGCAGGTATGAGAACGACCAAACCAAAAAATCCATAAACTACAGACGGAATTCCCGCCAGCAGCTCTATGGAAAATTTGAATGCTTTTGCCCACTTTTTTTGCAGTATTTCAGCAAGGAATACCGCACAGGCTATTCCGGTTGGAACTCCTATAATGAGAGATCCAATGGTTATGGATAAGGTGCCGGCTATCAGCGGCAGAATACCATAGTCTCCGTTGGTAGGAGACCAGGTTGTCCCAAAAATAAAATCAATAATTCCATATTCAAGCAATACCGGGAGCCCGGACCGAAATATAAAAAATGTAATCAACCCCACAGAAATGGTTGCCATAATTGCTGAAAGTAAAATTACTTTTTCTATTGCTTTTTCATAGGTCTTCATTAATTGCTGCCTTTCGCTGTATTCGCAGTTATGCACTAAAAATCAACTCAATATTCAGTTCTTATAATAAATATGTATTGTTAAGTGGGAATAAAGCGAATGTTAAGAGATTGTTAAAAAAACAAGAGTAACCGCTATCAAAGATGTTTTCGAAATTTATACTTTAAATTTTATTCATGGTTTTTGGCTAAAAATCGTAATAACTTTCAGTTGTTAAAAACTACAGTAAAGGTGGATCCTTTGCCGAGCTCACTTTGCACCCTGATTTCGGCTTCAAACAGCGACGCTATATGCTTTACTATAGCAAGGCCAAGTCCTGTTCCGCCGGCTTTTTGAGCGCGTGATTTGTCCACCCGGTAGAACCGTTCAAACAATCTTGGTAAATGCTCTTCTGATATTCCTATACCTTCATCCTTTACACTTATATATATTTTGCCTTCTTTTTTCTCTGCTGTTATTGTGACCGTTCCTCCGTCGTAAGAATACTTAACGGCATTCTCTATCAGGTTCATCATAAGCTGCTTAAACCTGTCGTTATTGCCTCCTATATAAATTTCATACGCGTATGATGTAATGATCTTAACTTGTTTTGCTTCTATAATAGGTCCTATGGAAGTCAGAATTTCCTCGATGGATTCCCTGACATTGATGTCACTGTCAGTATTCGATTCACGCTTATTCTCGATATCGGATATTATTAATATGTCCTCAATAAGCCTTTTTAATCTTGCTGCTTCAATTGCGATAATATCCAGGAATTTTGATCTTATTTCAGGATCTTCGGCTGCCCCGTCCTGAAGTGTTTCCACAAATCCCGAAATAGAAGTAAGAGGTGTCTTCAATTCATGTGTAACATTGGCCACAAAATCTTTTCGTATCTGCTCAGCCTTTTTATTCTCTTTCATTGTGTTTTTCAGCTGTTCTTCCATTTCATTTATCGGCTTCATCAGAGTATTCGTGTATGCAACCGCTATTACCGATGCTGCCAGTATTCCTATAGCGGAAGAAATCAGCAGGGTTTTTAATATAAAGTCGCTGATTATTTCAAGCTTATCAACTTCCAAAGCAACGCGGGTGATCAGCAGCGTATCTTCCGGGTACTTTAGTGCATCTGCTGCATAAAGATACTCTGTTCCAAATGTATCGCTCTCTCTGTTACTCTGCCCTTGCCCTGTTAAAATCGCTTCTGTTATTTCTTCCCTGCCGAGATGATTTTCCATATTAATATAATTTGAACCCATTTCAGAATCAGCAAGAACATTGCCTTTTTTATCAATAAAAGTCAGACGAATATCCATTTCTTCCGAAAAGTTCTCAGTTATCTTTTCATAGTCGATCTCCCGGCCGGCTTCAAGCTCGTCAAGAATAGCCATATTGATAATTCTGCTATAAGTCAGCAGCATCGTTTCCTTTTCAGATATGAAGTTTTTAATATTGACATTAACAGAAATAGCACTTGTAATAACAATGCTGATTAAGATCAGACCTATAGAAAATAACAGAAACCTTTTTTTCATATTTGCCGCTCACCTCTTCTATGTTCATGCCATTTTGTAACCGATACCCCGAACGGTTTGAATATATTTTCCTTCTTTATCATCATCGCCTAATTTTTTTCTGAGGTATCTGACATGCACATCGACGGTTCTGGTCTCTCCGAAGTATTCAAAGCCCCAGACCTTGTCAAGAAGCTGGTCTCTTGTCATTACTCTTCCTTGATTTTCCGCAAGCACTTTCAAAAGGTCAAACTCCTTCAGTGTTAATTCCAAAGGTTTCCCATCAAGTTTAGCTTCACGGCTGTCAATGTTTATGACCAGTCCATCTATCTTTATCACTTGTTGAGCAGTACCTGCTGTATTTGCTTCATTCTCTGCATTGCTGCCATACCTTCGCATAACCGCTTTGATCCTTGCTACTAATTCCCTTGTACTGAAGGGTTTTGACATGTAGTCATCTGCTCCGAATTCAAGACCAAGGACCTTATCGATCTCTTCATTTTTTGCAGTCAGCATAATGATCGGGGTCTTGTTTCCTTCTGCCCTCAACTCTTTGCAGATGTCATGGCCATTCTTTCCGGGCAGCATTATATCGAGCAATATCAAGTCAGGCTTTTCACTGCGTGCCATTGAAATACCTTGTAACCCATCTTCCGCTGCAATTCCTTCATATCCGTTCTGAGCAAGATTATACAGCACCAGTTCCCTGATATTAGGTTCATCTTCAATAATCAATATTTTATGCATATCTCCCTCCATCCAAGACTATTATGATGAACGCACTAAGAAAATTTTCTACAATCGAAAATGTCCTATGAATGCGTCAAAATGCACATGCTAAAAGGCGAGGGAACAAATCCCCCGCCTTTCAGGCTTGGGCAATACATATACCCAAAGTCATTATGTCATTATCCGCTTAAGTTTTCAAGAAATATATTTGTCTCCGATTATTTGTTTAATTGCTTCTCTGACAATTCAACCAATGTCCTAATGATATCCCCGTTAGCTCTTGAAGTCATATTCCCCCTGTCAATATCCTCAAAAGATGCTGCTCCATACTGGTTTGCTATTTCTGATTTTATTCGTTTAATTTCTGCATTCTGCCTTAAAGTCGTATTCATTAATCTAATTATCTCCTCCTTCTATTACATCTTCTTACATCTCCTTAAAATCGACCCATTCCTTGACCTCTTCAACATCGTCTTCCGATGGCTCGGAAACTCTGGATTCATTAATAGTCGTATCTGAATTTGCAAGAGGAAAGTTAGTAAATTTCGGTGTGTAATCAAAATTGGCCGTTTTACTTTTTTTCATTTCTTTCTCCGTATTTCTTCCGGTCTGGTAAACTATCTGTTTCAAAAACTAAAACCAGCTTATGGATTAAATTCATAAGCTGATTTATTGTTAGTTAATGCACTTATTTTCCAGCCAGCTGCTGTTCTGCCATTTCAACTAATCTCTTGGTCATATAACCGCCAACGTAACCATTCTGTCTGGCTGTAAGGTTTCCTTTATCCATTGTGTCATATCCGGAAATACCAAGCTCATTTGCGATTTCAGTCTTCATGTTATTTAATCCATTCTTTGCATTTGGTTTTACAGGATTGTTGTTAGTTGCCATTAATAATCACCTCCTTTGTGGTATTAATTTAACCTAAGTTATGTTTAATATTACAAGTAAATTTTACAAGCTTTGCCTTAGTTTTCATTAATAATTTCAACTTGGGCCGAACTGTTTCTTTGCTTTATTGCTATTTTAAGCTTCCTCAAATCTCATCAGTTTTAAGCTTCCTCAAATCTCATCAGTTTTAAGCTTCCTCAATAATAATATAACCGCTTTTATATTTAACATCCTGTCCTGCTATAAAATACGTTTATTGATTTTATTGCCTTGAATTTAATTTTTGTGTTTTTTTCATTATTTACATTTTATCTAATACGTATTATAATATCTTGCATCGGGGTGTGGCTCAGTTTGGTAGAGTGTTGCGTTCGGGACGCAAAGGCCGCCGGTTCAAGTCCGGCCACTCCGACCATTTTCTTTTTGCAGTTCTAAATTTACAAATTGAGCGAACCGGTATATGGATAAAAATTTCGGGGTGTAGCGCAGCTTGGTTAGCGTGCTTGACTGGGGGTCAAGAGGTCGGGAGTTCGAATCTCCCCACTCCGACCAAAACAGATAAGACAGTTGATACAAAATGTCATCTGTCTTATCGTTTTAAATGAGGAATAATCAAATGACAAAACATGAGATAATAGTTGGAAACAGCAATAATGTGACAACCATCGCAAACAGCTCAATCAACTTGATTGTGACATCTCCGCCTTATCCGATGATAGAAATGTGGGACCAAATGTTTGCTGATCAAAATCCTCAAATCGCATATGATCTGCAGTCTGGAGATGGGATGGCCGCCTTTAACAAGATGCACATAATACTGGATGAGATTTGGGATGAATGCGATAGAGTCCTTGCCGATAATGGCTTTGTGTGTATCAATATTGGTGATGCGACAAGAACAACAAATGACAGTTTTCAGCTTTTTTCAAATCATACCAAAATTATAAACAAGTTTTTAAGCATGGGATATTCAGTTTTACCTGATATTCACTGGAGGAAGCAGTCAAATGCACCCAATAAATTTATGGGTTCCGGCATGTATCCAGCGGGAGCTTATGTGACTTATGAGCATGAATACATCTTGGTGTTCAGGAAAGGCCGCAAACGTGTATTTGAGGGTGAAGGGAAAGAATTGAGACAAAAGAGTGCTTTTTTCTGGGAAGAAAGAAATGTCTGGTTTTCGGATCTTTGGGAAATCAAAGGCACATCGCAAATTATTGCTGCTCCAAAGGCAAGCAGAGAAAGAAGCGCAGCTTTCCCGTTTGAAATCCCTTACAGATTGGTTAACATGTATTCTGCAGAAGGAGACACGGTACTTGATCCTTTCGCCGGGCTTGGTACAACAACTTTAGCTTGCATGGCGGCAAACAGAAATAGCCATGGGGTAGAAATAGACTCAGAGATCGCTGATCTTGCGATGAAGAATATTGCCGCCGAGTGCGAATACCTAAACCAAGTTATTGAAACAAGAATATCAAATCATTTAACTTTTATTTCAAGGCTTAGTGAGGACAAAAAAGCTAAGTGCTATACAAATGTCCCGCATGGTTTTCCTGTTAAAACCAGACAAGAGACTGCAATAAAGATTGATAAGATCAAATCGGTGGCATTTAATAAGAGTATAATTATCTGCCAGTACGAGTAAAAAAAATACTATTGAATTAATCTTCCGCCTCGATTTTTAATCCCGTCTTTGTTTTGGTGTAATAAATCATCTTTACATTGATTACTTCGGAAAGACGTCCCATCGTCTTATACGTATCCGGTTTTATTGAATACGGCACATCTCCAACATACCCATCAATACCGACAGATTCCTCGTCCGGAGCAGCAAGGCGATATGTTGTATTTTTCTTTTCGGCAAGGGAGGCAAGAATGGCTTTTTGCACATAAAGCCCGTTAAATGTCTTGTATATTACCAGATCCTCAACCCATTTTTTGACCATTTTCTCATCAATAAGTGGAATGGCATTCTTTAAATTCTGGACTTGAGAATAGATTTTTTGTGTTGCTTTTTCAAATGATTCCGGATAACGTTCTGTATACCATCTTCGCCAACCATCAATTGTCATTTCTTCTTCGGAGTCCATGTATTCCGGAAAGAGTTCTGACATTTGCCCTACTACAACCGGTCGTGTACCTTGTGCATTCTGATTTGCCCAGTTAATTAGCTGGGATGTATACTTTGGAAAAGAATATGAGTCGCTTTCGTTGTATACTTCGATGTGTTCATTCTTGATAGTGTAATTCATCGTTTTTCCTCCATAAATAAGCTGTAATTATTCCTTTTATGTTTATATGTCCTCATTCCGCGAGTTCCTGTTTGACCATTTCGACGAATTCCTCCCATCTGTCTTCCGCAAGAAGAATCTCCGCACAATATTTTCCGGAAAAATCCTCATGTTTCTTTACTCTGCTTATGTCCAAATCGTAAGATGTTATCAGCAGGGCTGCTAATTTTGCTGTATTTACCAACGTTTTCTCATAATCGTTTTCCGGATTGACACACATTTCGATTCCTATCCCATTCAGGTTTCCTCCGTCGTCTCTCAGTCCGTCACCGGCATGAAACGCAATTTCATTGTCCGGAATATGATAATAAATTTCGTGGTCGTCCACTGTATAATGCCATGACTTCCTTTGGTTGTCAGCTTCCGTATGGAGATAATTGTTGTGCGAGGCTGCGTCGGCATTTCTTCCTCTATTCCCGGTCTCATGTATTACTATGTATTTGATTTTTCTCAAATCTCCGGGCCTCTCCAGCGAACCCTCTTTTATAAAATCAGTAATGATTGGTATTGTTTCAATTATATTAATTCCCTCTCTGAGCTCTGTCGGAATACTGTCAAGATATTTTGCTGCTGCAGTCACACCTACGGCAATAAGCGCAACCATTATCAATAGCGATATAATTGCTCTTCGTTTATTGATTCTTATTTTCTTTCCAATACGCATGATAATCATGTCTAAATGCCATATATATAATTATCTATCAATCTGGTATTGCCAACATAGATTGCTGCGGCAATCAAAGCAGGCGCCTCTATATCACTGATAGGTTTCATTGTCTCTAAATCAACTATTTCTACGTAATCAATCTTTACTCCTGCTTCTGAATCAATCATCTCAATCATTGCCTTTTGAATATCCCGAGATGTTCTGATGCCGGATGCGATCTTCTTTTCCGCAAGTTTCAACGCTTTCTGAAGTATTGTGGCTGCTTTTCTCTCTTCGCTATTTAAATGGACATTCCTTGAACTTTTTGCAAGACCGTCAGCCTCTCTTATGGTTTCACAAGCTACAATTTCGATATCCATATTCAAGTCACTTACCATTCTCTTTACAACAGCCACCTGCTGTGCATCTTTCCATCCGAAATATGCACGATCAGGATTCACGGCATTGAACAATTTAGTGACCACTGTGCAGACCCCTCTGAAATGATTCGGGCGGCTTTTCCCACAAAGAGTGTCGGTCAGACCCGTCATATCAACATATGAGCAAAAGTTTTTGCTGTACATTTCTTCCCGGGAAGGTCGAAATATAAGAGCTGCTCCTTCTAATTCACAAATATTCCTGTCATGTTCAAAATTTTCCGGGTAATTGTCAAGATCCTCTTTTTCACCGAACTGCAATGGATTGATAAAGATGCTTACCACAACTCGGTCATTTTCTTTTGCTGCCATTCTAATCAGGCTTTGATGTCCTTCATGCAAATAGCCCATGGTTGGTACAAATCCGACTGTCAGTCCTTCTGTCCTCCATGCCTTTACATTTTCTCTTACTTCTTTAATAGTGTCTGTTATTTTCATATTCTCCTCCTCAGCGGTGAAGTTTCGCAGAATACCGCCCGCTCATTAAATTAGTTTACTATATTATTATAGTGTGAGCAATTATTTCTTCCTCTTTCCATAAATTATTGACCTTCCAATCTTTATTTTACTTGTTTTGTTGCATTAACTTTTTCATTCAACCATTTTATTGACTTTTCTATTTTGCATGCTATTTTTAATGTTTTTCAGATGCAGAGAGAAGCCGGTTTTTCTGATGAGGCTATTTTTGGAATATGTATTGAGGTATTTATTTTAAATAGGTATAATATTTAATCATGTACTATTTTAGATTATTGCCCATCATGACAATTCATCCCATTACCTATGCTCCCACTTTGCGGTCAGAGAAGGCATTAATTTTTATTGATTAATTGAGGAGGTAACATAATGGATTTTAATTCAACTGAACAGCAAGATTTGGTAAGAAGAATGGTTAGAGACTTTGCGATTAAAGAAGTGCAGCCTATTGCAGAGGAAATTGATGCCGAGGGAAGGTTTCCATATGAAACAATTGAAAAAGCAGGGCCTTTAGGTCTTATGGGCATGCCGTTCCCCAAAGAATATGGCGGGATAGGTGCGGATTATATATCATATATTATTGCTATCGAAGAATTGTCCAGAGTATGCGGATCTACAGGAGTTATCGTTCAGACGCATTGCGCTTTGTGTTGCTGGCCTATTCTAACTTATGGAACTGAAGAACAGAGAAGAAAGTATCTTCCGGACCTTTTAACAGGGAAAAAAATCGGGGCTTTCGGATTAACTGAGCCAAATGCGGGTTCTGATGCAGCCGGAACTCAAACCGTAGCAGTTGACATGGGAGATCACTGGCGCATAAACGGAACCAAAATATTTATTTCCGGCGGCGGAATCGCTGAAGTTTATGTTGTAATGGCTATGACAGATAAATCAAAAGGGACAAAAGGAATAAGTGCATTCATTCTTGAAAAAGGTATGAAAGGTTTCTCCATTGGCAAGATAGAGAATAAGATGGGCATCCGGGGTTCAATTGCAGCGGAACTGGTGTTTGAAGACTGTATCGTACCAAAAGAAAATCTTCTTGGAGAATTAGGAAAAGGTTTTAAGGTTGCTATGTCATCTCTTGATGTAGGAAGACTTGGTATTGCAGCTCAAGCCTTGGGAATTGCACAGGGCGCATACGATCAGACAGTGGAATATATGAAAACAAGAAAACAATTTGGAAAAGAACTATACAAATTTCAGGCATTATCATTTGAAATGGCAGACATGAGAACGAGAATCGATGCCGCAAGATTACTGCTTTACAAAGCAGCAGACAAAAGGCAGAAAGGTCTGCCAAGCACAATAGAAGCAGCTCAGGCAAAGTTATTCTGTTCAGAAACTGCTATGCATGTAACAACTAAAGCAGTTCAATTCCACGGAGGTTATGGATATATAAAAGATTATCCTGTTGAAAGAATGATGAGGGATGCTAAGATTACAGAAATCTATGAAGGTACCTCGGAAATAATGAAGATAATAATCTCAGGTGATATATTTAAGTAATAACCACAAAATACAAAAGCGCAGTCCCTCGGACGGCGCTTTGTTTTTTTGCGGCAACAATATTGCATAATAAACACACTCCTATCTGTTTTTCATATTATGATATCGGTGCATACGACGCATAAACTCGTAATTTCTTATATCCAATATTCAAGGGGGTTGGTTATTATGAACCAAACAGTATTTAATGAGGGATTGACTCACAGACAATTACTATTATCAAATACAATTCGACGCCTGTGGAATGAGCATATTCTATGGACACGTCAATTTATCCTAAGTACAGCATTTAATTCGCCTGATCTTCAGTTTGTCACAGAAAGGCTTTTGCAAAATCCTGATGACTTCGCCAGAGCGCTAAAACCATTTTATGGTGAACATAAAGCAATGCAATTTAAACGTCTTTTTACAGACCACCTTTTAATTGCATCCCAATTAGTTAACGCGGCGAAAGCGGGTGACACTGTTGAAGCGGATAAACAACGCAGGATATGGTATGCTAATGCTGAAAATATATCCAGATTCCTCGCTTCCATTAATCCTTTCTGGAGCGAGCGTGAGTGGAGAGATTTATTTTTCGATCATCTGCGCATGACAGAGGATGAAGCAGTTTTCATCTTGACCGATCAATATGCAAAAAGCATAAAAGAATATGATGACATTCAGGCAGAAGCGTTAAGGATGGCTGATATAATGACTTATGGCATTATCCGCCAGTTCCGCATATAGAAGACAGCGATCAGCAACATGTCATAGGGAAAATTACAACTTTTTCAATCCAGATTCCTATTAAATTAATATTTTGGTCTATCTCTACTCAGAGATAGACCTTTAGCATGATTTGGCATCGGAATATGCCACCATAAAGGTGGCAGTATATTTTGTGTCAGGAGATAAATCGTGGGTGCATAGCCTTATTCTTTGCTATTTTGTAGTTGCTACGCCCTCAATCTACATAACCTTAAGTCTTTCTTTAAGAGTCAGAATATTATTCTCAATCTGCTTTATAACCTTAATAAATTTCGCATCGCGTTTCCCTGTCGGGTCATCCAGTCCCCAATCTTCACGGTGCTTACAAGGAAGATATGGGCACTCTACATTACATCCCATCGTGACCACAACATCCACAGGCGGAATGTCGGACAAGAGTTTGCTATGCTGCGTAGCTTCCATGTCAATGCCATAAAGCTGTTTCATTAATCGTACGGCATCCTGATTAATCTGCGGCTTGGTTTCCGTTCCTGCCGAATAGCTTTCAAAAGCATCACCGGCAAGATGCCGCCCCAACGCCTCCGCAATTTGGCTGCGACAGGAATTATGAACACAAATAAATGCGACTTTTATCATCTTGTCCTCCTTACAGCTCCAGCAGACGTTCACCCTTAATTTCCTCGGCACTCCAGGAAATCAGTGCGAATTTTCCATTCGCGTGTTCATCGATGCGGTTGAGCCATTCTACTTCACCGGCAGCCTTTGCCGCCAGCATGGGATTGGTGGTGTTTGCACCGTAAAGGGATTGATTTACCACCCACCATTTGGAGGCGATGCCCGCCCGCTTTAAATCATTCTCCAGACGCAGTGCTTCATAAACGGGAGTTGCTTCCGGTAGGGTCACTATAATGACCTCGGTTTCCTCGGATTTCAACCGGGGCAACAGCCGCGCCACCGATTCGGGAATTTCACCTTTGGTGCGCTGTATTTCGTGATTATAGCTCTGCGTGGATTCCAACAGGAGCAGAGTGTGGCCTGTGGGTGCGGTGTCGATAACCACAATCTGGTCGTCAGCCTTTTCCACAATCTCAACGAAGGCGCGGAATACGGCAATCTCCTGTGTACAGGGGGAACGCAGATCTTCCTTAACATATGCAATATCCTCATCGCTCATACCAGACGCACGGGCTTTAGAGATTACCTCGGATTGATACTTTTTTAGTTCCTTTGCTTCGTCGATATGGCTCATGGATATGCCGCAAATTTCATCCAGCACAAATTTCAGGTGTGCGGCGGGGTCGGTGGTGGTAAGGTGGACTTTCTTTCCACGCTTCGCAAGGCCAAGCGCAACAGCAGCCGCAACGGTGGTCTTGCCTACCCCTCCTTTACCCATCGTAAATATGACACGCTTACCATCTTCCGACAATTCGTCTATCACATCGTTCAGCGTAGGAATCTCGGTAGCGTTCAGCGTTTGAGCATGGGCAGGTACTCGGTCGGTATTCAGTAGAGCGCGTACGTTTTCCAAACCGGTAACGTTGTATGCCCGCAGAGGTACCATATGGATTGAGAACACCTTTAAACTCTCAGGCATTTCGGAAATGGCAGCCTGTTGTTTTTCGTACAGGCTAAAAGATAAAGCATCCGTATGTTCCATCAATATTCCATTGATAACCAGTATTTGATTGTTGACACTTAGCGCAGATAGTTCATTGGAAGCCCGTTCCGCTTCTTTAAATGGCGCGGTTTCCGGGCGGGTGACGAGGATTAGCGTTGTTAGGCTGCCATCTGCTAATGTTTCCACGGCTTGTTTGTAAATGGCTTTCTTACTCTCCAAGCCAGAAAGTTGGCCGAGGCAAGATGCGCCATGGGTACTTTCGCTGATGAAATTGCTCCACGCCGACGGAAGCTGAAGCATCCGCAGGGTGTGTCCAGTAGGCGCGGTGTCAAAAATAATATAGTCGTATTCCTGTTGAACCTTACCGTCTGTTATGAAATTAGAAAACTCATTGAATGCTGCAATTTCTACGGTGCAGGAGCCAGAAAGCTGCTCCTCCATGTTCGTGATGATCGATGCAGGCAGTTTATCGCGATAAGGTGAAATCACGCTTTCCCGGTACTCAGCTGCTGCTTGTATAGGGTCAAGGTTAGCAACTACTAAATTCGGCACATCGGGGATGGGGGTCCCCTTGTTGGTTAATTCCATTGAAAAAACATCCTGCAAATTGGAAGCAGGGTCGGTGCTAATGAGCAACACCTTTTTTCCATTGTCCGCAAGGGATACGGCGGTGGCACAGGCGACGCTGGTTTTGCCAACGCCACCCTTCCCGGTGTAAAATATATATTTCGTCAATTTGATGTTTCGTGGATCAAATAAGTTCATTTTAGCAGCAGCCTCCCTTGCAATCACAGCCGTCAGATTTCTTTTTAACGGCCTTTACTATCTTGTGCCTGCTCCGTTTTCCCAACACATCTTCAGGAAGGCTGAGAAACTTCGTGAATTCTTCATTGGTGGGGTATCTGCCTGTGATGACAATTTCATCATCAACCATCACGGCAGGTAATCCCTCTGTTCCTTTTTCGTTGATATAGACATTAATGATATTGTCTTTGATAAATTCCGCAGGTGCACTGTTGAGGTTGAAACGTTCAACAATTGCACCGTGCTTTTTCAGTGTTTCCAGTACCGTGGACATACGCAGCAGTTCAGGGTCTACACCTACACCACAAAGTCCGGTTGGGCAGCACATAGCGGGTTCATATATTTTCATTTTTTTCATAGTAAACAACTCCTTCAATAAAATTATTTGTTATCATCCGCCGGTTCAGGGAACCAGTGACGGGTTTTATTAATAAAACGTACCAGTAGAAGCATGACCGGAACTTCGGTCAATACGCCAACCGTGCAGGCAAGCACGACCGGTGAATCGGGACCAAAAAGGGAAATCGCTACTGCCACCGCCAGTTCAAAGAAGTCTGAAGCAGCTATCAATGAAGCAGGAGCTGCTATAATGTGTGGCTGCTTCGTCCATCTGCACAGCATATACGTGAAATTGGCGGAAATCACATTTTGTAGAATCAACGGAACCGCAATCAACAAAACATATAGAGGCTGCTCTAAAATAATGTCGCCTTGGAAAGAAAAAATGATAATTAGGGTAAGCAGCAGCCCCAAGGTAGTGATGCCGTTAAACTTGGGGAGGAACTTTTCATTAAAATACCCTATACCTTTTTTATATATCATCATAAAGCGCGTGAGTGCGCCGCCAGCCAGCGGAACGACAACAAACAATATGACGGAAAAGAAGAGCGTATCCCAAGGAATCGTAACGTCATTTACCCCCAACAAGAATTGTACCAGCGGCACAAACAGTACAAGAATCAAGAGGTCATTGACCGAAACCTGTACAAGCGTATGCGCCGGGTCGCCTTTGGTCAGATAACTCCATACGAACACCATCGCCGTGCAGGGTGCGACGCCTAACAATACTGCACCTGTTACGAAGTCCTGTGCCAAATCTGCCGGGATGAAGGCTTGGAAGATAACCTTAAAAAACAGGGTCGCCAGCCCAAACATCAGGAATGGCTTAATTAGCCAGCTGCTACCGGTTGATATGAGAATACCGGCAGGGTTTTTCCTCACATTCTTGATGGACTGGAAATCAATCTTCATCATCATAGGAAAAATCATAATCCAAATAAGAACTGCGATGGGGAGGTTCTGTCCTGCATATTGAAGTTTTTCCAAAACCGTTGGAATACCCGGCAGGAACTCCCCGATCAGGATACCCGCCGCCATGCACATCAACACCCAAACCGTCAAGTATTTTTCAAAGAAACCGATTCCCTGTGTTTTTTCTTTACTCATATCGTTTTACCGATCTCCTCCTGACATTCTTTTTCGTCCTGACGTGCCTTAGCAGAAAAATATAATTCCAGATTTTCAGGAAGCTGGTAGGGGATCTCCTCTGGCCTGCCTTGATTTGTACCATACACTTTTAGTAGAATTGCGTCTACAATCAATTCCTTCGGAGGGGAATTATACTCAACGCCGTTATATACCCATACGCGACAATCCACAGTATCACCGCAAAGTTCCCCACAGTCCTCGCATACTGATTCCCGCAGTTCCACGGCAATATCGTTTCCATTCACACGGATGGTAGGTGAGCTGATAAAACGATGCTGTATCGCCAAATCTCTTGTTACGATATTTACTTTATTTACCTTAACTTCATATCCTGCCGCATTAAGTACAACGGCTACGCTGGAAACCGCTTCATCTAATGACTTTTCCGTATCTTGACATCTACCGCAAACCGTCGTGTCCAGGAACAAAAAATCAATGGTGATCGGCTTTTTTGGCTGCGGCTGGCAGCAGTTTTCAGAAGAGCAACAACAATTACTCATTTTCATTGCACCCCCTGCAACAATTTGTGTTATCTCTGCAAATACAATCTTCTTTATCGGATGTAATCGCACAGAAAAACTGTTTTGTTTTACCAATGGTATCATCATTTAGTGAGTAGTACGTCCATTTCCCTTCGTTCCGCCCCTTAACAAGCCCGCATTCACACAGAATTTTCATGTGATGAGACAGCGTTGATTGGGACATTTCAAATTTCTCCAGAATGTTGCAGGCACATAGTTCACCGCAAGAGAGCATATCTACGATCATTGCCCGTTTGGGATCTCCCAGCGCTTTAAACACCTTCGTGTTTTCCATGTAGTAATCCATATCGACACCTCATATCTATAAACTTCGATACGATCATTATATGCGTCAAATTGAAATGTGTCAATGTGACATATGAAATTATAGCAAATATTTTATCAGTAAAATGTTTGCAATAAGTTAATGAAAAGGAGGATAATATCCAACCAAATGGTGTACCCAACAAAGTTTGATATTAGTGCTATTTGTCAAGACAAGGTGAATATTCTATCGAAAGTTGGAAAATGGAGTAGGGAATCAATAATAAAAAATCAATAGCGCCGTTCGTTTTAAACGGCGCTATTGATGTGTCCTATGGATGATTTCACATGATTGCCAGCATCACGTGATCCTTTTCAAGCGCATAACCCCGATTCCGGGTTAATTTTGCAGCAGGCACATAAATAATTCAGATATTAATAAAAGCGATCGTAACGATCGCTTTCGACTGTTGGCAAATATAATAACTTCTAATTTATTTGTATTCAGCTTTCCACAACCCATGCAGATTACAGTATTCAAACACTGCAATGATTTTATCATCGTCGCAGATTTTAAAACAAGTCTCTGCTTTATCCTGTGTGTCAACACAGTTGAGCTGCTCGCCCTTATCTGTCTGAAGATAAATCCAAACAATTCTGTGCTCTTCCGTCATTGGATGCGGTGCGCTTCCAACCTTTACAGAAACCTTATCTCCCTCAACGACTACAACCGGAACATGCTTTTCGTGGGCAGCATCAGTCGTATTCGCCTTGATTTCTTCCATTTGTTCGCCGCAGCATATTGTCGGAGCTCCCGTGTCGCGGAACAGACTTACAACCTTACCGCAATGCTTACACATATAAAATTTAGGTTCTTTGCACATATAAAATACCT
>JAQUYC010000024.1 GCA_028692105.1 Eubacteriales bacterium | reverse complement strand
TTAGACTTTCGCTATATTTCATGATATTCTTAGGGAAAATAGAATATATTTTAATCTGATTTTAATAATCTCCAAAGGACCCTTGAAGGATCGATCTTTATAATAAAGACATAATCTATTCAAGGAGGTATTTATAATATGATTACACTAATACAAGTCGAAAAGCTTCGGGAATATGCGAATATATCGTATGAAGAAGCAAAAAAAGCATTGGAAGATGCAGGCGGAGACATCCTTCAGGCCCTGATTGACTTAGAGCAGCAGGGGAAAGTGAAGTCACCGGAAGCCGGAGGTCGATATCAAACCGGCAGCGGAGCGATATCTAAAAGCGTATTAAAAGAAGAGAAAAAAGATGAGAAGCAGGGGAACAGCAGTAACAGATCGGAATTCAAACAGAATATGAAACGGTTATTACATTGGTGTGCCGGAATTATTCATAAAGGGAATGTCAATTTCTTTGTAATTGAAAAGAATGGCGAAACTTTGATGAGGCTTCCTATTACCGTTCTGGTCCTCCTGTTGCTCGTGATATTCTGGATCGTATTGCCGCTTCTGATTGTCGGTCTGTTCTTCAACTTCCGTTATACTTTCCAGGGGCCGGACATCAAAAACAATACAGTGAATGACGCAATGAATAATGTTGCAGCAGCCGCTGAAGAAATCAAAAATGATATGCGCAGCGATAAATAAGGTGCATTATCTTATTGAAAGAAACAGGCTCAAAATCCGATTCATTTAGCTATGGAGGAAATCTATGCCGGAACATATATTGATCGTTGAGGATGAAGAAAAGCTGGCCAGGTTTATCGAGCTTGAATTGACCTTTGAAGGCTACACTGTAGAGAAGGCAGCGGATGGGAGAGAGGGACTGGCATTAGCTCAGTCAAAGCACTTTGATCTCATCGCGTTGGATCTCATGCTGCCGGGCCTTAACGGTTTTGAAGTACTCAGACGAATTCGTCAGACCTCTTCGGTACCCGTTATATTGTTGACTGCAAGAGACGATACCATGGATAAGGTTGCAGGGCTGGACGGCGGGGCCAATGATTATATAACAAAGCCCTTCGCAATTGAAGAACTTCTGGCAAGAATACGTGCAGTGCTCCGGAATGCCGGCGCCTCAAACGAAAACTCCAAAAATACGGGACGCACCTGCTCATCAGGTAAGCTTCGTCTGAACACGGATAGCAGAGAGGTGTGGGTTGGTGACGTTCCTGTTGAATTAACAAAAAAGGAGTTTGAGCTTCTTGCTTACCTTATGCAGAACAAAGGTCTGGTAATGAGCAGGGATCGTTTGCTCAATAACGTCTGGGGCTATGATTTTGTAGGAGAGACAAATACTATCGATGTTTATATCCGCTATCTTCGTGCTAAGATCGAAGAACCTTTCGGAGAAAAATTCATTCAAACCATAAGAGGAGTGGGATATATCATACGTGAATAATTATAGCGAACCAATAAAAAACAACAGTGAAAATACAGCAGGAAGCACAAATAAAGCAAGCTTCTCCATGGTTATGAAGCTGAACCTTCATACGATCCTCAATACATTTATGATATTGTTAATCGTCAATATATGTATTTGCCTTGCTGTTATCAGTTTTACTCTGTGGGGCACAGAGGAAGAAACAGCATCATTACTAAAAGAGTTTTCTCCCGAGAACCAGACTATCATGGAGTACTCCTTTGAACCTTCCGTCCGGGACTCGCAAGGATTCGCATTATGGGATATTATACATGAACATACGCCCATGAACGGATACAACGTTTTACGTTGGATTTGGTTTGATGCTGAATCAGGTCACCCTCTTTCTGCACTCAAATACCGTATGATTCTTGTTGATAAAGAAATCACTGTCACCTGCAATATAGGCAGGGTGCTGGCAGACTGGCGGAACCCTTTCATTGCACTTCTGATTCTGGAAGCATTACTCCTTTTATGGGTTGCCAGGAGGAGCCGTCGAAAAATCCGCAGAATACTTCGCCCATTGATTGAGATGTCTAAACAGGCACAGAACCTGAGCTCTGCATCCGGGGGAGGTTTATCACAGGAAGAAATGAAACGGCTGAGAGAATTGGCCGGTACAGTAAGCAATATAGATGCAACAAAACTTGATAAACGCCTTTCTGTAGACGGTGCTCAAAGTGAACTGCGAGACCTGGCGAATGCCATTAACAGTATGTTGAATCGAATCGACGAAGCATACCACTCTCAGGTTCGGTTTGTCTCTGACGCATCACATGAGCTGCGTACACCGATTTCAGTCATCCAGGGATATGTCAATCTTCTGGATCGATGGGGCAAAAATGACGAAGCAGCGTTACAGGAAGCCATCGATGCTATAAAAAGTGAAGCGGAAAGTATGAAGGATCTGATTGAGCAGCTGCTCTTTCTCGCACGCGGAGACAATGAAACACTCCAGCTTGACCTTGAAACCTTTGATTGTGCGGAAATGATCGATGAGATATTCAAAGAAACACGGATGATCGATACCCGCCATACCTTCCGGATAAAAACAAATACCGCTGCCGCAGCTTTCATCAATGTTGATCGTCAATTGTTAAAGCAGGCCTTGCGTATCCTTATTGACAACAGCATCAAATACACACCTGAAAATGGCGAAATACTTGTGTCGGTTACTGAAAGAGACGAGATGCTGCATATTTCTGTCCAGGACAACGGAATAGGCATTGATCCCGAAACCCTTCCATATATATTTGACCGTTTCTATCGTTCTGATGAGTCCAGAGCCAGAAGAACCGGCGGCTCCGGGCTTGGACTTGCGATCATGAAATGGATTATTGACCGCCATGGCGGAAGCATTGAAGTTATCAGCAGAAAAGAAATTGGTACGCGAACTACAATAATACTGCCAAAAGCCTGCGCTTAAGAAATCTGCTTTTATCTTTTATTGAATTTTATTATCTTTGCTTTGACAACCTCTGCTGAATTGTTATATAATTTGTTTTGTACTTCAGCACAAGGTTAGCCGAACTACAAACTGCGCGCCCATAGCTCAGCTGGATAGAGTAGCGCACTACGAATGCGAAGGTCGGGGGTTCGAATCCCTCTGGGCGCACCAAACAAAACCAATCACAATAACAATAGAACTACCCTTGTGGCAGTTCTATTGTTTTTTGTCAGAGGAATTCTATTCTCTTAGTATTTCATATTCTATCTCTATAGTATTAATTACAGGTATCCGGCTCTTACTATCTGTTTTTTAACTGCAGGTCCTAAGATAGCAGAAATTACTATCTTTATAACATCTCCCGGTATATACGGAATTACGCCGGCTAACAAGGCAGCCTCAAATGTCAAATTTGCCTGATAAGCAAGCCAGATTGTCCCCAATGCGTAAAGTACGACCGTTCCAAGCACCATGCCTACGATGTAAAAGTGAACTTTGCCTGCATATTTGTCGACAAAGTATCCGGCAATAATAGCCAGAAAAATATACCCTATCAGGTATCCACCTGTAGGTCCAAGCAATTTTGCAGGTCCGCCTGTAAAAAACGAAAAGACCGGCAGCCCTGCAAATCCAATAAGCAGATAAAGCAGGCAGCTTATTGTTCCCTTCTTCATGCCGAGTAACATAACAGTAAGGTATATGCCAAGATTGGCAAAAGTGATTGGAACCGGGGAAACTGGAATTAATATGGAAAGCGGTCCCAAAATACACATAACAGCAGTCATCAGTGCGATTAAAGTAAGGTTGGTTGTTTTAATATTCTTCATAAATTATGCCTCTCATTTTACTTGATATTTTAATAAGAACATTATATTTTGTTAAATTACTTACGTCAACCGCTTTTTGTTTTATGGTTTACAATCATATGAAAAAAGGAACCATATTTACCAAAAGGATTTAAAAAAAAGGCCCTCTGGCGGCTAATAGCTACCCGAGCACCTATTTAAACGGTTGTTTCTAAATTTTTTAAATCATGGCAGCTGCTATTTCTCTATGTAACTTTTATGCAAATACAAGCTGAACCATAACCATGTATATTACTGTTCCTCCCAGAATGCTGATCAGGTTGTTCTTTCGCCAAAGGTGGAGCAGTGCTACCGCAGCAACTCCGACCAACTCGGGGAGTCCGAAGGGTGAAGAAAGAATCGATACATTTCTAAGGCAATAAATAATTAACATCCCCATGACTGCAGGCGGAAGAGTATTCCCCAGATATGTAATCAGCTTCGGAGTAGTTCCCGTTCCTCCGAACAATACGAAAGGAGCTGCTCTGAGAGCAAAAGTAATAACAGCGATAACCACAATAATCAGGAGGGATTCACTAAAGCTTAAACTCATGGCATTTTATCCTCCTTATCTATGATATTGGCTGTTTTATTCTCAATTTTCCTTCTTGCCAGCATCAGTGCGGCAACTATCAATATCATAGCCGGAATTACGAGGCTTTCAGGACCGGCTATAAGCAATGCCAAAATCGTACACCCCAGTCCTATCAACGCCGGAGTGTGGTTTGGATAAGTCTTCCACTGATCAATAAATATAACAATGAACAGTGCAGTCATTGCGAAATCCATCCCTGTGGTATCAAATGTTATCATCGACCCTGCAATAGACCCGATCACGGAGCCCAATACCCAATAAGACTGGTTCATAAAGGCTACGCTAAAAAAGAATTTCTTTTCATCAACATCAGGCGGCGCCTTTATACTGCACAGCAGAGAATAGGTTTCATCGGTAAGAGAAAAAGCCATGTACCATTTTTTCTTCCCCATATCGTTAAAACGATCCAGAAAGGATAGTCCATAGAAAATATGTCTGATGTTTACAAGTACTGTCATCACCGCAATCTGAATAATACCGATCCCGCCGTAAAAAAAGCTGACTGCGATAAATTGCATTGCTCCTGCATACACCACTAAGCTCATGAAGAATGCCCATATAAAATTGTATCCTGCGTTTTCAAACAATAGCCCAAATGCTATCCCTATAGAAAGATAACCTAATAATACCGGGATGGTTGCCGGAAATGCTGCTTTGATTGCTTTTTTCACTTTTGTATTCTCTCCCCTACCAAGTATTCGTATGGATAAGAGATTCATTATATCGTTCTCTTGTTTCTCTTGTTTGCGCAGGATATCCTACTGCAACGCCACAGTATGGTTCAATGCGATCCGGTAAATTAAACAGTTTTTTTAAATCTTCAGCACATTTACTCTTTGGGACTATACCTAACCAACAAGTTCCCAGCTGTAATTCGTATGCAGCCAAAAGCATATTTTGTGTTGCTGCAGCGCAATCTTCCAGATAATATACTTCATCGTGGGGTTTGTCCAAATCACCGCATACCACGATTAAAACCGGGGCTTCCGATAACATATTCGCCCACTCTTGTATTCTCTGAAATTCTGCAATAATGCTGCGATCGTGTACAACAATAAAATGCCATGGACGTGTGTTATCGGCTGATGGCGCATACATTGCCGCCCTCAGGATCGTTTTGATTTTATCGGATTCAACAGGCTTATCTAAATATTTTCTAATACTGCGTCTTTTAAATATTGTACTTAACACTTATGTCTCTCCTTTTACCAATGAATTTATATTTATATCATTTCATGGTATCAAATCCTTCTTCGGTTGGCAAGCAACAAAAAGATTACCCTTATAACACGGGTAATCTTCTTTCCGTAAGTTCAGATATTGATTTGGAAACGTATTCTTACTCCACCTTTGCCACCGTGAACATGGACCGCAAAACCTCCTGACCTGAAGGAAATGGATCCATAATGGTCCATATGCTGATGCCTGCAAGGCCATACTCATTTACAAGTTCCAACTTTGCTCTTGTACTCCTTGCATCCTCAAACCATACTACATGCTCACGCCCCTGTCCGTCAACATATTCGTAAAAAGGAGACTGAGCCGTTTCATCAAATTGAATAGTTGCACCAACTCTTGCTGCCCGCCGCAAAGCTTCTACATTTGAGATGTTTTCCGCCACAGATACACCTTGAACATATGGTAACGTCCAGTCGTATCCATAATTTGGAAACCCCATTAATATTTTCGACGGCTCAATTACAGAAACTCCATAATCCAATACCTGACGCACGTTATTTAAAGGAGCCACAGCCATAGGCGGTCCGTAAGTATACCCCCATTCATAAGTCATTAACAGCACCAGGTCGGCCACAGCTCCCATACCGGGATAATCATGGCCCTCGTATAGAAGTCCCGGCTGATCTGCCGAAGTCTTTGGTGCCAGAGCGACAGTTACGATAAATCCATCCGGGTGAACCCTTTCTGCTGTTCTGCGTACCAGATCGACATAGAGGTCTTTGTCTGCCCGGTTGATAAATTCAAAGTCAAAATCCACACCATAAAAGTTTTTCTCATTCAACATTTTGTAGATGTTTTCTATCAGCCTATCTCTTGCAGCGGGATTATTCAGGACCTGGCTTGCCAGCTGGTTGCTGAATTGTCCTTCTTCATTTAAAGGTGTCAGCACCATCAACCCCTGAACACCATGTTGCCTGGCGGTTTCCAATACCCTTGTATCGTCGGGTACAATCAAGTCCCCCTCCGGTGTAAATCCGTAACTGAAAGAAGCAACATATGTCAAATCGGGCATCCATTGTTCGAGTACCCCCTGATTGATAAACGGATAAGCATACCCGTTTACGATAATCGTTCCAAATTGTGAAGCCCTAATATCATACCAAGGCATATTTCCACCTCCCTGCCTATGATCTGCCAGAGACCTAAAGATAATTGGCTGTGACAGTCATAATAAGATATGTGTTTTTGGAGGCTATTATGACCTTTGCTTTTATACCGGCTTTCTCTATTATTACACCTTTTGTAATTATATGACGAGTTCTACGATTAAGAAGTTCCGTTTTTTATAAATTGCTTGAAAAAAATTATCAGATTTCCTTTTCAGGAGCCAAAGGATAAGTAAAATGCACCCGACATGAATGATATGATCCTCCATAAGTAGATTTTGGTTATTAACCATGTCTACTTGACAGGGGGCATATCAGAAATATACGGATGCTTCTTTGTTTACAAATGCCGGTTAGACATCGTTGTTTTCAATGGAGTGTTTTTTTGCATTTCTGTTTTGATTCTGATTTTCCTTTGTCAAAGGTGTTTGACCTTTGGCTTTTTTCTTTCTTGCCGCTTTATTATCAACCTGGCTATCCTTTGTCATAGTGACCTCCTTGCAGTGATGTCAGTGATGTTGGTTTCATCCCATTCTGAACCTTGGTAATATTATTATCCCATACGCAAGAAGTATACAGGTTACTGAAAAATTAGCGAATCAATCTCTTTCAAGTTATCGTAGTTATAGGATGTTATCTTTCCGTCCCGGATATAATAAAGCTCATCACCTATGTAGATAACACGCCTTGCATTGGGGATATCATTACCATAAACACCTGTGGGGATGGATTCAAGAATTCCTCTCAGGGCAAGCTCATTATCATCAAAACTCATGACTATTGCCCCCTGTTGGTATCCCTTTTCCTGATTATCATAGGATAAGTATGCATCAAAGGCGACATTGCCAGAAGCCTTATCGATCATGACCGCTTTATGATCATAGAAGGCTGCCGAACTGCTTCCCGAATCTCCAACCACATATTTGGAAACTTCTTTAGGCTTTCCCATGTCCGAAATATCAAAAAGAGAAAACTTAATACCTCCCTGGCGTGCACCGATAACCACATCTTTTCCGCTGTTGTCTTTGCGATAGATTTCATACGTGTCAGCACCTATTCCCAAAAGAAGATCTTCTCCCACAGGGTGCAGGTAATTACTGAACCCGGGTACCTTTAATTCACCGGTCACTATTGGTTTTTCAGAATCTGAGAGGTCGAAAACAAATAATGGGTCTATCGTTCTGAATGTTACGATATATGCTCTATCTCCCATAAATCTTACGGAATAAATGTTTTCACCCTTGGCAAGACCCTCTACTGAACCTGTTATATTGAGGAATTTATCTAAAACATAGAGCCCGTTCCCCTGTTCCCAAGTCGTAGTGGCTACCCTGAGGTGTCCTTCATATTCATCCATGGAAAACTGATTCAAAAGATAACCCTTGACTTCACCAGACCCTGCATAGCCTACTTTCATTCCATTAAGGCTGAATTTAATGATAGATGTGGTATCGTTCCAATCATTTGCTGCTATATAAAGAGAAGATTCATTCATATACATGATTGCGCCATAGGCTGTTATGGCTTCTACCTCAGTCTTTTCTTCATTGTTGATATTGATAGCTGAAACAATCAGATAACCTCTGGAAGGATATCGCGGCATTATCATTACATCGTCAAGCTCAAGCCTAAAACTTTTATTACTTACCGTTGTATCCTTCATCATAGGCAGAACAATGTCGCCATATGGATACATATTAGTTACAAGATAAACTATCTCGCCATTCTTTCTGCTTGACTGGTAGTTTCCTTCCATTTCATGACTCTTTACAAAGACAGCATTCAAAGGATCAGAGATATCATATACATCGATAAAGCTATAATTTCTTGATGGTCCCGGATAGATGATGCCGATTTCCCTCCCGTCTATAGCAGGCTGAGGAAGCAGTTTACTGACAGCTTTGTATTCCTCCCATACGGTTCCCAGAATAACGAGCCTGTCGTCTGCCACATAGATGTCACTTACATTTTTATTGGTTGCCAGCCGGATCATCGACTTGTCGCGAAGTTTTCCGTCAATGGCTTCCACGATGCGTACTACATTATTTCCGGCAATATATATGTATCTTCCGTCAGTTTTGACAACATCGGCTTCGTCAATACCTTCGACTTGTATATTTGTTGAGGAATACGAACTGTCTGAAACGGCAGTAGATCCTGCCTCGAGAGCAGCTGAAACGTCTGCCGGCTGTCCGAAATCAACTACTGAATTCAATGGTTGAAGCTTCGATACTTCAGCTCCGGATAAAACACGCTCCAGTTCCTTCATTGATTTCACTCTCACGGCTTCCCCGATCTTTGCCCTGACTTCTTCTCTCAGCACATTATCCGATTCAAGGGGTATATCATAATCTGATATGGCAATTACCCTATCAAAATATGAGACCTTTCTGTTTAAAATATTCTCACTGATCACTCTAAGAGGAACCATCGTACGACCGTCAAGAATTACAGATTGGGTGTCCATCATAAATTCAACTTCAGTGCTGCCGTCCCCCATAATATACTTTTTCTGTCCGACAGGAAATCTATAATGCTTACCTTCATAATCAATTATAGCTTCCTTTGCTGATTGGTCATAGCTTACCTCTGCGCCAAAGCATTCCGATATAGCCCGCAATGGCAGCAATGTCCTGGACTGAACAACTGTAGCCACAATATCAGGATTGTCCTCATCAAGCATTTCGACATTTCCATCCGAAAGGATCAAAGGGCTTCCGGTATACAAATATATTACTTCGTTCGATGATAGTGCCTGCCCATTAAGTTCTTCTTTCTCCGTTTCATTTAGTGCAGTGACAACGATACTGCCGAGCAACAGAAAAGTCATGATAAAAATACCATAGATAATCATTTTTTTTTGCATCCTTTAATATCCCCCTTCTTATTTCTAACGCACCCCAATAGATTCCCGACGCTATACAATATTTTACTTTTTTGACGTATCCCGTTGCAGTATTGTTTCAGAGAAATACTCTTTTTCTAAAATAATATCCGATTTTCAGTCGGAATTTAAGCAAAAAAAATACGGCCCCCTATACATACAGCGAGTATGATAAGAGGGCCGCGTTTATTGGAACATATAAATGAATTAGTTGAAAACACAATAAAGCAAATTAATAACTGAGATTATTCGCTTATTTCCTCCAGAGATTTACCCATTGTTTCCTTTCCGAAAACAGCTACAACGATAGCAACGAAGGCAAATACGCCTGTGAGCAGAGCAAATACGTAACCAAAGCCCGTCTCATCTCCGAACGAGTTGTAGATAACCGGAACTACCATAGGTGCTATAAATGCACCGATTCTGCCAAAAGCAGCTGCCCAGCCAGTTCCGCTTCCTCTTGCAACAGTGGGATAAACTTCCGGTGTGTATGCATATACACATCCCCAAGCTCCCAAGCTGAAAAAATATAGCAAACTTCCGTAAATCAAAATCTGAGTTGTACTGTCTCCATGCCCGAACAGCCACGCAGCCAGTGCCGTGCCTGCAAAATAAATGGTCAGCACTGGTTTACGACCAATTTTTTCAACCAGATATGCCGCACTGAAGTACCCCGGAAGCTGTGCTAAACACATAATGAGTGTAAATTCAAAGCTCTTTACCAAAGCAAACCCCTGCGCCACCAAAAGAGACGGTGTCCATAAAACAAAACCATAATAGCCGAAGTTGATACCAAACCATATCACCCAAAGCACAGCTGTGCTCCTCATATATCTGCCGGACCAAAGTTCGGCAAGAGACAAGCGCACTTTTATATCCTGCTCACGATTGTCGAGGTGCGTTTCATGCGGATATTCCTCAACACCTGCCTCTTCTTCCATGATTCGTATCAGGCGGTCTGCCTCATCTCCTTTTCCGCTCGATTCAAGATAGCGCGGTGATTCCGGTACTGATCTTCTCAAATATGCCGCAAATAATGCCGGTACGGCACCAACCCATAAGGCTACTCTCCATCCAAATACCGGAATCAGCAAATATGCTACCAAAGCAGCTAAAATCCAGCCCCAGGCCCAAAAACTTTCCAGAATGATTACATTACGTCCACGTATTTTTTTAGGTGAATACTCGCTGATTAATGTAGATGCTGCCGGTAATTCTCCACCCAGTCCGAACCCCGTTAAGAACCTGAATATAATAAGCATGGTATAATTTACCGAAAACCCGGATATTCCGCTGGCCACGCCATATATTACCAGGGTCCACATAATAACAGTCCTTCTGCCCCATTTATCAGCTGCCATTCCTGATAATGCGGCGCCTAATATCATGCCTAACATTCCTGCACTTCCAAGCATCCCTATCTGGCTTGTAGTTAATTCCCATTCCCGCCCGATGGCTGCCATTACTCCCGAAACCATGCCTTGATCCATTGCGTCAAACATCCAGCCTAACCCTGTAATAAACAGGATTTTTCTCAGCATGGGAGTTGACGGCAATCTATCAATACGTTGTGCTATATGATACATTCTTAATCTCCTCTTTGTCCGTTATGTTTTGTGTTAACAGGTATATATCCACCTGTCTTGTCATAAGCACAAGTGTACCATAATATTAAACAGTAATCAATATTATATTTTAACGCTGAGTCATTTTTTTATACGATTATAATACTAATACCAGGACAGGATGATTGCATAATAAAAAGATTAGAAGAATTTATATTATCAAATGATCGAAAATTTTCATTTTATATGTCCTTGCGCTATAATGTAATGAAATGATTGATGACGATGGAGGATCCCACATGAATGAACGAAACATAAAAATACGAAGTACGGTAGGCGCTCCCGATTATCAGGCCCTGCGCATTTATTTTATGTATAAGAGAAAACCTAATAGGATATATTTGATGGTAATCATACTTCTTATTTCCTTCGCTTTACTGTTATTGACTTTTACATCTTATTCCACGCCTTATTTTAAAAACCTTGGAATCATCGGAATTATCATAATTGCAGGAATATATGCCATGTCCGCGCAGGACTTCAAAAAATTGAATCCGTCTATTAAGGAGCTGATAGATAAAGATCAGAAATTGAATATCTCAGACAGAGGGGTTTCTGCAAAGTGGCAGGGTTACGATGAGGCTTACGATTATGAATGGTCCGATTTTGAATATGCTGTTGAAGTTAACTCACATTTTTTTCTTTTTGTGGAAGAATACTATGCCATCATCATATCAAAATCCTCGATGAATGAGTATCAAGCAACAGAAATACGCAGCATGATAAAGAATCACCTCAAGCTTGTCTCAAGAACCTCAGGCAGAAAAACGAAAGGTTGTTAATAAGGACAAAATCCACGAACCTATGATTTATAGATCTCGTTTTCTGACGGCTGCATGAAATGCATCGTGAACTATATCAAAAATCAATTCGTGTCCGGCAGGAGTCAAATGAAGCCCGTCCAAATAATATTTATAGAGCAGGACTTCGCCGGTTCTTTTTGGAAATTCCTCAAACAAATCAATACAGTACACTTTGAATGTCTCACTAAACTTGATGCCCCACTGCTGAAGTTCCTGCTGCTTTTTTAATACCATTTTAAAATCCGTATAGGCCGCCCAATCTCTTCTTGCTTTATCAGGTATGCATTCCGGCTCGATGCCAAGGATCGGTATAATACTGCTGTGATATGCCTGATGAACCATAGACATTATATTTGACTGAACAGATGAAACGGGTGCGCCGCTGATGAAGTCATTGACACCTCCCATAATCAAAACATACCTCGGTTTTTCGGAAATGACATCATTTTCGAACCTTGCAAGCATCCCCCCTGTTGTATCACCATTGATTCCTTTATTAATGAATATATGGTCAGGAAGTGACTCCTGAAGAAGGTTCAGCCAGCATTCCTTTCTGTTGACTCCATAACCTGCGGTAAAGCTGTCCCCTATACAAACTATTTTCATTGCTCTTTTTCCTCCTTGAGGCTTTTACTTTATTCCTTTTAGGCTTTTCTCGATACTCTCCAATGCTTTCTCCAATATGGATCTTGGGCAGGCAAAATTGATCCTCTGGTGCTTCTCTCCCCCGCTGCCGAAGATATATCCATCATCCATTGCAACTTTCGCTTTTTTCTGCATCAATTCCCGGAGTTCATTATCAGTAAGCCCATAATCACTGAAATCAAGCCATGCAAGATAGGTTGCTTCCGGTTTGATCAGCCTGACCCTTTGCAGCCTCTCCTTTACAAACTTATCAATGAAATCAAGATTATTCTGTAGATATACAAGAAGCTGCTCAAGCCATTCCTCTCCCTGATTATAGGCCGCAATCTGAGCCACAGACGCGAAGGAGTTTGGATCGATATCAATTGTCCTGAGTTTATTGTTTAACTGTTGTCGTATCCGTATATTCGGTATGATGATATTGGAAAGCTGCAGTCCTGCAAGATTGAACGTCTTTGAGGGAGAAGTACAGATTATCGAGTTCATTTTGAATTCCTCGGAAATCTTTCCGAATGGAATGTGCCGGCTAAGCTTGTAAATTATATCTGAGTGTATCTCATCTGTAACTACCAATACATTGTTTCTAATACATATCTCACCCAATCGCTTGAGTTCATCTTCAGTCCATACACGGCCGACCGGATTATGGGGGCTGCAAAGTATCATAAGCCTTGTTCTGCTTCTTTGCGCCAATTCTTCCAGTTCGGAAAAGTTCATTTCATATTTGCCATTTTTAAATATCAATGGATTATTTACTACATGACAGCCATTATTGTTAATAATCTTTGCGAAAGGATAATAAACCGGGCTTTGAATGATTACGTTATCTCCTCTGCTGCAAAATGTTTCAACGATGAAGCTGAGTGCGGGTATTATTCCCGGGGTGAACAATATCCATTCCTTTTCGATATCCCATCCATTTCTTCTTTTCTGCCAGTTTACTGCGGCTTCCAGGAATTTATCACTTTTATGGCCATAGCCGAATATGCCATGCTGTGCCCTCTCTACAATCGCATCACGAATGGGCTTAGCTGCGATAAAATCCATATCCGCTACCCACATCGGAATACATTCCTCATCACTAAACCTGTTTTTCAGCAGTTTTTTATCCCACTTTATAGAGTCGGTCCCTCTTCTGTCAATTATTTCATCAAAATCGTATTTCATCATAATACCTCGTCAATTACTTTAATATTATACCTACTAAAAAGAGATAGCTCAACATGTATTCTATTAAGTCTAATTTTAAAATACACCAAATTCAGCAGGTTAATCATCTGATTTCTTTGGATCTACATGAATATTTACCCGTGTATTTTTATATTTATTACTCATATCCTTTTTTAAGCTCCCAATAATATCATGCGCCTCTTTAACTGTAAGATCAGGATCAACAACAATATGAAAGTCTATATGCTTCATGTTCCCTGATTTTCTCGTTTTTAGCTTGTGATACCCAATAAACTGATGACTATGCTCCTTTATTATCATCTCTATCTCATCTTCTTCTTTATCGGTTAGCTTTACATCCAGCAGAAAATCAATGGCATTTTTGCATAGTACCCATGCCTCCTTAATAATCAGCAGTGCCACAAGTATTGCAACAATTGGATCCAGTATGGCAAGGCCCGTTACTTTTATAAGAAGAATTCCCAGCCCTACTCCCAATGAGGTGTAAACATCAGTTTTCAAATGAAGAGCATCTGCCTCCAGCGCCATCGAATCCTCCTCTTTAGAAACCTTATATAGCTTTCTTGATACAAAGAAATTAACTACTGATGAAACAATCATAACAGCTATTGCAACATCAGCTTGTTCAATAGCTGCGGGTTCAAATATCTTGTTGTATGATTTATTGATAATCATTGCAGCGGCAATAAAAATCAATACTCCTTCTATGATTCCTGATATGTTTTCTATCTTCCCATGTCCATATGGATGTCTCCTATCAGCTGGTTTTGAGGATTGTTTCACGGAAAAAAATGCTACCAGTGATGCTACAAGATCCATACTTGAATGGATTGCTTCGGATATAATACTTACAGAACCACTGATTACACCTGCTACTATTTTTAAAATTATAAGCGCAGAGTTTGATAAAATTGATAACACAGCAAATTTAATTCTTCTATCAGCAGTAAACATGACTTTATTCCTCCTCATGCTTTTATTCAAACATACTTAATATTGTTCTCAGCATTGCACTCTTCAATAATATGAATGTGTAAATTTATGGGACCAAGGATTTCGTTTTTTAGTAATATTCTACATATCAAAAAACCTGTAGAACATTTACTGTCCTACAGGTATGATATCATCCTGCTGCCAATCAGGCCCGGCCCCACAAACTTATTTATAAGTTCATCGCCTGCTCAGTTTGTACTGTAGATTCATATGCAGTGCAAAGAGATTTTCTAATATTACCAGTAAGAATACCTTTTGTCAACAAATTTTGGTCCACTCACCTTAGAGGCTCAATTGAGTCACTCTTAGAGATTTACGAGAGATTAACATTTCCTTTTTGCTTAACCATGAACGATAGAATTTTCAGGGGATGAATTTTTTCTTTCTTGCAATGTACGCTGAGCTGCAATCGTTGACAATGTGTCACCAAGTTGTGTAAGAGCAGCAGACAGTAAACCCAATTCCTCATTATTCGGAATTTGTTCTGAAATTATAATTGACAAAGTAGAAACCAATGCAATTGTTTCACGTGAATTCATAAATAATACCCGTTTATGTAATTTAGATGTGCTCCATCCAAATGTTCCGGATGCAGCCTTAACCGAGTGAATATGAAATTGTAATAAACCTCATTGCGTATAATATATTCAGAATTACTGGCATGAGTGACAGGATATTAAAGAAAGATTAACTATACGAGAAACCTATTTATAACCATAGTTAAATCACTTTCTCCTCACCGAGCAGTTGTTTTTTCCATTTATACAGGAGATTCTGCTTGCACCGTGCTTTTCGCTCCTGAGGAGCCAGCTCTTTAATCCAAACTCTAAGAGTCTCCCTCGAAGGATATCCAACTGCTCTTATCGTTCGGGGAATATTACGGCCGTGTACACTTTATTTTACCGTTTACAGCCATGATAAAATAAAAGAGGGGAGGTTGATTTTTTCTTTATACTATGGTATAATAAATATATTGCAAAAGGAAGTAACTATCGGCACAAGCCATTTAATAAGTAATTAAAATATTGTTGACTCTTGTAATTTTTATTGCAGGAGTTTTTTATTATTTATACAATTGGAAACCTGAAGGAGATAAAATGAGAACCGCACTTAATCTATTAAATAAAATCGTCGATTTGGGGTATGATCAACAAAAAGCTCTGATACGCATAGATAAGATACTAGATAAAAAGTTAGGCATAGAATACCGTAAACCGCTATCTGATGAAAAACTGTCCGACATTATCTATAATGATATACTGGGCTTTTTTCAAGAAGAAGCACGAAAAAATCAAGATGATTAAAAATAATATTAAGACATTTTGCAATAGAAATAATGGCAGAAAGAGGGAAATAGATGAAAGAAAAGCAAAATACTGAGTTTGTACTCACAGAAGAGGTCATTGACGAGTGTTTACAGTTAATGTAAGCCTTGTAAGACTAAGAGGAAATCCTTCGAGAAATCCAAGGTGTTTTTTTACCTAAAACTTATTCAAAATATGCCAACAGATTTATTGAGTTCGTTCTCCACCTTACTCCATCTATGAAATATTACCTTGATAATTTCTTTCCTACCGCATATACTAAAAACATGTTCTAAATGTATTAATTGATTGCTGCAGGCTTAAGTCAATTTCCATTTTGACTGGCATCTGTGGCATTTATTTTTTGCACCGGGATAATATTTATTTAGGAGGTTTCAATATGAATTATGGTACTGTAAAGTGGTTCAATGAAAATAAAGGTTTTGGGTTTATCTCCAATGACGACGGATCTGGAGACGTTTTCGTCCATTTTTCCGTTATACAAGATAGCGGATTCAAGTCTCTGTCCGAGGGCCAGAAGGTGACATACGACACCGAGGTCGATCCTAAGGATCCCAGAAAGTTGCGGGCTGTCAACGTTCACACGGCCTAACGCTCGCGATCAATCCGTTCCATTGTGGAGCGGATTTTTTGTTAAATACAATTTTTTTCTTATAGCGGCCTTAATTAGTCTGCTAAAGAAAAAACCTTCAAACACGTTGGTTTCAACAGATTTGAAGGTCTACTTTTTGGAGGCGACACCCAGATTTGAACTGGGGAATAGAGGTTTTGCAGACCTCTGCCTTACCACTTGGCTATGTCGCCACATACTTAATTTACGTTATTCTGCGTTGCTGACTCGCTCGCCGCGCCTTGTCTTCCGCAAAATTCTCTGCGTATGACTACTTGCTATTTCCTATGCATCATTATATATGATACTCTGGATTAAAATACGCGTGTCGCGTAACACGCGCATTTTTATTGGCTAGGGTAGAAGGATTCGAACCTTCGAATGATGGAGTCAGAGTCCATTGCCTTACCGCTTGGCTATACCCCAATGTTGTGTAGCGGTTACTGTCATCACTCTTATGAATTGTGGGGTGGGTGATGGGATTCGAACCCACGAATGCAGGAGCCACAACCCTGTGTCTTAACCGCTTGACTACACCCACCATGCTTTCGCATTTCTATTGCAATGCGTATTCAATTGCTATTTTTTCATAACACTAAATTTTATATGGCGATCCGGATCGGGCTCGAACCGACGACCTCCAGCGTGACAGGCTGGCATTCTAACCAACTGAACTACCGGACCGCAATATGGTGGGCGCAATAGGGCTCGAACCTATGACCCCCTGCTTGTAAGGCAGGTGCTCTCCCAGCTGAGCTATGCGCCCAAATTGAAATAAATGGTAGCGGCGAGTGGAGTCGAACCACCGACCTTCCGGGTATGAACCGGACGCTCTAGCCAACTAAGCTACACCGCCACATTTAAGGGCAACGTTCAATACGTCGCAATAAAGATAGTACCATTTCAGGGGACTCGTGTCAAGCAGTTTTCAGGTTAACTATACAATTTTTTGACTGGATTTTGACAGGTCAAACTTCCTTCTGCTTACTTGAATACGAAACGAAATACAGGTTATTTCCTTCCATCTTAGCCTTACTCATCGCAATTTCACTTTGCTTGATCAGCCTTTTCTTGTCTACTTTTTCCTCTTCTGTGTATTGAATACCTATATTCACTCCGATATCTACATGTGTTCCATTAATAAACCTTATTTTTTCAATTTCTCGTATAATTTTTTCGGCAATCATTTCCGGATATTTTGGAGCAGTCCAATTTGTAACAAAAATCAGGAATGTTTCACCTCCGAGTCGTGACGGATAGCAGACATTATCCGGCAGTGAGCGAAGTATATCACCGATTTCCATCACAACTCCATCTCCGAAATCATGCCCCATATTGGCATTCACTACTTTCAGCCCTTCCAATTCGAGAAAAAGCAGCGCTTGATTCGGATGTTTATATAACAATGTATCCAACACTTCATAAATAGCATATCTATTTGGTAAATTAGTCAAGCTATCTATTCTGGCAGATAATCTCAGTTCCTTTTCATTTTTTTGTAGCCTATCAGCAAGATTATTTATATCAGAGCCAAGCTCATTCATCATATTGATCTTTACAGACGGACAGCGCGCTGTTAAATCCCCGTTATTTATTTTTCTGACATTTGAAATAATGCGTTGAATCTGCTGTTGAATCGAATTCTCTAACAGAGATCCAATCACCACCGCCAGTATGGCAATAAAACTTAATAGACCAAAAACAATTGCTGTCGTTAAGTTCATACCGGATAGTATTTCCTTTTTTTCCATCACGACAACTGTAATAAATGATTTTGAATCATTCAATTTATAAGCTCCGATAAATTCATTGCCTTTATTATACTCTATAATACCCTCTTCTTGTTCCAATTGATCTGTTTGAAAATCGAAAATCAGATTTGCCAGATCAGTCCCTCTTTGATATCCGGGATAAAATACAATAGAACTTCTCTCATCTTCTAAAAATATCATATACCCGTTCTTGTTAATCAGAAAGGCATAACCTGTATCCCCGATCTCAATATTTCCAAAGTATTCTTTCAAATAATCCAGTTTTGTGATTTGTCTTAAAACACCGATTACATTTTTTTCATTATCCTGTATTGGGGCTGCCAGGATAAGTTTTTCCGTATCTGAATCTTCAATACTTAAGCCAAGATACGCTTTGCTTCCTTTCGCTATTCTTTGGAAAAGCTCAGTTTTATCAAGCATTATACCTACTTCTACAGGTTCGCTTGAAAC
Organism: Eubacteriales bacterium; assembly: GCA_028692105.1. Taxonomy (GTDB): domain Bacteria; phylum Bacillota; class Clostridia; order Peptostreptococcales; family Anaerovoracaceae; genus Anoxybacterium. The sequence continues at coordinate 6,497 of JAQUYC010000024.1, read as the reverse complement.
TACCACTTTTCCTTCAGAATTAATGACTGAACCTTCAATTATCGGCAAATTTAAGTCTTCAATGATTAATTGTTTGATACTTTCCGCTGTTTCGCTGTCATTTGTCTCAATCATATCTGATTCAGGTGTTTGCAGCATATTTTTCAGAATGTCCATGTCTGCTCTATTCTCAATTTGCAAAAATGCAGTGTTTAATTGCCGATCGAAATAAAGATCTAATATATGTACGATACTTTTCAGAGAATCCTGCCTTGCCTCAATAATGGAGGAACGGGTATGATAATGCATTATGGCTGAAATAAGCAGACTTGGTACTAAAGTGATTAGAATAACTGCAATCAGAATTTTACGTTTCATCCTCATACATCTCCTTCACATTTCAGGATCAATTCAGAAAATAGTACCATATTAAATATATAACTGATAGATTAAAGAGCAGTGCGACGGGTAATAAAATGCGGAATTTCATCTTCCTGATTTTATGACGAAAAGCAATATAGCCAAGGAATGTTCCAATCCCTCCCATCGCAAAAGCGGTAGTCAGTAGGGTTGATTCACTGATCCTCCACTTACCGAGCACTGCCTGGAATTTATCGATTGCCATTAAGAGAAAGGTTATGATATTCCAGACTATAAGTATGTAGATTAATTCTTCCATATAGTATCCCCCATTCATCTACCGCCGCTTAATGTCTGTTATCATCGAAAGGCGGCTTGCTACGAACAAATTCCGTTTTCACATAAGAAACTTTCCTGATACAGCTCCATCATAATTGCCATCATTGCAAAACAATATCCTGCCGGATATGCGGCGGCATGTTGTGAAAGAAAGCGCAGCTGCTGCAATCCCCTCATGCGGTATTCCTCCATACCGGTCAGTTTTCCCAATTTAATCAGCACATAACCTGCAGCTGAATTTCCCGAAGGCATTGCCCCATCGTAAGTTTCCTTCGGCCGATAGATTAATTGTTCCGCTTCTTTATCTATCAGATAAAAGCCTTCTCCTTCTTCATCCAAAAATCCTTTAAGCATCAAATCGCATAGCTTCCTTGCCTTCTCGAGATAGTTGATGCTCATGCTTGCTTCATATAATTCCAGCAGCGCCCATATTGTAAATGCATAATCATTCAGATTACCGGTTCCAGAAGCACTTCCTTCGCGATAGCTGACATGAAGCTTCCCGTCTTCTCCGGTCATGTTCTCCTCAATAAAAGCCGCTGCTCTTTCTGCTGACCGCAAATATTTTACATCATCCAGTGCTTTATATGCTTTAGCGAAGGCTGCAATCATAAGCGCATTCCAGGATGTCAGAAGCTTATCATCCTTATGAAGCATCATTCTTCTCAGCCTGTAATTATATACCTTTGGTATTAAAGCTTGTATTTTTTCGGGAATAGGGTCATAGTTCGCATTATTAATCAAATTCGGAATATTGCTTCCTTCGAAGTTCCCTTTTGGAGTTATGTCGTAATATTCATTAAATGCTTCACCGTCTTCTTTTCCCAGAAAATCGATGATTTCTTCATCGGAAAAAACATAATATTTTCCTTCAGAGCCTTCACTGTCCGCATCCTGCGCAGAGAAAAAACCTCCTTCTTCTGCTGTCATTTCCCCGGTAATATATCTCATCGTTTTTATCGCTATTGATTTATAGAGTTCCTTCCCAGTAATCTGGTACGTTTCCAGATAAATCATGGTCAGTAGAGCATTGTCATAAAGCATTTTTTCAAAATGAGGAGCCAACCATTTTTCATCAGTTGAATATCGGGAAAAGCCATAGCCGATATGATCAAATATTCCTCCCCGGTACATCTGCTGCAATGTCTTTTCAACCATTTCCAATGCGCGGTTCTCTTTTTCCAGCTTGTAGTAACGAAGCAGAAACATCAAATTATGCGGTGATGGGAACTTTGGGCTTTGTCCAAACCCTCCGTATCGATTATCGAAGCTTTTAGATAGTATATCTTGTGCCTTATGGAGGATTTTTTTTGATAAGTCGGCGTTGTTACCCGTTTCGCGGATTTGACCGGTATTCTGACGCTTCTCACTATGCTTTATCGCAGTTACGATTCTATCTCCGGTTTTTAGCAAGTCTTCTTTATTTGTTCTCCATTCCTGCGCAGCAACTTCAAGTATTTCGAGAATACCCGGTACGTTATATCTCCTGTTTTTTGGATAATATGTTCCTGCAAGGAAAGGTTTCTGGTCAGGTGTCATAATAATGGTCAAAGGCCAGCCGCCGCTTCCGGTTAATGCCTGGCAGACCGACATATATACCGAATCAATGTCCGGCCTTTCCTCTTTATCAACCTTGATGGGCACGAAATCCCGGTTCAGAGCTTCCGCCACTTCATGGTCTTCGAATGATTCATGAGCCATCACATGACACCAGTGACAGGTAGAATATCCTATTGATAAGAAGATTGGCTTATCTTCTGACTTCGCTTTTGAAAATGCCTCGTCTCCCCAAGGGTACCAATCTACAGGATTGTACGCATGCTGCAAGAGATAAGGACTTTTTTCATGCATTAGTCTGTTTGTTTTTTCATTAGTCATATAAGATCCCCTCCGATATTCATAGTTCTGTTTAATACTATAACCCGGAAATCTCACAAATATTCGATGCTCTTCGTCGTCAAATTGGGTTTTTCTTCAGCCTGTCTGATTTCATTATTATATTATCAATGATTCTCTTATTCGTCAATAATTTACATATTATTCAGTATATTTCTGTTGTTTCTGAAATGAACCCCTTAAAACTGACATCTCAAATTTCCTTTAAAACCATTGACAAATCTGCTTGATAATTATAACATAAATTAATATCGGTATGAAATCGGTAGAATGGTACAGAAGTGCGATTTTCGTTATATCATATAAGATTTAATAGAGTGACACGATATGTATACTATGAAGGTATATGGTTTTCTGTAGAAAGCTATGTGCTTTTTTGCATTTTTGAGTCAAATGTTGTTTATCGATTAATTGTTTACATACTATAATTTTAAGGAGGAATATTATATGGCATGTTTGCTTGTTCCCGCCGCTGGGGCTGTGGTAACTACGGTTGCCGCCAAGATGATAAAATCCACGGAAAAGGATGCTGTAGCACTTCAAGTTTCCACTGAGCATGGCATTGAAACTGTGGAAAAGATTCCTTTTTCCAAAAAACTCAACTGGCTCTCCAAGCTTCTCTGGGGCGGATCCGCTCTGCTCTTATTTGAGCATGTATGGCACGGTGAAGTTGTTCCGTGGTTCCCATTCCTGACATCCGCCTCAAATCCTGCAGATACTGCTGTTATGCTTGAAGAAATGGCGTCCGTCGGTGGTTCTATGTTATTATTGATAACCCTTGTCTGGGGCGGAATGCTTATCGTTGCCGGCAATATTCAGAAGAAAGCGCTGCAGCCGCAAGTGTCTGAAAAACAGGGAAGGAGTCTGATATGACCTTACTTACATCTGTTTTCGCTGCGATTATTTGTACTGTAATCTGGTATAATAACGCACCTAAGAGCGAGATGAAGGTAGGACTTCTCTGCTGGATATATTGGGGGGCTTCTCTCATGTGGTTTGTGGATGCAATATATGAGTACTCTGAACTGGGTGCAGAATATTTCACCCCTGCTCCCATATACATGCTTAACGATTTCTATCTTGGCTTATCAGTTGTAGCACTTGGACTGATTATCTGGCTCGTATACCTGTTGATTAAGGATCCTAAAGGTGTTGTAAAAGCAGCACTTTTTCAGAAAAAAAAGAATAATTAAGTTAACCTTAACGGCCCTGCTGATATCAGTAGAGCCGTTTTGCATTTATTGTGATTTCTCCGACAGGTATTTTTTCACTCCTTTATAAAGCAAGCCTCTGCAGCATTTTTCCATTTGATCTGGTTCAACACCCGCCATTCGCCTTTCAACCGCATTCAGGTCAAAGCCGTTTTTTAATATAATAGCCCCATCATACCTGAGTGCCCGCGCAGGGCAGCCATATATACAACGTGTACAGATAACACATCGATCCGAGAACTCGGGTCTTGCCGTTATCTCAGAAATTTTGATATTTGACGTTGGGCAGTTTCGCTCACACCATCCGCAGGTTGTACATGCGTCGGTAATCCTGATTTTTCGGGCAAATTTCCCAGCGTTTTTCTGCTCCGATTCAGATATCCGGTTGAGTATGGCTCCTTTTTTGAAATGGCTTCTTAAAATCTTTCCTTTAAGCAGATCGTCGGTGATAAGAGAGACCTTACCCGGGATTGTATTGAGCAGCCGCATAATCAGATGGTCATTATACTCAATGAACACGTTAGATGGCATGCACATCATCCTATCGTATGTGACCTCAAATCCCTTTTCCTCCAAAGTTTTTATACAATGATTCCTGGATCCCTTATTGGGCCACATATCACCGCCCCCGGAAACGGAGATAACGGCAATTTTTCTTCCCGCTTCGGCACAGCCGGTACTGCGTATCCAATCGTAAACTGGCTTAGGGGCATCCGCTGCGTGGACTGCGAAGATCAGGATATTTAAATCTGCCACCAGGAGGTCCTGTTCTGCATGAGCTTCCATTCTTTCCTTCAGCGGCGCTCCTAAATTTTTAACGATAACTTCGATACCCCTATCTGTCAGCTCTTTTTCAAAAGCTTTTGCAATACGTTCCGTACCTCCGCTGCCCGAGAAATAAATTATTCTGACATCCTTGATTTCATATGTAGGACTCATTTACACCCTCCGATATAATTTCATGTAGCTTACTTCTCTTTCTCCGGAAGATCTTGCTGATATTGAGCCGTCTCACTACAGAATTGTGACTCATCAGTAATACTCTCTTTGTGAATTGAAAAACTGCGCATATCGTAACCGTTAGGTTTCTGGAATATCCGCAATCTAAATTCCGGTGCGATCGCAAAGATGTGATCAAATATGTCAGCTTGAATGGACTCGTAATTCATCCACCGCGTATCATTCGTAAAGCAATAAACTTCCAGTGGCAATCCATTCTCACCAGGCGCTAATTGTCTCACCATACTGGTAAGTCCCTTGTGAATAAGAGGGTGGTTCTGCAAATAAGTTTGAATATAGATGCGAAAAATCCCTATGTTCGTTAAATGTCGCCCGTTCACCTTGGTGTCACTATTGATCTTATTTGCGCAATTATATGCTTCAATTTCCTTTTCTTTATTTTCAATATATTCAGCTAAGTAATGGATCTTCTTAAAATAATCTATCATCTCTTGTGTGCAAAATTGGATGCTCATTGTATCAATATAAATTGAACGTTTTATCCGTCGGGCACCGGTATCTTGCATACCTCTCCAGTTTTTAAAAGAGTCGGAAATAAAGGCATAACTAGGAATCATCGTGATGGTCTTATCCCAGTTTTGCACTTTTACGGTGTGCAATGTAATTTCTATTACATCACCATCCGCATTGTGTTTAGGCATTTCAACCCAGTCTCCTACGCGAACCATGTCATTGATCGCCAACTGAACACCCGCCACAAACCCCAAAATCGAATCTTTGAAAATTAGCATGAGTACTGCTGAAAGTGCGCCTAGCCCGCTTAAGAGGATTAGGGGATTCTTATCTATAAGAATCGAAAGTTGCATAGTTCCGCCAACAATAAACAGAACAATCTTTAATACTTGGCTAAAGCCTTTTATCGGTCTGGCTTTAGAAACTTCAAAGTTCATATAAATATCATTCACTGCATTCAGAAGCGCATTCAATACAGAAATAATTACAGCAATTATATAGACTAAAACAAACTTCTCAATCCAAACTTCGTAATCAGGAAATGCCGGTGCAAAATAATGAATAATAATAGCTGGAACGATATGAGAAAATTTGTGAAACACCTTGTGCTCCAGAAAAGCATCGCCCCATTGATGTTTGTTCTTTTTGATTGCATGTGTGATCAAGCGAAGAACAATTTTTTTTGTTACGAAATTCGCCACCACACATAGCATGATGATCATTAGGATCATCATGATCCTAAAAAAATAAGTGGAGACTTTCTCATTCATTCCATAACCTATTAATACTTCTTTAAAAAATTCCATAATTCCACACCTTGACTGAGCTAAGTTCTTTGTGTACACCATACTGTCTTTTGATTTATTATAACCAAAGGGAGCTTTAATTTCAATTGTATTAGGGGTTCTAATTCAAATCCTCTCTCTTTGAAATAATAAAAATTATGATAGGCATAAAAAAACAGGCGATATACCTATCATTAATTTTTGTGTGTAAATGTACAGTTGATTGATCTGATCGGAGGCATAGTAATAGTTTAGAAATGAAATCGAAATTAATTCATCAAGATTAATATATTTTCCAAGAGTGATAGAAACGTAGGCTTGTCATTCGGTAAGTTGTAAAATGAATTGCCCAACCAAATAAAAAATGACCCATTCCAAGGTCAAAACCAGTTATGCTTATGTTGAAGACAAAAGCGACTGGAGGGAACCAGAATGGATCAAGAAAAGCATAACA
>JAQUYC010000023.1 GCA_028692105.1 Eubacteriales bacterium | reverse complement strand
GCATTTGAACTTAGCAATAATTTTGATTGAAGTTGACAAAAGGGTATGATATAATTTTTTTCACGGGACATGATGGGCGATTAACTCAGCTGGTAGAGTGTCACCTCGACAAGGTGGAAGTCGTTGGTTCGAGCCCAATATCGCCCACCAGCAAATCAACAAAAATGAGGACTTAAGTCCTCATTTTTTATTGGAAGCACTCTGCTATTTACAATTTAACTGACTTAACGTGAATGGTTTGGTATAATTATTATCAGTACGTACAAGGGGGGGGAATCAATTGCAATGAAAAAAACCAAAACAGCGATTATAGCAGCGATCCTGATTGTGGCGCTTATGATTACAATAACTCCTGTTTTTGCTTTCAGTGAGAATGAAAGCCGCAGCGTGGAGAGCTTTTTTATTGATACCAAGCTGCTGAAAGGGGACGGCACGGGATATGGGTTGGAAAAGACCGCCAACCGTCTGGAAGGCATTATCATTCTGCTCCGTATTATGGGCAAAGAAGAGGAAGCGCTGGAGATGCAGGATCTTCCCTGCAGATTTACGGATGTGCCTGACTGGGCAAAGGGATATGTCAACTACGCATATGAAGAAAACATCTCCAAGGGAGTAAGCGATACCTTGTTTGGAGTCAGCGAAATAATAACGGCGGACCAGTATAACACTCTGCTGCTCAGAGTGCTCGGCTATGACGACAGCCAGGGAGACTTCCGATGGTATGACTCTGTGGATAAGGCTGAGGATCTGGGCATATTGCCGTCCGATATGATTGAAGCATATTTGTGGAGCAACTCATACACAAAGGGCGATCTGCTTGATACCTCCTTTTGTTATCTGGAGGCAAACTATAAGGATCAGAAACAGACCCTGATCGGCATGCTGATCGAAACAGACGTGGTTTCAGATGAACTTGCAGAGACATACGGACTCGATGTGAAAGGCTGGGATAGTATAACCACCGGTTTTAATGAAGAGAATTACCTGAACTTCACGATCAACGAAGACGGTAATTTGAACATCTCCGGATTCGGTACGGATAAGCAAAAAAGCTATCTTCTTGTCCGTGTGACTGATACCGCAAGGGGAACGGAGAAAGTGAGCAAGGTGGGGCGTATGGACAGCTCCGGGCACTACGATATCAGCCTTTCAACCGGAAAGCTCACTCCGGGCGAATATTATGTAGATGTTTATGCGAATGATGAAAGATATAATTATTATACCAGCATCATTTTATCAAACGTGATCCTTAAAAAGATAAAGGATGATTCTTATTTCGGGGCATCGCCGGTATATGGGCGAAATCTTAGAATACACAGCGGTAACCGGCAGGTGAAATCTGATAACGAAATGACGCCCAACACGAGATCGACAGATGAAAATATCGCCGTTATTACAGACCTTGCTGAAGAAATCACCGCTGGCATCGCGAATGATTATGAAAAGCTTCAGGCGATCCATGACTGGGTAGCGGGAGAAATATATTATGATAAAGACTTTCTTAACGGCAAGACAAAGCGGACCAATATCCATTCAATTGCCGTGCTGAACAATAAGTATGCAGTTTGCAGCGGGTATTCCAATTTAATGAATGATTTGCTTGCAGCGGAAGGGATACCAAGCCGGCAGATCATCGGGTATACTCTTGGCGTTACTGATGATGGCAGCTGGGATGATTTGGATTTAAACAGCATGGAACCGAATCACGTTTGGAACGAAGTGTTTATTGACGGACGCTGGATCATAGTCGATGCCACCTGGGATTCCACAAACGATTACGAAAGCGGGGAATTTATTGCCGGAGATGGCGTGTCCAGGCTGTATTTTGATGTTGCTTTACAGTTCTTATCAAATACGCACAGAACAGTGATACCATAAACATAACTATAGTGTGATCTGATGGCCAGCAGAAGCAAACCGGACTTGTTCCTTGATAGATTCATGGAAAGCAAACCTGGCTTGCCTATGAAAGCAGGCCTAACGAAAGTAAACCTTGCTAATAAAGGCTTTGCGTATTAAAATAATGTCAGAAAGAGCCGATGAAAACTACAAAGAATCGTACAGGGCGTACAGAGAGTACGGAATGTTAAGCAGTAGAAATCTACAAATCGAAGATTTGTGATTTCTTTGCATAAGTCCGCCGACAATCTGTTTTACAGATTGGGCGGGCTAGTAAAGGTGGGATTTGAATGACCGGGGAAGAAAGAAGAACCAAAATCATAAAAATCTTACAGGACAGCTCTGAGCCGGTTTCCGGCGCGGAACTGGCTAAAATCATGAATGTAAGCAGACAGGTGATCGTTCAGGATATCGCATTGCTCAGAGCCGTAAACCGCAATATCATATCCACCACAAAAGGCTATGTTCTGTACTATCAGGAAAACCAAAAGGTAAACCGGTGCTTCATGGTCAGCCATACTGATGAGCAGATAGAAGACGAGCTTTGCACCATCGTGGATAACGGCGGCAAGGTGTTGGATGTTATCGTAATACATGAAATTTACGGTGAAATATCAGCCGGGCTCATCTTGAAAAACAGAAGAGATGTCTATGATTTTGCTGCCAAATTAAAGGCAAACAAGACGGTTCCCTTGAAGGGACTGACCGGCGGGATTCATCTCCATACTGTGGAGGCGGACTCGGAAGATATCTTGAATGCCATTGAAAAGAAATTAAGAGAGAAAAACTATCTTATAGATACGACAAGGAATACGTTGCATGAGACAATTTGACGTGCTGATCATTGGAGCCGGAGCAGTGGGAAATGCCATTGCGAGAGAAATATCAAAAAATAATATGTTTTCAATCGCTGTACTGGAAAAAGAACCTGATACGGCTTTTGGCATAAGTGGCAGAAACAGCGGGGTGCTGCATTCGGGTTTTAACAATAAGCCGGGGTCACTGATGGCGAAGCTTTGCGTTCAGGGCTCGGAAGGCTTTGAGCGGGAAGCTGAAGCTCTGAGAATCCCGTTTAAGAGAACGGGAAAGCTTGTCATTTCAAGATATGAGGAAGACCTGGAGCGCCTGCATAAACTGAAGGAGCAGGGAGATGCTAATGGAGTCCGTGAGCTTCGGATCCTTTACCGGAAAGAATTAGCGAAGCTTTTAGGATATGAGACCGGAATAGCAGCCCTTTGGTCGGGAATGACAGGGATATTCGATCCATTTCTATACACTGTAGCTTTAGCGGAAACCGCTGCAACACAGGGAACTCAGTTTTTCTTTGGCAGGCAGGTGTCAGGGATTGTGAATAAAGGCACTTCAGAGGAAGGCTTTGTGATTACTGCTGAGAATCTGTCGTCAGGGCTTCAGGAAACATATCAGGCCGATGTTCTGATTAACAGTGCCGGCTTGTCGGCCGATGTAATCAACAGGATGCTTGGCCTCAATGATTACAGCATTTTCCCTTGCAGAGGAGAATACCATATTCTTGATAAAAATCTATCAAAGGAACTGAAAATTCCTGTTTACCCCGTTCCAAACGAGCGGGAAGGCGGCTTGGGAGTCCATCTGACTCCTACGATTCACGGGAACCTTATGATTGGACCAAGTGCAGAATATTTGAGCCGCGAACAGGAAAGAGAAGATTACAGCGTAACGCATGATGTCATGGAACAATTGTCCGATGAGGGGACCAACCTGTTCCCGGGACTTGATCTTGGTGGCTGTATCCGCAGCTTTTCGGGGATCCGCCCCAAGCTTCTTTCAGAAGAAGAAGGAGGCTATGCTGATTTCGTCATTGAGAAATGTGAACAGGTGCCCGGATATATCCGGCTGATCGGAATCGAGTCGCCGGGACTTACATCGTCTATTCCTATAGGAAAGATGGTCGCGGAAATGGCGCAAGAGATCTTGAACCGGAATAGAAATATGGATCGTTCGAATCATTATAGAACCCAGGAAAGCCAGGAAAAGAAGTATAGCGGCGAACATGGGCATAGTTATGAACGGGGGCATAATAAGACTGAATTATCTCAGATTCAGAAGCAGGGAGATCAAAAGATGCTATGCCGCTGTGAAGGAATCACAGAGGAAGCTGTCCTTTCAGCTTATGACCGGATTCTTGAGCTTGGAGCGATCCCGACAATTAAGGGCTTAAAAAGCAGGACAAGAGTTACCATGGGAAATTGCCAGGGAAGCTTTTGCTCTTTGAACATCGTCGAACTATTACAGGATAAGAGGCTGATAGATCCGATGCAGCTGATGTGGAACGGATTCGAAAGCCGGATGTTCGAAGGGAGAGTGAGAGGATGACGTTGAAAAAGCAGGTTGTCGTCATTGGGGGCGGACCCGCCGGTATGTCAGCAGCAATCTCCCTGAAAAAAAGAGGAATAGAAGATATCATTCTTCTTGAAAAGGAAAACCGCCTCGGGGGAGTGCTTTCACAGTGCATCCACGACGGGTTTGGCTTGATATACTATGGAAGAAACTACACGGGACCCGAATATGCTTTTCTTTACGAGCAGAAAATATCAGAGTACAAGGTTCCTTTTTATACTAATGCCACCGTCCTTTCGGTTCGTGCTCTTGTCGAGGAAAAGAACAGTGCAGCTTCTTTAGTAACAGTTCAGACAGCAGAAGGAAGACTAAAATACAAAGCCGAAGCCGTAATTGCTGCCACAGGCTGCAGAGAGAGGGGAAGGGGTCTTTCAAGAATACCTGGCACACGACCGGCAGGGATCTATACGGCAGGAACCGCACAGGCATTCATGAATCTGCAGAATTTTATGCCCGGGAAAAAGGTGATTATCGTCGGCTCGGGAGATATTGGATTGATCATGGCAAGAAGGATTACTCTTGAGGGAGGAAAGGTATTTTGCGTGGTTGAAAAGGAAGATGTTCCCGGCGGTTTGAGGCGTAATATCATCCAATGCCTTGAGGACTTTGAAATCCCGCTTTTTACCAATACCATAGTCGCCAATGTCTATGGCAAGGAACGTGTCACCGGAGCAGACATCGCTAAGATCGATTCATTTGGCAGATTAATAGACGGCAGCACCCGTCATTACGACTGTGATGCTTTGATTTTATCGGTAGGGCTGATTCCCGAGGAAGATATGATCGAAGACAGGCATAGCGGTGTGTTTCTCTGCGGAAATGCTCTTTTCGTTCATGATCTGGTCGATGATGTGACTTTAGAAGGTGAAAAGGTCGCCGGTCAAGTGGAAACGTATCTGAAGCGCATTGCAGTCGATGAAACCCCGGAAGAGAGCAAATATTCTTTTCCCGGTATTGAGCTTACGCGAAAAAAGAGAGCTGAGCTGATGCGGAAGAAGAAGGATACAGCCAGAAAAAAGGCTGAATGCAATGCAAAGACAATCACATGTATTCTGTGCCCTAACAGCTGCGAAATAACCTTTGATCTACTCGGAGGAATGTGCGGAAAAGGGGCGGAATATGTGAAAAATGAGATTTTGGATCCAAAAAGAACGCTGACGACATCAGTGAAGGTGCTTGGCGGCGTTATGCCATTGGTAAGCGTAAAAACGACCGGAACCATTCCCAAAGAAAAGCTGCGGGAAGCGATGAAGCTAATTTCATCATTTAATGTCGAAGCCCCGGTGAAATCAGGTCAGATCCTGCAAAGTGACTTTATCGAAGAGGGAATCAGCCTGATTGCAACGAAACCAGTTGCAAAATCAGCTGCAGAGAAGCTCTCTTAACATTTATTTTCATCATAAACCAACCTGCCCAATAGAAAAAATTGAGGCAAACTCAAAGATATTTGTAATACTTTTATTATTATTAATTTTGAAAGGATCAGGCTATATGGTAAAGTATACGCGGATTGCACTATTAATCATCGCGGATATAATTTGTATAAATGCGGCATATATTATTTCATTTCTCCTGAGGTTTGAATTTAAATTCGAATCGGATATTTTTTGGGGATATTTTGCAGTTTATGCAAATAACATTTTTCTTCTGACATTGATTAAGTTAGCTATATTCTGGACGTTTGGACTTTACCGGAGCCTGTGGCGATATGCGGGAACGGAAGAACTCATTAGAATTGTGATGACTGCGCTTACTGCGACGGCGGCAACCATAGTTTATCTGGAATTTTCTCAGCAGATGTTCCCAAGAAGCATTTATATCTACAGTTTTATCCTTGACATCGTTTTCATCGGAGGAGTTCGCTTCGGATATCGGATACTCAGGGAGTTAAGAAATCCCGGAACTTTAGGCAGAATGCTGATAAACATCCTGAAAGGAGGTCGGGGCCAGGACTACAGCAAAATCATGGTCGTCGGAGCCGGAGATGCAGGAGCCTCCATCATCAAAGATATCAAACAGCATCCTGAGTATAAAAAACATGTCGTGATTGCTGTCGATGACAACCCGAACAAGCTGAATCAGACTATTGCGGGGGTCAAGATTGCAGGAACTCACACCGCGATCAAGCAGCTGGCAAGGAAATACGGCGTAGATGAAATCATCATAGCCATCCCGTCAGCGAACAAAAAGGCTATACAGGAAATCATCAATGAATGCAACAAAACAAGATGCAAAATGAAGATCCTTCCGGGTATCAGCGATCTGATCAACGAGAGAGTCAGTATCAGCAAGCTCCGTGATGTTGATATTGAGGACTTGCTCGGAAGAGAGCCGGTGCAGGTAAATCTCAGGGGAATCAGCAGCTATCTTGAAGGGAAAATCGTATTGGTAACCGGGGGCGGAGGCTCAATCGGATCAGAACTATGCAGGCAGATAGCAAGGTTTAAGCCGAGAAAACTCATCGCACTTGATATTTATGAAAATACTATTTTTGAATTGTCAAATGAAATAAAAAACACATATCCCGGTCTTGAGTTTGAAGTGGTTATCACATCGGTCAGAAGCAGGCAAAGGCTGAAAGAGGTCTTCCTCAAGTATAAGCCGCATGTAGTCTTCCACGCAGCCGCACATAAGCATGTGCCTTTGATGGAGCAGAATCCGAAGGACGCAGTGATCAACAATATCGTCGGTACAAAAAATATGATCGACCTGTCCGATGAGTATGCGGTTGAGAACTTTGTCCTGATTTCAACAGACAAAGCCGTCAACCCTACCAATGTAATGGGAGCGACAAAGCGAATAGCCGAGATGCTTCTTCAGGAAAAAAGTGCTCATTCCCGCACAAGCTATTCTGCCGTAAGGTTCGGCAACGTGCTTGGCAGCAACGGAAGCGTTATCCCGCTGTTCAGGAAACAGATAGAGCGCGGAGGACCTGTTACGGTAACTCATGAGGATATCACCAGGTATTTCATGACAATACCCGAAGCGGTGCAGCTTGTAATACAGGCAGGAGCTTTAGCGACGGGCGGAGAGATATTTATTCTTGATATGGGTGAGCCGGTTCGGATTATAGATCTTGCGGAAAACGTGATCCGGCTTTCGGGGTATACACCGTATGTGGACATTGATATTAAAATCACAGGATTGCGTCCGGGTGAAAAACTTTATGAAGAGCTTTTGCTTGACGAAGAAGGAATAGAAAAAACCGCACACAATAAGATATATGTGGGGCATCCTATACCGCCTTCCCCTGAACTCAGCGAAATGTTGGAAAAAGAGGGGACTTATACCGAAGAAATGATCCGTAACGGTATTATGGGAATGAAGGATGAGGAAGTGAAGGATTGGCTGCAAAAGCTGCTGCCAAACTATAACAGGGATAATTCACATAACGGATCTCCCAATTCCTGAAATAATTTATAAATTGGTTTTTATTTAAGGGGGGTATTGCCATGAGTAAAACGATAAAATTAGATCTGTCACGATCACAGATTATATCGCAGGATCTGAATGCATTCAGTGAAGAACTTGCAGCTTTAAAAAAGAAGCTTTGGTCCGGAGAAGAAGACTTCACCGGCTGGGTGAAGCTGCCTTATGAATATAACAAAAATGAATTGAAAAGAATTCTTGCCACAGCTGAAAAAATCCGAAAGCAATGCCTGGTTTTAGTCGTAATAGGAATCGGAGGTTCTTATCTTGGGGCAAGAGCAGTCATCAGTGCGCTTGCAGACGGAGCGGATTCAGCCCCGGAAATCTGCTATGCCGGTCAAAATCTTAGCGGGACTTATCACAAGGAACTTCTAAAAAAAATCAGAGATAAGGAATTCTGCCTGTGTGTTATTTCCAAGTCGGGAACGACAACAGAACCAAGTGTCGCTTTCTCCATTTTGAAGGATGAGCTTTATAAGAAGTATGGCCGTGAGGAAGCAGCAAAACGGATCTATGCGATCACAGATGCAGAAAAAGGAGTACTCCGGCAGGAAGCTGATCGCGAGGGCTATGAATCCTTCGTCGTACCCGATGATATCGGGGGCAGATATTCTGTTTTGACTGCCGTAGGGCTTCTCCCGATAGCCGCAGCCGGAATTGATATTGAAAAGCTGCTTCTTGGCGCAGAAAGCATCGCAGATAAGACTTCGCCAGTAATAGAAGAAGACGGAGAGGCAAAAACACTCCAAACGGATGAGGCCGCATTGCTGGCGGCAGCAAGAGTTTCTTTGCTGAACAGGGGAAAAACCGTTGAAGTATATGAATATTATGAACCGAAACTGCAATATTTTACGGAATGGCTGAAGCAGCTCTTTGGGGAGAGCGAAGGCAAAGACGGAAAGGGGATCTTTCCTGCCTCATTGCAATTCAGTACGGATCTTCATTCCATGGGACAATTTCTTCAGGATGGAAACCAAATCTTCTTTGAGACGGTCTTAGACGTATCGAATCCGCCCGGGGATCTGATCGTTCCGGAAAGTGCAGGGGAACTGTTAGCCGGAATGAGCATGAATGCTGTTAATCAGGCTGCTGTTCAGGGTGTTATTGCTGCTCACGAGGAGGCGGGGATTCCGATCATAAAACTGGACATTCCCGAATTGACGCCTTACTGCTTTGGTCAGCTGATTTACTTTTTCGAAACCTCATGCGCTCTGAGCGGATACCTTATGGGCGTCAATCCTTTCGACCAGCCAGGAGTCGAAAGCTATAAGGCAGAGATGAAGAAAGTTCTTAAGAATAGATAAATAAAGTTCTTAAGAATAGATGAAGAAAATCCTCAAGAGCAGATGACAGAAAGTTCTTATGCTAGCCCGCCCAATCTGTGAAACAGATTGTCGGCGGACTTATGCAAAGAAATCACAAACCTTCGATTTGTAGATTTCTACTGCTAAATAGATGAAGATAAAAAAGAGGTTGATAATTATTGGAAAAAGAGGTACTCTATAAGAGGATAAAACCCTGTTAATTCTCTGACAATTAACAGAGTGGAGTGGAAACTATCAAATGTATGGAGGAACAGAAATGAAAAAGATTGGAGTATTAGGTACTGGAACAATGGGAGCCGGAATAATACAGATTCTGGCACAAAGCGGATATGACGTAGTGATGCGTGCAAGGAGAGAAAGTTCAATCGAAAAAGGAATTGCAACAGTCAATAAAAATTTATCCAGGATGGTTGAAAAGAATAAGATTACTGCAGAAGAAAAAGATCTCTATATGTCAAGAATCACGGGATCAACTGACATCAATATCATTGCAGATGCAGATCTGGTAATTGAGGCTGCTACAGAAGAAATGGAAGGAAAGAAAGCTTTGTTTGCTGAACTTGATGCATTATGCAAGCCCGGCACTATTCTTGCAACCAATACATCATCCCTGTCAATAACAGAGATCGCTGCATGCACAAAAAGACCTGACAGAGTTATAGGAATGCACTTCTTTAATCCTGTACCAGCAATGAAGCTCGTTGAGATCATCAAAGGTCTTACAACATCCGACGAAACAAAGGAAACCATTCTTGAGCTCACAAGAGTCCTTGGTAAAACACCAGTTGATGTAAATGAAGCACCTGGTTTTGTAGTAAACAGAGTCTTGATTCCGATGATCAATGAAGGCATTGGCATTTTAGCTGACGGCGTTGCTAAGGCTGAAGATATTGACCAGGCTATGATGCTTGGTGCAAACCATCCAATGGGACCTTTAGCTCTTGGAGATCTTATAGGACTGGACGTTTGTCTTTCCATCATGGAAGTACTGCATGCTGAATATGGCGATGATAAATACAGACCGCATCAGCTGCTCAGAAAGATGGTAAGAGCAGAAAAATTAGGAAGAAAAACAGGAGAAGGATTCTACAAATACAGCTAGGATTTTAATTACAGTTAGTGAAGATAACGATGAAGATTTTTTTAAAAACATTCATCTCAGGTTTTTTAATATTGACCATGCTATTAGTCCCCATTCAATGGGGACTAAGTTTTGTCAGCGATTTCAGATTGTTCGGGGGGACGGAGAGCTTGATAGATGATATGCCCCATCTGGTCGATCAGGACAGCCCTTTCTTTGAATCATTTAAGGACAGCAGCAGGGTAAACATCCTTATGATCGGCGTAAATGACAGCCTGTCAGATACCCTGATGCTTGGAAGTTACGACCTGAAGACAAAGCATGCCGATATTATATCAATTCCAAGAGATACATATTATGAGAGAGACGGAGCAAACACCGCAGCTGAGAAAAAGATCAATGCCGTATACGGCGATGACAAGGCTGTGGGTACTGCTATGGCAGTAAGCGATGTGCTAATGGGAATCCCGATTAATTATTATCTGGTAGTCGAATATGACACAGTGAAAGAAGTCGTGGACTCCATGGGCGGTGTGCCTATGAACATTACTTTCCATATGCACTATAACGATCCTTACGATGATCCTCCGCTAAAAATTGATATACAGCCTGGCTATCAGATTTTAGACGGAGACGAGGCAGTGAAATTTTTGAGATTCCGTAAAGGTTCGGGAGGATATGCAGGGTATCCGGAAGGGGATATCGGCAGGGTTAAGGCACAGCAGGAGTTCATGAAATCCGCATTTCGGCAGGCTCTTGGATTCAGTCTTCCCAAAGTAGTGAAAACTACGTTGGAAAATGTTGATTCAGATATTCCGCTTGGTATGGCATCAAAACTTGCCGCCAGTACAGTGGGCCTCAGCGGAGAAGATCTGACAACCTGGATGATACCGGGGAAACCCGAAACAAGGAACGGAGCATCCTACTGGTTTACAGACGAAGAGGGCATAGAGACGATGCTCATGCAGATTTATGACCCTCAGCCGGAAACGGAACAAGAACAGTAGTAGAAACGTAATCAAGAGCAGTAATAGAAACGTAATATAGGGAAATTCACCATCCCTATTTATTTTTTTTGCTAAAAGGTATAAACTATGAATACTGTCATATGCTTTTTAGGGTTATAGAGCACTAAAGCGAAGAACAACAGGGGATAAGAGAGGAATTTTTAACATGGGGATGGAGATCAAAAGAGGAAACGGAACGGCAGCACGAAAACAGTGGAATCCTGCCGCAAGCTTCTTAAGAACTTTTTTCATAGCATTTATTGTCTTTTTAATTCTATGCACGCCTACCCTGGCCTTTTTTGATAAGGTTACCGATTACAACCCGTGGGCAGACGGAGGAAACATTTCGTTGGAAGAGGATCTGCCTGTGATCATAGATGAGAATAGTCCGTTCTTTGAGGCATTCAAAGACAAAAACAGGGCAAATGTTCTGATTTTGGGTGTAAATGCTAATTTAACGGATACAATAATGGTTGCCAGCTTTGATATGGATGCGAAACATGTTGATCTGATCTCTATTCCGAGAGACACGTATTACCACAGGAAAGGTTATAACGGCGATGGTGAGAATAAGCTCAACGCCGCGTACAGGGGTGATCCTTTAAATACAGCAAAAGCTGTCAATGAAATACTTTTGGGCATGCCGATCAATTATTATGCCATCGTAGATTATAAAGGTGTTGAAACAATAGTAGATTCAATGGGCGGAGTCCCAATGACCATACGCAAGGGAGGCATGTATTATAAAGACCCATATGATAAACCGCCGCTAATCATCTCAATACCAGAGGGGGAGCAGCTGCTGGACGGCAAGCAAGCGGTTCAATTCCTGCGATACAGGAAGGGCTACCTGGAAGGAGACCTCGGTCGTGTGAAAGCACAGCAGGAGTTCATGAAATCTGCTTTCAGGCAATGTATCAGCTTTGACCTGCCCAAAATAGCAAAAACAGTATTTAACAATGTAGAATCTGATATCACTCTCGGTGCAGCCACAAAGCTTGCTACAAAAGCCATCGGAATCTCAGGTGATGATATAGAAACCTATATGCTTCCCAATACTGCCCAGCCGGACCCTCCGTTTTATGTTATTCCGGATGCAGAGAAAACAGCTGAAATGATCTATAAGATCTATTCTATAGAACCGGAAAACACATCGGAAGCTGCAATTAATTAATCAATGAATAAGAACAGTTAATGAATAAGTTTAATCATCAATAGCCAAAGGAAAAACACTGCTGCGAAGTAAGTGAGTACAGGCTTGGAGAAAGCAAAATGAAAAAGCGACGTATAAAAATCATTATGCTGGCATTAATAACAGGGCTAAGTCTCTACTTTTTACCGGGGAATGTTGCCTACGGTATGGGGGCTTCCGGCTTTACAGATGTAGCTTGGGATTATTGGGGTTATTCATATATTGACTTTGCTGCGGGGCAAGGCATCATTAACGGATATCTGTCTAACAACGGAACCTATCAGTTCAAGCCTGAAAATCCAGTATCAAAAGAAGAATCCATGGCAATGCTTTACCGTGCACTTGATGCGGCGGACAAACTTGAGAGCGATGAGGATTTCACTGCTGAATACATGGAGCTGTTTTCTGAGCATCAGATAGCCGAATGGGCGCAGAAATATGTTGCATACGGTCTGAAGCATGAATTGCTTACAGAGCAAGAAGCTGCCGGGTTCACAGATGAAGCCGGACTTGGAATTGAAGCTCCAAGAGAGCAAGTAGCGCTTTGGACTGCAAAAGCAATGAAACTCAATCTTACCCCGGCATCTTCTCTGATATATATCGACAAAGACAATATTTCTGAAGAAATGACAGCCTACGTTGATCTCCTGTATCGCCATGGGATCATGCAGGGAGATGACAAGAAATATTTTAATCCTTCTGATGGCATAAAAAGAGCTGAATTTGCAGCAATCTGCAATCGTGTTTTCGAATCGGCAAATTCCGGAACCTATTCTGTAGAAAAAGAAGTTGATTCACATCGCGGAACAATCGTATCCGTAGATACCTATTACTGCAAATTAATGATGACTCAGTCGGATGGAACCGCTAAAATGATTCAAATAAATCCGAAAACGCAGATTGTAATTAATGGCAAGGTAAATTATAATGGACTTGGCGGAATCAGCACAGGCACAACCGCAGTGGTTGCATGGGGTGCTTTTTACGATCCCGAAGGCACCGAACCTGAGCATAAAGTTCTGCAGCTGCATATTATAACAAAACCGGCAGCAATAACCGGATTATTGACCGGGATAGAAAAAATAGACGATAAAACGTCAATATTGGAAATAGAAAATGAAGACGGAGACAGCATTTATTACATTTTGGATCAGAATAGCCTGACTGATGGCACCCCCAAAAAAGGGAAGCAGGTCACATTTATTGCAGATGGTGTAAAGATTCTTGAAATGAAATAATATTCACTAAAAATGAAATAATGTTCTTGCTGCCTCTTCTTAACATTCTGTCTGGCTGTCCGGTTCTTAATAGATGCCGAAAAAATTTCAGTCGAAATCTACTTCTTGAATTCTTTAAGCGGTGTGAAGCCGCCTATCAATATCAGCTCGCCGTGATTTGCAATACAAACAAATTTTCGGCTGACTGTGATCTTAAAGCGTGATTTGATTAAATTTCTTCGTGAACGCACCCCCATAATAATAATTGTAAATAATACTGAAAGGATTAACATACAGGGAGGTTATATGGACATAGAAGTTTTAAAAGGTAAAAAGATTGCGGAGCTTCGCGAGGTTGCGAAAACCTTTCATATTGAAAACTATGAAAAGATGAAAAAGGCCGATCTGCTCCAAGCAATTGCTCATCCTGTCATATCTGATGAGACCAAAAAAAATCAGAAGGATGAAGTACCTGTAAGAAAAGCACCGGCTAAAGCTTCCGGTAAAACTGATGATTCGGCAGTTGCACCGGATACGCCGGCTGCAAAAGCCCACCACGCGAAAGTTGCAAATTTGGCAGCTGCGCCGGATATGCCGGCTGCTCCGGCTGCAAAAGCCCAGCACGCAAAAGTAACAGATGATGAATCAGCTCCTGCATCAGCTTCTGAGGAAAATGCCAAGAAGACTCATGAGGCTCGGGAGGATCGGCCCGAAGTGGAGGGCATATTGGAAATTGCAGAAGGCGGCTTTGGCTTCCTGCGGTTCCATAACTTTCTTACCAGCGAAAAGGACATCTACGTTTCCCCATCTCAAATCAGAAGATTCAACTTAAAAACAGGAGATAAAATAAGAGGAATCACAAGACGGCCAAATGACGGTGAAAAATTTGGCGCCCTTCTATATGTCAATTCAGTCAACGGTGATGAGCCGGGAGTAGCGATCAGAAGACCGGACTTCGATGATTTGACTCCGATTTTTCCGAATCAGAGAATATCCTTAGAAACAGGAACAACAGAACTATCCATGAGATTGATCGATCTTGTCGCTCCGATAGGAAAGGGGCAGCGAGGTCTAATTGTTGCTCCGCCGAAAGCGGGGAAAACTGTACTCTTAAAGAAGGTCGCAAACAGTATAGAAAAGATGTATCCGGAAATCGAGATGATTGTTTTGCTGGTTGATGAGCGCCCTGAAGAGGTAACTGACATGCAGAGGTCCATCGGAGGAGAAGTCATATACTCCACATTTGACGAGCTGCCGCAGAACCATGTTAAGGTAGCCGAAATGGTATTGGCAAGAGCTCAAAGACTGGTTGAACACGGTAAAGATGTGGTGATTCTTCTTGATAGTATCACAAGGCTTGCAAGAGCTTATAACTTAGTGATTCCTCCCACGGGAAGAACTCTCTCGGGGGGGTTGGACCCCGGTGCTCTGCATAAACCCAAAAAATTCTTCGGTGCAGCGCGTAAAATGGAGGAGGGAGGCAGCATTACGATTCTTGCAACCGCTCTTATAGAAACCGGAAGCCGTATGGACGATATGATCTTTGAGGAATTCAAAGGAACCGGCAACATGGAGCTTCATCTTGACCGTAAGCTTTCCGAAAAGAGAATATTCCCGGCTATCAATCTTAATAAATCGGGAACCAGAAGAGAAGATCTGCTCATGAATCAGGACGAACTTGAAGCCGTCTGGACGATGCGCCGTGCCATGGCTAACATTGGAACGCAGGAGGTTACAGAGAATATCATAGACCAGCTTGCTCATACTAAAAGCAATGCAGATTTCATAAAAGTTATTAAAAAGACAAAACTTGAAACATATTCTTAGAACATATTTTTGAAACATATTTCACATCTATTAGGAGCACCTGAATGAGTTTAATCATAAAAGAATTGATGCAAATTGGAGAATCTGCCTTGGAAAAGGCGGGATGCATGGACCCACGGATAGATACAGAACTGATAATTCGCTTTCTATTGTCAATTAATAAGCAGCAGCTGTATATCAAATGGGGGGAAGTACTGGATGAAAAGAGCTGTGAAGAATATTTCAAACTGATAGATATTCGTGCTGCGGGAATGCCGGTTCAGTACATAACCGGTGAACAGGAGTTTATGGGAATTCCTTTTAAGGTTAATAAGGACGTTTTGATACCGCGGCAGGATACTGAAACCATTGTGGAAGAAGTTATCAGTGAAATCAAGAGCAGGTCAGAACAAAGGAAAGCACCGATGGGCGGATATCAGATCCTGGACCTGTGCTGCGGAAGCGGTGCAATCGGTGTGAGCCTTTGCAAGTATTTGACAAATATTAAAGTCACAGCAGCGGACATCAGTGCCGGAGCGATCGCAGTGGCAAAGGAAAATGCGGAAAGTGCGGGCGTAAGCAAATCAATGAAATTTGTGGAAAGCGATCTTTTCAGATTATTGAAAAAAGGGATATCAGGTACAAAGTATCATATCGTAGCATCCAATCCGCCTTATATAGAACGGAATATAATTCCCGAGCTGCAGCGAGAAATCCGTGAGCATGAACCGATAATAGCTCTTGACGGCGGAGAGGACGGACTTGATTTTTACCGTCGGATCATTAAAGATGCACCGGATTACCTCAAACAGGAAGGAATGCTGTTTCTGGAGATCGGGTACGACCAGGGGGAATCTGTCAGCAGCCTCATTGATCAGTCGGGAAGATTTAGTGATATTAATATTCTCAAGGATTTAGCCGGTCATGACAGAGTAATAAAGGCAAAAGTAAAAGCAAAAGTGAAGGCAAAATAAGTTCGCCGGGAATAAGGAGTTTTTTATGGACAAAGAAAGAATAGAGAAGGCGGTAAGGGAACTTCTTTTAGCCATCGGAGAAGATCCGGACAGGGAAGGTCTTATCGAAACCCCAAGAAGAATGAGCAGGATGTATGAAGAAGTGTTTTCGGGCCTGCAGGAAGATCCGGAGAAACATCTTGAAATTGTTTTTAAAGATGAAAAGTTTGATGAACTTGTTTTAGTAAAGGATATACCTTTTTATTCCATGTGCGAGCATCATCTGGTGCCTTTCTTCGGAAAAGCACATGTGGCTTATATCCCCAAGAACGGAAGGCTCACAGGTTTGAGCAAACTTGCCAGAGTTTTAGAAACTGTTGCAAAAAGGCCCCAGCTGCAGGAAAGGATCACTGCTACTGTCGCTGACATCCTGATGAAGCACCTTGATCCCAGCGGAGTGATCGTTGTCATTGAAGCCGAGCATATGTGCATGACAATGAGGGGAGTGAACAAACCGGGTTCCAAGACGATAACGTCCGCAGTAAGAGGTACATTCAAAACAGATCCAAGGTCAAGAGCGGAAGTCATGTCAATGATAAATAAGTAATACTAAAATACAGAGGCGGAGGCGGTTATGGATAAAAAAGACATCGGATATATTCCTCAGATAAAGAAGATTCGCTTTTCCAGTCATGAGCTTGAATTCGGAAAAAGGACACTCATTATGGGCATTTTAAATCTGACTCCTGATTCATTCTCGGACGGGGGAGACTACGTTTCGGTTGACAAGGCACTTGAGCATGCCCGTGAGATGCTGCGGGAAGGCGCGGACATCATCGATATCGGAGGCGAGTCTTCAAGACCGGGACATGCAAGGATCAGTGCCGATGAGGAGCTCAGAAGAGTGATGCCCGTTATTGAAAGGCTTAATAAAGAAACAAATGCAATCATATCATTGGATACCATACGTGCCGAGGTTGCAGAGGAAGCTATAAAAAGTGGAGTTCATATCATTAACGATATCTGGGGATTTCAGGGAGACGCAGAAATGGCCTCTGTAGCAGCAAAATACGGTACGCCGGTCGTATTGATGCACAATCAAAATGGTACCCATTACCATGGGGATATGATAGATGAGATCAAAAGGTTCCTTATGGAGTCCGTAAGAATTGCAAAGCAGGCAGGCGTTAAGGATGAAATGATCATTTTAGACCCGGGATTGGGTTTTGGAAAGACATCCGAACAGAATCTTGCTGCAATGCGCAGGCTAAAAGATATTAAGACCCTTGGCTACCCGGTGCTGATCGGAGCATCAAGAAAAACCACGATCGGAAAGATTCTTGATGCCGAACCAAAGGACAGGGATGAGGGAACGATTGCCACGACTGTTTTAGGAATAGTTCAGGGAGTGGATATTGTAAGGGTGCACAACGTTCAGGCAAACCTGCGTGCTGCAAAGGTAGCGGATGCAATTGTGAGGAGAGAATTCAATGGATAGAATCATAATGAAAAACATGGGATTTTTTGGCTACCACGGTGTTTTGCCGGAAGAAAAAACCCTCGGACAGAAGTTTTTTGTAGATGCGTCACTTTATCTTCCCTTAAAAAATGCAGGTGGAACAGATGACTTGAATGACTCCGTAAATTATAAAGAGGTCTATGACATCATAAAGGGAATTGTTACGAATCAAAAGTTTGACCTCTTAGAGAGCTTGGCGGAAAGGATCTGCAGTGAGATCTTTGCAGCTTATCCAGAGATTCAAAAGCTTCGTGTAAAGGTCAAAAAACCGGAAGCACCTGTCCCCGGGCTCTTTGATTATTTTGGAGTAGAAATAGAAAGAGAAAGAGAAATATAAAGAGATAGGGAAAAAGATAGGGAAATAGAAATAGAAAGTAATAGAGAAATAAGGCGATGAGCAGGATCTATTTAAGCATAGGAACTAACCTTGGAGAAAAAGAAAAAAACATTGAGCATGCCCTGCAGCTGCTTTCGAATGAAATAAAAATAAGAAAGACATCGTCCCTTTATGAAACAGAGCCTGTTGGATTCAAAGACCAGCCATGGTTTTTGAACATGGTTCTTAAAGGCGATACGGACCTGCCCCCGGAGGAGCTTCTCCGCTTTACAAAAGGAATCGAAAGCGAAATGAAGAGGGTCAAGACAATTATAAACGGTCCGAGGATCATAGACGTTGATATGCTATTGTACGATGACGAGGAAATTGAAACTGAGGAACTTACGGTTCCCCACCCAAGAATGCTGCAAAGAGCTTTTGTAATGATTCCTCTCTATGAGATATCTCCCGAACTTACGATTTGCGGCAATAGTATAAAAGAAATGATGAAGGATTTTAAGGGAGAAAAAGTGCAGAAGCACATTAATGCTTAAAATAGAGAATTGGTATTTAAGAGAGAACAGGAACAAATAATGAAGAGAATCAACGGCATTCTTAAAGATCCCGATTTTATAAATTATTTGAATAAAAATATTGAGGCTGAAGCCGACCGGATATTTTGCCGCCATGATATGGCGCATTTCCTTGATGTGGCAAGAATTGCACGTATGCTGTCAATTGAAAAAAATCTTGATATAAACAAAGAACTGCTATATGCTGCAGGTCTTCTTCATGACATCGGAAGATGGATGGAATATGAAAGCGGCGAAGACCATGCGGAAGCAAGCAAGGAGCTTGCTCAAAAGATTCTTGCAAGGCACGGATTTACAAAAGAAGAGAAAAAGGAAATACTTAATGCCATTGAGGATCACCGGAAGGGAGGAGGGACATCCATTTTAGCGGATCTTCTTTACAGGGCGGATAAATATTCAAGAAACTGTGCTTTATGCGATGCGAAAACAGCATGCAAGAAGTTCCAAAACGGCGAAACATTTTTTCTGTATTATTAAAGTCAGGCTGCAAATAGTTTTCCGGATTTCCGAGCAGACACAGCCAGTTCTGTGATAAAAAGTGCTTGCCTATTTTTTCAACTTGTGCTACCATGTAATAGCTATCGTTGAGAATTAAATATTTAGATAGATATAGATTTGGAAAGAGGTGAAAGGCATGAAGGAAGGAATCCATCCTGATTATAAGGAATGTACCGTTACGTGTGCTTGCGGGAACACGTTTGTTACGAAATCTACGAAGGATGAACTTCGATTGGATGTATGCTCGGCTTGTCATCCGTTTTTTACAGGGCAGCAAAAATTCATAAATCGCGGCGGTCGTGTAGAAAAGTTCAAGAAAAAGTTCAACATGGATTAGTATCAAAATCAACTGGGAATTCCGATTTCCAGTTTTTTTTATGTAGAATCAGTTTTTGTAGTCAATTTAAAAGGTATTTACTTCGCATTTATGATATAATATTTGGGATTTAAATTTAGTATGCTGATAAAACAATTTGTTTGACCAAAACATTATCAGCAGATTAGGAGTTGGAAATAATGTACGATAAATTGGACTTTATCCAGGAAAAATATGAAGAACTATCCCTTAAGGTTTCCGATCCCGAGGTCATCAGCGATCAGGCTGTCTGGCAGAAATCTATGAAGGATATGTCTGAGATGGAGCCTATCGTAAGCAAATATAGGGAATATAAAAAGGCTGTAGATGATTTAAAGAGCACAAAAGAAATGCTCAATGACAGCGCGATGGATGATGAACTGAGGGAACTTGCAAAAATGGAGCTTTCAGAGCTGGAAGAGAAACAGGAAGCCTTGAGCAACGAGCTTAGGATTTTGCTTCTTCCAAAAGATCCTAACGATGATAAGAATGTAATTCTGGAAGTCAGGGCAGGCACAGGCGGAGAAGAAGCCGGACTTTTTGGAAGCGATCTATTGAGAATGTATATGAGATATGCGGAACGCAGAGGCTGGAAGACAGAAATGATCGATATAAATGATACGGGCCTGGGCGGTATCAAAGAAGCAGTCATACTTATCAAGGGAAGAGGAGCTTATTCCAGGCTGAAATATGAAAGCGGCGTCCATCGGGTACAAAGGGTGCCGGAAACTGAGTCCAGCGGGAGAATCCACACATCCGCCGCTACGGTTGCAGTGCTTCCGGAAATCGATGATGTGGAAGTGGATCTCAATCCAAATGATGTTCGGGTGGATGTTTACCGGTCTTCAGGAAATGGAGGACAGAGCGTCAACACCACAGACTCGGCTGTCAGGCTTACACATGTCCCAACGGGAATAGTAGTCACATGTCAGGATGAAAAATCTCAGATTAAAAACAAAGAGAAGGCGTTTAAAGTACTGCGGGCGAAATTATATGATATAAAGATTCAGGAACAGAACAAGGAGATCTCCGAGCAGCGGAAGAGCCAGGTCGGTTCAGGTGACCGTAGTGAGCGCATAAGGACCTACAATTTTCCTCAAGGGCGAGTATCAGATCACAGAATCGGGTTAACCTTATATAAGCTTGATTATTTTCTGGACGGAGATTTGGATGAGATTATCGATGGGTTGATCACGTCGGATCAGGCGGAGAAAATGAAGAATTTTTAATATGCTGAGGAGGCTGTCTGGTGTGTTTTCTCGAAAACACGCTCGCCTTAAACAGTAATGGCTCGGACGGTTTTCTCCGAAAACACACACGCCACGCCTTCATATGATTAAAAATTCGCGTGGAAAGGTAAGGAAACCGCTCGACTTCAAGCAGTAATGGCTCGGACGGTTTTCTCTGAAAACACACACGCCACGCCTCCATATGATTAAAAATTCGAATGATGAAGGAAAAGAATGAAAACTAAGGTTTTTGATGTAAGGGATATTTATAAACATTATATAGATAAAAGCACGGTTTTGGATGATGCAGAAACTGACGAAAAGTTCGAAGAAACGCTGAAGGATATAGATCAGGCGGCTCAGGTCATTATCGATGGCGGGCTTGTGGTATTTCCAACAGAAACGGTTTACGGGCTTGGGGCTAATGCGCTGAATGCTGAAGCTACGGCTAAGATTTTTGCCGCGAAAGGACGACCAGCCGATAATCCCTTGATCGTTCATATCGCACGAGCGAGCAATATAGGCGAGTTGACTCCGGTTTTAACCCCGGAAATCATACAATTGATAGATAACTTTTGGCCTGGACCACTCACCATCGTTCTTCCGAAGAAGGAAAACGTACCGGACATCACTACCGGGGGTTTGAAAACAGTTGCCATTCGAATGCCCGACGATCCGGTTGCTTTGGAATTGATCAATAAAGCCGGATGCCCTGTGGCTGCGCCAAGTGCCAATATTTCAGGGCGGCCAAGCCCGACACGGCGCCAGCACGTGGTTGCGGATATGGATGGAAAAGTGGATGCCATATTGATAGGAAGAGACTGTCGTGTAGGAATAGAATCCACTGTCTTGGATCTAAGCGGGGAGATTCCGACTATTTTAAGACCGGGTATTATTACAGCAGAAAATATTGAGGCTGTCATTAACAAAAAGGTTGCAATAGATCCTGCATTGAACCAACGCAAAGGGTGTTCCAACAGCGATGAGGGCGAAATAGATTTTATTCCGAAGGCACCCGGGATGAAATACAGGCATTATGCGCCAAAGGCGGACATGACTGTCATAGAAGGAAACAGGGATAAAGTCAAAAGTGAGATTGAACGCCTGAAAGGACTCAATGAAAAGCTCGGACTTAAGGTTGGGGTAATTCTGTTTGAGGAAAAGGCTTTTAACGAAGCTGCTCATGAATTCTTTGCTAAGTTAAGAGAAATGGACGATGAGGGTGTTGACCTGATCCTGGCCGGAGCACTTAGCGAGCAGGACGGAGTAGGTTTTGCCGTGATGAACCGGATGTTGAAATCCGCGGGGTACAATATAGCAAAGGTATAAAGCATTAGCTTAAAGATAAATGGAGGTACGTTATGAAAATTGCGTTAGCTGCAGACCATGGCGGCTTTGAATTGAAAGAAAAAGTTAAGGCCTATCTTCAAGATAAGGATCATGATGTCCTGGACCTGGGCTGTAACACCGATGAGTCCGTGGATTATCCAAGCTACGGAAAAGCATGCGGAGAAGCGGTCGCAAGCGGGGAGGCTGAAAGAGGCATTGTTATTTGCGGGACCGGCATTGGGATATCCATTGCGGCGAATAAGGTAAAAGGGATCCGCTGTGCATTATGTACCAGCCTGTTCATGGCTGAGATGAGCAGAAAACATAATGATTCTAATATTCTTTCATTGGGAGGCAGAATCTTAGAGCATGATTTTGCATTAAATATAGTTGAAGTATGGCTGTCTACCGAATTTGAAGGCGGACGGCATCAGCGCAGAGTCGATCTTTTAGACAGTATGTAAATTTCTACTGCCTTTTAGTCAGTATGTAAATTGATTCTGCATTGGGCACATGGAGGTAATAGTATGGGAAAAGCTTATATTTTTGATCATCCGCTTATTCAGCACAAGACAGCAATGCTTCGTAACAAGGACACCAGTGTTAAGGATTTTAGGGAACTTGTCAGAGAAATCTCAATGCTTATGGCATATGAAGTTACGCGTGATCTGCCCCTCAAAGATGTGGAAATAGAAACTCCGCTTTGCAAAGCCACCATGAAAATGCTGAAAGGCGAAGATATTGCCATTGTTCCAATACTAAGGGCAGGACTTGGCATGGTTGACGGAATGCTGGAATTGATCCCGAACGCAAAGGTTGGTCACATTGGTCTTTATCGTGACCCCGAGACCCATCTGCCCGTGGAATATTATTGTAAATTGCCATCTGATATCGAAAACAGACAGGTCATAGTCGTGGACCCAATGCTCGCAACCGGCGGATCTGCGGCGGCAGCGATAGATTTTATCAAAGAAAGAGGCGCCAAAAAGGTTTCGTTTATGTGCCTGATAGCAGCACCGGAAGGAATGACAGTGCTTAAGGACAGGCATCCCGATGTTGATATTTATATCGCAGCTATGGATAAAGAACTCAATGACCATGCTTACATAGTGCCGGGTTTGGGAGATGCTGGAGATAGATTATACGGAACAAGATAGTGATGAGGAAATAGTATTAACAAGAAAAGGAAACGGAGAAAATGGAAACAGTACAGGACAGGAACGTATTTGATGTTTTAATGGAAAGAGGCTTGATCAGGCAGACAACGCATGAAGAGGAGATCCGTGAACTCCTGGGTAAGGAGAAGGTGATTTTTTATATCGGTTTTGACCCGACAGCAGACAGCCTGCACGTGGGACACTTCATGCAGATTATCGTCATGATGTATATGCAGAAATACGGACATATTCCGATTGTATTGATCGGCGGCGGCACAACATTGGTAGGAGATCCTTCCGGCAGAACGGATATGCGTCAGATGATAACAAAGGAAGCTATACGTGAAAATGGTGATAAGTTTAAGAAAACTTTCAGCAAGTTTATAGATTTTTCCGACGGAAAAGCATTCATTGACAATAATGCGGATTGGCTTTTAGAGCTCAACTACCTCGATTTTATCAGAAATATAGGGAGACATTTCTCGGTCAACAGAATGCTGACTGCGGAGTGCTTTAAACAAAGACTTGAGACAGGGCTTTCATTCCTGGAATTCAATTACATGCTTATGCAATCATATGATTTCCTGGAACTCCATCGCAGATACGGCTGCAAGATGCAGTTCGGCGGCGACGACCAATGGTCAAATATACTTTATGGAGTGGATCTTGTACGACGTGAAATGGGTGACCAGGTTTACGGAATGACATTTGCTCTTTTAACCACCAGTGAAGGCAAGAAAATGGGAAAAACACAGAAGGGAGCGCTGTGGCTCGATCCCGAAAAAACTTCTCCATATGAGTTCTACCAATATTGGAGGAATGTCGAGGACGCAGACGTTAAGACTTGTCTGTCCATGCTGACTTTCCTGCCGATGGATGAAGTCAACAGGCTGTCCTCATTAAAGGATGCAGAAATAAACACTGCAAAGGAAATCCTTGCGTTTGAGGTGACTAAGATGGTACACGGCGAAGAAGAAGCTCAGAAGGCACAGGATGCAGCGAGAGCGTTGTTTGCAGGCGGCGGAAATCTTGATGATGTACCGAAGACCAAGATGCCTGCTTCGAAGTTTGATGGTGAGGGCATGGGAATCGTAAGTCTCATCGCCGAATTGAAGCTGGTATCCAGCAAGGGAGACGGCTTCCGTACGATTGAACAGGGCGGGCTCTCCATTGATGATGTTAAAGTCACCCATACAAAACTCATGATAACAAAGGATATGTTCAAGGATGGAAAAATTCTGATCAAAAAGGGTAAAAAAACTTTCCATTTGGTTGAATTAATTTAATTTCTATAATGTGTTGAAAGAGGCCGGCATCAGGGAGCGTACCTATTTGCCGGGCTTACTTTTTATTCACACGGCATAAAAATTGCAACAACAACAACAACAACAACAACAACAACAACAACAACAACAACAACAACAACAACAACAACAACAACAACAGTATAAGTTTTATTGTAAACTTCGCCCGATTTGAAACTTTTGGATATAATTCACGTCTAAATTAATGGTATAGTCAGGAAAATCACAAATCCCGGATTTGCAGATTTTCATCTTGTGTTAGAAAAGGGTGCAACTATGGAGCCGCTGATAAAGGTTAATAATGTCCGCAAGGTTTACCGAATGGGAGAGGAACGTATCATTGCTTTGGATAACGTAAGCCTCGATATATTCAAAGGAGAAATCGTCTGCTTTTTAGGCGTTTCGGGATCCGGAAAATCTACATTTTTAAATATGGTGGCAGGATTGGAAAAACCGACAAAAGGTGAAATATTCATAGGGGGTATTCCAATTCATAATCTAAATGAAGAGAATGTCACGCTTTTTCGTCAAAAGAATATCGGATTTATATTTCAGGCTTATCATCTTATGCCAATGTTTACGGCAGTTGAAAATATCAGCCTGCCTTTAATATTTCGCGGAGTTGAAAAAAAGAAAAGAGAGAAGATGGCAAAGGAAATGCTGGCGGCAGTAGGCCTTGAGGGTTATGAAAACCGGAAACCGTCCCAGATGAGCGGAGGACAGCAGCAAAGAGTGGGAATTGCAAGAGCGTTAGTGGGTAATCCTAAGATCATTTTTGCAGACGAACCCACGGGAAATCTGGATTCGCATACCTCGAAGGAAGTGATGGAAATTATGATGGCAAAGGTCAGGGAGCATAACAGGACATTGATTCTTGTGACTCATGACAAAGAGGTATCCTGCTATGCAGACAGAATTGTAACGATTCAGGACGGAAACATCCTGCACATTGAACGGCTAAATAAACAGTCGGATGAACATCCAAACGAACAGCCAAATGAACGACAAAACGAATCAGAAGGGGTATGAGTGAATGGAGATGAACAGAACAAAACGGAGAGTATTACTTGTGCTGCTTGCGGTAACTATGGCGGCAGGCCTTCAGACGATGCCATTTGCAGATCATCTGAATATGATGAACTCTGTGTACGGGGCAGCGTATGTGAAATCAACCGCGATCGAAAAACCTTCCGTAGTCCAGGGGGATGAAAACGTAGTTGTGACCATTGAGGTAGAAAATAAGGGTACCGAGAGCTTTACCTTTGACAGCGCTGAGCTGAAAATAGACACGTCGGCCAATATTACTGTAAAGGGCGCATCCACAGGTACCATAATGCTGGAGAAAGGTGAAAAATCTACGGTTAGCTTCTATCTTAACATAGGAAGGTTTGCATCTCCAGGATCCCGATACCTGAATCTGATTCTGAGGAATGACGGCAAGGTTGTTCATGAAAACCTTTCCTTAGGTTTATTAAGAATCTATGAAAAGTTAGCCGTACCGCAAGATGGATCAGGAAACTATGCTGCAGCACTGGATATGTTCCATTACATAAATCCGGAAGGGGGATTTGACTCCGGACAGGAAAACACCCTATCTATTGAAGTCCGGAATAATGGCAATACCATTGTCAAAAATGCAGAATTGAGCATTGCCATACCTGATGGATTGTCGATTTATAACGCAAGCAACTCAGCAAGTTTGGGATATATATCTATTGGAAGCAAGCGGGAAGTAAGCTTTCCAATTTCTGTTGATGATGACGCGGTAATGAAGACATATGCGGTCACTGCAAAACTGACCGGATTGGATTATACAAACAAAGCTGTCAGCGTGGAAAAGACATTTTATATTCCCGTGAACGGCTTGGGAACATCTATTAAGAATACTGAGATAACAAATATCAGTATTCCCTCGGAAGTGACGGGGCAGGATGAATTTCTGCTTTCTTTCGAAGTACATAACAATAACAGCGCCGATCTTAAGAATGTAAAGATTAATGCAGATATCCCTGAAGGGATCTTAAATAAAACGAGGAGCACCTTTATTGAATCTGTTATTCCTGCAGGGAGCAGCAAAGATTATTCAATTTCTTTATTTGCGGAGGATGGAGCCAAAGAGAAAACATATCCGATCAAAATATCCCTGTCCTCAGGAGATTCATCAAACAGCAGCACTGATGTCATCCAGTACGCCAGCGTGTATATAAATGGAACTTCAGGATCGAAGAGTCCTCAGCTTATGGTTGACAGTTACAGCTACGGCGGAACATCTGCACAGGCAGGAGATGAATTTGTTTTAAGCCTTAGTCTTTACAATACAAGCGGGAGCCACACCCTTTCCAACATAAAAGTGGCATTGAGCTCGGAAGAAGGTACTTTCATTCCGGTAAACAGCAGCAATTCCTTCTATATTGACACGCTTGGGAAAAAGGAGCGCATTGAGCAATATGTGCATCTTTCGGTGAAGCCTGATGCTGAGCAGCAAACCACTGCATTGACTGTAAAAATGTCATACGAAGATGGTGCGGGAAATGCGTTTGACTCTGAGGATATTATTTCGATTCCTGTCATGCAGGAAACGAGGCTTGAGGTTGACGATATCATAGCGCCGCCGGAATTATATGCAATGATGCAAAGCTACATATCGGTGGAATTTTACAATACGGGAAAAACGACGCTAAGCAACCTGCGTGTGAGCGCAGAAGGTGACTTTGACACAATGGAGTCCACGAACTATTTTGTCGGGAATATGGAAAGTGGAAAAAGCGATTCATATGACTTCGGATTTACTCCCAGACAAGGCGGAACGATGGAAGGCAAAATTATCTTTACATATGAGGATGCCTCCGGAGATGAACAGATTCTTGAACGGCCGTTTTCATTTCAGGTAATGGAGGAAATGCCCGTCTTTGACCCGGGTATGATGCCCGATGAAGCTGCTGGCAATGGAGGAAGTAAACTTCCCTGGATCATTACTGCGATTTTAATCCTTTTAGCCGGCGGAGGCGTTTTCGTATGGAAAAAGATTAAAAAGAAGAAAATACATCAGGAGATGGAAATAGATGAATAATCGTGATTTGATCAGCCTTGCATTCCGCAACCTGCTGCGCAGAAAAACAAGGACGATTTTGGCGATTACAGGCGTTGTAGTCGGTACATGCGCTATCATCGTGATGCTTTCCATCGGATTTGGCCTTTCTGCCAGTTTTCAGGAGCAGATAGAAAGCTACGGAAACCTGCATCTTGTAGATGTTTACAGCGGAGGCGGGGGCGGATATATGGGAATGGTGGGCGGTCAGCAAACAGATGGAGTCCTGAATGACAAAGCCTTAGCTTCTATGGAGAAAATAAATGGAGTGGAAGCCGTATCACCCAAGAAACAGCTTTACCTTTCCTTTGGTATCGGCAAATATATAGCACAGGCATCGGTAATCGGATTAAACCCGGAGATTATGCAGAAATTCGGATACGAGCTTCAGGAAGGAAGACTTTTGGAAGCCGGCGATAAATTTGAAATGGTCTTCGGAAACCAGGTACCAAGCTGGTTCTATAACCCGAAAAAGACCATGGGCAGCTCATGGGGAGGAGAGGCTCAGGTCGATGTGATCACTAACAAGTTGATAGTGACAGCGGATGATACATACGGGCAGAAGCAGCGGGGGCGACAGAGCAGCAGTGATCAAGAAAAGATTAATTACCCGATATATAAAGCAAAAGGTGTGGGACTTCTTGCTAATCCGAACGACGAATCCGCCTACAGCGTGTATATGAGTCTGGAAGGTCTGGAAACTATAAAAAAGGAAGCGGAAAGGGCAAGAAAAGAGAATATTACATATAATAAAAACGGCTACGATTCAGCCATGGTTTACGTTGGTGATATAGATGATGTGGAGGATGTGAGCAATGCCATCCGTGAAATGGGCTTTCAGACGAGCAGCCTTAACGACTGGCTGAAGTCAATGCAGGAAACCGCAAGGATGATACAGGGCATATTAGGCGGAATCGGTGCAATATCACTGTTGGTCGCAGCCCTTGGAATCACGAACACGATGATCATGTCCATTTATGAAAGAACAAAAGAGATCGGGATCATGAAGGTAATCGGGGCAAACCTTGAAGACATCCGTAAAATGTTCCTTTTGGAAGCAGGCATGATTGGATTGATCGGCGGCCTGGCAGGAGTCATTATAAGTTATATACTCTCGCTGCTGATGAATACAGTTTTAAGCGGCATAATGTCGGTCATTCTTGGCTCTATCGGTGGCGGAGGCTCAACGGTCTCTATTATCCCATGGTGGGTTGCTGCAAGTGCTTTGGTGTTTTCCACGACAATAGGTATTCTGGCCGGATATTCTCCCGCAAGAAGAGCAATGAGGCTCTCCGCGCTGGAAAGCCTCAGGAATGAGTAGATTTGCATTTTATCGTCGAAAGCCTAAAGGAAGGATGATTATTTTGCAGGAGGTCAGAAAAAAATTGATTATCTTGCCGGAAGTCTGAAAGATACTGGTTATCTTGACGGTGGTCTGAAAAAATGGAGACCCTCGATCTCACATACAAATTCCATATTTCGTTCAATCGTTTTGTCCTGAGTGTAATCAGGATTTACAAAATAGTAGGTATCATCTGTCAACCCGTCAACACCGCTTCCGCTAAGCACGGCATATGCGGCTTTAACGGAATCCGGCTCAACTTCTTTTTTGAAGGCTGAGCCGTTATAAATTGGTGTGAATTGATGCGGTGCGGTCATGATGGCCAGGAGATCATTACCGTAGTAGGGACCTGTCCAGCGATTCATCACAACTTTCCCCACAGCAACCTTTGCTTTATAAGAAAGACCATATGCTTCTGCATTGATTAAGTGGACCAATGTATCGATTTCATTTCTGTCGGCAGACCCGCCCCTGCTTGCGTTCATGCGGTTATAGTCCGACTGTGCATCTTCCTGCGCTTGCGGTATAGTGGCTGTAATGCTGGCTTCAGCCTCCATGCCAAGAATCGAATCCGGACCCTTTTCTACTGCTTCCGGTGCAGCAGCTGCAACACCGGATTCTTCTATAGTGCTTAGGTTCTTGTTATTTTCAGTAAAGGTTGTAGTGCTATCTAAATCTCCTTTATCTTTTATGTCAGTTATGTCATTGTTTTTTTCTGCATCTGTTTTATCTTCTGTTATGGTGCTATGTAAGTGTTCAATTTTCGTGATCTGTTCTGATACTACAGACATCACTTCGGATACGGGATGTGCCCACACTTTAGGAATAGGTGAACCTAAATACATACCAAATACCAATGCTGCCAAAATACATAATCCCGCCCCGGTTGAATTTTTCCTTTTGTTTCTTGTCATTTAATTACCCCCAAACTTCACCAGATACCTTTGGTGAGTTGTTTTGTATTCTGATTGTAGACAAGCCATCGCATTTTTATTCATCAGCTCTTATTAAAGTCTATGGCGTTGTCCAATATAAAAGACCAAAGAATTTTGATTGACAAACAGCGGACGTTGATATTATAATAATTGTGCACTATGTGTAAAAATCCATTAGCCCCGGATTTTTACTCTGCGAATGAGATTTGCCAGGGTGGGGTGAAACGCTCTGGTCGGAAAATATAATAATGAGGAGTGTTCATGATGAAATCATTTGTTGCAAAACCTCATGAAGTTGAAAGAAAATGGTATATAATCGATGCTGAAGGCAAAACTTTAGGCAGATTAGCTACCGAAGCAGCTTCCATATTGAGAGGTAAAAGAAAACCGATTTTCACACCACATGTTGATACGGGTGATTATGTAATAATAATAAATGCCGAGAAGGTTGAAGTTACAGGCAAGAAGAGACAGGAAAAGGTTTATAAGAGACATACCGGATATCCGGGCGGACTTCGAGAAATCAATTTTGAGAAGTTACAGGCAAAGAAGCCGGAAGAAATTATCAGACATGCTGTAAAAGGCATGATGCCGGACGGAAAACTCGGCAGACAGATGTATAAAAAGCTTAAGGTTTATGCAGGTCCGGAGCACAAGCACGCGGCGCAGCAACCTGAAGTCTTGAATTTTTAGGGAAGGGGAGAAATCATAAATGGCGAAAATGCAATATACAGGTACAGGTAGAAGAAAATCTTCCATTGCCAGAGTCAGATTAATCCCTGGTAAAGGCAATATAACAGTAAATAAGAAGCCTCTTGACGAGTATTTCGGGATGGAGATTCTGAAAAGAGAGGTCAGAAGACCTTTTGAAGTTGCCGGGGCAGAAGGCAAGTTTGATGTGATCGCTACCGTAAAGGGCGGCGGAACTACAGGGCAGGCCGGAGCTTTAAGACATGGAATTTCAAGAGCTCTTTCGTCTTCCGACAGAGAAGCATTCAGAGCACCGTTGAAATCAGCAGGTTTCTTAACGAGAGACTCAAGGATGAAGGAAAGAAAGAAATACGGACTTAAGAAAGCACGTCGTGCTTCCCAGTTCTCAAAGCGATAAAGATACGCAAAACCCTCAGATCATTACGATTTGGGGGTTTGTTTTTTTAAT
>JAQUYC010000022.1:4927-31777 GCA_028692105.1 Eubacteriales bacterium | reverse complement strand
GATTAAGGTTCGGACCGTTTATCACCTGTATTTTTATCATGGCACTCATTCCTTTCAGGCTTTTCAATGGCTATTATAACACATCCATATCAAATTATCGACGGTTGTCATGTTATATTTTCCGTAATTTGTATATGGCCTCAATTGTCTCATAAATATCTTTTTTTGTATTAGAGGGTCCAACACTTAAGCGTACAGCACCTATATCGTGAGTTCCTATGGTTTTGTGGGCCTGACCTGCGCAATGAAAGCCTCCTCTTGAAGCAATCCCATATTCGGTATACAGCATGTCGCAAATCTCCTCACAGCCGGCACCACTATAATTAAAGGTAACAATTCCTGTTTTTTCCCTGCAGTCAGTCGGCCCATACACAGTTATTCTTTTCATGTTACGGAGCGATTCATCAAGAATTCGAATCAATTCCTCCTCGTAGGACATGATATTCTCAATACCGATTCCCGCAATGTATTTTATAGAGTACCCAAGTCCGATGATCCCTGGTGCATTTACCGTCCCTGCCTCATAGCCTTCGGGATAATCCCATGGATGAATTAGTTCTTTTGATTTTGTTCCGGTACCTCCTTCTTTAAGGGGTCTCAAATTAACTCCTTCTTTGACGAAAAGCATTCCGGTTCCCATTGGACCAAGCAGCCCCTTGTGCCCCGGAACTGCAAGAAGATCAATATTCATATCCTTTACGTTTATTGGAAGGCACCCTGCACTCTGTGCGGCATCAACCATAAAAATCAAGTTTTCTTTTTTTGCCAGCTGGCCCAACTCCTTAATAGGCATGATGGTTCCTGTGACATTTGATGCGTGGGTACAAACGATGATTTTTGTATTATTTTTGATCTCATTTTTTAATTTTTCGAGATTTAATGTGCCATCACCTCTGCATTTTACGATGGTAGTTTCGACTCCGGATGCTTCCAGCGTCTTTAACGGACGGAGAACCGAGTTATGTTCCATTGATGTAGTGATTGCATGATCTCCTCTATTTAATACGCCTTTAATACCTAAGTTCAATGATTCTGTTGTATTTGCGGTAAATATTATTCTGCTGCAGTCATCAATGCCGAACAGCTTTCCGACTTCTTTTCTGGCCTTATATATTTCTTCGCCTGTCTTAATTGACATCCCATGCCCTGACCGTCCGGGGTTACCACAATATTTTTGAATGCATTCATTCATAACACGAAGCATTCCCTTTGGTTTTGGAAAGCTTGTAGCTGCATTATCTAAATATATCATAAAATACCTCCATTAGCATTAGAAGGTTCCTTGTCACTTCTCCTCCATATTATGCAAAGGCCGGCAAATATGCTATTTCGATAAAAAACAAATAGTGTTTCACGTGAAACACTATTTAATACATCTCGTATTCAAATCGGCATGTTTGATTTATTTAATTCCGAGCAGCAACTCAAGCAATCTTTCAAGCTCTTCTCTGCTATAATATTCAATCTCAATTTTCCCGCGTCTTATGCCATTATTGATCGCCACCTTTGTTCCTAAGATATTCTTCAAGCTTTCTTCCATATCTTTAAGCTCGCGGTTTTTTGCTCTTGGCTTCGCTTTTTTGCATTTCTCTATCGATCCCGCATTTGTGGTATTTGCAATTGACTCCGTCTCTCTTACAGAGAGTTCTTCCTTCACGACACGATTCGCAATTAATTGCTGCCTCTCTTTGTCCCTGATTCCCGCTATCGCTCTTGCATGTCCATTTGTCAATTGCCCTTGTACAATCATTTCCTGTATCATTTCGGGAAGCTTCAGCAATCTCAAAGCATTTGAGATATAAGGTCTGCTCTTTCCAACGCTCCTTGAGACTTCTTCCTGTGTCATTCCAAAATGTGAAATCATTTGATTTAAGGCATCTGCCTCTTCTATAGGGTTTAAATTTTCCCGCTGCATATTCTCTATTATTGATATAATCATATTCTGTTCTTCGCTTAAGTCACGTATGATACACGGTACCTGCTTCAGCGAAGCTTTTCTTGCAGCACGCCAGCGCCGTTCTCCTGCGACAATCTCATAACCCGTATTTGACGGGCGTATCAATATAGGCTGTATGATTCCGTAAGCTTCAATTGATCTTGCGAGTTCTTCTATCTTATCTTCTTGAAAGACTTTTCTTGGCTGCTTAGTGTTTGGTTTGATAGCATTGATATCAATAAATGCTATACCTTCATGGACTTCTGCAGACTCCGGATTGCCTATGTCGATTTCCATATCATTAAATAAAGCCTCGAGTCCCTTTCCGAGGCCTTTACTTTTTTTTGCTGCCATTAACGTTCACCTTCCAGTTCCAGAAATTCCTCAGCAAACTCAGAATACGCCTCTGCTCCCTTAGATTTTGGGTCATATTCCATAATGGTCATTCCATAGCTTGGCGCTTCAGCAAGACGTACATTTCTTGGAATTACAGTTGTATATACCTTCTCCTTAAAGTACTTTTTTACTTCCTCTACAACTTGAATCGATAAATTAGTTCTTCCATCAAACATGCTAAGAATTACACCTTGAATTTCCAGCTTTGGATTCATTTTCTTTTTTACCAGTTCAACTGTGCTCATAAGCTGGCTCACGCCCTCAAGCGCATAAAACTCACATTGTATCGGAATTAGTACACTGTCTACAGCCGTAAGCGAATTGATTGTCAACAACCCCAACGAAGGAGGACAATCAATAAAAATGTAGTCGTATTTGAATTTGATCTTGTCCAATGCTTTTTTCAGTCGCTTCTCACGACCTTCTAATTGTACAAGTTCTATTTCCGCACCGGCAAGCTGTACGCTTGCAGGAATAATATCCAGGTTTTTTACCCTCGTTGAAATTATCGCTTCCTGAGGTTTTAACTTGTCACTGATCAGGACTTCATACATCGTCTTATTCAGCCCTTTTTTTGCAATACCCATCCCGCTTGTTGTGTTTCCCTGTGGATCAATATCTATAATCAGTACATTCTTCCCCTTTAATGCCAGGCAGGCTGCTAAGTTGATGTTTGTAGTCGTCTTCCCAACTCCGCCTTTTTGATTGAATATTGCTATGGCCTTTCCCAAATTATTCCCCTCCTAAATTTGCTTGGTTTGTTTTGTTAGTCTGTTTTGTTGTATTATTCAAATCCATTTGCTTTGATTTAAATTATCCATGCGTGATTCAACGCAGTCAAGCATTCGTACAGATTTCGGTGAACGAACGGTTTTGGTATTATCAGTTTGCATCCCAAATACTGATTCATTCACCCAATATTTTTATTATATACTATGATAAGCTAATTCTCTATCATTATTTATAAAAAGTATAAGATCGGCTGTTGGGGAATATTTTCTGCAAAAATAAATTTAAGGTTTCACGTGAAACATTTCACGCGAAACCTTAAAAGATTAGAAATGATAATATGTATGTTATTGGAGCGTACGTAGGCTTTATCAATTAGTCTGCAATATCAAGTCTGTTTTTATTTTCATTTTTTGGTATTATTATCCTAACTTCGAGGTATTCACCCTTGTCTTCCTGAAAGTACTTAGCATCTTTCTCAACTTCTGATATGCTGGAGAAAGCTTTTTTTAGTGTGTTTATATAAATCCTGTAATTAATAAATCTAAGTTTTTCCCCTTTTCTCTTTTCCTCTTCCTGCTTTGCAAGAACATCAGTGATCAATTTCTCAGTCTGTTTCACATTTAAATTATGCTCTATTATTCTTTCCAGGATCTGTTTTCTAAGCCTGTCATCTCCAACTTTCAGTAATGCTCTTGCATGTCGTTCTGTCAGTTGATTCTTTGCAAGAGTTAGTTGAATATCAGCGGGCAAAGATAAAATCCTTATCTTGTTTGAAATAGTGGATTGCTGTTTTCCAACTCTTTTTGCAATATCCATCTGTGTAAGTCCGTATTCATCCATTAAACGCTTATATGCGGCAGCTTCCTCAATATAGTTCAAGTTTTCACGTTGAACATTTTCTACTAGCGCCAGTAATGCCGAATCTTTCTCGTCTGCATCCCGAATAATAACAGGAATCTTTTTCAAGCCGGCTAAAGAGGCTGCTCTCAAACGCCTTTCTCCGGCTATTACAATGTAAAATCCTTTATTGTCTCTTTTTACAATAATAGGCTGAATAACACCAAATTCTTTTATGGAATCACACAGCTCGAACATTTCTTTGTCTTCAAATGATTTTCTTGGCTGGTCCGGATTGGCACAGATCAGTTCAAGCGGTATTTCCATACGGTCAGGTTTCTTTAATAACATGATAATCCCCCTTTCACTGAATACTATCTTAATTAAATAGTATCAGGAGGCCTGTCCATATGGAAAGACGTTTCATTCAACAAAAAACCCCCGAATTTGTCATTTCAGAGGTTCTTTCGCTGGAGTTCCCGCTTTTCTTGGATATTTCGATGGTGTATTGTTAATTTTTTTGATAAGCAGTATCTGATGATTCAGTTCATATCCTTCTATATTTATTATGTGGTTCCCTTTTAGGCGACCGCCAAGCAATTTGATTGCTTCCTGGCTTGTATTTAATTCATCCTCTATCACGATGCTTTTATATGCCGCGAACCAACCGTCAACTTTAACAAATGGGAGACAATATTCTGATAAAACTGCTAAATTTGCAACCGCACGTGAAACACATAAATCAAATTGTTCTCTGTATTCATGCTTTTGCGCCAGCGCCTCCGCCCTTGCGTGATAGAAAGTAACATTCGTCAGTCCTATCTCCCGGGAAATCTCGTCAATTATCTTAAGCCTTTTATTTAAAGAGTCCATCAGTAAAAACTTCTTTTCAGGGTACAAAATGGCAAGCGGAATACCGGGGAAACCTGCTCCGGTACCGACATCAATAATTTTCTTCGCCTTATTTATCTGAGGCAAGCTGCAAATTGCTATAGAATCCACAAAATGCTTGATTTCAAATTCTTCTTTATCTGTAATAGATGTAAGATTAACTTTTTCATTCCATTCTAAAATCAACTCCATATATTTTTGGAACTTTATCATATAATCTGTCTGATTAAGAAACCCAATGTCCGCAAGGACTTTTGCCAGCTTTTGCATCTGTCCGTTCTCTTTTCTATTATTTAATCGATTTTTATGGTATTGACTCGGAAGACATCATTTTTTTCTTCTTTGCTTTTCGAAATAAATCAGCAAGACGTTGATATCAGCCGGAGAAACTCCTGAGATTCTGGATGCTTGTCCGATAGAAATCGGTTTAGTCTGGTTCAATTTTTGTCTTGCTTCTATTCTCAGGCCATCTACTTGATTATAATCAAAATCTCCTAAAAGCTTTCTGTTTTCAAGTTTTTTGAACTTTTCTACCTGCTGCAGCTGTTTTACAATATATCCTTCATATTTAATCTTTACTTCCAGCTGTGTTATGCCATGCTTTGACAATTTAGGTCTGTCGGGATCAATCTCACCAAGAAGCTCATAATTCAGTTCAGGTCTTTTTATGAGTTCAGCAAGGGTTGTTTTGTTTTGCAGAAGTGTGCTGTTATTTCTCTCCAAAAATCCATTAATTTTACTTGGTAAAACATACGATTTTTTTAGCCTGACAAGCTCTCTTTCAACAGCTTCTCTGTTTTTTTCAAATTTGCGATATCTTTCTTCTGTCGCCAATCCGGCACGATAAGACTTCTCAGTAAGTCTGATGTCAGCATTATCCTGTCTTAAAATCAGGCGGTATTCTGCCCTTGAAGTCATGATCCTGTACGGTTCATTGGTGCCTTTTGTAACCAAATCATCAATAAGAACTCCAATATAAGCTTCTGCCCGATTTAATAAAAATGGTTCTTTTCCATTTAATTTTAAAACGGCATTCATACCGGCAATCAATCCTTGTGCTGCAGCTTCTTCATAACCGGAGCTTCCGTTAAATTGACCGGCGCAATAAAGCCCTTCAATTTTTTTGTGTTCGAGTGTCATTTTTAATTCCAAAGGGTCTATGCAATCATACTCTATCGCATAGGCAGGTCGAACGATTTTTACGTTTTCCAATCCCGCTATTGTTCGGTAAAAAGCAACCTGAGCATCCTCGGGCATACTGGTTGACATTCCTTGAATATAAACTTCATCCGTCGTTAGGCCTTCCGGTTCAATAAAAAGCTGATGCCGTTCTTTGTCGGAGAATCTATTCACTTTATCTTCAATTGAGGGACAGTATCTCGGCCCTATACCTTCGATTTGCCCTCCGAATAATGCAGAACGTGAAAAGTTATCTCGAATCACATTATGGGTGTTCTCATTTGTATAGGTCAGCCAGCATGATACCTGGTCCTTTTGCAGATCGTCGTTCATA
Organism: Eubacteriales bacterium; assembly: GCA_028692105.1. GTDB lineage: Bacteria > Bacillota > Clostridia > Peptostreptococcales > Anaerovoracaceae > Anoxybacterium. The sequence goes on along the minus strand of JAQUYC010000022.1, from coordinate 25,472 downwards.
AAAGAGAAAGGGACAATCTCTTCATCTCCGCACTGTTCAATCATTTTGCCGTAATTTAATGTTTTTCCGAGTGCTCTTGCAGGAGTACCCGTCTTAAATCGTCTCATTAGCAGCCCATGCCGCTTAAGACTATCTGCCAATTCAACAGATGCGGATAATCCGTTCGGACCGCTCGCATAAGATTTTTCTCCAATAAATATCCTGCCTCGCAGAAACGTTCCTGTTGCCAGAATCACTGCATTTGCACGATATGCTGAGCCCGTCTTTAAAACAACACCATTGACCTTGTTGTTTTCTATTATCAGATCAACGGCCTCTCCCTGCTTTATATCAAGATTGTCCTGGCTTTCAAGAGTCTTTTTCATCTCCCGATGATATTCTTCCTTATCTGCCTGAGCTCTAAGAGAATGTACTGCTGGTCCCTTTGCTGTATTCAACATTTTACTTTGAATAAATGCTTTATCAATATTGATTCCCATTTCTCCGCCAAGGGCGTCTATCTCACATACCAGGTGACCTTTGCCGGTCCCGCCCACCGAAGGGTTACAGGCCATCATTGCTATCGATTCAAGGTTTATGGACAGCATCAAAGTTTTCATTCCCATTCGTGCTGCTGCCAAACCTGCTTCACAGCCGGCATGCCCTGCTCCGATTACGATCACATCATATTCATCTAAAACATAATAACTCATGTATTCGTTTGTTTCCCTTCCATAGTCTATAACTTAGAGTAAATATAATATCAGACAAAAACCCTTTGAGCAATTTTTCTATATTCTCATTCAAAGGCGAAATAAATTTTTGGTTTATGTATCTTTAAGAAAAAAGTTGATTGCTCCTTAGTTCTTTTTTCTTCCCTAAAATTTTGAGCCAAGAATAGAGAATATAAAAATTGTGAACGGGTTTGAGAATGATATGATTTACTTTCCTAGACAAAACCTCTCAAATACCTGATCAATGATGTCTTCCGTTACAGATTCTCCTATTATTTCTCCCAAAAGCTCCCAGGAGCGGCGAACATCCACTTCTATAAAATCCAATGCCTCCAGATTTTCAGCCATCATATATGCATCCTTGACAGATTTCCCTGCCCGTTCAAGAAGCTCCATATGTCTTACATTTGTTACAAGAAGGCTTTCTTCCTGTCTTACTTCTCCGCCGTAAATCATGTCGACAATTTTCTGTTCGAGTTCGTCAATGCCAAGCTCTTGTTTGATGGCTGTTTTAATGATCTTGGCTTCAGGAAGATATTTCAGGATAATTTCTTCATCTATATGCGTTCCCAGGTCTATCTTATTTATGAGCACAATTGACCTTCTTGTTCCTATTATATCCATAATCATGGTGTCTTCTTCCGTCAACGGATTGCTTCCATCAAGAATCAAAATTATCAGATCGGCATTATTAAAGGTTTCCTTACTTCTTTCGATGCCTATCTTTTCAATTGCATCTTCCGTCTCTCTGATTCCTGCAGTATCGATCAGCTTCACAGGAATATCTTTGATGCTGAGCAGCTCTTCAATCGTATCCCTTGTTGTTCCGGGGATTTCGGTTACAATTGCTCTTGATTCTTTTAACAGAGTATTCATTAAAGAAGACTTGCCGACATTTGGCTTTCCTATAATTGCTACATTGAGACCTTCCCTGATGATTCTGCCTGTACCTGCTGTGGCCAGTAATTTTTCAATCATATCGCTTATTTTCGATAAGCTTTCTCTCAGGTTTTGGTATGTTATAACCTCGATATCCTCATCAGGATAATCCAAGTTCACAGTTATATTCACAAGCAGATCCATCATTACTTTTCGGATTTTATTAACCCGTTCCGAAAGAGCCCCTTCCATCTGACTAAAAGCAACATCGAAGCTCTTATCCGTCTTTGCTCTGACAATATCAATCACTGCTTCAGCCTGAGATAAATCGAGTCTCCCATTAAAAAAAGCGCGTTTAGTAAATTCGCCTTTTTCAGCCAGTCTTGCTCCGTTACTCAGAGTCAGCGCCAATGTCTTTCTCATAGCTACGATACTCCCATGGCAGTAGATCTCAGCAACGTCTTCTCTGGTGTATGTGGCTGGCGCTTTCATAAATACCGCAAAAACCTCATCTATAACCTGATTATTTGAGGTATCAATTATATGCCCGTAATATAATCGTTTATTTGCAATAAGCTTTTCCTCATTAAAATATTTAGGTACGAAGATTTTATCCAGGATATTCCCGGCTTCTTCCCCGCTTAGCCTTATAATGCCGATTCCTCCTTCGCCATAGGCCGTGGCGATAGCGGCAATGGTATCCTCCACCTGACATTCCTCACTATTCCGGTATTGAAAAGGGCCCTCTTAATACTAAGACGGCCCTGCTTTTTCTTTATTTAAGCTCAATGATTACCCTTCTGTAAGGTTCTTCTCCTTCACTCCTGGTAATTACTTTCGGATTTGACTGAAGTGTAGCATGAATAACCTTTCTTTCGTATGGATTCATTGGCTCAAGCCTGACACTTTTACGAGATTTGATTACTTTGTCGGCTAATCTGTTTGCAAGCTGCTCTAAAGTTTTCTCTCTCTTTTCCCTGTAATTCTCTGCATCAATTACGACTCTCATATATTTATCTTTATTTTTATTCACGACAAGACTTGTCAAATATTGAATGGCATCAAGGGTCTGTCCTCTTTTACCGATAATAGTACCGGAATCTTTTCCATCCATTTCAACATAAATACAACAATCGTTTCCCATAATTTTGATTTGCAGACTGAGCCCCATCTTTTCCGTAATATCTTTTAAAAAGGATTCAGCGATATGATCTTTCAATTCTACTAAATCAGTCGGTTTCTCTCTGATAGAAAATCCGCTTTCAATAGCTGTCTCCTTTGTGCTTTCTTGATATTCTGATTTCTTTTCTCGCTTTTCCCTCTTCTCCGGCCTCTTTTCAAACTCTTTCTTCTGTGTCTTTTCCTGTCTGGCGGGCTTATTGGAAACTTCGTACTTTTGAACCTCTTCTTTTTCAGATTCTGCTTTAATTTCCGGTTTTACCTCTACTCTTACTTTAGCCAACTTCGATCCGATTCCGAAAAACCCTTTTGTTGGTTCCTCCAAAACGATTACGTTAACTTGGTCTGCAGTAAGTTTTAAATCTATCAGAGCAAGACGGGTTGCTTCATCGACGTCTTTCCCCCATTTTTCAGAAAAATCCATTTTTGTATTTCCTCCATAATCATTTTTTCTCTGCATCTATCAGTTTCTTTCTCCATCTGTTTAATCCGCGTGTCTGAAATATTTGCAAAACAGTTCCGATAAACCAGTATACTGTTAAGCCTGCGGGAAATGATCTGCCCATCCACACAATCATGATCGGGAAAAAATACTGCATCATTTTCATCATCGACGTCATTGAATTTTCAGGCATTGCTGACATCTGCTGCTGCTGTTGCTGCTGTGTCTGCCTGAAAGAAATAAATGTAGAAAATCCGGCAAGGATCGGTAATATCCACGGGTCCGGTTGACTCAAATCCGGAATCCATAAAAATGCTTCATGTACCGCCATCAGCATTTTGTCGCTTTCAATAAACATTGTAGGGTTTCTGAGAAGCGCAAAAAGACCGAAAATTATAGGCATCTGAAGCAGCATCGGTAGACATCCTCTCATCGGATTGAACTTTTCTTCTTTATAAAGTTCCATCATTTTTAAATTAAGAGTTTCTTTATCATTAGCATACTTTTTCTGCAAAGCCTGAATCTTTGGCTGAAATGCTGACATTTTTGCCGTATGCTTGACCTGGTCAGCATATAATGGAAATAAACATACTTTCACTATGATCGTAAATATGATTAATGTTATGCCGTAGTTATCAATATAATTATATAAAAAACTAAGCAGCATCCCCAAAGGCCGAGCAATAACTCCTATTATATCGTTCATCTAATATCCTCCGGTAACTCATTTCAACGGGTCATAACCGCCCGGATGAAATGGGTGACATTTCAAAATTCGTTTAATTCCAAGAAAACTGCCCTTAATGGCCCCATATTTTCCCACTGCCTGTATGAAGTATTGCGAACACGTAGGGTAAAACCGGCAGGTTGGCGGAAACATCGGTGAAATAAATTTCTGGTATCCTCTAACGAGCAGTATAATTATACTTTTCAAAGCATATCACCTGTCTATCTTTCCTGTTTTGAGGATTCCGGACTTTTTTAGCGCGTTTTCCATTGACTTTTTTACATCAGCGCATTTCAATTCATTAATTGTATTTCGGGCTATCCAAATGAGATCATAGCCGCTTTCCAAATTTGGCTCCAATACTCTGTAGCTCTCTTTCATAAGCCGCCTCGCTCTGTTTCGCAAGACGCTATTACCGACTTTTTTGCTTGCAAGAAAGGCTTTTCTGTTATAAACAAGGTCATTTTTTTTATAAAATAAAACAACATACCTTTCTCCGATTGATTTCCCCTTGTGGTAAATTGCCGAAAAGTCTTTTTTTCTCCGCAAAACGTTTGGTTTTAACATTTGCATCCTCTTGCAAAAGGGTGTTTCAAACAAATTTTAGACTCTGTCTGCCATCTAAACAAAAAGACCACGTTCGCGGTCTCTATGCTGAAAGCTGTTTTCTTCCTCTTGCTCTTCTTCTCTTTAAAACATTTCTACCGTTTTTTGTACTTAATCTTTTCCTGAAGCCATGTTCTTTTGCTCTCTGCCTGACCTTTGGCTGATACGTCTGTTTCACTACTTTTCACCTCCTCTATTGCTTATCCTGCGCAATCTCAATTTCAATTAACGCATAACTGCGTTGTAATTATACATTCAAAGGTTTGGCCTGTCAATATTTTTGTCTTTTTTGAGCATCAGCTGTTGTGTAGGCTTACAATACATGTGTTACACTTCATTCAGGGCTTGTGGGACGGCGTAACATATGTTTGACAAACCTACATTTGCTGCTTGAAAAAGCAGGGGTATTTTCGCATATATCGCCCCTTCGTCCTATTATGTTATACCGCTGTGAAAAGCTTGCACAAAGTTGCTAACTGATGGTGGATAACCTCTGAAAAATATATTTTCCGTGAATTATGTTTTAGGTCTTGCCTGTGGATAACTTTTTTTGTTATGATGTATGCACACATGTCGTAATTATTTTTTTAACAAAAGGGAACATCATATGAAAAATTTAGTCACAAATTGGGAAAAAACTTTAGAACTGCTTAAACCGGAACTCACTGCTGTAAGTTATGATACTTGGGTCTACCCCCTTATTCCCGTAAAAGTTGATTTTAAAGAAAACTTACTTTATCTGTCTCTTTATAATGATATGGCCAAATCTATCCTGGAGAACAGGTATATAACAATAATTGAAAACGCAGTAAAGGAGGCTTTCGGTAAAAAGTTAAAAGTTGTTTTTGTTTATTCAGAGGAGAATGCTGTCGATCAAGAAGCTCTTAATTTTACTGATGAGCTTTACCTTAATCCCAAATATATATTTAATACGTTTGTTATCGGCAACAATAACAGGTTCGCACACGCTGCTTCTTTAGCTGTTGCGGAAGCTCCTTCAAAGGCATACAACCCTCTTTTTATCTATGGAGGAGCCGGGCTCGGAAAGACACATTTGATGCACGCGATCGGTCATTACATACTTCAACAGGACCCTAAAACCAAAGTCCTTTATGTTTCTTCCGAAATGTTTACAAATGAATTAATCAAAGCAATCAGGGAAGATAAGAATGTAGAATTCAGAAACAAATATAGAAGTATAGACGTTCTTCTCATTGACGATATTCAATTTATAGAGAAGAAAGAGAGGACTCAGGAAGAAGTCTTCCATACTTTTAACACGCTTTATGATGCCAATAAGCAGATCATTATATCCAGCGACCGTCCTCCCAAGGAAATAACAACTCTGGAAGAGCGGCTTCGTTCTAGGTTTGAATGGGGATTGATTGCTGATATTCAGGCGCCTGATTATGAGACGAGAGTCGCTATTCTCAGAAACAAATCAGAACTGGAAGGAATTGAAAATACAGAAAGCCTTTTAGAAGTAATCGGTGTCATAGCAGAAAAAATTCACTCAAATATTCGTGAACTTGAAGGGGCTTTCATTCGCGTAATTGCATATGCAAATCTTACAAATAAAAAAATCACGAAAGAATTGGCAAAAGAAGTATTAAAAGATGTTTTTTCTTCAACACATCGCCCTGTCACTCCTGAAGTGATAAAAAAATATGTTTGCAAATATTTCAATATTAAACAAATAGATATGGAGTCTTCAAAGCGCTCCAGAAATTTATCATACCCAAGACAAATAGCTATGTATCTTTGCAGAAATATGACAGATCTTTCCCTCCCTAAAATAGGCGAAGCATTTGGAAAAAGAGATCACACTACTGTACTGCATGCCTGTGAAAAAATATCGGTTGATTTGAAAACTAATGATTCTTTAAAAGATATAATTAAAACTCTTGAAGATTCTATTAAAGAAGATTAGTATTTGTTTCGATAGACGATGAAAATCCCACAAAATTTATTAACAATTTTAATAACAATTTTACATGTTTATCAACAGAAATAAATGATATTATTCTATTCATTTATTAGTTATCCAAGAAGTTATCCACAAATCCACAGGCCCTATTACTATTACTACTAAAAAATATATATAAAAACAACAAAGGAGGATCCCCATGAAATTTTCCTGTAGACAACATGAATTATCAAAAGCCCTGAATACTGTTGCAAAAGCGGTTACCTCTAGAACTACAATACCAATACTGAAAGGGATACTTTTAGAAGTTGATAATAATACATTAAAATTATCTGCCTCTGATCTCGACTTGAGTATAGAAAAAAAGATGCACATTACAGCAGAAGAAGAAGGATCGGTTGTGGTTTCCGCAAGACTGTTCAACGACATTATCAGAAAACTCCCAAATGAAGAAATACAAATCGAAGAAATGGAAGACAAAAGTATAGTTATAAAATGTATGGCTTCAGAATTCACTATTGTTGGGCAGGCAGCGGATGAATTTCCAAACATTAGTGAAATAAAAGAACAAAAGAAGATATTTATAGAGAAAGATATTCTAAAAGATATGATAAGGAAAACGTCCTTCTCTGCAAGCATCGATGAATCAAAGGGTATAATCGTCGGTGTATTAATAGAAATGGAAGAAGAATCATTAAATATGGTGGCTCTGGATGGCTTTAGAATGGCGATTGCAAGAGAAACAATGATAAATGAAGAAAAGAAAAAAATCATAATTTCAGCAAGAATATTAAATGAAATCAATAAAATAATCACGGAAAACGAAGAAAATAAAGAAATATATATGATAATTGAGGACAAAAAAGCTGTATTCCTGATGGATGAAACAAAGATTGTACTGCGTCTGTTGGAAGGAGATTTTATTAAATATAATGATATTCTTCCAAAGGAAAACAAATGCAAATTAAAAGCAAACAGAACAGAACTTATGAACAGCATTGAGAGAGCTTCTCTTCTTGCGAAAGAAGGTAAGAACAATCTTATAAAAATGTCCGTTTTCAGAGATAAAATAATAATTACTTCCAGGTCAGAGGAAGGAAATGTAAAAGAAGAAGTATTTGTAGAAAAAGAAGGAACAGATTTGGATATAGGCTTTAATTCCAAATATATATTAGAAGTTTTAAAGGTTCTTAATGATGAGAGCATAATAATGGAATTCAATACCAGCGTGAGTCCCTGCCTTATAAAGCCTGTGGAAGGCAGAGCATACGAGTATCTGGTGTTGCCTGTCAGAATTTCTACAAATTGACAAGCACATAAGGAAACAGGCGAATGTATTTAAAAAAAATAGAATTGAAAAACTTCCGAAATTACGAAGAGGAAGAAATCACATTCGATAATAAAATAAATATTATATCCGGAAAAAATGCACAGGGTAAAACAAATCTGCTGGAAAGCCTGTATATCATGTCTTTAGGAAAGTCGTTCAGGACAAATAAAGATATTGAAATGATAGGCTTCGAGAAGGATTATTGCAGAGTAAAAAGCACATCTGTAAAAGAAGGCAGAGAACTGGAAATAGAGATAAATATCAGCAGAGAAGGTAAATCAGTAAAAATTAATGGCAGAAAAGCCGAAAGAAATATAGAATTGCTGGAAAATGTTTATATGGTTGTATTTTCTCCGGAAGACATGAAGATTGTAAAGGACGAGCCTGAAAAAAGAAGAAGGTTTATTGACCGTGAGCTGTGCCAGCTGCTGCCGATATACTATAAAAACTTAGGAAGATACAAAAAGATATTGCAGCAGAGAAACAGTTTGTTGAAACAGCAGAATATCAAAGTAGACGTAATAGAAGTTTGGGATGAAATACTGGCAGAATGCGGCGCAAAGATCATACAGGAAAGAGGCCGTTTTATAGAAAAACTGAACGAAACAAGCAGAAATATCAGTAAAAATATAACAAACGGTAAAGAAACAATGGAGATATCTTATGAGCCGAATATTGATAAAAAAGATAGTCTTGAAGAACAAAAAATACATTTAAGAAATCAGTTAAGTAAAAATTTAAAAAATGACATTTTTCGCGGAAGCACTTCTGTCGGTCCTCACAAGGATGATCTTAATGTATGTGTGGAAGGAATTGATATTCGTCGTTTTGGTTCTCAAGGGCAGCAGAGAACAGCGGCATTATCTATGAAGCTGGCTGAAATCAAAATAATCAAGGAAGAAACCGGAGTTTTGCCAATTCTTCTGTTAGATGATGTGTTGTCCGAATTGGATGAAGAGAGACAGGAGTTTCTTATCCATTCTGTTAATGAAGTGCAGGTTTTCATAACCACGACAGAAATAAATGATAAATTAAAAGCCCAACTTTCGGCAGGTGAAATTTTTTTTGCAGAAAAAGGAAAAATAATTAGGTTGGAAAAATATTCAAAATAAGATAAAATAATAAAGAGTCGGGCAGAATGTAATAAGAAGCATGAGGTGATAATAAAGAATGAGCGCAGATGTAAGACAACAGCAGTATAATGCTGAACAGATACAGGTTTTAGAAGGTTTGGATCCTGTCAGAAAAAGGCCTGGAATGTATATTGGAACAACGGGTCCCAGAGGATTGCACCATTTAGTATATGAAGTTGTTGATAACAGTGTAGATGAAGCACTTGCAGGTTTCTGCAAGACTATAAGCGTGACCATACAAAGTGATAATTCTATCGTAGTTGAAGATGACGGCCGGGGCATGCCGGTGGATCTTCACCCAAAATTAAATATTCCCGCAGTGGAAGTTATTCACACGGTTCTTCATGCCGGCGGAAAATTCGGAGGCGGAGGATATAAGGTTTCAGGAGGCTTGCATGGAGTAGGAGCTTCTGTTGTCAATGCCCTTTCTGAGATTATGGAAGTAGAAATCAGAAGAAACGGTAAGATATACAAACAAACGTATTCCAAAGGAAAAACAAAGACGCCGCTGATTGAAATTGGTGAATCCAGGAAAAATGGCTCGAAGACAATGTTTAAGCCGGATCCTGAAATATTCGAAGAAATAGATTTTGATTTCAGCATTCTTGAACATAGACTGAGAGAAATGGCTTTCCTGAATAAAGGGATTAAGATAACACTGAAGGATGAAAGGGAAGGACAAAAACGGACAGAAGTATTTCACTATGAAGGCGGAATAAGAGAATTTGTAAAACATCAGAATAAGAACAAAGAAGTAATCCATCCGGACATTATATATTTTGAAGTAAAAAAAGACATAGATCACGAGGTTGAAGTAGCGATGCAATATACTGATCGCTACAATGAACTAATCCTTTCCTATGCAAACAATATCAACACAAGTGAAGGCGGAACCCACATGATTGGGTTCAAATCCGCGTTGACCAGGGTATTCAATGACTATGCCCGCAAGAATAAATTCATAAAAGAAAACGAAGAAGCTCTGACCGGAGAAGATGTAAGGGAAGGTCTTACTGCCATAATTTCAGTAAAACTTACAAACCCTCAATTCGAGGGGCAGACAAAAACAAAGCTTGGAAACAGTGAGATAAGAGGTTTTGTAGAGACTGTTACAAACGAAAATCTGACAGCATTTCTTGAAGAAAATCCGAGCCAGGCCAGAATAATATTGGATAAATGTCTCAGAGCGGCAAGGGCTAGAGAAGCTGCAAGAAAAGCCAGGGAGCTGACAAGGAGAAAAGGAGTTCTGGACGGCTTGACATTGCCGGGAAAGCTTGCTGACTGTTCCGAAAAAGATCCAGCACTTTCAGAAATATTTTTGGTTGAAGGAGATTCTGCAGGAGGCTCCGCAAAACAGGGAAGAGACAGAAAAAGGCAAGCTATCCTTCCGCTGAGAGGTAAGATTTTGAATGTTGAAAAGGCAAGACTGGATAGGATCTTAAGTTCAGAGGAAATCAAAAACATGATCACAGCTTTCGGCTGTAATGTCGGCGAAGATTTTAACGAGGAAAAACTGCGATATCATAAAATAATCATCATGACCGATGCAGACGTTGACGGTGCGCATATCAGAACCCTACTTCTCACCTTCTTCTATCGATACATGACACCGCTCATTACGGGAGGCTATGTGTATGCTGCACAGCCGCCGCTGTTCCAGACGAAAAAGGGAAAAGAGGTGTATTACACCTATTCAGAACGTGAACAGGAAAAGCTCATGGCAGAGATTGCCGACAATCCGGGCAAGGTGGTTATACAAAGATATAAGGGACTTGGAGAAATGGATTTCCATCAGCTATGGGAAACAACAATGGACTATAGCAACAGAACATTAATACAGATTACCCTTGATGATGTGACTGCAGCAGATGAGATGTTTACAACCCTCATGGGAGATAAGGTTCCGCCAAGACGAAAATTTATAGAAGAGAATGCAAAATACGTAAGGAATTTGGATATATAGGAGATGGATGACAATGACAACAAGTTTTATAGAAGACACAAAGCTCATACAGCATGAAATCCATGACGAGATGAAGAACTCCTATATCGATTATGCTATGAGCGTAATTGTAAGCAGAGCGCTTCCGGATGCAAGAGATGGTCTCAAGCCTGTTCACAGAAGAATTCTTTACGGAATGAGCGAGTTGGGAGTGACACCTGATAAACCACATAAGAAATCAGCTCGTATCGTCGGTGAAGTCATGGGTAAATATCACCCACACGGAGACTCTTCGATCTACGATGCAATGGTAAGAATGGCACAGGATTTCTCAATAAACTACCCCTTGGTTGATGGCCATGGAAATTTTGGCTCCGTTGACGGAGACGGTGCGGCTGCCATGAGATATACGGAAGCCAGAATGACACCGTTTGCGCTTCAGATGCTTCGCGATATTGAGAAAAACACTGTTGACTTCATGCCCAACTTCGATGAAGAAGAGCAGGAACCGGTAGTTCTTCCAGCACGTTACCCCAACCTGCTGGTAAACGGATCTAATGGAATTGCCGTCGGAATGGCCACATCCATACCGCCGCATAATCTTAAGGATGTTATTGATGCAACCGTTAAACTCATCGATGATCAGGATGCCAAACTGGAAGATCTGATAAAGATAGTCAAGGCTCCGGACTTTCCGACAGGTGCCATTATAATGGGTAAAAACTCAGCAAAGGATGCATACCGTACCGGTCAGGGAAAGGTAACCGTCAGAGCAAAGGCAGAGATTGAAGAAACCGGTAAGGGCAGACAACAGATCGTTTTTACAGAAATTCCTTATCAGGTTAATAAAGCCAGAGTCATAGAAAAAATTGCAGAGCTGGTCAGGGAAAAAAGACTCGATCAGATTTCCGATATAAGAGATGAATCTGACAGAAGCGGAATGAGGATCGTTATTGAGCTTAAAAGAGATGCAAACCCGCAGATCACATTAAACAGACTTTACAAGCACACTCAGCTTCAGGATAATTACAGCATGATCATGCTTGCTTTGGTGGACGGCAAACCGATCACTATGAATCTGAAGCAGATGCTTGAAGTGTATTTGAATCATCAGAAGGAAGTAGTAACCAGAAGAACGATCTATGATCTAAAGAAGGCAGAAGATAGAGCACATATCTTAGAAGGCTTAAGAATCGCCTTAGACCATATTGACGAAGTAATAAAAACTATTCGCGAAAGCTATAACGATGCAAAGCCTCGTTTGATTGAACGATTCGGACTCAGCGAGATTCAAGCTCAGGCGATTTTAGACATGAGGCTTGCCAGATTACAAGGCTTGGAACGCGAAAAGATCGAGAATGAATATAAGGAACTGATGGAACAGATTGCCTGGTTCAAAAAGGTTTTAGCAGACGAGAGTATTCTCTTGAGTATAATCAAGGAGGAACTGCTGGAAATTAAAAAGAAGTTCGGAGTCAGAAGAAAGACAGAAATCAAGGCAGATGCAGAAGATATCGACGAAGAAGATATGATCCAGGAAGAAAAAGTTGCGGTAACACTCACTTACCTGGGATATATAAAGAGGGTATCAGCCGACACTTATAAAACACAGAGACGCGGCGGAAAAGGAGTTATGGGAGTCACGACCAGAGAAAATGACTTTGTGAAGGATCTGATCATGACTTCCACGCACGATTATCTGATGTTCTTTACAAATACAGGTAAAGCGCATAAAATAAAAGCATATGAAATCCCGGAAGCGCAAAGAACCGCTAAGGGAACGCCGGCCGTAAACTTTCTCAGCCTGATGCAGCGGGAAAGAATCAATGCAGTAATTCCGATTCAGGACTTTGGGGGAGATAAGTATTTGATCGGCGTTACAAAACAAGGAATCATTAAAAAGACAGATCTGTCCCAGTTTGATACCAACCGAAAAACAGGGTTGATCGCTATCAAACTGAAGGAAAAAGATGAACTAATCGGCATAAAACAGACTACGGGAACCAGCAATGTCATAATAGTTACAAAGCATGGCAAATGCATCTGCTTCTCTGAAGAGGATGTCAGATCCATGGGAAGACTTGCAGGCGGCGTAAGAGCTATTAAGCTTGATAAAGGCGATGAGGTAGTCGCAATGGAACTTGCTGAGAAATACGAGGAACTTTTGGTCGTAACGCAAAACGGTTACGGCAAGAGAACGGCCGTAGAAGAATATAAGATTCAGGCACGGGGAGGAAAAGGACTTCTTACCTATGACAAGGCTAAGTTCAAGAAGACTGGAGCACTTATCGGTGCCATGATAGTGAATGAAAATGATGAAATATTATTGATAAACTCCGATGGAATCATCATAAGGATCAAAGCCGGTGAAGTGTCCAGATTAGGAAGGGCGACCCAGGGAGTTAAAATTATGCGTGTTGATGAGAATGCCAATATAATTACTATGGCCAAAGTTATCAAAAACGAAGATGAGGATGAAATTGAGGAAAATTCCGTTGGCGGTGAAAAGGAAGAGAAGGCTGATACAGAACAGACTACTCAGATGACGCTCGACACGGAATAAAGTTTAAAACCTCTTACTTAGGGTATACAATTGAGGAGGAAGTAGACATGTCTTTACAGATTCAGAGCAGTTTTAACAGGGAATTGAACCAGTGGGAGATAAAGGCAGCGGGGGAAGTGGATATTTCGACCGCTCCAAAGTTTAGAGCTTGTCTCGATACTGCCTTTCAGGAAAAAAAGGCTGATATTGTGTTGTATTTAGAGGAATTGAATTACATCGACAGTACCGGTCTTGGCGTAATCATCGGAACTATGAGTAAAATGAAGGAAAATAAGAATCGGATCACCCTGGTTAACCCGAAAGAAAATATTAAGAAACTGCTCAATATAATCAGTCTTGACAGAATACTTTGCCCGGAAATTTAACAACTTTGAAAGAGGAGAAAAAAATGACAGATATATTGAGATTTTCAGTGCCCGGGAAGCCCGAATATGTTGGGACCATTCGATTGGCAGTATCTTCTCTTGCCAATTGTGCAGGGTTTGACATTGAGGCTGTAGAGGACATTAAGGTCGCTGTTTCCGAAGCATGCACAAATGTTGTATGCCACGGACAACCCAATCGCGAGGAGTGCTACGAGGTTTCTTGTGAAGTTGGGGAAGGAAGAATTATTATCTCAGTTATCGATCGTGCCGGTGGATATGATATTTCAAAATACAGAAGACCGATAATGGATAAACCCAAGGAGGGGGGTCTCGGAATCTTTATAATAAAGACTCTTATGGATGAAGTGGATATCTTTTCTGAGTTAGGTCTGGGTACCAGCATTAAAATGGTAAAATATTTAAACAGCATTTAATATAGATTAGCTTGAGTGGAGGTGTTTCATGACCTCATCAGAAACAGGTAACAAAGATCTTTTCGAAAGATACCATGAAACCGGAAATATTGAGCTTAGAAATGAACTCGTCGAAAAGTATCTTTATATCGTTGATATATTAATTAGGAAATACTTGAATAAGGGTGTGGATTATGAGGACTTGTATCAAGTTGGCTCCATGGCCTTAGTTTTTGCTGTCGAAAGATATGACGTGTCCAAGGGATTTGAGTTTACCAGTTTTGCAACGCCGACTATTATAGGTGAAATCAAAAGATACTTCCGTGATAAGGGCTGGGCAATCAAGGTTCCAAGAAGACTGAAGGAAATTTCCGCGCAGATAACTCCGGCAAAAGAAACTCTATATGCAAAGTATAATCGCATTCCAACTATAAAAGAGCTCTCAGAATATCTCGGTTATACGGAAGAGGAAATCCTGGAAGCTATGGAAGGCGGACAGGCTTACAGCACATATTCACTGAACCAGACTTTTGACGAGGGCGGAGAAGACGGCGCGGTGCTGGAGAAATATACTGGAAGAGATGAACCGGGATACAGCAGCTTTGAAAATGCGGAATTGATAAAGACAGTTATGGAAGATATGTCGGAACAGGAAAGGGATATTTTTAAAAGAAGATATTTAGATAATGAAACACAGCAGATGATAGCATCTGATATGGGTGTTTCTCAAATGACCATATCCAGATTGGAGAAAAAAATCCGTGACAAGTTTAAAACGGCGGTAAAATAGAAATAACAAAAGGAGACGTTCAATGAAAAAGGTTTTTTCGGGAGTGCAGCCTACAGGGAATATTCATATTGGCAATTACCTGGGCGCGTTAAAGCAATTTGTAGAGCTTCAGGAGGAAAATGACTGCGTTTATTGCATAGTCGACCTGCATTCTATCACATTGCCTCAGGATCCAAAAATTCTGAGAAAAAATATACTGGATGTCGCTGCACTATATATTGCAATAGGTTTAAATCCAAAGAAATCCACAATTTTTGTTCAATCCATGGTTTCCGGTCATTCGGAATTAGCTTGGATACTGCTGTGTAGCTCTTATACCGGTGAACTGTCCAGAATGACACAATTCAAGCAAAAGAGCAGAGGAAACGAATCGGCACCAACAGGACTGTTTGCCTATCCTGCCCTGATGGCTGCTGATATACTGCTTTATGATAGCAATGTGGTGCCGGTGGGAAACGACCAAAAACAACATATAGAAATCACAAGAGATATAGCAATAAGGGTGAACAATAAATACGGGAAGACCTTTGTTGTGCCCGAAGGACGATTTTTAAAGGAAGGCGCAAGAATCATGTCATTGGATGATCCTACCGTCAAGATGAGCAAGAGCGCAGAAAATATACACAGCAGAATTTCTCTTTTGGATGATTCCGGCAAAATCAAAAAATCCATTATGAAATCAACGACTGACTCCGAGGGTGAAATTCGCTTTGATATGGAGAACAAACCAGGCATTAGTAATCTACTGAATATTTACAGCTCATTTTCGGGATTGCCGGTTGCAGATATTGAGAAGAAATATGAAGGAAGCGGTTACGGTGTATTTAAAAAAGACCTTGTAGAGGTTACAGTAGAATCGATCATACCTATTCAACTGCGGTATAATGAAATCCGTGAATCCGAAGAGCTCATCCGCATTCTGAAGGAAGGAGCAGAAAGAGCGACGGTCATTTCTGAAAAAACAATGAATCGAGTTAAAGAAAACTTCGGTCTCGGGATTTAAACCGGGATCTTTTTAGCTGATAGCTGAATTAATAGGATTTCTGCTGCAAATTATTGATGAGGTGAGGAAAAATGAAAAATGAAAATAATGATAAACGCTATGCGGTTTTAATAGACGCAGACAACATATCAGATAAATATATCAAATTTATATTAGATGAAATCTCCAATGACGGAATCGTAACATATAAACGAATTTACGGTGACTGGACAAAACCGACTCTTGCTTCATGGAAAAATGTACTGTTGGAGCATTCCATCACACCGATACAGCAATATGGTTATACAACAGGAAAAAACGCAACGGATTCAGCTATGATTATTGATGCTATGGATATACTATATTCAGAAAACGTAGATGGATTTTGTCTCGTTTCAAGTGACAGTGACTTTACCAGACTGGCATCCAGACTCAGGGAATCAGGTATGGATGTGGTTGGAATGGGAGAAAGCAAAACCCCTAAACCTTTTATATCCGCATGTAATAAGTTTAAATATTTGGATTTGCTCGCAATGGCAGATCAGCCCGCGGAAACGGTAATAAGAAAACATAAAGACATGAATGAGAATGAAGACAAAATGACCAATTCTGACACCATCAAGAAGGCGATAATAACGATAGTTCAGGAAAATGACGATGAAGATGAGTGGATCTTCATAGGGGACATAAGAAACAAACTACAAAAGAGATATCCCGACTTTGATGTTCGTAATTTCGGCTTCAATAAATTCACGCCGTTTATTCAATCTCTCGATTTATTTGAAATCAAATCAGAAAGGATCAGCGGCTCAAATAACAAGTTGATTTATGTGAGAGAAAAGTGACATCTTTCTTATGCAATGCGGAAGCCAGTTTGACATGAAAATGGCAGAAATCTTTGTAGGCTGTGTATTGAAGCACAGCCAAGCGGAGGATGATAAGAATGAGCAAAACGAAAATTGAAGATGAAAGGTTAAGCGAAGACGAGAAGAAAAGCGAAAACGAGAAAAATAATGAAAGCGGTAAGAATGGCGAAAGCGAGAAGAATAATAAGCCAATCTATGCAGGCGCATTTGTAGCCATAACCTTTATTTCTCAGCTTGGAATGACCATAATCACTCCTATAGTTTTGGGTGTTTTAGCCGGCAATTGGCTGGATAACAAACTGGGAACGGGCAACATATTTTTTGGCATTTTTTTTGTCCTGGGAATTGCGGGCGCAGTATTCGGCGTATACAAACTCATTACGGTCATCTGGAAGAAGATGGATTAACCCTCTAATTATTATTTTAAGCAGTTAACAATTCTATAATATCAGTGAGGTGAAAAATGATTCGTAATACAAACAGCACATTATTCGATGAAAATCTCGTAGTCAATGTCGTGGAGCTGTTGGCGTATGAGAAGATATCAGAAATCATGAAGCAAATGGATGTGTGTGATTGCAAGCAATGCACAGCTGATGTATTGGCTATGGCTCTGAACAGTTTGCCGCCAAAGTATGCTACATCTGATGCCGGGAAGCAGTATACTCAGCTTAGGTTTTTCAAACAGCAATTTGAGACAGATGTTGCATCTGCATTGGTTAAGGCATGTCTTATTGTTAAAGAATCACCGAAGCATGACAAATAAAGCTCAATAGTCAGTATAATTTTAAACTCAATATTTCTTAATATTTACAAAAAGACTTCCCTTAAAGGGAGTTAAACTTAGAGATTTACGAAAACAAGTAAATTTTGGTTCTATAATAAATCTGCTAAGAAAAGTCAAGTAATTTTTTAGCATATGAACTTAAAAAGAAAAGTCAAACTGAATAGGGAATGGGTTAACCGCTCCCTATTTGATTTTATGTATGAATGAGCCTAATATTAGTGTTCTTCTGTATAATTTTCATAGGGCATTGTAGAAAACCCCCTTTCAGATTTCTGTTTCGCAACCAATATTATCAACCAGTCAAAGCCTTTCCCGCGATACAGCAAGGCCCGATTGTATATTATAATCCCTTCAGTCCGAATGTACAGATAGCCGCTTACGACACAGCCCGAGGCTAATGATCCATATACCCGATACCCAGTTTAGTTGATATGGTCCCAAATTCAACATTGTCACAAACTTCTTTGGCATTCAGCTGGATTTCAGACGAGAACCATTGCCCGTTACCGCCTAAAAACTTCCTGCCTTTACAATCTGCAGGGTGGGGATGTTTTATGGATATCAGTCATAATTTTTGCCCATACCAGTTTGATCTCTTGAAACTCACGATAATGTTTTTCTATGTTTCTATAGTATTTATCTAACTCTGGTAAGATGTTCACAAATTCCGGCCGTTGAAAGTATGTACATATTTTAGGCAGGGTCTCTTTCAGTTTTTCCCTCATTTCTTCAATCTCTTCCGCATAACTATCCGGATGGGTAATATACAGCAGCAATGGCTTATAGCGAATCCAGCCTATGCATGCTTTATAAAAGCGTTCGGTAATTTCTCTGTTATCAGCTTTGGCAAACTTCAGCCGTGTTGGCAGAACACCCTCCAATAGACGTTTATAAGTTGAAAACCCATCATGAAAGGTGTAGCATGGGACACTCATAACAGTTCTATCCTTCAAGCAAGTGCTCAGAAACGTATCCTCTCCTCTGGCGCCGGGCGGATTGTAAAAGGGGAAAACACGTTCAGGATCGGTTAGATTAATACACAAATTGGCCCCTGAGATGAATTTGGTATGATTCGTTTCAGGCACCTCTATTGCTTTTTTATGTGTCAGTATTTTTGTATCGGCATAGGTTACCCCGCCGTTACTCATTACTGTCATGACGTTATCCCAGTTGATAATGTCATTGCTGATTGCCTGAATAAAAGATCGGAAATCCTCCTCTGTCAAAGTTTCATCAAATTCCACATAGGGAATTGGAGAAATGTACCCACAATGATGCCCGTTTGTTATATCAGAATTTCTGATATTTTTTAAATGGGTGGGAAGAACATGCTGTCCTCCCCATACCGCAGTTTTTCTGGTATTGGTTACAGCCATAGGGTATTCATCATCATCCAAATAAATCAAATAATCGATGTTTTGTTTTATGGCATTATACAGTATAGCGTTACGCTTGGCTGCATATCCCTTTCCAAATATCAACCGGGCCTCCCGTGGGCTGATGAAGTTTTCTTTGATCAAAAATTCAATTTCTTCGTTCGTAGAAACGCTGTCAACAAATTTGATGCTGTCAAGTTGTTCAATCAGTTCCCGGTCAATATTGGTATACTCCGTTGCTTTTGTTTTGTTATAAGTGAGATCATATGCAATAAAAAGATTTAAACTGAACATGTTATTATCCACTAAACCAGATTCATTCCAGTTGTATACATAGGTTTTCAACACCTGTTGAAAGCCTCTTCTGCCGGTTGCAAAACCAATTCCGATCTTTATTGCTTTACTTTTACTCAATCGAATCGCTCCTTCTTTTCACTCTTATTTAGCCGCTAACCTTACTATATATTTCTTCCAGCGTATTTCCTGCGACCGTCAGCGGGGCAATGATGTCCGACTGAAGGTCCGGCATATACATTTTGAGCGCTTTGAAGTTCCCTATCATCTTAAACATTCCCATAGATGCCGGTATAAATATGGATTCGCCTGCATTCACAGAAATCCTTCCATTCGAATAATTTATCACTGCATCCCCCTCAAGAAATAAGTAAATATAAAACTTCCTTCCGTCCGTGTGCTCTTCCACTTCTCCCTCTACCCAATATACTTCAAGTGCGAAATATTTGTTCGCCAGCTTAACCGATTTGTGTGCACCGGCATTAATCCGTAAATCAAGCCCTAATGCCTTCTTTTTTCTGTTATTTGGAACGAAATCAATGACATCAAGTGCCTTTTCTATATCTAATGCCCTTTTGTTCCCCTTTTTGTCTATCCGTTCATAGTCATATACGCGGTATGTTATATTTGAGTTTTGCTGGATTTCTGCAAGGACAATGCCAGCGCCGATGGAATGGATCATCCCGGGATATATATCGATCACGTCTCCGGCAAAAACGTTCATATAGTTTAGACTCTGATCTATTTTGCTTTTATTCATCGATTCAATGAAGTCGTTTTTGTCAATTCCGGCGATCAAATGATAGATGATTTGTGCGCCGGGTTTTGCCTCAATGATATACCATGCCTCATGTTTTCCCAATTCTCCGTTTTCATGATCGTTTGCATACTTATCATCCGGGTGTACCTGAACGGAAAGCTTGTCGCTTGCATCGATCAATTTCAGAAGCAGCGGAAAGCGAACGAATTCGCTATTAAAAAGATCCGTTCCGAGGGCATCTTTTCCCATTATGGATATGTAGTCTACAAGACTCA
Organism: Eubacteriales bacterium; assembly: GCA_028692105.1. Lineage (GTDB taxonomy): Bacteria > Bacillota > Clostridia > Peptostreptococcales > Anaerovoracaceae > Anoxybacterium. The sequence goes on along the minus strand of JAQUYC010000022.1, from coordinate 5,123 downwards.
GACCTGTATACATCCCATTGGAAATCATGCTAAGCCCATCCGGGTGGCAGGAAACTTCCCATGCTTCCGCGGTTTTGCCCCTTGGCAGGATCACTCCCAACTTTTGCAGGTTTCTCCCACCCCAGATATAATCCTTAAATACCGGTTTCAGTTTGATTGGGTATAACATTGATTCACCTCTCCGATGCAAGCTGAT
>JAQUYC010000022.1:0-4827 GCA_028692105.1 Eubacteriales bacterium | reverse complement strand
GCAAGCTGATTTCCATTATTGAGATCCCGTAAGAAACGATACTTTCCGATCCTTGATTATAATTCAGCCCGTTTTCAGTCAGTCCGTCATAACAAGCACCTGTCTCCTCATCGATTAAAGACAAGCTCTTCGAATTCTGCCCGGTATACCAGCAAAAACATTTGACTGCATGATCAAGATATTTCTTATCACTCGTTATTTTATAATACTCCAGGAAGGAAAGCAGTGTTTCACATGCCTCAACCGGCTGCTCATCATATTCTGCGGCATTTTTACCTTTCAGAAGCCAGCTGTTACACCCAATGGGTTTAAAGTAACCGTTTTTACAGGTAATCTCCTCAAGAAAGTCCATGCTTTCCCGTGCGGTTTTAAGCAAAATATCCTTTTTTAGAATGATATATGCTCGAAACAGCGACCATGGCAAAATTGCATTTCCATACGTCATGGAATTTTCAAACCAGTGCCAGTCTCCATCCTTAAATTGTTTGTATTGAGAAACCAATTCCATTGATAACGTTTCAATATGGCCGGTAATCTCATCTGTTCCTATCAGATAGCTTAACCCGACGATGGAGCTTGCTTTTGCCCTTGGCGATGTCAGCTTTGGCCAGTTTTCCAAAGATTTATTCAAAAGGTGCTGACAGGTCCGTTTTATGTTTTCCGGTATGGCCGCGCTCGAGATCGTACGCCCTAAGGCCCACATACATCTCCCGAAGCAATCCTCCGATCCTTTCTCCTCCGTGAATTCTCTTTGATAGTTCATAAAGTTTTTAAACGTTCCATTTTCATTTTGTGCGTTGAGAAGAAAAGCTAAATATTCCGAAACCAATTCTGAAAAATTCTTTTCTTTATAGCTCTCAAGGAGCATCACTGCCAAGATCAACGCTCTGGAATTATCGTCAGTGGTATAGCCTTTTCGCGGGTCCGGGATACCATATACACTATGCTGAAAGATGCCCGTATCATCCGTCAGTTTATACAAATAATCAACAAATCCTAGCTTCTGATCCGAAAAATTCATGATGCCACCTCTGTTTTAGGGCTTGATTTTATGATATCAAAAAAAACCTCAAGATAGCACTGTGCTATTTTATCCCAATACATTGTCCCTCCCAGCTTTATCGTATCCCTTTCCATACGCGCCTTAATATCTGGGTTTTTTATGATGTTTTTTATATTTTCTGCCAAAGAGTCGGGATTGCTGAATTCCGAAAGAAATCCTCTGCCTCCCGACAACATTTCTTTTGCATACAGATATGGGGTGGAGACGATCGCCTTGCCATAACCCACCGCATATGCCATCGTGCCGCTCACCGCTTGATCCTTTCCTAAATACGGCGTCATATAAATATCCGACAGCTGCAGGTAGTCAATGATTTCATCCTTTGAAAGGTATTTATTGATAAATTCCACATTGTTGCTGAGATCGAGATTTTCAACAAGCGCTTCCATCTTGTTTCTGTATGCAATTCCTTCTTCTTTCAGTGCTGGGTGCGTTTGTCCCAAAATAAGATACCGAACATCTTTATGGTCCATGACGACCTTAGCGATGGCTTCGATGCCATATTCGATTCCTTTGCTTGGGCCGATCAATCCAAAGGTACTGATGATTTGTCTGTTTTCATATCCATATTTTGTTTTCAAGGATTCCCGTGTTTGAAACGGTCTTTTAGGAACTCCATGATGGATCACTTCTATTTTCTCCTGATCAATGCCATAGATCGATTTGAGTAACGGTTTTGTGTTTCTGGCCATCGTGATGACCTTTTCACTTTTTTTGCCAAGCGCATTGATGATTGATTGTTGCTGTGGGTCAGGCTTAGACAATATGGTATGAAAGGTGGTGACCACCGGAATTTCCAGATTGTTGATCAGATCAAGAATATAGGCGCCATGCTCTCCCCCGAATATTCCATATTCATGCTCGATCACCAGCAGATCGATATCGGAATGATTTAATTCTTTCGCCATTCTGATATAATCCGCTTGTTCGTTCTGTGCAATCATAGCAATGACCTTGCTGTCATACACATCATTTCCCGGATTGGTTACCGCAATTACTTTCGTGTCAATTTCGCCGCTGCCGTCAATTGCTGTAACCAGATCCTGTGTGAACGTGGCCAGTCCGCATTCTCTGGGCGGATATGTGCTTAAAAACGCAATCTTTTTTTTGTTATTTTTCATTTTTTATTTCCTCCGCGTTGCCGTGAACTATGCAATCGGCCCTAAGGCTTCTCCTGCATGCGTTTCCTTTTTCATATCATTCTTCTTCATACAGGTTGAACCTTGTTTGACAGAATTAAGAATCATATCAGACATAATTGAACTATCCTGGATACTGATTCCGTCCCACACAATAGAATGGGTGATTTTACTATTCGTTCCCACGCTGCAATGATTTCCGATAATTGTATTGGGACCGATGACGGAAAAGGCATCTATTTTTGTTTTACTGCCAATATATACAGGCGGGATTATCTTCACCGTAGAGTGGATTGTCGTATGATCGCCGATAAAAATGTCTTGTATCTCTTCATGAAATTCCGGCAGAGGGTAGCTTCCGTTCAGGATATCATGATGAACCTGCTTGTATTTTTCAACAGTCCCAATGTCCATCCAATATTCACTGCTTTTGAAGACTGCAATTGAATACCCTTTTTCCAGCAGAAGCGGATAGGTTTCCCTCTCGATTGATACTACCTTAAAATCTGGAATTTCCTTTAGCACCTCCGGTTCGAAGATATAGATCCCGGCATTAATATAGTTTGACTTTGTTTCAGAAGGCTTTGGCTTCTCGGTAAAGGATTCCGCATAAAAATCCTCATCGTATTCGATCACGCCATAAAGAGAAGGATTTTCAACTTCCGTAACAGCTATTGTGACTGCAGCACGTTTTTTCTTGTGGAATTTCAACATTTCAATAATGTTGATATTACTTAGAATATCTGCGTTGAATATAAGAAAGGTATCATCAAAGAACTCCTGTGAATTTTTAATGGCGCCTCCCGTACCTAAAGGAATGTCCTCGCAAATATAATGAATTTTGAGTCCCAGCTTTGCTCCGTCGCCAAAATATTCTTTGATTTTCTGCGGCTTGTAACTGGTGCTAAGTATGATTTCATCAACTCCGCAGGCCTTAAGCCTCAGCATGTTTCTCTCCAAAAGCGGCTTTCCCATCACCGGGACCATCGGTTTTGGCAAATCGTCGGTTAATGGCTTTAGCCTGGTTCCCATCCCGCCTGCCAGAAATAATGCTTTCATATAATGTTCCCCCTTCTAATCGTCTTCACATGGCTCCGGACAATTTTTCATGTATTGAAGCAGGTCGCTTAAGTGTGCTGTTGCAAGCCCGATACATGAGTCAGCTCCGCCGTAATATATGCTGATGATTCCGGTCTCATCATTAAGAATCCAGCCGCAAGGAAACACCACGTCACTGACATCTCCAAACTTTTCATAAGGTTCTTCCGGTCCGAAAATCCATTCATTGCTTCTTTTTAATACTTTCCTTGGATTTTCCAAATCTAGCAGCGCAAGGCCTAACCGGTAAATCGCACCGGCTGCCGTATGCTTCACCCCATGGTAAAGAAGAAGCCATCCGTCCGATGTTTCAAGCGGTTGCGCCGACAGACCGATTTTATTCGCATCCCACCAGCCGCCGCTGCGCGCATTCAATAAAATCTGGTTTTCACCCCAGCTAAGCAAGTCTGCAGATGTAGATGTCCAGATATGCGCCTTATGCCCATCGGAATATGGCCGGTGGATTAAAATATATTTCCCGTTGAACTTTCTCGGAAACAGCGCGGCATCTTTATCATCAGGAGCCATAATCGGCCCCAGTTTTTTAATGCTTACAAAATCGCTTGTCAGCGCCAGTGATACTAACGGGCCTGTTCGCGAAAAGGAGGTATAGGCGATTGCCCATTTTCCCAGATCTGTCATCCATGTTATTCTGGGGTCTTCAATACCCCACCTCTCTTCTGGATGTATCCCCGGCTCTGCCTCTATCGTGGGGTTCTTGTCAAAGATCCAATTTGAGACCCCATCTTTACTGATTGCTTTTGTTAAATGGGAAAACCCTTTTCTGTCCTCCACTCTTGCAATCAATAACGTGTTGTTTTCAAATTCAGTTGCGCCCGGATTAAAGATGGTGTGGGCCGGATACGGCAAATCCTTCGCGGTTATTATCGGATTGCTCGGATTCCTTATAAAAAGCTCCGGGTAGGAATCCTCTTTTCGATCAGAACTTTTTGGTACGTTGCTTATCATCATGACCAGGCTCCTTTTTTGTCTTTCTGATTATTGAGGTTTGACGGTTGCAGGCAGCGGAGCGATTGGAACTATTTTCTTTTTATCCGCTTTCTTTTTCTTTTTTTCTCGATTCTTTGGACTCTTATCTCCCATATCAAGCACCTCCTATCTCATGTGTTTTCGCTTATTCTTTTCTATCTTTTCAGACAATATAACTGTTGCCATCACTACAACCGCCAGAGCTGCCACCCTTATTGCGTATTTCTGAATCTTCAGTGCACCTTTCCTCTTTTCTTTCTCTTTGTGCTCATCGTGATGCAAGCTTTTTGTATTCATCATCGTTTTCTCCTTAACTACCGAATTGTTCAATTGAGTAATTTTTTCAGAGCTTCTCATATTCTTATTCCGTCTGTGATTAGTTCGTAAATATCAGCGTTCTTGTTTCGCCAAATGTATTAAATTCTGTAGCTGCGAAGCGAACCAGCAAGGTATGTGCTGTGTGCTTTCTGATATAGGTATTTCATAACTCGGCACTACATAATCAACAGAAACAGTTGCTTCAGCATCGTTAACGGT
>JAQUYC010000021.1:24021-32776 GCA_028692105.1 Eubacteriales bacterium | reverse complement strand
TTTAAAATATAAGAGTTATATGATGTGCCAAATTCAGTATGCATTAAGATATCAAATATCTTCAAATCCGGATCCAAATTGCCAACCCAATATAAATCATCCTTTAATTGTTTTGTCTTCATATACATAACCTCCTTATTCTAAAAATAAAATTAGTCATTTAGTGTGAAGGATAAATAATCCCATAAAATGACCATACTCCTTTTAATTTATGACATCTTTACAAATTAACTTGTTCGATTTGAATTGCCATGTGTGATTCGTCTAAGATGAATGTTCGCATGGCACTTATTTAATAATATATAATACCACTAATTATAAATATTTTCAATTATTTTTAGCCTTCGCTTGAATTGCGAGCAGTGAATAACGTCGTATTATGTAAACTTATGTCCGTATATCAACGAACATTGTTCAACAGGCCGAAACAATTATATTATAAGGGTTGCGTTCATTATCCACACATTATAATAAATTGTATACAATTTTATACACATGCTATTGTGGATAAAATATTTGAGCTTAAACCCAGTGATTGCAACAATCTCATTTTTAATTTGCTAAAATCTCATACGACTTATCCACAGGCATCCGCAAATTTTATCGTTACTTGTTTGATATTTGTTTTTTTCGTTATTCAGGTTTGAATTGAAAATTGTATACAAAAGCTTGATTTTTTTATGGGATTGGGTTAATATTTAAAAGTGCTGACTACCAATCAAAAACTTCTGTATTAATAAACACGTGCGGGTGTAGTTCAATGGCAGAACATCAGCTTCCCAAGCTGAATACGAGGGTCCGATTCCCTTCACCCGCTCCATAGGATCAACCGGCTGGAACGCAATATTCCCAATGCGCCAGCCGGTTCTTATTTGTCTGATTTTCTTTACGCTTTTTTCTTGCGTTCTGCCCTTTGATATGGGGTTGGCCATTCGAAATCTGCATTCAAGACACGTGATGCGTGGAGCGCCCAGTAAGGATTGCGAAGAAGCTCCCTGCCAAGATAAACCTGATCTGCTTTTTCTTGCTCAATGATTGCATCAGCCTCTGCCGGATCGGATAATAGCCCGCCTGCAACTACCGGCAAACCGGTAAGTCTTTTTATCATTTCCGCATGAGGAACCTGGTATCCGGGAAAAACTTTAGGTGCTACGGAAATGACGCCGCCGGTGCTGACATTCACAGAGTCGATGCCTTTGTCCTTAATCAGGTTCAGCATGGCCGCAATATCTGCAGGCTGATTTCCGCCTTCTCCGTAATCTTCTGCTGTTACCCTGACTTCAATCGGTTTCTCCTCTGGCCACACAGACCTTATAGCTGTAAGTACCTCTCCTAAAAATCGAACTCTGTTTTCATAGCTCCCGCCGTACTCATCGCCTCGTTGATTCGTCAGCGGTGAAAGGAATTCATTTATCAGATACCCATGAGCGGCGTGAATCTGGATCAGATCAAATCCGGCCTTATCTGCTCTTATTGCGGCATTTTTAAACTCTTCAACCGTTTCAGCAATATCATTCTTTGTCATTTCTCTTGGGGTATTAGCGTTATCATCATAAGGAAGAGCAGATGGCGCTTCGATTTCCATACCTATCGCCTCACATTTCCTTCCAGCATGACTCAGCTGAATGCCGATCTTTGCACCGTTTTCGTGGACTGACTTTACAATTGATGCAAGTCCGGGTATTTGAGCATCCTCCCATATCCCAAGGTCACCGGATGAAATCCTTCCTTCCGGCGATACTCCCGTTGCCTCTACTATCAGGAGCCCTGCCCCGCCAACAGCTCTTGTTGCATAGTGTACCACATGCCAATCTGTAGCCATTCCGGTTTCCGGCGCTACATACATGCACATGGGCGGCATGACGATTCGATTCTTTAATTCCAGTTTTCCAATATTATACTTGCTAAATATCTTTGTCATACATTCCCTCTCCTAAATCTTGTTATAATTACTGCTTGTTTAATTCCACGAGGCTGTAAAAAATTAACAAGTGCATTTTAATTTTGCATTTATTATACCCATAAATAGGGATCTATTCTACTCTAAATATTGGGTATAATAAAATTTAAATGTTTAAGCTTTATGGGGAGGGAAATATGACTGAAAAAGAAAAGATGTTAAGTGGAAAGCTATATAACGCACAGGATGAGGAACTGAAAAGGGATTTTATAAAAGCCAAAAAACTGACACGATTATACAATGCTACAACAGAAGAAGAAGCTGAATATCGCACAGAGTTGTTAATAGGATTATTCAAATCTTCAGGTAATCAAATATATATAGAGCCGACCTTTCGCTGTGACTATGGCTGCAATATAATCATAGGTGATAATTTCTATGCAAACTATGACTGCATTATTATCGACGTTTGTAATGTCAGGATTGGTGATAATGTGTTTTTCGGTCCACGTGTTGGTGTTTTTACTGCCGCTCACCCTATTGAAGCAGAAATAAGAAATACAAACCTTGAATATGGTAAGCCGATAACAATCGGTAATAGCGTTTGGGTCGGCGCAAACGCTGTAATCAACCCGGGAGTAACAATTGGGGATAATGTGGTAATCGGTTCGGGTTCCGTTGTAACAAAAGATATAGAGGACAATGTAATTGCTGTCGGAAACCCTTGTAAAGTCTTACGTGCTATCACACTTGAAGATAAACGTTATTTAAATTTTCCTTCAAATCAGTATTAAATTACTCATATGTCTTCAACAAGCGAAGGAAATGATTTGATTCCCTTAGCACATGATCGCCAAGAAGCGGAATAATAATTGATTTAACTTTGCAATCCAGTATACCTTCCGTCCCTTGGGCGTTGAAATTTCTGATTTCCATTGTGGCCTGCAGGCTATCGGCTGTAACCTGTGAGAGCGGCAAGGTACGATCCATAGCTGCTTTTGATTCCTGATATAATTGATTGAATTCATTCCCAAAATTATTTGCGGCAATGATCAGTTCATCCTCAGTCGGATCAAGCAAACCGCGGATAAACAGAGAATGCTCAGCCATAATCCTGTTCCAGAATATCTCCTGCTCTATGGCTTCCTGTTCAATATTCATTTCCTTTTTTGATTGCAGTCGTTCTATCAATGAATAATATAGTTTTGCTTCACGTAAAATGTGGTCGATCAAGAGAGGATAATTTACTGTAAACATCTTGCAGGAAACCATATCTTTTAAGATCAAGGTCTTAAATCTGATGAGTTCATCCAACAGCTCCATCACCCTTTGATTCAACATGTTTACTCTTCGAGTTAGCGTGGAATCTATATCGTTTAGGTTGCCTCCTTGCAATCTTGCTTCCATTCTTGTTAGTTCTGTATTGATTGGGACATCGGTATAGAATTTTGAAGCCTCTTCTACTTTTAATGTGTATGGCGTAACCACTTCTCCGGATTCCAGAAAATCCTGGCTGATCACACCGTCCGAAAGCATGATTGCTTCTTTCAAAATCTCATCAAATGAGATTCTGAAATTGTCTGCAGTTTCCGAAAAATTACTGTCTCTTGGGGTAAATCCGATTTCAAGGAAAAACGAGTGCTCCTTCATTATTCTCGTAAAAAATAAATGTAAACCAAGTGAATGTCTGACGTAATTAATAGTTGATAACATAAACACCTCCGGCATATAGATTGCAGTAGAAATCTACAAATCTTAGATTTGTGATTTCCTTGCATAAGTTCGCCGGCAATTTGCTTTGCAAATTGGGCGAGCTAATATATTATATTATATTATTTATATGCTCGATAAATGTTACTAATTTTATAACCAAAAAGCCACAGGCTCCGTTTGGGTCCTGCGGCTTGATTATGATTAAGCCTTGTTATTTTATATAGTTTGTTGGATCAATTGCAACTCCGTCTTTTAAGACTTCAAAATGTAAATGAGGGGGCTCCAGGCTTTCGAATAAAGCGGAACTTCCAACACCGCTTATGGGCTGGCCTTTTTTCAATACATCACCTTCTCCAACCATTTTGTTTGTACTCAGATTGGAATACCTGGTCACGATTCCATTACCATGTGATACTTCAATAGTTATTCCAAGCTTATCATCCTTATACACTTTTGTAACTGTTCCGTCACCTGCAGCTAAAATCTGTGTATCTACAGGTGCCTCAATATCAATACCGCTATGAATGATATACTGATCAAGAGTCTTTGAATAAACCGGTTCTTCCATAGAGAATCCCTTGTTGACTTTTCCTTTTAGCGGTATGCTAAAGGAAGCGGCCGCATCTTCCCGCACAGTTGTTCCCTGCTGCTCACCCGATTGGTTCTGCTTTGGCACTGTACTGTCAACGGTGGGAACAGGTTTGACAACATCCTGTTCTCTGTTAATGATACTTTTATCATCCTTTGCAATATTGATATTTTCTTTGCTATCAAGGTTAAGCTGATCAAAATTTGATCTCATTGAAAATATCGAGGCGATCGCAACAACGCAGAAACATAAAACAAGTGCAACAGCAACTCTATCATTTGGCTTTTTAATTTTCAATCGCATATATAACACCTCCAACAGTATTATTTCCTTATTTTCGAGAATTCATACTGTAGAGGCATTATATTAAAGACTTTTTTAAGACTAAACTGCAAATTTATATTTTTAGATTTCAGATGCAATCCTATCTGCGTTCTTAACACAGGAAATAATGCTTAATTGATAATCGTTGAGGATGTAAGAATTGGCTGTAATATTGTCAACTTGGTTTTTTCAAATATAACTTGTCCAATCCAAAAACATCCTATTGTCAGAAGCATACCTGATATAGGGTTTGTCGCGAAAAATTCATTTAACATCTTCGCCGCCCAATCCTTTCCCGCCTGCTGATAACTCGCTCTTCTCCCTGATTCGAATTATAATTTCCGTAGTTTTAGCTGCAATGAAAAACCCGATTAAAATACTTAATATCAAAGGTACAATTATATAAAAAAATTGATTGCCTATCAGTTCAAAATACTGCATAATTCCAACAGTCGGAGCTACAAAAAATACAGCCAGATATCTAATAATAAAATCGCTGACCTTATCTACCTGCTTTATCTTTATTATGCCGATGCAAAGTGCGGTAAAGAGAATAACCAGACCCATAACATTGGAAGGTATCGGTATATTAAATATTATTGCTACTGAATGGCCGAGAAAAAGTGCCGCCAAAATTATAAAAAGCTGTTTTATTATCATAATTGCCTCCAAATAAATGTAAAAACTGATTTTTAGTAGTATACCACAGAATTTAACAAAACTTTATGAAGTAACGCATAGTCATCAATATTTTTATGGCAGTATTGAGTTTAAACACTTAAAATTATTGGAGCAACTATTTAATTACAACTATTTAATTGGGTATTAAAAGTTGCATGTTGTACTTTGTTATATTATAATACTCCTATTATACAAAAAAGGCAGGTGATCATTATATGTCAAATTACAGGATGGCGGAAGCCAATCATAGGATAATTCCGCTCGAAGACAAGATTTTTGGTATTAATCAGAAAGCAAAAAAAATGGCGGCGGAAGAAGGTTCTGAAAAAGTTATTAACGCTACCATAGGCTCCCTTCTTGATGATAATGGAAATCTGGTTATCCTTTCCTCAGTGGTTGAAGTTCTTAAAAATTTAACCTCGCTCGACTATGCTGAATACGCACCCATTGCAGGAACTCCTGATTTTATTAAAGCAATTAAGCGGGCAGCGTTTGGAAGCTATGTGCCAAGAGCATATACTGAAGTAGTAGCAACTCCCGGCGGTACTGGTGCAATACGCAATACGATACAGAATTATTCTAAAAGAGGAGATCAGGTTCTGACTTCTGATTGGTATTGGGGACCTTACAGCACGATTGCACAGGATATTGAAAGAACAATCGCAACCTTCACCCTGACTGACGATAAAGGGAAATTTAATGCTGTTTCATTTGAAAGCAAAGTAAAAGAGCTGCTTTCCATTCAGGATGGTCTGGTAGTGATTTTGAATACACCTGCACATAATCCAACAGGATACAGCTTAGATCTCGAAGATTGGAATAATGTTATAAATATAATTAAAAATGCTGTGGCCGATGGCAAGAAAAAGCTTACACTTCTTGTTGATGTGGCTTATCTGGATTATGCCGGAGATGAAGAGGAATACAGGAAATTTTTCCCGCTCTTGGAAGGCCTTCCGGAAAATATTCTTGTTGTTGTTGCATACAGTTTATCAAAAAGCTATACCATGTACGGTATGAGAAGCGGTGCTATGATCTGCATGACCGGGGACAAGGAAATTGCAGATGAGTTCAAAACGGTATGCGCTTTCTCCGCAAGAGGGACCTGGTCTAATTGCAATCGAGCAGCTATGGCAACGCTGGCAAGAATTTTTTCCGATGAGATTCTGTTGTCAAAGGTAACACATGAAAGACAGGCATACTGCAAAATGCTTGTTCAGCGTGGTAAGTCCTTCCAAAAATCCGCGAATGACGTTGGGTTGAATATGGTGCCCTTTGATGCGGGATTTTTCGTAACAGTTCGTTGTGAAAATGCTGATGCAGTTGGGCTGGAGCTTCAGAAAGAAGGGATTTTCACCGTACCGGTAGGCAAGGGACTGCGTGTGTCAGTAGCTTCAATATCGGAAGATAAATGTAAAACCCTCCCTATTAGCATATTAAAAACAATCAAAAAAGTAAATGAACAATAATTCTTAAATCGGGAGACCGTTTCAAAGTTTGTGTAAACCTCCTGGTTGATGTAAGATAAAATACATCAGCCAGGAGGTTTTTAAAATGGCAAGAAGAAATATATGCGTTCGCCTAAGGTCGTACGCATGAATTGATAAAATCAGTGCGTTAAAGTTGCTAAATTGACACCAACACTATTTCATAGTGCATATATTATATTGTCGTTGCTTTTAATGACAAAATTAATATAAGATGAGGTAACCATTATGCAATATAATATAACTTGTGAAACCCTTAATATCTGGAACATAGGAAATCTTTCAAAGTCATACATCCGTGTGCTTCATGCTGTTCCGGATGCACCAAACGTAGATGTATATGCAAACAACTCACTAATTATCTCGCTGTCAACCCTATGACCTACACATTGCAGGTTCGCCCTGCCGGAACGTCAACTGTGGTTCTCACTGTTCCAAATGTTAATCTGAAACCAGGAATGGTTTATACAATTTATGCAATCGGTCTTGTAGGAAAGGAACCCGAATTGAGCGCATTGCTGGTTACAGATGGTATAAATCAATAAATCCCTGTGGCAAATCGAAGGCAATTTAAAATTCTGAAGAATAAGGTTATGATTATCGTTTTGTATCATAACCTGTTTTTGTAATGGCTTCTACTTATTGCTTACCATTTTAAGGATTGAGAGGTATATGGAATGAAAAGACTGAATCCGGAAAAACTTCATGTGGAATACAGAAATGGCGTAACAACGGCACATCCCATAGTCGGGCGTAAATATACATTGACACATTCGGATGAGACAGGTGATCTTTTTCTGACAATCGGCCTGGAATATGCGTTTGATCAAATAAACAAAATGCGGGACGAAGTTCTTGCCGAATGGCAAATTGATGAAGGAGCCCCCCTTCTCTATGTGTATGTTTATGTTGGGCAGTTCGATCCCATAATAACCGCCATTCGTAATACTATTTTTCGGCGGGAATTGCCCTTGGCTCTGGAAGCTATGTTCTATGGAGATTCTGAATTTTTTAAGGAGTATCCGCAGCTCAATAATGCACCGATCTGGATCTATTTTGACTCTTCAAATCCTGAATACAACAGATTTGAATTTTGGGGCACTCCCAGAGATTATACATCGCCCAATAATGTTTGATTAATAATGACTTACAATACCGTTGAAAGCATAAAACACTTTAAATTTCATGCGGCGCTTATAATTTTTCGCAAAAAGGGAAAAATTCTTTTGAAAGGAGATGATATTGGTGACATTTATGAGGAATTTAGCCCTTGCTTTAATAATTATAGGTGCAATCAATTGGGGATTAATTGGTTTCTTCAAATATGATTTGGTCTCAAGTATATTTGGTGGGACATTTGCAATTATCAGCAGGATCGTATTCGCTATCGTCGGAATAGCTGGACTCTATGCAATTTCATTCTTTTTCCGAAACCGTACTACTACACAATCATAAATCCCAATGAAAATTGAGAGTTATCTTGGAAGCTGCCACTTACAAGATGCTCTCTTTTTAGATTTTGAATTTTTTCTTAAAGTGGATTAAGATCTTTGTGATTTGGATTTCTAATTTGATTATACTATCGTCGTAAATAATAATTTAAAACAAACCAATGAAAGGATGGATTTTATGAATGAAGATACGATTAGTCTTTTAAAGGAATGTAATTCCGGATGTAAAATGGCCACAAACAGTATTGAGCAGGTCCTGCCTTATATAAAAAATGATACACTCAAATCTGTGATTGAGGGTTACAATGATAAGCACATCAAGATTGGTGATGAGTGCCATCATATGCTTAATAAATCCCAAGAGCAAGAGCAAGATCCACCTACAATGGCAAAAGCTTTTTCCTGGATTAGTACAGAAATGAAGCTGGTTGTAAATAATGATTCTCATAAAATTGCTGATTTATTGATAGATGGTTGTAATATGGGGATTAAATCAGTCAGTGCGTATATCAACAAATATAAATCTGCTTCTGAAGATAGCAGGGCCCTAGCTAAGAGACTTGTCGGGATGGAACAGGAATTCTTGAAAGAATTACTTGAATACTTATAA
>JAQUYC010000021.1:0-23921 GCA_028692105.1 Eubacteriales bacterium | reverse complement strand
TAGGGACCAGCTTATACTTGTACCTTGCAATAATTGATTTCCTTTCCGGCAGCCTTGAACTTGTCCTCATACTCAGTAGTAACCTTTGCTGCTTCAAGTTTGGTGCCATGCAAATCCATGGTTGATTCATGAAGCTTCATGCCGCAATTTTTAAACTCATTGAGTGCAAATAAAAAAAAATCGCTGTTATCACTTTTAAATTCTATATGGCTGCCATTTTTGAGAACTTTTTGATAACCCTCCAAATACCTCCGATGAGTGAGTCTGCGCTTGGAGTGCCGATCCTTTGGCCAGGGATCACTGAAATTCAGGTAGATTCCGGAAAGTTCATTTTCCTCAAAATATTCATTTACATCGTTAATATATTCCTTGATAAACATGACATTTTTCAGGTCTGCCCCCTCAGCTTTTTCCAATGCTCTGAGTATAATGCTTCCTCTGCCTTCAAAGGCAATATAATTGCGATCAGGATTAAGCTTGGCCAGCGTAAGTATAAACTGCCCCCTTCCGCAGCCAAATTCCGCAAATATTTCATTACTATTATTAAAGACCTCGTGCCATCTGTTTTTCTTTTCCTGTGGCTGCTGAATCAAATATCTATGATGTTCCGAGAGTCTTTCTTCTTCGTTTTTTACTTTTCTTTGCCGCATGCTTAGTCTCCTTCGATAACAATCACTATCACTTCTCCGGGAGCGTACAGATCATATAAAAATTTTGCATGTGAAGTGTAATTTCTGACACATTTATGGGATAAAGGCACCGTTCCAATCGATCTTGAATATTCAACCTTCCCCGGGTCTATCCTGTTTCCTTCGGCATCATATTTGTAATCTATCGGTACGCCGTGAACATACGCACCGCCTGCGAATCTGATAACGTAAGGAGCGTACCCTTGTATCCTGGCAGTCCCATCTTCGTAATAATAAAACCTCTCACGTTTTTCTATTGCATAAAAATAGCCCAGCGGTGTCAGCTGGTGGTATTTCCCTACCTTTCCGGTAGTTGCCAGAGTATAGGAAATTACTTTCCATTCCTGACCTATTTTTTCAAACACCGCCTCATTCTGATTTATCCTGTCGATCACTATCGCTTTATTTATCGTTGTTATAGGTGCCTGATCAGCAACATACTTATTCGGCACAAGATAGACGTTTTCATCCTTTACCAAAGATACTCCGGTGTATTGAGGACCTGTTGACAACACGCGTACAAGGGTTCCGTCTCCTATATAATCAAACTCACTCAAATTGCTGATATCAAAGTATCCCGGAGCGCTCTGGCTTCTCCTGTTGCCCTTTTTATCCAATTCTCCTTCATGATACCTGGGCGCATAGCCCTTTACATTATGATAGTTGTTAATATATGTAAGAGGCCCTTCATTTGAGGATTTTTCAGCCTTTAAAATTGCTTCGTGCATCTTATCAAACTGAAACACTCTTATTGCTGCCGTATCTCCGTTCACGAATCCGAAGAGCTGCTGTTCACCTTCCTGCCAGATAACATGATACCATTTCTCTTCGCTTTCGATCGTCTCGATATAGTTAAGCTTTTCATTTTTTGAAACAGTCCTCAATACCGGTTCTTTTGAGGATGGCCCTTTTCTTATATCAGTATCGTTATTTATCAGAAGATATGTGTATGAAAGGGGATATTTATCATACTTTAATTGAAATGCAACATTCGGCTCATTAATTTCAATTGTAACATTAAAAGGACTTCGCTCTGCATCAATAGCTGTCTTCGTGGTTTTCTTTTCACTATCCACCACATCAGACTCCCGGGAATCCACATTATTGTTAGCTGCTATAATAACGCCATTGATCTCCGGCCCAATAATGAACAGCAATAACAGGACGGATAAAAGCGACATGAGTAATATCTTCAACCGAAGGTTATTTTTCATGATCCCCTCCTTAAGACTTTATCTTAAGTATATGAAAATTTAGCCTATATTAGTGCAGCTCAAATATCTTTTTATATCTTTTTAAATATTGCAGTAAAGGATAGCCGATAACGTAACAAGCGATAAATTCGCCTAAGCTTACCCACAGTATGCAGGCAAAAAGTGGAATCGGTACAGCATAGGCATAATAGAGCATACCCCCGACGAGTACACCGTTAGCGATAATCGGTGGCAGGGGGACCAATATAGGTCTATTCCTTAGTAAGTACGAACCGACTGCAGCAATAAGTGTAGCACTGCTTCCAACAATCATATCAAGCATTCCATAAGGGCTAACCATATTTGCAACGAGGCACCCGACAAAGAGTCCCGGTATTGCGGCAGGTGTCAGGCATGGCAGAATTGTAAGTGCTTCCGATACTCGGATCTGCATGAAACCGTAGCTAAATGGCATTAATCCAATAGTCAGGACTGCATATACTGCAGCAATTGCTGCAGCTTGCAATAAATATTTTGTGTTTCTCATCTTCAACCTTTCTGATCTGCGCTCAATGTATGATCCCCGGTAATAATGTGAAGATTCCTTGCGCTTGTGTAATAATAATTACAAGATATAAAACCATAAGAAAAATTGCTGCACCGTCTCTCTTTTCCAGCCTCATTCCGTGCATTCTGGTTCTATGGCCTCCTCCGCGATAACAGCGTGATTCCATTGCCATAGCCAGATCCTGTGCAATGCGGAACGCACTTATAAACAGAGGTACCAGCAGCGGAATAAGGCTTTTGGCACGTTTCATGATATTTCCGCTTTCAAAATCAGCCCCTCTTGCCATTTGTGCCTTCATGATTTTATCGGTTTCCTCAAGCAGTGTCGGAATAAAGCGAAGTGCTATGGTCATCATCATTGCAAGTTCATGGGAAGGCAGTCCTATTTTTTGACCCGGGCTGAGAAGTTTTTCTATACCGTCAGTCAAAGTTACAGGTTTTGTGACCAGTGTAAGCAGTGACGATCCTATGATCAGAAGAGTCAGTCTTGTTCCCATAAAAAATGCATTGCGCAGACCTTCTTTTGTAATAGTCAAAAACCCTATTTCAATAATCGGTGTACCCTTTGTCATAAACATATTTATGACAAAGGTAAAAATGATAATTAAAAATATCGGTTTTAAGCCCTTTAATATAAAGTTCAGCGGTACTTTTGAATTACTTATGAAAAGGGTCAGGGTAATCAGCACAGTAACAAACCCCCAAAAGTCCTTAATCAGGAAAAGGGAAACGATATAGACAAAAGTCCATATAATCTTGATTCTGGCGTCAAGTTTATGAATCCAGGAACTTCCCGGATAATATTGTCCTAATGTGATATCACGAATCATGTATAACTCTACCTTTTAAATCGGTTTGCTCAGTATACGATATAATTCTTCTTCGGCTCCTTCAATATTCAGTATGTTATCAGAAACCGGAACTCCCCTCTTTTTCAGCTCTCTCATGAGATATGCAGACGGTGGAAGTCCCAGTCCGAGTGATTCTAAATAATCTGCCTGACAAAATACATCGGCAGGAGTACCATCCAATACAAGCCTACCTCTGTCCAATACAAGAACCTTGTCCGAAAGCTTAGAGATATCACCCATATTATGTGATACTAAGATAATCGTATTGCTTGTAAGGGAATGGATTTTCTCAACCATTCGAAGAATATCTTGGTGAGCTTTAGGATCCAGCCCTGCAGTAGGTTCATCAAGAATCAGGATTTCCGGTTCCATGGCAATTACTCCCGCAATTGCAACTCTGCGTTTTTGTCCGCCGGACAGTTCAAAGGGAGATCTCTCTGCAATTTCTTCATAATTTAGGCCCACCATTATAATGGCCTTTTTAACTCTTTCATCAGCTTCTTCCTGGGTGAGTCCAAGATTCAGGGGGCCAAATGCCACATCCTTATGAACTGTTTCCTCGAAGAGCTGGTATTCCGGATATTGAAAGACCAAGCCGATCTTACGTCTGATGTCATGCATTTTAACGTTTTTCTCTGCTATATCTGTTCCATCGATCAGTATGCTTCCTGATTTCGGTTTCAGCAAACCATTCAGATGCTGAATCAATGTGGATTTGCCGGAACCGGTATGTCCTATAATGCCTACAAATTCACCCTTCTTAATTTCAAAACTAATATCCGTAAGAGCTATTGATTCATATGGCATACCCTCGCTATAGATATAATTAAGATTTTTTACTTGTATCTGCATGCGATATAATCCACCATTTCTTCTGTATTGATGATATGTTCCGGTATGTAAATGTTTCTTTTCCTAAGCCTATGTGCTAATTCCACTGCAAAAGGCACATCTAAGTTTATTGCTTTGATATCCTCTGCACGAGCAAATACCTCAATTGGACTGCCTTCAAGTACAACTTTTCCTTCATCCATAACAATAACTCTCTCTGCCTTTGCGGCTTCGTCCATAAAATGCGTAATAAGAAGTATTGTAATTCCGTCCTGATGAAGTTTTTCAATTATCTCCATAACCTCATAGCGGCCATGAGGATCAAGCATTGCTGTAGGTTCATCTAAAATGATGCATTCCGGCCGCATAGCAATTACTCCGGCTATTGCAATTCTTTGTTTCTGTCCACCGGATAACAGATGGGGAGCTTTCTTCCTTTCATCGTACATGTTGACAGCGTAAAGTGAAGCATCGACTCGTCTCCTTATTTCTGCAGGTTCAACTCCTAAATTTTCGGGACCGAATGCCACATCATCTTCAACAATAGTAGATACCAACTGATTATCCGGGTTTTGAAACACCATTCCTGCAATTTGACGAATTTCCCATAATTTTGTTTCGTCAGCCGTATTAAGGCCCTTCACGTAAACAGCCCCGCTGCTGGGCAGCAGCAAGGCATTGATGTTCTTTGCCAGAGTAGACTTGCCGGATCCATTTTTCCCTATAATTGCAGTAAAGCTACCCTGTTTTATACTGATATTTACATTGTCTATAGCTTTTACCGGTTCGAGCTGATCTTCCCTTTTATATTGAAATACCAGATCTTCTATCCTGATAATCCGATCCATCTATTGCATAACTCTCTTTCCTGATTCCAATACCAGCCAATCGCAGGTGTCAAAGAATAATTTGCTTGAAACTTTATCATTATAATCCATTGTAAATTGAATGCTGGTAAGGTATGTATAATACTCCTTTAAAACCCATGTTGTAATCGAATCGGGATATCGATTGATAAATGAGACATAAGCTGTCCTTGCATCTTCTGAGAAGGCGTGGGTCTTGTAGTTAAAGATAGGAGTTCCATTTGTACCCATTATCATAGCATTAATATAGTTGCCATAAATCCAGGTGAAATCCTCATTGATCATTTCATAGTCTTTATTTTCCTTAATGTAATTTTCCATATCATATGCCCGCTTAGCAAGTTCTTCCCAGCTTATCTTAAGTACAGTATCTACTGCCATGGGAGATTTCTGTTCTTGAGCCATGATTTGGTAAAGTCCTGTCAAGGCTGGATCAACATATTTTTCATAGTGCGCTATCCATTCTGTGTAATTGATCTTATTATGTTCAACCCCAAGAATATAATGTTCCAGCTCATGCACCATAAAGCTTGCATATTCTTTATCTAATTTTGACAGGTGTTGATCCAGATAATCAGCGGCTTCTTTTGCACTCTCCTCTGATGGCGGTTTATCCAGCATTGCAAGGAATTCGTCCTGTATTTCTCCCTGCTTAGGTCCGCATCCTGTTAAGGCTGTGATAATAAGCAAAACTATCAAAAGTACTGATGATGATCTTTTCATTCCAAACCTCCCAAAACAGATGCCCCGCTGATTCGGGCAAAAAGAATGTCTTTTTAAGAAATATTATTAGATTTTGTATTTGCGGATACTATTATATCGTATATGGCAGTGCAGTTCAACTAAAACACCCTTAAGATGACGCTCTCTTGCCGGTTATCATGCAGGAATATATTTCCGTAATATAAAAAAAGGCTCTCCGAAGAGAGCCTTTCAATCATTACACGAGTTCCAGGAATACAACTTCTGCGTTGTCTCCCTGACGAGGACCCAACTTTAGAATTCTGGTATATCCGCCGTTTCTTTCCGCATATTTCGGAGCTATTTCATCAAATAGTTTTTTCACTACATCTTCGTCGTAAACATATGCGAGTACCTGTCTTTTTGCATGTAAATCGCCGCGTTTTGCCAATGTAATCATCTTTTCAGCTGCTCTTCTTGCTTCTTTTGCCCTGCAGTCGGTTGTTGTGATACGTCCTTCTCTGAAGAGGTCAGTCACAATATTTCTAAGCATAGCTTTTCTATGAGCAGTAGGTCTGCCTAATTTTCTGTAGCCTGGCATTTCTATTCCTCCTTTGCTAAGATTCATATCGATTTGCTCGATTCGGATGGCTATGTGCGATTCGCCGCAGGCGAATGTTGCACACTGCAGTCAAATCGGTGCTTTAGTCGTCGCTCGGTCTCAAACTGAGGCCTAATTCTTCAAGTTTATGCTTTACTTCATCCAGAGATTTCTTACCTAGATTTCTCACCTTCATCATATCATCTTCAGTTCTATGTGTAAGCTCTTCTACAGTGTTGATTGACGCACGTTTCAAACAGTTGAAAGAACGCACGGACAGCTCAAGTTCTTCGATTGTCATCTCCAGTGCTTTTTCCTTCTGGTCTTCTTCCTTCTCTACCATGATTTCCATGGTTTCCATGCTATCGGTAAGGTCGATGAACAGCTTCAGGTGCTCCTGCATGATTTTAGCACCGATGGATACTCCTTCTTCAGGGGTAATGCTGCCATCGGTCCAAATTTCCAGAACGAGTTTGTCATAATCTGTAACTTGTCCTACCCTTGTGTTCTCAACAGCAAAATTCACCTTCCTGACAGGAGTGTAGATTGAATCTACCGGGATCACTGCTATAGGCATGGATTCAGTTTTGTTCTGATCTGAAGGCACATAGCCTCTGCCCCTTGAAACATTGATTTCCATAACCAACGTGGCGTTTTCCTCAAGTGTAGCAATATGCAGTTCGGGGTTAAATATTTCAAGATCACTGTCAGCAATAATATCACCGGCAGTAACGATTTTTGGACCAACTGCATTTATAATAACCCTTTTAGAATTATCACTGTTTATGCGAACCGCCAGCTTCTTCAGATTAAGGATTATCTCTGTAACATCCTCTTTCACTCCAGGTATAGTGGAAAACTCATGAAGAATCCCGTCAATCTTTACAGAAGTTACTGCTGCCCCCGGTAATGAAGATAGTAATATCCTTCTTAAACTATTTCCGAGAGTAGTACCGTAACCTCTTTCCAAAGGCTCTACGACAAATTTGCCGTAATTCTCATTTTCGTCAGAATAAAAGCATTCAATTGTTGGTTTTTCGATTTCTATCACTCAAAACCCTCCTTTTATTAGTTTGCCCAATTCGCTTCTCAAATTGCCAGCAAACTTATCAGCCAAAACCTTAAATGTTATCAATTTTGACTGCTATTTACTCAATCGCAAGCTATCTTACTTAGAGTACAACTCGACGATGAGATGTTCTGCGATAGGAGTATCGATATCTTCTCTCCTTGGCATAGCAACAACCTTACCTTCAAGTTTTTCTACATCAACAGTAATCCATGCAGGTACGCTGATTGACATATCCTTTATCTCCTTGAACTTCGGAGATGATGCACTTTTCTCTTTCACCTTTATTGTATCACCGGTCTTTACCGTAAAAGATGGAATGTTTTCTTTCTGACCATTTACAGTAAAATGTCCATGGCGGACTAACTGCCTGGCTTCTTTTCTTGAAGAAGCAAATCCCATTCGGAATACGGCATTGTCCAACCTTGTCTCTAACATAATCAGCAGATTTTCACCCGCCATACCTTTTTTCTTGGCAGCTTTATCAAAATAGTTTCTGAACTGGGTTTCAAGAACTCCATAGAATCTCTTTGCCTTCTGCTTTTCCCTCAGTTGTAAACCGTATTCAGAAACTTTCTTTCTGCTCTGACCATGCTGTCCGGGCGCGTAATTTCTTTTTTCGATAGCGCATTTCGGGCTATAACATCTCTCGCCCTTTAGGAACAGCTTCTGGCCTTCTCTTCTGCATAGTCTGCAAGAAGCATCCGTATATCTAGCCATTATTAATTACACCTCCCTTAATTATACTCTTCTTCTCTTTGGTGGTCTGCATCCGTTATGCGGAATTGGTGTGATATCTTTTATCAGATTGATCTCAAGTCCGGCAGCCTGCAGCGCTCTGATTGCGGCTTCACGTCCGGAACCGGGTCCTTTTACATATACTTCAACCATCTTAAGTCCATGTTCCATTGCAGCCTTGGCAGCTTCCTCCGCAGCCATCTGAGCAGCGAAAGGAGTCGATTTCCTGGATCCTTTAAACCCAAGTGAACCGGCACTTGACCAGGATAGTGCATTTCCGCTGAGATCTGTAAGAGTTACCAGAGTATTGTTAAAGGTGGATTGGATATGAGCCTGACCACGTTCAATGTTCTTACGTTCTCTTCTCTTTTTTCTAACTGTCTTTTTTACAGTTTTTGCCATATTACCTTACCTCCTTACTTTCCTGCTTTCTTCTTTCTTCCTACAGTCTTTTTAGGACCTTTTCTGGTCCTTGCGTTCGTCTTCGTGTTTTGGCCTCTGACAGGCAAGCCCCTTCTATGGCGGATTCCTCTGTAGCATCCAATCTCCATAAGTCTTTTAATGTTCAAGGTTACCTCTCTTCTAAGGTCTCCTTCAACCGCATATTCAGAGTCTATAATCTTTCTGATATTACCTGCTTCTTCTTCTGACAGGTCTTTCACTCTTGTGTCCGGACTAATTCCCGCTTTAGCAAGAATCTCCAATGCAGTAGGTCTTCCTATACCATAAATGTAAGTAAGCCCAATCTCCACTCTTTTTTCTCTTGGTAAGTCGACACCGGCTATACGAGCCATATATTTCCCTCCTTCTCTTGCTTGTTAATTTTACGTTATGCTGTGTTGCTGGTTCATTCGTGCTTACTTACGTATGTCTGTATACGTGCGTTTCGCACTCATTCGCCGCGCCTTGCCTACCATAAAATTACCTGCGCAATCTTAATTTTGTTAATTTTACGTTATGCTGTGTTGCCTTCCGTAAAATTTTCTGAGCAATCCTATTTTTGTTTTTTGTATACGTGCCTTAAGCTTTCTCGAGTAAAACTCAAAACACAAATCATTTTTTGACTTATATAGAACTCTCTTGAGGTGGTTTTCTTGTCTCACGACAATAAAACACAGCCGCTCCCCCAAGGTTAATTCTTGGCATATTTTTGGTTTCCGCCATAATCGGCGAAATTGATCGGTTCTTCGAATTCCAGACCTTCCTTATATCGCTCGTCTTTAACAAGAACGATTTCGTTTCTGTTTCTGCTAAAGAGGAACGATATATTCTAAAACTGGTCGATGCCCCGATAGTCGCGAAGGTTTTCCTTCGCTATTAGCCTTGTTTCTGTTTGTGCTTTGGATTTTCACAAATAACCATGACTTTTCCATTTCTTTTAATAATTTTGCACTTTTCGCAGATAGGCTTTACTGAAGATCTTACCTTCATTTTCTTATCCTCCTTTACCATCTCGCTGAATTTACACAGTAAATTTATCAGCTTAGTTTATGCAATTAGTGAGATGTTTTCATCGAATATCGTGAAACCTTCCTCAATTAGTCTATTCCCTCACGTGAGTGAAATGTTTTTTAGGGAAAGCCTGAAACCCTCCTCAACTAATTTATTCCCTCGCGTGAGTGAGATGTTTTCATAGAAAATCGTGAAACCAATTCTTTTTTTGATGCGTAGCATCGTAAAAAAAATGCGATTTTCGAGAAAATATCTCACGATTTATTTGTCTCTCCACGTAATCCTGCCTCTTGTAAGGTCATAAGGTGATAATTCGACCTTGACCCGGTCTCCTGGCAGAATTCTGATGAAATTCATTCTTATTTTTCCTGAAATGTGTGCAAGTACTTCATATCCGTTCTCAAGCCTAACAATAAACATTGCATTCGGCTGAGCTTCGAGTACGGTACCAAATACCTCTATGACATCTTTCTTTGCCATATAATACACCTCTCTTTTAACGAGCGTCAAACAGCGTTAACAGCTCTGGTTCGCCATCAGTGATAACTACAGTGTTTTCATAATGAGCAGAGAGCTTCTTGTCAATTGTAACGACTGTCCAGTTGTTCTCCAGCACCTCAACTTCGTAACCGCCTTGGTTGATCATGGGTTCAATAGCGAACACCATACCCGAAGCAAGTCTCGGGCCTCTACCGGGCTTTCCGTAGTTTGGAATCTGGGGTTCTTCGTGCATCGCTCTTCCTATTCCATGGCCTACAAAATCACGAACCACTGAAAACCCATCTGATTCAGCTTTCCTTTGAATTGCTGCTGAAATATCTGAAAGCCGGTTTCCGACCTTACAGAACTTCAGGCCTTCAAAGAAGCTTGCCTCTGTACTGTTTATAAGCTCCCGCGCTTCCGCGCTGATTCTGCCCACTGGATAGGTCCTTGCTGCATCACTGACATAGCCTTTATACGTACTGCCAACGTCAACGCTCACGATGTCTCCTTCATATAATATCCTTTTTGAGGAAGGGATGCCGTGGACCACTTCCTCATTAACGGATACACATGCACTGGCGGGATAACCGTTATATCCCTTAAAGCTTGGTATCATGTTATTCTTAAGAATAATATCTTCCACGAAGGTATCAATATCTTTCGTGGAGATTCCCGGTTTAATAAAACCTGACAGCTCCGAAAGAATATAGGAGGTAACTTTTCCGGATTCTCGCATGATATCAATTTCTTCCTGTGATTTTAGGACAATCATTAGTTGTCACCTATCGCGTTTATGATGTCAGTGAATACATCCTCCTGATCCTTGCCTCCATCTATATGAATAATTCTGCCGGATCTTTCATAGTATTCAATCAATGGTTTAGTCGAAGTATTGTATACCTCAAGTCTGTTTGCCACTGTCGATGCAGAATCGTCCGATCGCTGATAAAGCTCACCGCCGCAGATATCGCACAAACCTTCTTTTTCCGGTGGCATATTAATCACATGATATGTTGCCCCGCAGCTTCTGCATACTCTTCTTCCTATCAATCTTGTCATCAGTTCTTCTTTATCTACATCAATGTCTATAACCTTATAAATGGGATGATTTCTTTGATCCAGAAACTTATCAAGCTCTTCTGCCTGCATGACCGTCCTCGGGAAGCCATCCAGTAAGAAACCTTGCTGGCAGTCATCCTCCATCAGCCGCGCTGCGGCAATCTCTATTACGAGATTGTCAGGTACGAGTTCTCCTTTGTTCATGTATTCTTGTGCCTTTTTGCCAAGCTCAGTTCCCTCTTTAATATTCTTTCTGAAAATATCGCCTGTGGAGATATGAGGTATGCTGTATTTTTGGCTGATTCTTACTGCCTGGGTACCTTTACCTGCTCCCGGAGGCCCCAACAATATCAAATTCATCATAATTAAAGATCCTCTCTGTCTATTCTCTTCTATTTGAGGAATCCCTGATAATTTCTCATAACCATCTGAGATTCGAGCTGCTTCATAGTATCAAGTGCAACTCCTACTACGATGAGCAGAGATGTTCCTCCAAATCCGATCTGCAGTGCTGTAAACTGCTGGATCAGCGTTGGAAGTGTGGCAATAAATGCCAGGAAGACTGCTCCTACAAATGTGATTCTTGTCATTACTCGGTTTAAATATTCAACGGTAGATCTTCCTGGTCTGATTCCTGGGATAAATCCTCCGTTAGCCTTCATATTGTTTGCTACTTCTATCGGGTTAAAGGTAACGGTTGTATAGAAGTAGGTAAAGAACATTATAAGTATAATGTTAAAAAGCGCATAAATCCAGACTCCTGGATCACCGTAAGGTGAAAGCCACTTAGACACAAATCCAGAAAAACCGCCATCAGGGAAAAAGTATGTGATTGTTAATGGGAATTGCAGCAATGATAAAGAGAATATTACCGGAATAACTCCAGCTTGGTTAACTTTCATCGGAATATGTGTGCTCTGTCCCCCGTACATCTTTCTGCCAACCACTCTCTTTGCATACTGTACCGGTATTCTTCTCTGCCCCTGCTGGATTATAATAATACCAATAACTACAATCAAAGCAAATATGCAGAATAATATAATAGATACAATGCTTACCTCACCTGCCTGAAGTTTGATCCAGGTCTGATGGATTGCACTTGGCATCCTGGATATAATGCCTCCCATAATTATCAGGGAGATACCGTTTCCTATCCCGTTTTCATTGATCTGTTCACCAAGCCACATCAAGAATGCGGTCCCGGCAGTCAGTGTCAAAACGATTACTGTGATAGAGAAAATGTCCTTATTAACAACTGCCTGTCTGAACAGACCCACAGATAATCCGATTGCCTGTAAGAAAGCCAGGACAACCGTGAGATATCTCGTGTATTGGGCAATCTTCTTTTTCCCTTCAGTTCCTTCCTTTGCAAGTGCCTCTAAACTGGGTATCGCAATTGTCAGAAGCTGAAATATAATAGATGCTGTGATATACGGAGTTATGCTCAGCGCGAATATCGTAAAGTTGCTGAAAGCACCGCCTGAGAACAGGTCAAACAAACCGAACAATCCCGTATTCCCACTAAACACTTCATCAAGAATGTCTCTATCAATACCCGGAACAGGAATGTTGGAGCCCAGTCTAAAAACTAAAAGCATTAGCAGCGTGAATATGATCTTCTTTCTGATATCGTCGATCTTCCACGCCTGGGCTATTGTTTTAAGCATGCCCATACTAGATCACCTCTGCCTTTCCTCCGGCTGATTCGATCTTTTCAATTGCTGTTTTGCTAAATTTATGAGCCTGTACGGTTACATTCTTTTCCAGGTTTCCCTCTCCAAGAATTTTAATTCCGTCAATGACCTGTTTTGTAAGTCCTTTTTCCCTCAGAAGCTCCGGAGTAATCAGCGTACCCGCTTCAAACACATTTAAGTCATCCACATTTAAAACGGTATATTCCTTTTTCCAAATATTTGTAAAACCTCTCTTGGGTATTCTTCTATATAGCGGCATCTGACCGCCTTCAAAGCCTAATCTGGTTCCGCCTCCGCTTCTTGAATTCTGACCGTTCATACCTCTGCCGGCTGTCTTACCCTGTCCGGTAGCTGTTCCGCGGCCTTTTCGCTTTGGTTTCTTTGTGGAACCTTCTGCTGCTCTTAATTCATGCAGTTTCATTTTCAACACCTCCTTTTTACACTTCTTCTATTTGTACAAGATGCTTAACTTTTTCTACCGCTCCGCGTGTCTGTGGGGTGTCGGGGCGTTCCACCGTCTGGTGCATTTTTCGAAGTCCCAACGCTTCTACTACTTTTCTCTGAAGTGGGGAAGCGCCGATGACACTTTTTGTTAAGGTAATCTTTATTGTTTTATCCGCCATTTACGTTTCCTCCTTATCCTAGTATTTCTTCCTTGGTTTTTCCTCTGAGTCTTCCGATTTGTTCAACAGTCATAAGGTTTCTGAGTCCTTCAATAGTAGCGCATGCCATATTTCCGGAGTTGTTTGATCCGATAGATTTTGCTCTGACATCTTTGAGTCCGGCAAGTTCAAGAACCATACGCACTGCACTCCCTGCAATAACTCCTGTACCGGGAGCAGCGGGCATTATCAGAACCTGACCGGCACCGAATACTCCTAATGTTCTATGTGGGACAGTCGTTCCTACCATAGGGACATATATTAATTTCTTCTTTGCATCTTCGATAGCTTTTCTTACAGCCTCAGGAATTTCCTGTGCTTTTCCGAGGCCCACGCCGACATATCCTTCACCGTTTCCGACAACTACAGTAACGCTGAATCTGAAATTCCTTCCACCTTTAACAACCTTGGCTACACGCCTGATATTTACGATGGATTCTTTCAAGTCAAACTTGGATGCATCAATCATACCTTGTCGCATTCGCTTTCTCCTTTCCTGCTAAAATTTAAGTCCGGCTTCACGTGCACCGTCAGCCAGCTCTTTTACTCTTCCGTGATATAAGAATCCGCCTCTGTCAAAGGCAACTGTCTCAATTCCTTTTTCAAGTGCTCTTTTCGCAACAGCTTCCCCAACCAACTTTGCAGCTTCCTTGTTCCCACCATAAGCAGCCTGTGCTTTGATGTCCTTATCAAGGGTGGATGCAGCAGCCAGTGTAGTGCCGTTCACATCATCTATGATCTGAACCGAGATATTCTTCAGACTTCTGAATACACAGAGTCTTGGTCTTTCCGGAGTCCCGGTCAGTTGTTTGCGAATCCTTGAATGCCTGGCCAGGCGTTTATCGTTTCTACTCTCTTTTGCCATTTATCTCACTCCTTTCTACTTCTTTTTAGCACCGGTTTTGCCTTCTTTTCTGCGTACCACTTCGCCAAAGTATCGAATTCCCTTGCCCTTATATGGTTCGGGGAGTCTCCACTTTCTGACGTTTGCTGCATAATTTCCGACAAATGCCTTGCTAATACCCTTCACGATAATTTCAGTCGGGCTTGTAACCTCGGTCTGAATTCCATCTGGGTCTTCCATTTCGACAGGATGTGAGTATCCTAAACTCATTACGAGTACATTACCCTTTTTCTCGGCTTTATAGCCAACTCCTACCAATTGGAGTTTCTTTTCGAAACCGGCAGTTACTCCGATTATCATATTATTTATCAAAGTTCTTGAAAGTCCGTGTGCGGATCTTGCCTCTTTCGTATCAGAGTCTCGCGTTACGGTAAGAGTACCGTCGTTTATTTCCACTTTGATTAATTTGCTTATCTGCTCTTGCAGCTCACCTTTCGGCCCCTTTACCGTAACAACATTGTTGTCACTGACTTTGACATCAACGCCGGCAGGAAGAGCAACAGGCAGTTTACCTATTCTTGACATTCTCTATTACCTCCCTACCAAACATAACATATTACTTCGCCGCCAACGCCAAGTGCTCTGGCCTTTTTGTCGCTGATAATTCCATTTGAAGTAGATATGATTGCGATTCCGAGCCCTCCAAGTACCTTTGGCACCTCGTCGCTCTTAGCATAAACCTTGAGCCCCGGCTTTGATATTTTCTTAATTCCGCTTATTACTCTTTCTTTGTCTGCACCATATTTCATCTGAATTTTGATGATGCCTTGTTTATTGTCTTCTATAATGTCAAATCCTTTAATGTAGCCTTCTTCAGTCAGGATATCCGCGATGGACTTCTTCATCTTTGATGCAGGGATTTCGACTGTCGCATGTCCTACAGTATTGGCATTTCTGATTCTTGTTAGCATATCTGCTATAGGATCCGTCATGGTCATTTTGAAGTACCTCCTTCCTATTACTTTTGTTTACCAGCTTGCCTTTTTAACGCCTGGAATTTCACCCTTGTAAGCCAGTTCTCTGAAACAGATACGGCATATACCATATTTCTTTAATACAGAATGCGGTCTTCCGCAAATTTTGCATCTTGTATATGCGCGTGTTGAAAACTTAGGTTTTCTCTGTTGTTTAATTTTGAGAGATGTCTTTGCCATTGGTTCCCTCCTATTTCTCAAACGGCATTCCGAGGTTTTCAAGGAGCGCCAGCGCTTCTTCATCTGTCTTCGCCGTTGTAGTGAATATGATATTCATCCCTTTGATTTTATCTACCTTGTCAAAGTTGATTTCAGGGAAGATGAGCTGCTCTTTGACTCCCATTGAGTAATTTCCTCTTCCGTCAAAGGAATTTTTGCTTACTCCCTTGAAGTCCCTAACTCTTGGAAGAGCGATATTGAAGAATTTATCTGCAAATTCATACATATTATCCCCTCTCAGAGTAACCTTTGCTCCTATAGGCATTCCCTGCCTTACCTTGAAGTTTGCAACAGACTTCTTCGACTTTGTAACGACCGGTTTTTGTCCGCTGATCAATGCCAACTCTTCAACCGCAGTCTCCATAAGTTTTACATTGTCCTTTGCTTCTCCGAGACCCATGTTGATCGTTATCTTTTCAAGCTTAGGCATTTCCATGACGTTTTTATATTTAAATTTTTCCATTAAAGCATTGCATACTCTATCTTTATAGATTTCTCTTAGTCTAGCTGCCAAGATTGTTCCCTCCTTTCACTCTGATTAGTCCAGAATCTGACCTGTTCTTCTGGATACTCTCTTCTTATTTCCGCCTTCAATTTTGTATCCGATTCTTGTAGGGGCTTTTTCTTTATTATCATAGAACAAAACATTGGAAGCATCGATTGGACCCTCTTGGTGCTTAATCTCACTTCTCAGTTTTCTTGTCTGTTTCTGGTGTTTGGTCTGAATATTAATTCCTTCCACGATAATTTTGTTCTCTTTTGGCATTGCTTTTAAGACTTTGCCTTTTTTTCCTTTATCCTTACCGGTGATCACAACCACCGTATCATCTTTCTTTATATACATCTCATACACCTCCCCGCTAAAGTACTTCTGGTGCTAATGAGATAATTTTCATAAAGCTTTTATCTCTTAGCTCTCTGGCAACTGGTCCAAAGATACGGGTTCCCACAGGGTTTTTGTCTTCTTTTATAATAACCGCTGCATTCTGGTCAAACTTTACATAGCTGCCGTCAACACGTCTTGCGCCATGCTTTGTTCTCACAACAACAGCTTTCACTACGTCGCCCTTTTTAACAACTCCGCCCGGAGTTGCCTCTTTTACGGCACATACGATTATATCTCCTATGTTCGCGTATTGTCGGCGGGTTCCGCCTAGTATACGGATACATAACAATTCCTTCGCGCCTGAATTATCAGCTACTCTTAATCTGCTTTCCGGCTGAATCATGACTGGTGCCTCCTTTACTATTTAACTTTTTCTATTACGTTCACAAGTCTCCATCTCTTATCCTTGCTCAGTGGTCTTGTTTCCATAATTCTTACTTTATCTCCGATGTTGCATTCATTATTCTCATCGTGAGCTTTGAACTTCTTGGTACTCTTTACTGATTTTCCGTAAAGGGAATGTCTTACGAAGTCTTCAACCGCAACACTGATCGTCTTATCCATTTTATTGCTCACTACGATGCCAACTCTAGTTTTTCTTCTGTTTCTATCTTGAATGTCCAGCATATTACATCCTCCTTTCGATTAACCTTGAACCCTCTTCAGTTCTTTTTCTCTGATTATGGTTTTCACGCGTGCAATTTCCTTTTTGATATCCCTCATCTTAATGGGGTTTTCAAGCTGACCTGTAACGTGCTGGAATCTTAGGTTGAACAATTCGTTCTTCAACTTTTTCACTTCAGCGTTCAGTTCTATATCTGACATTTCTCTTATCTTTTCAATTTTCATTACGCTTCACCACCCTCTGCTATTTCCTGGCCTTTGATGGCAAACTTGCTCCTGACAGGAAGCTTGTGAGCTGCGAGTCTCATAGCTTCTCTTGCCTGAGCCTCTGATACTCCCTCGATCTCAAACATGACTCTTCCCGGCTTTACTACTGCAACCCAGTATTCAGGAGCACCTTTACCGGAACCCATACGTACTTCGGCAGGTTTCTTTGTTACCGATTTGTGCGGGAATATTTTTATAAAAACTTTACCACCTCTTTTAATAGATCTTGTCATCGCAATACGAGCAGCCTCTATCTGATTTGAAGTGATCCAACCACATTCCTGTGATACTAAGCCATATGCACCGTAAGTAATGGTATTACCCTTGGTTGCCACGCCTTTCATTCTTCCTCTATGGACTCTACGACGTTTCACTCTTTTTGGCATTAACATCGTTAACTTCCTCCTTTCTCTATTGCTTATTCTCCTGCTTCAGCTTCCGGTGCTGCCGTTGTTACATTCTCTGCTTTGGGAGCCGGTACTGCAGGTTTTGGAGTTCTAGGTCTTCTTGGGTTTTCTGCTCTCTTTTCTTCCGGTCTTGCTTCACCCCTGGGCCCTCTTCTGTCATCTCTTCTTGGCCTATCTCCATCTCTTCTTGGTCTGTCTCCATCTCTTCTCTGCCTGTTGTCGTTTCTTCTTCTTTCTCCGCCTCTTT
Source organism: Eubacteriales bacterium (assembly GCA_028692105.1). Lineage (GTDB taxonomy): Bacteria > Bacillota > Clostridia > Peptostreptococcales > Anaerovoracaceae > Anoxybacterium. The sequence goes on along the minus strand of JAQUYC010000021.1, from coordinate 5,957 downwards.
CCGGTTTATCTTCCGGAATAGCGCTTTGAAGATCCTTTGCAAGAATCTCTCCGTGATTGATCCAAACCTTTACTCCAAGCTTTCCATATGTTGTAGTTGCTTCTGCAAAACCATAATCGATATTGGCTCTTAGCGTGTGGAGCGGCACATTCCCTTCGCTGTACTTTTCACTTCGTGCAATTTCAGCACCGCCCAATCTTCCGGAAACAAGGACTTTGATTCCCTTAGCACCGGCTTTCATTGTTCTACCTATTGCCTGCTTCATTGCTCTTCTGAAAGAAATTCTCTTTTCCAATGCCTGTGCAATACTTTCAGCAGTAAGCTGTGCGTCAAGCTCTATTCTCCTTATTTCTACAATATTGATTGCAGTGCTCTTACCGGTAAGTTTCTCAACATCACCCTTAAGTTCATCAATTCCTTTTCCGGATCTTCCGATGACCATACCTGGTTTGCCTGTAAGAATGGTTATTTTAACCTGATTGTTTGCTGCTCTGTCAATTAATATCCTTGAAACTCCTGCTGCATAAAGCCTTTTTTTCACATATTCTCTAATATTATGATCTTCAACAAGATAATCTGAAAAATCTTTTTTATTTGCATACCATTTGGAATCCCAGTCTTTTATGACGCCCACTCTCAATCCATGTGGACTTACTTTCTGACCCATTCAACGAACCTCCTGTTCTAGAATATTTTATCTTTCCTTTAAAGTAACGCCTACGTGGCTGCTTCTCTTTAATATAGCGGATGCTCTGCCTTGTGCACCGGCTCTCCATCTTTTCATGGTGGGGCCCTGGTGGGCATATACTTCAGCAACATATAGCTTGTCAACGTTCATGTCAAAATTATTTTCAGCATTTGCTGCTGCTGATTTTACAACTTTTTCAATGATTTCAGCACCTTTACCGGGTGTGAATTTTAATATGGTCAGCGCCTCGCTTAAGTTCTTGCCCCTTACCAGATCAGTAACAGGCTGCAGCTTGATAGGAGACATCCTTACATATTTTGCAATTGCTTTTGCTTCCATTGTTTAAGAACCTCCTTATTTTTTCTTAACTTTTGCGGACTTGTCTGCTGCATGACCTCTGTAGTTTCTTGTAGGAGCGAATTCTCCGAGTCTGTGTCCTACCATGTCTTCAGTGATATATACCGGAACATGCTTTTTTCCGTCGTGTACCGCAATTGTGTGCCCCACCATCTGTGGGAATATAGTTGATGGCCTTGACCATGTTTTTAAAACTTTCTTTTCGTTCGCTGCATTCAACTCATCAATGGTTTTTAACAGCTTTTCATTCACAAAAGGGCCCTTTTTAAGTGATCTACCCATTTTAACTTCCTCCCTTCTTTGCTTGCAAATCTTACGTAATGCAAAATTTACGGTGCAAAACTTTATTTCTCATTACGTTTTTTTACGATATATTGATCTGACGGTTTATTCTTCTTTCTTGTCTTATATCCAAGAGCAGGCTTGCCCCAGGGAGTAACCGGGCTGACTCTTCCGATTCCTGTCTTCCCTTCACCACCGCCGTGTGGGTGATCGTTAGGATTCATTACTGAACCTCTTACCGTTGGCCTTATGCCCATATGTCTTTTTCTTCCTGCTTTGCCTATGTTGATATTTTCATGATCAATGTTTCCAACTTCACCGATCGTAGCCCTGCATTCGATTCTGATTCTTCTTACTTCACCGGATGGAAGTCTTACTGAGGCATAGACTCCTTCTTTTGCCATGAGCTGCGCACCATTTCCAGCTGAACGTACCATCTGCGCCCCCTTGCCAGCCTTCATCTCGATGTTGTGAATCTCGGTTCCAATCGGGATATTTTTCAATGGCAGAGCGTTTCCCACTTTGATATCCGCATCAGGTCCGGATTCGATCATGTCTCCGACCCTCAATTTGTTCGGTGCTATAATGTATCTTTTTTCACCGTCTGCATATACAATAAGTGCAATATTTGCGCTCCTGTTCGGATCGTATTCTATAGTTGTGACTTTTCCTGGAATTCCATCTTTATTTCTTTTGAAATCGATGATTCTATATTTTGCTCTTGTACCGCCGCCCCTATGTCTGACTGTGATCTTGCCACGAACATTTCTTCCTGAATTTTTCTTTAGTGTAACCGTCAGAGATTTTTCCGGGGTATCAGTCGTTATTTCCTCAAAAGTTGAAACCGTCATCCCTCTTAATCCAGGAGAGGTCGGATTATATTTTCTAATTCCCATATCTTTCGTCCCTCCTTATAGGCCTTGGAAGAATTCGATTTCCTTACTCTTAGGTGTAAGGGTTACGATGGCTTTCTTGGATGCTGCCGTTCTTCCCACGTTTTTTCCCATTCTTTTAACTTTACCTTGAACATTCATAATGTTAACTTTTTCAACTTCCACTCCGAAGATCTCTTCAAGTGCAAGTTTAACCTGAGTCTTATTTGCATTTGTAGCAACTTTAAAAGTATATTTCTTTTTTGCCGCATCGTCCATGCTTCTTTCGGAGATGACCGGCTTTATTATTATGTCGTAAGGGGTTGTCATTACGAATACACCTCCTCAATCTTGTTTATCGCATCCTTTGTTACAATGAAGCTTGTATGGTTAATGATCTCATAAACATTCATCTGGTTAACAAAAGTTGTTTTTACTCCCGGAATATTGGCTGCTGACTTGATAACATTTTCATCCTTGTCGGCCATAACGATCAGTGCCTTTTTAGCAGCCTTCACGTTTTCAAGTACTTTAATCATTTCCTTTGTCTTAGGCTCTGTAAAGGAAAGTGAATCCAGTATAATAATTTCCTTTTCCTCTACCTTTGAGGATAATGCAGACTTCATTGCGAGTCTTTTTAGTTTCTTAGGTACTGTATATCGATAATCTCTTGGTTTTGGTGCAAATGCAACTCCACCGCCAACCTGGCTTGGATCTGTCGAACTTCCCTGCCTGTGACGCCCGGTTCCTTTCTGTCTGAAAGGCTTTTTACCGCCGCCTCTGACTTCGCCCCTATTCTTTGCTGACTGTGTTCCCTGTCTCTGATTAGCCAGGTAGTTCTTGACTATTTCATGTACAGCATATTGATTCACTTCGATTCCGAAAATGTCATCTCTTAATTCGATGCTGCCGGCTTCTGCTCCGGCCATATTCAGCATTGTTACTATTGCCATTTTACTTCCTCCTTTCTGAAGTCATTGTCTATTGGTCCTGACCTTTAACTGCGTATTGAATCCGGAGCAGGCCGCCTTTTGCGCCCGGGACCGCTCCTTTTACGAGCATCAGGTTTCTGTCTTCGATGACTTTTACAAGTACTATATTCTGAACTGTTATCGTTTCACGGCCCATTCTTCCCGGACCCGCGTTTCCCTTGAATACTCTGGAAGGATATGTTCCTGCTGCCAGAGCTCCGGCAAGTCTCTTATGCTTAGAACCATGTGTCATAGGTCCTCTATGATGTCCGTGTCTCTTAATATTACCCTGAGTTCCCTTTCCCTTGGAAATGCCTGTGATATCGAGCTTCTTACCGGCTTCGAAATCAGCCACCGTGATTACCTGATTGGGCTCATAGGTTTCACCTTCATCAAGTCTGATTTCTGCCAGATGCTTTTTGAGCGGCGCCTGCCACTTGGCGAAATGACCTTTTTCAGGTTTATTCATTCTCTGTTCTTTCACATCGCCGTAACCGATTTGTACTGCGTTGTATCCATCTGTTTCAACGGTCTTGATCTGAGTAACTACTGCGGGGCCTGCTTCAATAACAGTAACTGGCACCGACTCTCCGGTTTCGGAAAAAATCTGAGTCATCCCGATTTTTTTCCCTAAAATTGTTTTCATATTCATCCTCCTGAATTCTTACAGCGGATTACCCATTTGGGCAATCATACTAAGGGGAGTTCCCTTATCATGTTTTGTCAGAAAATTTCTTGCATCTGCACATTTCAACTAAGCTTCGCTTTGTTACAGTTTGATTTCGATATCCACACCTGCCGGTAAATCCAGCTTCATCAGTGCGTCAACAGTCTTTGGTGTTGTGTTTGAGATATCGATCAGCCTCTTGTGCGTTCTCTGCTCGAACTGTTCTCTGCTGTCTTTGTACTTGTGCACTGCTCTCAAAATAGTGATGATCTGCTTTTCTGTTGGCAGCGGAATCGGTCCGGAAACGTCTGCGCCGGTCTTCTTGGCTGTTTCAACAATCTTTGCTGCAGATTGATCCAACGTTTTGTGATCAAAAGCCTTTAACTTGATTCTGATTTTTTGTTGTTCGCTCATTCTTTCTTTCCTCCTTGATTTTCGTACGTTTTCGCTATGCTGTACGAGGGGTTCTTTGACAGTGCTTTAACGTGTATCGGATCTCGCCTGCTCGATACACGGTGCCGTGTGTTTCATATTTTTTTACACAAGGCAAAAGCACGAGAATCCCTTCGCCCGTTTCTAAGAACGGACAATTCTCTGCAGAAATTACCTGATAGCTCAGCAACTTCCTGCTTCATCGCTTTTTAGCAAGCTTTTGTAGTATATATTAGATTGTAAGGGAATGCAAGAGTTTTTGAAAAAAAGTTAAGAAAACTAAAAGAATTTTGTTGCAAAGCTATCTGACAATTTCAACGTTTAGGAGTGCAGCTATCAATACACGCAGCGGGGCGTATCATTTATTCTAATTATTATATTTTTTTTGATATAAATCATCAATTTTCAACATGTTTATTTGCTGTTTTTATTTCAAACAATCGAGCAGCTCAGTTCCAATCTTGCTTTTTGTAAGCATCATTCCGATTACAATGAGGTCCCATTAAGCATTATTGTGCAGAATTGTTAATACCCCAGGTCCTCATTAATCAGAATTACGTGGATCCTGTCCGGTGTACCGGAATACCTTGTGGTTACGATATTGCAGCAGATGCAGTCCTTTGCCAAACAATCACTGCAGACACCCGTGATCGTGCATGGAGTATTTCTCTTAAGCCTCACACTGTTCGGCACAGAGGCGTTGACCTTTATTCTGGCCAGTGCATCATCGAGTCCCTGCACCATCTTGTTTGCTCCTGCAACTACTATGACCTTCTTAGGACCGAAACACAAGCCTGCTACCCTGTTGCTCGTTCCGTCAACATTGACAAGTTCACCGTCCATGGTGATAGCATTAGTGCTCATCAGGAAATAATCGGCTAAGAGCCCTTTGCGTCTTCGCTCCAAGGATTCATCGCGATCAGCACTTGAGTAAGGATCAATGATCTCTACATCTCTTTCAGCAAGCTTTTCTTTCACTTTGATTGCATTGAGTGTAACTGACCCTCCCCAGCTTATAACGCTTTTATCCTCTATCATGGATAAAACCAATTGACACCCGGCTTCGACGTCTTCACAGTAATATCCTTTTATATTTCGTTTTTCCAGATTCTTTATTACAGTGTCTATCTGCAATTTATTGGCAGCCTTATTACTCTTCAAATTACTCTCTCCCCTCTCTATCGATCTTTATTATTTTATCATAGTTCATTTATTGTTTCAGTAGATTTCAATTAAAAGAAGAACTGCCCTTTGTAATAAGGCAGTTCTTCTTTGATTAGGCATATAATGGTTTTTTGTATATTGCTATTGAGCAATTACCATTCTGCGACCGTTCCTCCCTGATTATAGTGGATACCAAGGCTTTGTTCTTGTATGAAACATTTTGCGTACACGCGTCAATCTGAATGCAGGCAGCCAGAGCAACAGTGCCAAGCGGACAGTAAGGTGCGAGAACACAGTCTCAAGTTATCAGAAAGTTTATGATAAAATTTTAAACCGGCAATAATTTGCCCCAACACAAAAACCCGCATTATTGCGGGTCTTCATTGTTATAGTTATAAAATTAAAGTGGAATTTTAACAATCCATTTATTCGACGATCTTTGCTACTACTCCAGCTCCTACCGTTCTTCCGCCTTCTCTTATAGCAAATCTCAGCCCTTCTTCAATCGCTATTGGCGTGATCAG
>JAQUYC010000020.1 GCA_028692105.1 Eubacteriales bacterium | reverse complement strand
ATAAAATATGTTGCCGAAAAGCAGCAATTATTTTACAATCAAATTAGCCGGCAAAGTGTCCGGATGCCTCCGGTTTCGTGTCCGGATGTTTCCGGAATTGCCGTCCGGATGTTCCGGAATACGCAGCAGTTTGTTATTCTTTCACCAATTCTACTATGCTCTCCCTTAATACATTTTTTAAATAAGGAAAACGCTGCAATTGTTGAGCCGATGTTCGGCACTTTCTGCATTCTATGATACTTTCCACTCGAAATCCAACTTGCTCAGATAAATAAGCTAACAACAAATCCGTTGGAACTATAACACCAACATAAGCAGATTGATCAATAACTATATATGTTTTTTTGCCTTTTTCAAGGCAAAGACCGCACTGCCTAATTATTTCCTGCATGTCAGAAAAATACCCCTTAATCATATTAGGAACCTTTCTGGTTCGCGAGTCCCTTTTTCCAGTCTCTGCTTCTTTTATAGGAATCGCCTTTTCAATTTCTTCTGCGATAATATTTATATATTTATCTGACTCTTTTTGCTCTTTTACACCAACAAATGACCTTACCGCTTGCTTTCTAAAATCGTTAATCCCTTGAATATTAGTAGCAAAATCGCCAAAAACAAGTTCTAATTTATATGATTCGAAATAATCAAATGAATTCGGGTATGGTGGTGAAAAAATAATTGTCCCGGCCTTTAAATTCTTTGATTCGTAATTCTGTTTAAATATTTGATATAAGTTTTTAGCACTATCAGCAATACATTCTCCTTTGCCTTTTAAATTACTTGATGTAGATTCTAAATCGTTCAGAATTTCAATTGCTTTATTAATAAAAACATCTCTTACATCTGAGACCTTTGTGTTAACTGTTTTTAAACCATTACCATCTCTCCGACGGTTAGAAGAACTCTCAATAATACAAAGGAAAGCAGTTTTCAAAATCAATTGCACTCTCGTGTCACCTATGTTGTCTATATAATCTTTCAAACTGCAAAGCGTCTCAAAATTTCTTTGAGTGAAATACTTTTTTATGTCATCATATTTATTTGTCCTAGATGTTTTAAATTCTGGTAAATCCCTCACTAAACTTTTACATAATTGCAACTCATTTTGCGTGTATTGCTGCATTTTAACATTAGCTATAAACGCTGATAATGGATTTACGTCTATGCCAAATCCATAGTATCCATTAAGAACAGCAACCACAGGAGTTGTTCCAGATCCACTGAATGGATCAATTATTACTTCACCTTTAGCAGCACCAGAATCTCTAATTAACTCCTTTATTAAATTACCTGAAAACCCTTCTCGATAGCGAAACCATTGATGAAATGGTACGTCAGCGTTCTCGGAAAAATTTACAGAATTACTATATTTATATGATAAGTCTTTAATTTCATATCGACACTCTAATTGTAAAATAAACTGCTGTAATTCTTTACTTTCATATATCTGCCTTTCATTAAGAAGTTCTTTCATAGCATTACTGCTCCTTTTTGACCCATTTTTCATTAATGTAATTTAGCTTTTTCTTTAACAAATTATCTACATAGTCATCGGAATATGTTTCAACTTTAAGCATTTCCTCCTCGTTGTCAATATGTTCTACAATATATGCCATAAGCACGCAGACAAGCTTGGAGAATATTTTTTGATACAGCTCAGTGGTAGAATACCTTTTGCGTTTCTTATATAGCTGTTCAATCTGCATATCAATATTTTTCTCAATTACCTGCTGCAACGTATACCCATTAAGAACTGAAATTGCAGGGTTCTTTCCTTTAACAAACGAATATATGAAATCACCATGGATATTTCCTGCGTATCTTAAATGCGCAGTATTTTTATAAGATTTAATAAAATCTTGGAAGATTACTCCATCATCCGGAAGATAAAAGCCAGCCCTTGCAACAGCCTTCATCATTGCAATCCAAACCTTAATATTCTTATTGTTGAATGTAAAGACCATATAACCGCCGTCTTTCAAAACTCTATTACACTCTGCGTAGATTTTATATAGTAACTCCTCATAATCCGTTTCAGTCTTGGCCCCTGATACTTTTACCTTTCTATTGACAACTGCTTCTTCATCCTTAAAAATATAAGCATTTAATCCACTAAAGGATTCGTACCATGCATTCCAAACAGCTGATAATTCAGCATATTGTACGTTACTCCCATAAGGCGGGTCTGTTATTACTACATCGATAGATTTATCGGGTATTGGAAGATCACTTGAACTTCTGTTTAATACTAGATAGCCACCTTTTTTTCGTAATTCATCGAAAGAATGCGCCTCTTTACACCCTTCAGGTAAATTCTGCTTTGAATATTTAACTCCAGCAAGTATACTTTTTGCTCTTTTGAAAATGATATCTACAACGTTGGTTTCTACATATTGATTCGGAAGCCAATATGCGTGTTTGTCCATTGAAGTAGGGTTACCGTTTTCCCAATTATCTGTAACCCTTGTCATATTATTTGTATACCTCAATGCTGAGCTAAATAGAAAATATAGCATCTCAAATATATCCTTTGGTAATTCTGATTTTTTAGAAATAATATCGTTAAAAATAGAACAGTTTATAGCATAGTTTCTATCTGTAAAAAGATCCTTATATTCAGTAACACCTCGTTCTTTTAGCTTATCTTCATGTTGTCTATCCCAATCCATGGGTATCTCAAAATTAGGACTATATTTTAGCTTATTTACTGTATCTAATAACTCGTTATAATTGCAAATTTGCGTTTTTGAATCTATTGCCCTTGTTTTGATTTCATTGGTTGCATTCGATCTATAGCGCACACGTATCGGAAGACTACCATTTGGTATACCTTCAATCCTTCTAACTCCACTGTGACCCTCGCAAGATTTATTCGAACACTGATAAATGCCATTCTTTATTTTATTATCTTCTGTTAGAACTATTTCTTGACCACAATGAGGGCAAAGAACAATATACACCCATTCAGTCCATTCACAAATGCCACTATCATCACCAAAGTCAACAAAATACCATCTTTCATATTTCTCCCGAATCTGGCTACAGAAGTCTTCGTAAACTTTCTTTAATAGATCAATATCCCCATTGAACATCTGCATCCTTGTGATAAAAGTTGCTAATGGATTTATATCTACACCTATTACTTTTCTCTCTAAAGACGCCCCTTCAAAAACTGTTACTCCACCACCACAAAAGCAATCCAATATAATATCATTCTTATTTGAATAATGTCTAATTAAATTATTAAAAACATTATAAGGTCTTCTGGCAAAGTATTTATGCATTCTATATTGAGGAGTATGTCCTTTAGCTTCAATTGATTTCTTTATTGGTTTTACCTTTTTCATGATGTTCTTCCTTTCCCTCGTCCATTTTCTTTGCCCGAATTTCTTCTAATAAATCTTCCCTTTCCAGTAAGTAATCATATATGTCGACTGGAATTTCCCTCCGCTCACTAGCAGCTAAGTCAAAAAACTCAACCTTTTCTTCTTCACTTAGCTGCAGTGCTTCTGCCAACGCATATTGAGTTTTCTTATCTGGAGGATTCTTTTTCTTTTTTATAATTTCACCAAGATAAACAGCCGAAATATTAGCTAAAGAAGCAAGCTTACTGTTAGTAAGATTTATAGCATCTCGTTTACTTACTAAAAATGAACTGAATGATTTATATTTCACCGATTAACCCCCATTCTATAATCTTTATGCTTTATGCTTTATGCATTTAGCTAATTGCTTATTATAACATTTTTTCTGCAAAAACGCAATGAATTTCTTCGATTCCTGATATCTATCCTGTCTCCTCAACCCCTACAAAAATAAGCGTTATCTAACCTGTCAACTCAACCCTATCACTTTCAGGGCAGTGGATATGTTACCGCAAACAATAAAAATAAGGGTTTCCTGACATTATCACCTCTGGCAAAGTAGCCGAGAGAAAAGCTCAATGTCTGGAAACCCTTTATTTACAGGCATTTGCAATTCTTCTATTTCTCCACCCTAGACATCAAGGCAACACACTCCACGTGCTTTGTGTGCGGAAAATTATCAAATGCCTTTATACTATTAATTTTGTAGCCAGAATACTGCATAAGGCTCAAATTATCAGCAAGACTTGAAGGGTTGCACGATATGTATACGATTTGATTAACCCTGTAGTTAAGTATTTTATCAAGGGCCTTATTATGTATTCCAACTCTGGGAGGATCCAGAACTATTACATCCGGCTTATCATGAATGCGATCCAGAACTTCCATCACATCACCTGCAATAAACTCACAGTTTTCAATACCGTTCAAACGAGCATTTTCCTTTGCCGCTTCAACAGCTTCTTCCACTATTTCGACTCCAATGACCTTTTTTGCTCTGAGTGAAATCGTCTGAGCTATAGTTCCGGTTCCGCAATAAAGGTCGAACACCGTCTTTCCGTTCAGATCTTTTATCAATGACAGAGCTTCTGTGTATAATTTTTCTATAGCAAGTATATTTGTCTGAAAAAAAGAAAACGCACTAACTTTGAATTTTAGCCCCATAATCTCTTCTGTATAATAATCGCGTCCCCAGATTATATCAAGTTTGTCGGCATAAACAAAATCTGCGACACGATCATTGATGGTATGTAAAATCCCCACAAGACTGTTTTGAAGAGGCAGGCTGAGAAGCATTTTCGCAAACTCGTCTCCATCAAAATTCTGCTGCGAGGATGTCACTACATTAACAAGAAGCTCTTCGGTATGCTCCCCTTTTCGTATTATAAGGTTTCGCATAAGTCCGGAATGTGTTTTTTTGTGATAAAATATGTAACCTTTCTTAAGGCAAAATTCAAGGGTTGCTTTTAATATCACATTGAAATCGGGATCAACGATCTGGCATTCATCTACTGTGACGATAGACATGAAGCGACCTTTCTTGTGCATTCCAAGTGTCATTTCACCATTTTTTACTTCGTCCCCGAAGGTGTATTCCATTTTATTGCGGTAAGCATACCTCCTGGGGCTGCCTTCAATTCCTAAATATTTTTCAAATAATATATCTTTTTCCTCAAGTAACCTTAATACTTCCTTACCTTTTAATATTATCTGATCCTGATAAGGTACCCCCTGATATATACAGCCTCCGCAGTTTTCGCTGTGCTTGCAGATATCCATACTTGCCTCCGATCTTGATATTATCCGTTACAATATGCCCAAGCTTAATTTGCAGCTGAGATCTATTTCTTGTTTAATTCATCAAGCTTATTCAGATCGTACGGAGTCTCCTGATATATATAATTGAGCCAATTTGCAAAGAAGAGATTGCCATGACCGCTCCATTTTACTATAACGCGTTTTGTCGGATTATTATCTTTGAAGTAATCCATAGGAACGTCAATCTTGAGCCCCTTCTTTATATCTCGTTCATATTCCAGTTTTAAAGTGTCTCGTTCATATTCCATGTGACCCTGAACAAAGATCATACGTTTATCCCTGGTAGCAATTATATGTGGCCCTGTTGCTTCTGATTCAGCTAATATCTTTAATTCGGGAATATTTTGTATGTCTTCTTTTCTGACTTGTGTATGCCTTGAGTGGGGTGCGTAGAATTCCTCATCAAATCCTCTGGTAAGCTCTGATTTCTTATCTTTCAACGTATGCTTGAAAACGCCGAACAGCTTTTCCGGCATCACGTATTTATCAATTCCATAATGATAATAGAGTGCGGCTTGAGCACCCCAGCATATATGCAGAGTGCTGAACACATTCGATTTTGTGTATTCAAAGATCTCAGTCAGTTCCTTCCAGTAATCAACCTCGCTAAAAGGCAGATACTCAACGGGAGCGCCGGTTATAATCATACCATCATACCTTTGATGCTTTATTTCCTCATAAGTCTTATAAAAATTGTCAAGATGATGCTGATCCGTATTTTTCGATTCATGTGAATACATGGTCAAAAGCTCAAGTTCGACCTGAAGCGGAGTATTTGCCAGCATTCTGATCAATTGAGTTTCTGTAACCTCTTTTGTAGGCATGAGGTTCACTATCGCTATTCGAAGCGGTCTTATATCCTGTTTCTGGGCTCTCTTTTCAGGCATTACAAACACATTTTCTTCTCTCAGTGTTTTATATGCGGGCAATTCTTTGGGTACTATTATAGGCATTTAATCATCTCCTTTAACATTCTGCCCGACATGTAAGGGACGTAGACAGAATTTAGTCTGTAAAATCACAATCTTTGTAGATTTTCATCATCAACAGTTTCCGTATTTGTAATAAAATTCTTTTTTAAATTCCATAAATCTGTCTTCCTCAATAGCATTTCTGATTCCGGCCATCAACTTAATCAGGAAGTAAAGATTGTGGTTTGATAAAAGCATTGAAGACAAGATCTCATTTGATTTGAATAAATGTCTTAAGTACGCTTTAGAATAATTTTTACAGGTATAGCAATCGCATTCCGGATCCAATGAAGTAAAATCTTTTTCATATGCGGCATTTTTTATAACGACTTTTCCTCTTGATGTCATTGCGGTTCCGTTTCTTGCAATTCTTGTCGGCAAAACGCAATCAAACATGTCAACTCCCCTTTCTACCCCTTCAAGCAGGTAGTCAGGGCTGCCGACTCCCATGAGATATCTCGGCTTGTTCTGAGGCAGATAATCAACACAATAATCAAGGACTTCATACATAAGCTCTTTCGGTTCTCCTACACTCAGTCCTCCTATGGAATAACCCGGAAGATCCATTTCCACGATTTCCATAGCACTCTGATAACGCAGGTCCTGATACATGCCTCCCTGCATGATTCCAAACAGCGACTGAACCTCTGTATTTTTATGCGTTTCCTTACAACGCTTTAGCCATCTCGTTGTTCTCTCAAGAGAGTTCTTGACATAGCTGCGGTCTGCCGGATATGGCGGACATTCGTCAAAAGCCATCATAATATCTGAGCTTAGTGCATTTTGTATTTCAATCGATTTTTCCGGTGATAGCATATGTTTGGAGCCATCAATATGGGAGCGGAATTCAACTCCTTCTTCAGTTATCTTTCTCAGGTCACCGAGGCTAAAAACCTGAAAGCCTCCGCTATCTGTCAGGATTGCCTTGTCCCAGTTCATGAATTTATGTAGACCGCCGGCTTCTCTTATTATTTCATGCCCCGGCCTTAAATAAAGATGATATGTGTTGGAAAGAATAATCCCCGCGCCCATTTCCTTTAATTCTTCAGGGCGCATAGCTTTTACTGTCGCTGCTGTACCCACAGGCATAAATACAGGAGTTTCTATGCTTCCGTGGGGAGTATTAATCCTGCCTCTTCTTGCCTTGGTTTTTATATCTTTTTTTATTAATTCATATGTTACTGCTGTCATATTTACCTCTTGCTTTATATTGTCCATATATAATGTTTTGTTACAACATTGATTTGCTGCCTGTGTATAAATAAGATCTGCTAAAGTTTTCTTGTTGCAGTCAAGCAAATTCATATAATAAACATCGCATCTCCATAGCTGAAAAACCGATACTTCTGCTCCACTGCCTCTTGATAAACCTCAATGATTTTCTCTCTATTATACAGTGCGGATATCAACATTAGCAAGGTGGATTTTGGAAGATGAAAATTAGTGATCAGGCTGTCGATTACTTTGAATTGATAACCCGGATATATGAATATGTCCGTTTTTCCATGACCTGCTTGTACCATTCCCTGCTCTCCCGCCGCACTTTCCACAGTACGCGCAGATGTTGTTCCAACGGAAATAATTCTGCCGCCTGATTTTTTAGTTTCATTGATGATAGAGGCATTTTCTTCATCGATTTCGTATTCTTCGAAATGCATCTTGTGTTCTTCTATTTTATCGCATTTGACTGGGCGAAAAGTTCCTATTCCGACATGTAACGTGACATAAGCAATATTTACCCCTTTTTCAGTAGTTTTTTGTATTAGTTCTTCAGTAAAATGCAAGCCTGCTGTGGGAGCGGCAACCGAACCCTCTTGCTTGCAATATACAGTCTGGTATCTTATTTTATCTTCGTCATCACTGTCTCTTTCAATATACGGAGGAAGAGGGATTTTCCCGATTCGTTCTAAAATATCTGAAAAGTTTTCTTCATGCTTAAATTGGACTATTCGCGTGCCCCCTTCATTGTGATCTAATATTTCTGCTGACAAAGAACCGTCTTCTGTAAAAGAAACTCGATCACCGATATGGAGTTTTTTCCCCGGTCGCACCATTGCTTCCCATATATCATTATTAATCCTTTTAACCAAAAGAAATTCCACACGTGCTCCGGTCATTTCCTTTATTCCGAACAATCGTGCGGGTATTACCTTTGAATTATTCATAATTAAACAATCTCCGGGAGTGATATGATCCAGCAGATCATAGAAGTGCCTGTGCTTTATATTTCCGGTCTTTCTGTCGACGATCAATAGCCGTGATTCATCCCTTTTATCTGCCGGATGCTGTGCGATTAGCTCATCGGGCAGATCGTAATCAAAGTCGTTTATATTCATTGTATATCCTTCATATATTAATTTTATTAATCCTCATCTTTTTTATCTCGCTCTTAATTAAGAATGCCTCTATGCACCTCTATGATTAATGAATTAAATAATTCTTCATCTGATCTCAATATCTGTATAAAAATATCTCAGGATTTCGTCATATGTAAATCCCTGTTTCGACATCTCGATAGCACTGTCCTGGGGCATACCTACTCCATGTCCGTATCCGTAACCATTAAAATTTGCAGACCCGTCTGTTGACATCTGGGTTGACAAGATATTATTAAGTTTCAATGTATTAATACCGTTGAATATGTGAAGTGAATCACTTCCTATTTCTCTGATTGTACCATTGCCCGTTATAATATATGTATTTTGACCGGGCTTTGCGGCAAATAATCCATTGCTTATTGTCACATCTGACGAATTTTCATCTGAATCGCTGCCTTTAAGCTCAAACTTCAATGATTTAATTATCGTTGGCCCAAGTATGTTTCTGATTTTCTCTTTCTTTAGATATATAATTGCTTTGCTCCCTTTTATTTTAAGTTCTGATACTGCTCCCGTCATGTTTCTTTCGTTAATTTCAACGGACTCTATGGTGCCGGGTTGAAATTCGGCAGCCTCCAATTTTGTTTGAATCATATCAAAGGAAAGACTTGCGCTCCAAGGATAGCTTGGGCTATACTCATCCTCTACAGCCTTTAAATAAGGCATAGGTGATGACCAGATATCCTCAATATTCTGCGTGTAACCTCCGCTGTTCTTAAAGTAATACGCTGTAATCGGCGTATTATCGTAGTAGATCATTTCGCCTCTTGTTTCATCCACAGCACGTATTATCGAAGGGTATTCTCCCGAATAGCCGCGATAGACCTGGCAGCAGGTTGACGGACACATATCAAATCCCGCTTTCGAATGTTTGCCTATACTCGATTCTCCAAAGCTTCTGGCTGCCACAGCCTGTGCCTTTAATGCCTCTTCGGGATTTGTATAACCCATCTCCGAGTTCAGAACCCCGTATACGTAGTGTTCCAGTGAAAGGTAATTAGTGACAGTAATAGTCCCGTCTGGGTTCGGAAGCAGTATAATTCCACCACGATATGGGGTGTTTTCATAATATATAACACCACCTTCTTCATAATCTGCCGGCATTATACACCCTCTTGATCCAAGGTCGGCGGAAAGCATTACACCTTCTTCATCTCTTGCGGTTATTACCCCGTTTTCATTGGCGACTATGAGTTTCGTATATGCCGGAAGAGGCATTCCTTCTACAAATCTTCTGTCATCCGCAATGCCAAGCATAAATCCGGCAGATGATTTTAAAGTGCAGTTTTGAACAGAGCTGCTCCCGTATTTCAAACCGATTTTAACATAATCGTTGTTCAAAGCTGTTTCTGACGCAAAACCCGTAATCGGAGGAAAGAAGAAACAAGTAAACATAATAATTGTTATTGTTACCAATAAGTGTTTCATCTTATATACCATTCTTTCATAAACTTAACTGCTCTTCTTTGGGGCTCTCAAGACCTAAATGCTTATATGCAAGATTCGAAACTACTCTGCCTTTTTGTGTCCTGTGCAGAAAACCGGCCTGAATCAGATAGGGCTCATAAACATCTTCTATGGTTACCCTTTCTTCTCCTATCGCTGCAGATATTGTGTCAATCCCGACAGGACCGCCATGAAATCTTTCGATAATTACTTGCAGAATCGTTCGATCTAATCCTTCCAGACCTTCTTTGTCTATTCCAAGTGAGCGAAGCGTTTTTTCCGTGATATTCATTTCAATCATACCGCTTCCTTTTACCTGACTAAAATCACGTACTCTTCTTAATAGTCTGTTTGCTACCCGCGGAGTCCCTCTTGAACGTCTTGCGATTTCCGTCATTGAGTCCTTATCAATTTCAATGTTCAGTATATCTGCAGAACGTTTAATTATTTTCTCAAGCTCTTCAACAGTGTACATTTCAAACTTGCTAATTACTCCAAATCTGTCTCTCAAAGGTGCAGAGAGAGAGCCTGCCCGAGTCGTAGCTCCGATCAGAGTAAACTTTGACAAGTCCAGACGGATTGATCTGGCCGAAGGTCCTTTTCCTATAATGATGTCCAAGGCATAGTCTTCCATAGCAGAGTATAATATTTCTTCAACCGAACGGTTTAAGCGATGAATTTCATCTATAAAAAGCACATCATTATTATTCAGGTTGGTCAAAATCGCCGCTAAATCTCCTGCACGTTCAATCGCAGGACCGGAAGTGATTCTCATATCTACATCAAGTTCGTTTGCAATAATACCTGCAAGCGTTGTCTTGCCGAGTCCCGGCGGCCCATAGAAGAGTACATGATCCAAGGGTTCTTTTCGCATTTGAGCAGCCTCAATAAAAACCTTCAGATTCTCTGTAACAGATTTCTGGCCTATGTACTCAGTAAGCCGTTTCGGCCGAAGGCTCAGTTCCAACCCTTCTTCTTCATCATTCAGCTTTGACGCAGTTATTCGTTCCTCTGTGTCCATTCCCTTCTTCCCATTCCTTTCAGATCGGCTTTCTCATCTTTGTGTCGTTCAAATTCTTCTCAAAGCCATTTTTATATATTCTTCAGCAGTTAATTTCTCATCATTGATACCTGCAAGTGCAGACATAGCTTCACTTCTGTTGTAGCCAAGGCTGATAAGTCCATTGATTGCTTCAGTCTTACCGGAATCTGAACATACTTTTTCTGCAGCCTCAGAAAGATCTCCGACGGCACCTAATTTATCTTTAAGCTCCAGCGTAATCCTTTGGGCAATTTTTTTACCTACTCCGTTCGCCCTTGTCAGTGTTGCTGTGTCTTCGAATACTATTGCCTTCTTTATTTCGCTGACAGGCATTGAGGATAAAATGGCCATCGCTGCTTTTGCTCCTACTCCGTTTACCGTCATCAGCATACGAAACAATTTCAGGGATTCTTCTTCATTGAATCCGTAGATGCTTATATCATCTTCACGGACGAGTACAGCAGTATAAATTAGTACGGCAGAATCACGGTCTGTCAGATAAATAGCGGAATTATCAGGCACAAAAACTTCGTAACCGATACCGTTTGATTCGATTACTACTCCACCTTCAATTTTCATCGTAACATTGCCCTTAATATAATGGAACATTGTATTCCCCTCAAAATTTTTCTATTTTATTTAAAATACCGGCACTATGACCATGACAAATCGCAACAGCTAATGCATCTGCAGTGTCATCAGGTTTTGGTATCTCAGTTAAGTTGAGAATTGCCTTAACCATTGCCTGTACCTGTTTCTTTTCAGCCCTTCCATAACCTACAAGACCTTGTTTTATTTGAAGCGGAGTATATTCACTGATTCTTAATCCTGAGTTCGCACAGGCAAGAATCGCAACACCTCGGGCTTGTCCCACAAGAATTGCAGTCTTTGAATTTGTGTTAAAAAAAAGTTCTTCTATGGCTGCAACATCTGGCTCATACTCTTGTATGATATCCATTATTTGCGAATAAAGATGCTTCAGTCTGTCTGGCATATCCATACTCGAATCTGTAGTCACAGAGCCATAGCCGCAAACGGTAAAGCGATTTCCCTTTTTGTCAATAATTCCGTATCCAAGAATGGCATATCCCGGATCTATTCCCAGTATTCTCATAAAAACTCCAAGTGACTAAAGTATAACATAAATTATTATTCATTCCTATTTCATAACGATTACATTTTAGCATAGAAAACATACGTTTGTCTACGTTCTTTCCTTCGATTCATAACAATGCCTGATTATATCTTTTTGTTTGATTACAGTATAAGGCCGTGATATAATAAATATAATTATATATTTATAATTATTCATAATGAGAAGGAGTGCGGCATGCGATATTCAAGACAAAATAAGATACTTGATATTATCAACACGTACGAGGTTGAGACCCAGGAAAGACTTGCTTCACTGTTAAGAAAAAGTGGTTATAAAGTAACTCAAGCCACTATTTCCAGAGATATCAAAGAGCTTCAGCTAATTAAAACACTTTCTTCGTCCGGAAAATACAAATACACAGTAGGTGCCAGCGTTGATCAGCCGATTTCAGATCGTTACGTAAAAATTTTTAAAGAAACGATCCAGACAGTTGCATATTCCGGTAATATTATAGTGGTTAAAACCCTGCAAGGATGCGCAAATGCTGCCTGTGAGGCCGTTGATACTCTGAATTTTCCATATGTGGTCGGTTCGATTGCCGGAGATAACACGATTTTTCTGGTAATAAGCGACCCTGAAAAAGTACCTGCACTGGTTAACAGATTTAACGATATGATTAAATAGACAATAAGGAGACAAGAAAATCATGATTTCTCATATTCGTATTAAAGATTTTGCAATAATTGATACGGTTGAACTTGATTTTTACGAGGGGCTCAATATAATAACGGGAGAAACCGGAGCCGGTAAATCCATAATTATAGAAGCGGTAAGCCTTGCCTTAGGCAGCAGGGCAGATACTGCTTTTATTCGCTCAGGCAAGGATAAGGCGGTGATTCAGATGGTCGCCGATCTTAATGGTGAAGATTATATCATTACGAGGGATCTGTCTACCAATGGAAAAAATGTATGCCGGATCAATGATGAAATCGTTTCCTTAGCGCAGCTGAATAAACTATGCAGACGGCTTGCCGATGTTCATGGTCAATATGACCATCAATCTCTGTTGAATCCTGATAACCACATGACACTTATAGATAGTTATAATAGTTCGGCTGTTTCACCAGTTAAGGATAATGTATCTTATCTCTATCGAAAGTATTCTAATATAAAACAGGAACTGTCTTTACTCTTGGCAAATGAGGCTGATTCTGAAAGAAAGCGTGATTTCATGAGCTTTGAGCTCACTGAAATTAATCAGGCAAAACTGTATCTTGATGAAGATGAGGAACTTTCACAAAGGATGAATATTCTTCAAAACAGTGAGAAAATCTACCAGAATTTGTCCAATGTTTATGCAATTATTTGTGAAGCTTCGCCTTCGGTATCTGACGGGATTGGAAAGAGCCTGCATGCACTTCAGGAAATCAGTACCTTCTCCAATGATATCAGCCGGTTTAGTGAAATCATGTCTGATGTTTTTTATAAAATTGATGATCTCACATCAGAAATCAGGAAGTATACAGAAACTGTCTCCTTCTCACCTGAACTTCTGGATGAAACAATTCAGCGTATTAATACCTTAGATACTTTAAAACGAAAATATGGAGGCTCTATCAAGAGCATTTTGGAGTATAAAGATAAAATAACTATTGAGCTTGAGAAGATAGAGAATATTGATTCTATTAGAGACAAGCTGACGCAGGAACTTAAATTAGCTGAAACTGAGTTAGCAGAAGAATGCAAGAAGCTCACTTCCCTGCGAAAATCAACATCAAAAGAGATTGAAGAACGAGTCAATGAAGAACTGAAAGAGTTGAATTTTAAAGATACCGAATTTAGTGTCTTATTTTACGAGGAAAATTATAAAAGTCCTTGCTATTCAGCAGACGGCATCGACCGAATCGAGTTTATGATCACAACAAATAAAGGTGAACTCCCAAAGCCTCTTGTAAAGATTGCTTCAGGTGGAGAAATTTCAAGAATCATGCTGGCTTTTAAAAATATTATTAGTGATTATGACTTTATTCCTACTATGATCTTTGACGAAATTGATGTTGGAATAAGCGGAATAACAGCAAGTATAGTCGGGAAAAAACTGCTGGATATATCAAAAAACCATCAGGTAATCTGTATAACTCATCTCCCTCAAATAGCCGCATTTGGTGATTGCCATTATAAAATAGATAAACAAAGCGTGAATGGAGCAACACATACCACAGTGAATCCACTGAAGCATGAAGAAAAGATTAATGAAATTGCCCGACTTATAGGAGGAGTAAATGTTACGGATATTACTATCAAAAGCGCGGAGGAGCTTATTAATCTTTCAAAAGCTCAATAAACCTGTTCCTTTCTTTATATGACTTTATGAAATTAAAACCGCTGAATTTTCAGCGGTTTTATTATTAGAATATTTACTTGTTAATAAGATAGCAGTTATTATAATGCTATTCTTTATCCTCGGTTTCGACATCTGTTGTTTCTTCATTGTGCACTGTTTCCTCTTCTGCATCAGAGACTTCTCCAAGTGCAGGTGTTTCTTCAACAGGTGCGGCTTCCGGTGCAGCAGTATCCTCAGCAGGTGTTGTTTCGTCTTTTTCAGTCGGGGGTTCTAACGTATCCTTGATACTTAAGCTGATTCTTTTTCTTTCTTTGTCAATTTCAAGGATTTTTGCAGTTATAAGCTGTCCGACTGAAATCTCATCTGCAATGTTCGTTACTCGTTTATAAGCAATTTCTGAAATATGAACGAGCCCGTCAAGTCCCGGTTCTAATTCCATAAATGCGCCGTAATCTTTGATCTGAACTATCTTGCCTTCTATGATCTGTCCAACCTGATAATTTTCATCTATAACAGACCATGGCTCTGGTTTGTTTTGTTTCAATCCCAATGAAATTTTGCCTTTTTCAGTATTCATTGAAAGGATCTTAACATTTATTTTTTCATTGATTTTCAACGCTTCCTGCGGATGTTTCAATTTTCCCCAGGATATTTCTGATATATGGAGAAGACCGTCTATGCCGCCGATATCCACAAATGCGCCATAATCGGTAAATCTCATTACAGTACCAGCAACTACATCGCCTACCTTAAGTGAATCCCAGATCTCCTGAACCTTCTTCTGTCTTTCCTCAGACAAATAAGCCTTATGTGAAAATACAACCTTATTCCTCTTCTGATCGACTCTTGTTACCTTTACCGGCAACGTTTTTCCAATAAACTCATCCGCCTTATCGATAAATCTATCGGATAGCTGTGAAAGCGGTATGAAACCTGATACTTCCTTGAAGACTGCGATAACTCCGCCCTTCACTTCTTTTACTACTTTAGCATTTACAACTGATTTATTTTCAAGAGCATTATTAATTTCATCCCAATGCTCATTTACCTCAAGCTTCTTTTTTGACAGCAAAATATTGCCGTCTCCATCGTCAGTTTTTAAAACTTTAGCCTGAATTTCATCGCCTTCTTTAAATAAATCTGTTAATTCCTGGTCTCCTTCTAATGCAAATTCGTCTTTGGGGATAATGCCATCTTTTTTACATCCAAGATTAACAACGATTTCTCTGTTCGAAACCTGTATAACCTCCCCGTTTACAATTTCTCCGCTTCGAGGCAGTCTTAAGGACTTTTCGATTTCGTCCATTAAATCGTGCATCAAATTGTCTTTTTTGGTTTCAGTGAATAATTCACTCATGGTAGCAATAACCTCCTTAATTATACGTTCGGGAGTCGAAGCCCCCGCCGATATTCCTATTCTATTACATTTTTCGACTTCTTTCAATGGTAAACTTTCTATATTTTCAATAAAATACGTATTGCTGCAATATTTACAAGCAATGTCATATAATTTTTTCGAATTTGAGCTGTTACTACCACCTATTATGACCATTAAATCGGAATCTATAGCCGTTTCCATGCAGCTTTTTTGCCTTTCGTTAGTAGCATGACAAATCGTATTATTAACGATAAATTCTTTATTTTCGTTCTGAAAGTATTCTATGATATCATTAAATAGTTCTGTCGTTATTGTTGTCTGGGCTACTATAAATAGCCTATCCGCATCCACCTTTTTTGCTTCTTCCACGCCAGACACGACTATTGCCTCATTATCACACCATCCGTTGATTCCAATTACCTCAGGATGAGATTTGTCCCCGATTACAACAATATTATATCCGTGATTTTTCGCTTCACGAACCAATTGATGAATCTTTTTTACAAAGGGACATGTCGCATCAATAATTTTAATATTTAGCTCTTTTGCTTTTTGATAGAACTCTTCAGGTTCTCCATGAGACCTTACTATAATGACATCCCCGTCTTCTGCATCTTCAGGACTTCTTATTATTTGGATGCCTTTCTTCTCAAGTTCATCGGTTACCGTCTTATTGTGTATCAAAGGACCGCAGGTATATATCCTGACATTGTTTTCTGTGTTCTCTTTTATTGTCTGCTCCGCCTTCTTTAGCGCTTCCTTCACTCCGAAGCAGAATCCGGAATGTTCCGCCAGCTTAATGATCATTTCTCTTGTTTCAGACTCTCAAGAAACTTCTTGAAAGCCCCTTCCTTTCCATTTTCAGTCGGCAGATAATACCTGACTCCTTCTTGATACAGATTGTTCGGAAGATACTGCTGTTTAACATACCCTCCATACGTATGTGGATATTTATATCCTACTCCCAATCCTCTCTTTCTTGCTCCTGAATAGTGAGAATCTTTCAGGTGATCCGGTACATCATCAATATTTTTCTTTCGGAGATCCTCGGTTGCCGTCTCGATGGCATTGACCGCCGAATTTGACTTCGGGCAGGACGCCAGCAATATCGTCGCATGAGCCAGATTTATTTTAGCTTCAGGCAGCCCAATCATTAGTGATGCCTGTACACATCCGGTAACGATCGATATGGCACTCGGATAAGCCATTCCAACATCCTCACTTGCCATTACCATCAGCCTGCGGCCTATCATCTGTATGTCTGCTCCGCCTTCCAATAATCTTGCCAGATAGTGGATCGCTGCATCCGGGTCACTGCCGCGCACAGATTTTTGAAGAGCCGATAACAAATTGTACTTGTCCTCGCCTCGGTCATAAAACGTGGTCTGGCGCTGCATCGCCTCACCAATTATGACTTTGTCTATTCGGACGTCTTTTTTTAGATTTTCACTGATAAAACCGAGAGCATCTAAAGCGATTCGCGCATCTCCGCTGCTCATATCCGCAAGCATATGAATTGCATCATCGTCCCAGTCCAGTTTGAGTTTTCCAAGCCCTCTTTCAGAATTGTTCAGGGCACCGATCAATATCTGATATATATCGTCTTTTTCCAGGCGCTTAAATTCATAAATTGAACCAACTCTGCTAAGAATTGCATTATTGACTGCAAAATACGGATTCTCAGTTGTGCTTCCTATAAATCTCAGTACCCCCTCCTCTAACGCTTTCAATAGGGAATCCTGCTGCAGTTTGTTCCAGCGATGGAACTCATCCACATATATGTAGGTCGTTTCTTTTTGCATACCGAAAAATTTTAATTTTGCCTTATCGATGATTTCCTTAAGTTCCTTGATTCCTGTAGCAGACGCATTGAGCTCGTGAAAATCCGCATCCATCTCCCTAACTATTAGTCTGGCAAGAGTCGTCTTGCCTGTCCCAGACGGGCCGTAAAAAATAGCAGAATCAAAGGTTTTATTCTTAATCGCATTATAAAGCAGCGATTCTTTATACATAAAATGCCTTTGTCCAACAAATTCATCTACTGTTTCCGGTCTCATTCTGGTTGATAACGGTATCATTCTCTTCCTTTCTTAGGTATATCACTGCTTTCGCATTTAGTGTATCACTGTAGATAAGTTTACTACAAAAATATCCGACACAACAGCAGACACCACGGCTGCAGCTTCATTTGCCTTTTCCTTGCTAGCATAAGGTAGTCCAAGGACCCTGTAGCTTCCGTCACTCTCGTATATATATGAGTAAATCCCTGCACCTTCCAGTTCGCTCGACATAGCTTCTGCTCCTGACTTCAGGCCAAAATTGCCGAATTGAACACTGAAAGGACCTTTTGCGCTTCCCTCAGATTGTAAGGACGTGTCTGAAGTTTTAGAATTTTCTTTGGGGTCTGCAGTATCATTCTTTAAATTCTGTTTATCAATGATAATGCTGGGTGCATCAGGTATAATGTCTATACCCGTTTCAGTGGTTGTTCCTGATTCTTTTTCTATCTGGTTATTCGTACCTTCCGGAGTGCTGCTGCCAATCAGATATGGATATATAACATATTTTGTTCCGGCATAGCCGACAGCCACCGCCAGAATTATCACGATAATAAAGACAGAAAAGCTAATTCCTGCTCGTCTTCCAGGATAGCGATTTCGTTTTCTCATACTCTCCCTCTTTTCTTAGCGATATTTTGGGATAACCCTAATCTATAGCTAAGTTTATTATTCAAGAAAGAGAATTATGACTAAGCTTTCGGTCTTCGTTTCAAATAGAAACCAATCACAAGAGTATATATGTAATCATATGCCAGAAAAAAAACCTGTGCACCAATTAGTATGACCGGCAAAGCAATATCAGGCACCTGGATATTTCCCAGGAATAATTCTCCGAAGAGATGAAAGCCCAAAATTAGCATTGTATTACAGAATATCAACTTTATAAGTATCTCTATTGGCTGAGGAAGTTTTTTTAATCTTTCTATTAGCAGTTTGATTATACCATATAAACCAAAAAACAATGCATAAGGAATCAGACCGATTTTATCCGGAATAAGTATAAAGGCGAGCAGCACAGAAGCAATATAGAAAAGAAATCCTGCGCTAACAGAAATCTCGATTATTACAAATGCTATATAAAAAGAACTGATCGCATAAAGTGTTAATTCTATGCCCGGAATAAAGGTCGCACCATATAGGGTGACGAGAGATAGGGCAAGCAGGACACCCCCGGTTGCAGCTGTTCTCGCCTTAGTCTGATTCATATAATTGCTACTCCCCCTTTGATTTATTTGCTATCAGATACAATCACATAACGCATCGGCGCAGCAGTAACATTGCATCAATTTGCATAACTCATCATTGCTTGTATAACCTCTGCCGTATGCTGTTGTTCTGTACCCGCTTCCTGTTGACATTATACTATTCATCGCGTTGCGATATTCTATATTTGACGGATCCATAGATAATGCCGTCTGAACATTGCTCATTGCTTCGTCATACCATCCCTTTCTAAGAGACAGCATGCCGTTCAGGAAAAACCATTCTGCACTTCTGGTACTTACCTTGGAAAGAGCAGCTTCAGCTCCCATTAAGTTACCGCGATCTATCATTCGTCTTATTTCATTAAACTCCGGGTTCCGGCCCTGTGATCCGCCGCTTCTGTTATTAGAGAAATTTCCATAACCTTTCTTGCCGCTGTTTTTCGTCAGGTATTCATATGCCTCATTTATCTCCTGAAGTTTTTCCTCTGCAAGTTCATATAAGGGATTGTCCTGATGTCTGTCCGGATGATATTTTTTTACCTGTTCTCTGTAAGCATCCTTGATTTCCTGCTGACTGGCTCCTTCTTTTATTCCAAGTATCTCATATGGATTCTGCATTATTCTTCGTTCCTTTCTTCAGTACTTCTTCAGTTTTACGCATCAGTCCCAAGTATAATATATTTTCAATCAGACCCCTGTTTTTTTCAAAATTTAATTGGCCGCAGCATTTAGCAATCTCTGCAAGATATAGTATAAGGTTTCTTTCTACCCTTTCACGAATCCTTTCCTTAAATTCATTAACGGTTTCGTTATCTGCATTATATTCAAATTGCAATATCAACGGGTTGAAGGAACTGTTTTTCAAGTTTTCATCAATATCGTCATAGGCATCAATTAAATAGATCCATTTCCCAATATGATATCCTATTCTTCGGAAGATAGGTGGCAGTTCAAGGCGGTCTTTCGGGTTTTCTTTTTCTTTTGATAAGCCTAATCCTGGATAATCAAATACTTCTTCAGTCAACTTTGCAAACGGCTCTGCAGAACGATCAATAGAGGGGCATTTTGCTTCTTCAAGCAAAGCTAAATTATTGAGCTGATCCCTTACATAATCACACTTTTCGGGTATTGTACCTGTGAGCCTTTTAAAGGTCCCTTTGAGTAAAATAGCGCCAATCGCTGCCTTTTTACTTTTATCATCCAAACAATCATCCTTTAATTTGTAATATGCAAGCAGCAGGAGGATATCTGCCGCATAATCTATCTCGTGACTATCATAGATTATTGTTCTTTTTTTTAAAGGATGGATTAAACATCTTTCAGTTTTTATATGTTCCTTAGACGGTTGGATTCCCGCTATCATAATTGCCAGAAATACCGAATCGTAGTTTAATACTATTCTTGGTATCTGTCCGTATCTACGAGCAATGGATTTGCATATTCCGCAGTAATATCCGCTGTAAATCTCATATTCTTTTATTTTTAATTCCGGCTTGTCCGGTTTTACATATCCAAGCATGGATTGTCCTTTGAAAACTGTTTAGATCTTGACAAAAAACAGCACAAATGTGCTGTTGTATTTGACTTGATTCTTTTCTATGTCAATAACAACTACTTATACTGTTTTTTCAAATGCTTTAGTACACAATAAGTGAGGCTCATATCTATACTGTAGAAGCCTGCAAGCATTCCGTTAAATATCAATTGTTTTTTCGTCATCTGTTTACTTACATTGATTGGGTTCAGAGATTTTTCATCTGTTGAAACTTTTCTTCCAAAAAAAGCATTTCCTATTGTTAAAATTCCCATATAAAAAGCACTTACAGCCACCGCATGCTTTTTATAATTCCAGTTTTCCAGAAATACTCTCATCATGATTTCCTCCTATTACAAAGTAAATACAATTAATTTATTATACTTTATATCTTCATCAAATAAAAGATATAAATGCATATATTTTATAGATGTTTTTTAAACAAATAATCTGTTTTTTCAAAAAATTGGTGGACAGTTGATTGAAATGCTTATATAATATGTATTGAGATATTTAAAATATTCAATGGTCGATCATCTTTTTGGAAATCGTCTCCATCTATTTTAAATATTAAAATTATTTCTTTAAAAAAATCTGGAGGAAAATCAATGGAAGACAGAACACTCGTATGTCAGGATTGCGGAAAGGATTTCGTTTTCACAGTAGGTGAACAGGAATTCTACAAGGAGAAAGGTTTTGACAACGAACCAAAAAGATGTAAGGAATGCAGAGACAAGAAGAAGAATGAAAGAAGACAGTTCAGAAACGATAGATAAGCTGCAATAATATCTCACCATACATCGAGAACAAGCCGGACATATTGTCCGGCTTTTAATTTACGTCTCTTTTGAAGTTTTTAGATATTTCATATGTTTCATAATCCATAAATCGATACCGGTGAAAATGACTGCCAAACCGGCTAATTCGCTTCCTTTCAACAATTCGAAAAAATTAGCGCATGCGAGCAGCAATATGAATAACACCTGAATAAAAACTGGTTTTAGCAATGCTCTTTTCGATTTCATACTTTTCGCAGCTGATGTATTCGTGTCCTCAGCTATTACCGGTTTGCGTAAATAGTTTGAATTACAGTAGATATAACTCATATCCCTCTGTATCATACCTAAAGTACTGATCATTCCATCGAGTCCCAGATTCTTCTCAAAGATAACATTTTGAAATTTTATTATGCATTGATCTGCTTCAGTGTTTTTGTACCATTCACTTATCGTATTCATCGTAGATATTAGTCTTTCGCGGAAGGTAAGCTGTGTCATATCGTTCGGATAAAAGGCAAGCGCTATGGAACCATTATGTTGATTAATAAATATCGTATCCGGATTGACAGAAATCCTGTCGTACAAAATCAAATAATCTTCTAAATCTTTTATGCATTGCAGTATTTTAGACAATATATTTAGTGCATCATGGACCTGATTCTGATACTCTCTCTCGAAATCAATGCATGAAGCTTTTCTTATATACTCCTTCAACTGCAAATAGCCAGTATAATCATACCAGGCTTTAGTGGTTCTATCAGTTGTCAAAAAATTCATTGAAAGCACATTTGAACAACCGCTTTCGCTAAGTATTTTCTTTTCATATTCCTGTATATCGGTATCGTTAAATTGGATACAGAACTTCCTTTTTCCTGCCATCTCTATTATTTGTCCTTCAGTTGAAACTATATGTATTACTTTTTCATCAGATTGCTTAATATTATTATATAACTCCATTTAAATGCCTCCACATTTAGTGCATGCGGTATAACCTCTTTTAGCGGCTTCTTCTTTTTCCATAGATATCACATATTTGTCAACCGACGGACAGCTTCCTATATGATATGCCTTACCCCATTCTATAAAACAATATACAATATTACCATTTGACAATCCGGATGGCTTGCACAAACTGCACGATTCATATCTTCTTCTGATCTTGTCAGACAGGATTATTTGCCTTGGCTCGGATGAAACATATGTACAGGTTTCAGTATGATATCTTCCCCCTGACCTTGGGAAAACCCACACCGGATGTGAAGGTTTCTGCTTTTCCATTTCTTCAAAAGGCATTGGATCACAGAAATCCTTTGTTCCGACAAACCCTCTGAACAACAATGATTCTGAAACCGGTAAACTTTCGCGGAACGGGATCGGAAGCTTTATATCTACCTGATAATTCAGATCCATTGAGATCATCCCCGGAACTCCGAAAGCATATAAGTATTGAAAGTTATCTAAATCAAGCCCTTTTATGTTATCTCCGTTTTCCTCATATAATCTGCTTTTTAATCTTGATTCAAATAACGGGGCACTTACATACAGGCGGGCTTCAGAACTTAATACTCTGGCCTCATCTGTAAAGGAATGAAATACGGACTCCTCTATCGATATAAATTTAATAAGATAAGCTAAAGTTAATACGCCAATTATGAATATCGGCAGAAAAATAGCCGCCTCGACAGTAAGAAATCCTTTTTTAGTATTTTTGAATATAAGAATATTTTTTATTCTGAACGACAGCTTCAAATTGAAAACCCCCATAGTACTCCTTTAAATCAAAGTCTTTACGATAGGTGCCTTTCATATTTAATTGAATGAGATCCATACACCTTAACAGTTTGATCTCGCGATTTTCAAGAAATAGCAGAATTCTGAGATAATCTTCATAATCGTTGCCGTTGTTTACCGCAGGCTCCGTATAACCACCGTTATTTTTCTTTGGCTTAATATCGTTAGGGGTTTTTTTATTGTATTTCACTGCTCTTTTTAAATCGAGAGCCCACTGGTCCCTTGCCTTTATCAAAGCAACTTCCTTACCGTCCTCCAGCCTTCTGATGTCGTTTTCCGCTTCAGCGGCAGCCCATGCAGCCGTGATCAGCGCTTCAGTGACGAGCATACCCGGTCCCGGTGTAATTATGGATGCTAACGCTGTTACTTCGTTTCTTTTTATTGAATCTCCGAAGATATGCAGACTGTTAAGCCCAATCCTCATGAGAATCAAATCTCTCCTCACATCCTTATAATTATTCTGATCATTAAGGCCTCCATTTAGTATGTATTCAACTTCATTTATAAAAAAGGTATCTCTTATTTCTTTTCCTTTTCTGTTATTAAAAAAATTACACATGATATACTCATTGATTAAGAAGTTTTTTGACCCTGAATTTCTTATCTCTTGAATACTTGGAATACCTTCTGCTATCAGCTGTGTTATATCCAGTGATTTCTTACTGTAACCGTTTGACGGAAGACTGTTGATGACCTGCTGATTCTTTAATTCAATATTGAGTTCTTTTGCTGCTATATTTTTATTACCATCCGGCAAATTTTTTATTATACCTGTTTTCATGTATTCAACAACTTGTTTTTCAAAGAGTTCCGTGTTTGTTATCGAATAGCCCTTGAGATCTGCCTGTATTGAATCTATATCAAGTTTTAGGGGATCCAGATATCTTTTAATTCTTGTCATTTCTTTTAGGTAATTATTCTGAAAGCTGTAATCCGCATAATGTCTGAGTTTATCTTCCACCTGGATTTTTTCGGCGCGAAAAGCAAAAATTCCATATTGTTCGAGCAGCGGAAGGTCATATTCAGATAGAATCGAACGCCCTGACAATTCCAGCACAGCATCGGTATAGCTTCCGCCTGCTATCTTGGCTGCTTCATGGATAAACAGACTGGTTACTAACAGGATACCTGCCAATATCACCATCAGGAATACAGATGTGCTTCCTCTTTTCGAACAAATAAACAATATCACTTGAATGCCTCTTTGGCTAAACAAAGCATACGTATGAGCTCTGCCTCATCAATTACATAACCTCTTCCCTTTTCCTCTCTTACAACTTTGTCCGCAAACAAACCCCTGATTCGGTATTCCTGCGTTTCATCTATTAATATAATCTGCCTAAGTCCTAATTTATCTTTTTGGTACGCGTATTCTTTATACTCTTCCATTCGATAGACTGTCTCTGAAAGCTCACCGCATTCGTTCCTGATAGCAATGTGCAGAGATGATTGAAGAGACAGTGATAAGTATAATCCTACGATAATGTATAATACTGCAATGACAGCGGTGATTACCAGTGGGAATATCATAGTTGCTTCTACGATAGCACTACCTTTCTTATTATGTATTCTCATTTCAAAAACCGCTGTTCATAAGATTCTCAAAAGTCATATTTACAAACTCACCGATTTTCTCTTTGAAAATCAATCCCAATCCGACAGAAATTGCAACAAGTATTGCAACTTGAACCATCTCCATACCCTTTTTATTGTTGCTAATCATCTTCATCTTTTTCTCCCTCATTCGATTTTTCTTACATCTCCATTAATGCCGGTGCAACCGTAACCATTATCAACACAATTAGTAATATCATTAATGGAAAAGTTAATTTAGTCTCTGCGATTTTCCCTTTCTCCTCCGCTCTTTTCTTTCTGCTCAGCCACAATAGGTTACTTTCTCCTTCTAACTTTTCAGCAAGCAGGCTTCCTTTATTCCAATTGTCTGAAATTAATGCGGTCATCCTTATAAAATCCCTGACACCGCTCTTCTGTGAAAATTCTTGCAGCTCTCTGATCGGCGAAAGATTTGTTTGGTTTGCTTTTTTCTCTATATCGCATAATTCTTTATAAATTACTCTCCTTTTTCCATGAGCCGATGAGTCTTTCACTACAAGAGATAATTCATAATCTGCGGCGATTCTTTTAAAAGCTGAACTCACCACCATGCCTGCATTTAAAAGCAAAATTAGCTTGTTTATAAATTCCGGCAAATCTCTTACTATTGACTCCTCCGATTCCTTCAGTTCTCTGTTAACACGATCGTACCGATTATAATATACGATTAAGATACCGATAAAGAGAAAAAGAAACGGTAATTTTATATCAGTTTTTTCTCCGCTGAACCATCCGATCTCGATTCCGCCATCCAACTCTTTCGGTAGAGACAAAAACCTGCCCTTATTCCTGTCCGATACTTGCTCAACCGTATCCTTTAATCTGTTATGCAATGTTTGTTTATAATCAGCTTCAGAGGCATCCCTGTCCATTATTAAATTAAATGTTTTAATAATGCTTATATCATCAAGTGTCATAATTGCCTGTAATTCAATATTATTGTTATTTTCAGCGTTTATTAAATCCACCTCGCCTTTATGGTTGATGATATCGGGGGAGCTACTGTTCCAGACTATGCTTATCCCGGTATTCATATCCCAGTCAGGAAGATTCAAGGATCCGGATATCTTTTTTAAATCTTCATTATTCCCCAGAATGATATTTTCGAGATTTTTACTGTATATCTCAAGGATCTCACGCTTTTCTTCCTCAGTGGCTTCACTCTGTTTGACTTTGATCGCTATATCTCTTACTATCTCATAATTCTTGTATGACATCCTGACTTCAACCGGTACTAAGTTCTCATCTTCACCATAGGCAGGTCTCTCAATACGGTTGATTTCTTTTTGTTCAGCAAATTGGCCAGTTATTAGACTTAGAACGGTCAAGGTAAATAAAATGCAAATAATAATATATGCTTCCATGTTGTATATTTTATTTTTCTTTATCTGCAGGCTGCTGTCTTTTGATCCGTATATCTTTTTGTATTTTTGCAGCATGATATCGCTGCTGCCGGTAATCCTATCCGGAAGCAACAACATAATTTTTTCCGAAGCTTTATAAAACCTATCAAATAAATTAAATCGCATCATCATTTTCTCCGGGTAATATCACTAAACTTCAATTTTAATCAATTTCATACTCCAAAGATAAGAAAGCCCTATTCCCATAAGTGCTGCTGTCATCAGTAATCGGCCTTGAATACAGTCGTACATTACGGTGAGATACCCGGGGGACAATATATGTAATAATAATATGATCGCAAATGGAATGGCAGATAGTATTCTGATTTCAAATCGTTTTTGTGCAGTAATCGTATTAATTTCCTTTTCAATTGCAGTCTTATCCAATATCATTTCTGAAGCTTTATTTAATACGTTGATAAAATCCCCGCCGGTTTCCCTGCATGTAAGGTAGATGTCCACAAAACCTGTTATATCTTCAATGCTTGCTCTTGAAGCAAAATCTCTTAGGACATCTTCTTCGGCTTCTCTGTATACGCAAAGTCGTTTTACTATTTCTGACAGTTCCATAACAATGAGAGCATCTTCTTTATAAATTAATCTCATGTTTTTCTCTGCTTCATACAGAGCTTCTGTCATCTGTCTACCGACAGCTACAGAAACAGAAACGGAATAGAGTACGTCGCGGAATTGTTCAGTTAACATTCTTCTTCTTTTCTCTGCAAGGCTATCACGATATAAGTTATAGCAGGGCCACGCAAGGAAGGAAAATAATACGGATAAAAGAAAATTATGATAAAACAGAAATGCAGCCGCAAATAGCCCCGAAATGCACAGAATTAAGAATCTATTTCTTTCTTTCTTATTCAGTTCATAAACACAATAGTTTACAGGTATAGAGGGGCTATTCATATGTAAATTCCGTTTCGTTCTAATTTTAATATGTTTATTAATTTATTACCTGTTGCTTCCAATTGCCCTTTCTGTTTCCCTCCGCTGCTACTAAAACATGAATTGCCTTTATATTGAAACAACGGGTTCATATATATTTTGCCGTTGTTATATCCTGCAATTTCTGAGATTTCCAGTACTTTCCTGCTTTGATCAGGCAGCTTGCCCAAATGCACAATGATGTCGATTGCTTCAGCAATCTGACTTCGTATAGCATCTACAGGGAAATCTGCTGCCTGAAGAAACATTGCTTCAATTCTCGCCATCATTCCTTCCGGCGAATTTCCATGGCCTGTTGACAACGACCCATCATGACCTGTATTCATGGCCTGTATCATATCAAGCACTTCTGCACCGCGTACCTCACCGACAATAATGCGGTTTGGCCTCATTCGCAGTGATGCCTTTATAAGCTGCCTCATGCTGATTTCTCCCCTTCCCTGTGCATTAGCATTTTTACATTCAAGCCTGACAAGATTCTCGATACCGGATATCTGAAGCTCTGAAGAGTCTTCAATTACTATTACTCTCTCATCTTTTGGGATAAATTCCGAAAGCACATTTAAAAAAGTGGTTTTCCCTGAGCTGGTTCCGCCGGAAATAAATATGTTGTACCCGCATCTGACAAGAGTTTTTAACAATTGTGACGCTTCCGGCGTTATTGTACCTCTTTCAAGAAGATCCTCCATCATGATCCTGTTTTCGGGAAATCGTCTGATTGTCAATATTGGTCCGTTTAAAGCAATGTTTTTATAAACAGCATTGACTCTTGATCCATCATCGAGCCGTGCGTCTACTATAGGATTGAGTTCATTAACTTCACGATGTACCTTTGCCGCAATTCTTCGTATAATTTCTTCAAGATCTTCTGTGGACTCGAATCTGACGTTCACCTTTTCTATTTTCCCATTTCTTTCAATAAAGATATTGTTAATACCGTTTACCATGATCTCACTGACTTCTTTATCGTCTGCATATGGTTGAAGCAGGTCCAGGTCCTTCCTTGTTGAATTAAAAATACCTGAGATTATCTCCCCTTTTTTTCTGAATGAATAACTTTCCGTTGATTGATCCTGCAGGACATAATCTTCAATTAATGACAACACTTCGGCATCCGTGAGCTGTTCCTGCTTACTGTTGATTACTGCTCTGACTCCTTCGGTAATTTCTTTTACGGAACAGATCTCGCCCTTCATGCTTACCCCCTCTTCTTAATCGAGACGGAACTGCCTAATACCGTTATATGCTTAATTATTTTCGAACTTTTTCCGGTATCAGCAGCTCATCTGCTATTTTCTTTATACCTACTCCGAATGCATTATTTATATTTATTTCAATATGGTTTTCGACATGGCTGATGCTGTTACCGTCATCTTCGATATAAATCCGTTTGAATTTGCTGCTGCTTTTATCTTCTTGATAATCTGTCTCCGTATCGTATTCCGACCTTTTTTTAACAACTATTATCATTTCTTCAAAAGATCTTATTAAACTGAATTTTTCAATGTATGTAATAAATTTTTGATTCTTATAATGAGAAACCGGACTTTCATCCTCTACCAGTATGATTTTGCTGCATTGCTCTAATATAAACAGAGTCTTTTGTGACAAGTCACTGTCTAAATCAAATATAAGATAATCATAGCGGCTGCTGTCTGAAATAGTTTTTAAAAAGCAGGATAGTTCTTCACATTCAAGAAATCGAAGATCGTTCAGACCGCTCGAGGTATAAAGTGTTTCAACTCGATATTCATCTATTGAAGTAAATGCCTCCAGTCTGCTGCATAAGTTGTTATCCTGTTTTTCAAATAGATAATAAAGATAGTCTCCGATTGATCGATTCATAGGGTTAAATTTTATAAATAACTCAGTCGCATTGATCTCTTCAAAACTTAAATATAATACCCTCATATCATGATATCTGGACAGTTCTCGTGCTGTGGCAATTGCGCTGATTGTCTTTCCCGCTCCACCGCCTGCGCTGTAAAACCCAATAATATTTGGAATAATATTGTTTCTTATATAACTCTTTTTCCCCGTAAGCATTGTCGAAATAAAATTGAGATCCGCAGCCAATTCACTGATCCTTAAATATTTATAAAGATACCAGCACTCCTTTTTCTCATTCATTGATTGACTTACAAGGCTCTCTACTGGATCTTCTGCCAATAATACAAGTTTGTTTTTATCTAAATTTAACCCTTTCAGTTGTCCCGGTGAATAACCACCGATCAATATCAGATCAAAGATATTAAGATAAGCTTTATACTCTTCTTCAGCCGTACAATATTTGTTTATATCAATAACAGTAACCTCAAAATCATTATGTAAATCGGAGATGGCTGCTGTTAGCGCATTGCCATACCCCTTATCCTTTTCGCAAAGTAAGATCTTGGTAACTCCCATAATATTTCCTCATTATTGCATTATTGTATCTTTTTAACTTATTTCATATATTATCATCTCAACCATATATTTACAATTGTTATTGTTCGACATGTTTCGACATTACTGTTTTTGTTCTATCATGCTTTTTAATTTTGCAAGTGCCTTATCAAGCCCTCCGACCTCGTTAATCAACCCGATTTCGACTGCCTCGTGCCCTATCAGTATAGTTCCTATATCAGCCGCCATATTTTCTGTCGCATTCATAAGCTTTACAAGATGACTTCTGTCAACACTTGAGGTCCTAACTATGAAATCAACCACCCTCTCCTGCATTTTACGGAAATATTCAAATGTTGGCTCTGCCCCTATAACCAGCCCGGTCATCCTGATAGGGTGAAGCGTCATTGTAGCGCTTTCCGCAATAAATGAATAATTACTGGCTGTTGCAAGAGGAATTCCGATGCTGTGCCCTCCTCCCAAAACCAAAGAAACTGTCGGCTTTGATAGAGTAGTTATCAATTCTGATAAAGCCAGACCGGCTTCCACATCTCCGCCGACAGTGTTCAAAATTGTCAGCAGCCCTTTGATATTCGGGTTTTCCTCTATTGCAACAAGTTGAGGTATTATATTTTCATATTTCGTTGTCTTATTATCCGGAGGCAATACATTATGTCCTTCAATACTTCCGATAATCGTAAGATACTGGACGTTGCTCCGGAAATCGAACGAATTTGCGATTACTCCGTAATTGTCGATATTCTGCTTAGTGTCCTGTTCTTTACTATCGGGCTCAATTCCTTTGTTTTCATCCATTGCTTCACTGTTTCTATTAATTTTATTCTTTATTTCCATATTCATTTCCTTTCCTTGTAATAAATTTAGTTTTTCCAAAATATATTTTTTTATTAGGAAGGAGAATTAACGAAAAGTATAAATTGAAACGAAAAACTGTCGATATATAAATATAGAATGTATCAATCTATTACCGGCATAAATTTTCAACTGCTGACTTTCAGCGTCTTATGAGAGGTGTGACTAAAATGAGACTTAGTGATCTTGGAGACAAGGAAATTGTAAATCTTGCAAATGGAAGCCGTCACGGCCAGCTTGCTGATGCCGAGCTTCTATTTGATGAACAAAAAGGAGTAATAAAAGCCATTCTGCTTCCGGATATAAGCGGCAGGTTCAACTTTTGGGGCAACAAGGACTATCTTCAATTGCCCTGGAATGCAATCCGAAAAATTGGTGAAGACATTATTATTTTTGATGTGCCTGAGCTTTAGATATACTTTCATATTCTGTCCGGCTCTATTGAGCCGCTGACGGAATTTCATCGTAAGATAAATAGGAGATATTAAATGGATATATTCTTAATTATTTTTATGGTTTTTGGCTTTACCGCTGTAGTAGTCGGATTTCTTCTTGAGGGTGGACATGCTATAGCTCTTCTTGCTCCAACCAGTTTACTGATCGTTTTAGGAGGCACAATCGGTGCTGTTGGGGTCTCTTTCCCAATGAGTGAACTGAAGGAACTCCCAAAGATTATCAAGGTCTTAATCACTGATAAGAAGTATGACTATCGCGAATTAATGGAAAGAATGAAAGCCATGTGCGTTCAGGTTCGTCAAAGCGGTCTGCTTAGCCTTGAAAGCCAAATTGATCAGGAACCGGACAGCCTTATGAGAAAAGGAATGCGTTTAATAGTTGACGGTACTTCTCCGGCGTACACTCGGGAGGCCTTAGAGCTTACCCTTGATGTAATTGAAGACAGGCATAAAGCAAGAAGCAAGATATTTGATTCAGCCGGCGGCTACTCTCCTACCTTAGGTATAATTGGTACTGTTTTGGGACTTATTCATGTTTTAAGCAATCTGGATGAGCCGGAGACCTTGGGCCCAAAGATTGCCGGAGCATTTACTGCAACACTTTACGGTCTTAGTTTTGCCAATCTTCTCTTTCTGCCCATTGGAAGTAAACTCAAAGAAAAAAACAGGATGGAGATTTTGTACAAAACAATGATAATTGAAGGTTTGCTGCTGATTCAGGAAGGTGTCAATACTAATTATATGGAAGAAAAGCTTTCAAGTTTCCTCTCAGAAGCCCAATTGCTTGGTCAAGGATCCGGTGATAATGTAAAGAAAGCTAAAGTAAAAACAAAGAAGGGATAAAAATATGGCTCGCAGGAAAAAGAATAATGCAGAGCATGATAATACGGAACGCTGGCTTTTGTCGTATGCAGACTTTATTACCCTTCTCATGATCTTCTTTGTCGTCATGTATGCCATGAGTAATGTAGATGCCCAAAAGTATCAAGTTCTTTCCGAGTCATTGGCAGGGGCATTAAACCCCAGTGGACCGGGAGGTACCGGCAGCGGAGGCACATCCAGCGGTAGCGGTATCGATGTTACACAGGAATTGGCGGACGGTCTGGCTGATAAAATCGATCCCAAATTGATAGCAGCAGCTGAAGAGATCACAAAGTTGATCAGGGAAAAGAATCTTCAGGATAAAGTATCAGTCAGTGTACAGGAACGAGGAGTAGTTGTAGGTGTGATGAACACCGTTCTTTTTGACCCGGGGAGCATACAAATCAGACAGGAGGCAATCCCCACTCTTATCGCAATCGGTCAAATCGCCAACGACGTGCACAATTATATCAGAGTAGAGGGGAATACTGATGATGTACCTATGAATACTCCCCAATTTCCAAGTAATTGGGAGCTTTCCGTTTCCCGGGCTACACAAGTATTGAAACTTTTCATAGAAGAAAGCAATGTATCACCGGATAAAATCAGTGCGGTTGGATATGGTGAGTACCGCCCCAGCGTCCCTAATACATCTTCTGAAAATAGAGCTCGCAATCGAAAGGTAGACATTGTTATCCTAAGTGATGCATTTGACAAAAGTGAGTCAACCTTATTGGATAACCCTGATGCCTCATCTGAAACTGAAGCAGACTAATAATTTTATAATATTATTTAAGAGTGATAAACTGAGTCTCTCTGATTTAAGGAATATATGTCCGAAAACTCAATTTGTATTCTCTGAATTCTATCCTGAAGCCGGGATTCAAATCTTTTTGATGCTGCTTCTTCTTCAGATAGAATTTTTAATGGGAGTTCGATGATGAACTCTGTTCCTTTGTTATGTTCACTTAGCGCAGATATTTTGCCGCCATGCATCTCTACAAGCGCTTTTACAATTGATAATCCAATTCCGCTGCCTTCATGTTCTTGTGTTAGTGACCCTTCTATTTGACTAAATCGGTCAAAAATACATTCTATCTTATCATTTGGGATCCCGCACCCTGTATCTCTTACTGAAATAACAACGTTTTCTTGTGTGTTATACATATGAATTATCACACTACCGCCTGGTTTTGTATATTTTATTGAATTAGAAAGCAGATTAAGTATTACCCTTTCAATTTTCTCCGGATCACAGGATATAATTTACTCCTCAACCTCGGTATTAAAGATTAATTCAATGCATTTTGTATTTATATATTCGGATACAGATAAAATAGTATTCTCTACAACACTTATAATATTACAATTCTCTAAATTCGGCTTGTAAAAACCCGCATCAATTTTTGACATATCAAGCATATTATTAACAAGTCTTAATTGACGGTAGCAATTCTGTTTAATT